>NZ_JBVJYH010000016.1:0-246725 GCF_055600785.1 Streptomyces sp. NPDC038200
CTCACGGTCTCCCATGCGTTCCACTCGGCGTTGATGGAGCCGATGCTGGCGGAGTTCGCCGAGGTGTTGTCGGGGCTGACGTGGAGCGAGCCGACCGTCCCGGTCGTGTCGAACGTGACCGGGCAGCTCGTCGAGCCGGGTCGGTTGACGGATCCGTCGTACTGGGTGGACCACGTCCGCCGCCCGGTCCGCTTCTCCGAGGGCATCAACGCCACCGGCGGCTCCCAATTCCTCGAACTCGGCCCCGGCGGCGCACTGACCGGCGCCATCGCCGAGTCGGCAGACGCGGACGCGGTGAGCGTCCCGGCCCTGCGCGACGATCGCGATGAGACGCGGACCCTGCTGGCCGCCGTGGCCCGCCTCTTCGTACGCGGCGCCAAGGTGGACTGGGCGGCGATCCTTCCCGAGGGTGCCACCCAGACCCACGTGGACCTGCCGACGTACGCCTTCGATCACGAGCACTACTGGCTCCCGGCCCCGCGCTCCCTCATGGACGCCACCGCGCTGGGCCAGAGCGCGGCGGACCATCCGCTGCTCGGTGCGGTGGTCCAGCTCCCGCAGTCGGACGGACTGGTCTTCACCTCCCGGCTGTCCCTGCGCACGCACCCCTGGCTGGCCGACCACGCCATCGGAGGAGTGGTCCTCGTCCCCGGTACCGGCCTGGTCGAACTGGCCGTCCGGGCCGGTGACGAGGTCGGCTGCGGAGTGCTGGACGAACTCGTCATCGAGGCCCCGCTGGTCGTGCCCGAGCAGGGTGCCGTGCGCGTCCAGGTCGCCGTCGGCGGGCCGGACGAGAACGGATCCCGGAGCGTGGAGGTGTACTCCACCCGCCAGGACGACGATGGGCAAAGCTCTCCGGACGCCTGGACCCGGCACGCCAGCGGCACCCTGAGCACGGTCGCAGCCCCCGCCGGCACCTTCGACTTCACCGCCTGGCCGCCACCCGGCGCCCAGCAGGTCGACATCTCCGACGGCTACGAGAAGCTGACGCGCGCGGGATACGCGTACGGCCCCGCGTTCCAGTGCGTGCGGAAGGTCTGGCGGCGCGACGGCGAGCTCTTCGCCGAGGTCGTCGTTCCGCAGGAACAGCAGGAGAACGCCGCCGGGTTCGGCATCCATCCGGCACTGCTCGACGCGGCCCTGCACACGAGCATCCTGGACGCGGCCGCCGAGGTGACCGACGGTTCCGACGCGGAGGACGAGGCGGTGGTACGGCTGCCGTTCGCCTGGAACGGGCTGACCCTGCACGCCTCCGGTGCCGCGTCGATCCGGGTACGGCTGCTGCGGCCCGACCCGGACACCCTGTCGCTGGAGGCTGTCGACGACACCGGCGAACCGGTCCTGACGCTCGACTCGCTGGTCTCCCGGGCCGTCTCCGGAGAACAGCTCGAAGCGGCGGCCGGTACGCCCGGAACCGACGCGCTGTTCCGGGTCGAGTGGAGCGAGCTGGCTTCCTCGTCTGCTGCGCCCGCTGTGTCTGGTGTGTCTGGTGTGTCCGGTGGGGTCGTGGTGCCGTCGGTGACGGTGGTGGAGGCGTGTTCCGGCGGGGGTGACGAGTCGCCGGTGGCGTTGGTGGGTCGGGTGCTGGGGTCCGTGCAGGCGTGGCTCGCGGAGGAGGACGCGGAGGACGGCCGGCTGGTCGTGGTGACGCGGGGGGCGGTGCCGGCCGGGGGTGACGCGGCGGTGACCGATCCGGGTGGTGCGGCCGTGTGGGGGTTGGTGCGGGCCGCGCAGGCGGAGAACCCGGACCGGATCGTCCTCGTCGACACCGACACCGACACCGACACAGGCATCGACGCCGGGACGGGCAGCGGTAACGGCACCGGTATCGGCGGTGGTTCGGAGCTGGGGCGTGTCCTGGCCAGTGGTGAGCCGCAGGTGGCCGTGCGGGGCGGGGCGTTGTTCGTGCCGCGGTTGGCGCGGGTCGTCCCGGCCGGTTCGGCGGAGCCGGCGCTGGATCCTGCGGGCACCGTGCTCATCACCGGTGGTACGGGGTCGTTGGCGGGGCTGCTGGCGCGGCATCTGGTGGTGCGGCACGGGGTGCGGCATCTGGTGCTCGTCAGCCGGCGTGGTCCGCGGGCCGACGGGGCGCGGGAGCTGGTGGCCGAGCTGGAGGCGCTGGGTGCGCTGTCGGTGGCGGTGCCCGCGTGCGACGTGACCGACCGGGAGTCGGTGCGGGAGCTGCTGACGGGACTGGACGGGCCCCGGCTGACCGCCGTCGTCCACGCCGCCGGTGTCATCGACGCCGGTGTGGTCGGCGAGCTGGACGAGGCACGCCTCGCCCGGGTGTTCGCGCCGAAGGTGACGGCCGTCCAGCACCTGGACGAGCTGACCCGGGAACTCGTCCCCGACCTGGACGCGTTCGTCACCTACTCCTCGGTGTCCGCGGTCTTCCTCGGCGCGGGCACCGGCAGTTACGGCGCCGCCAACGCCGGCATGGACGGGCTGATGGCGCGCCGTCGGGCCGCCGGGTTCCCGGCGCAGTCGCTGGCCTGGGGCCTGTGGGAGCAGACCACCGGCATGGGCGCCGACCTGGACGACCTGTCCCGCAGCCGGATGAACCGGCGGGGCGGTGTGCTGCCGATCGGGCCCGAGGAGGGCCTGCAACTGTTCGACGCGGCGCTGGGCAGCGGGCAGACCCTGCTCGTGCCCGTGAAACTCGACCTGCGTGGGCTGCGTTCCGACGCGACCGCCGGGGCCACCGTGCCGCCGCTGCTGCGCGGGCTCGTCCGCGCCGGCCGGCGTGCCGCGCGCGGCAGCGGACGCGAGGGCCGGGCCGGGCTGGCCGGACGGCTGGCCGGGCTGGCCCCCGCCGAACGGGAGGCACTGCTGCTGGACCTGGTCCGCACCCATGTCGCGAACGTCCTCGGACACGCCGGACCGGACCGGGTCAGGGCCGAGACCGCCTTCAAGGACGCCGGATTCGACTCCCTCACCTCCGTCGAGCTGCGCAACCGCCTGCGCGAGGCCACCGGCCTGAGCCTGCCCGCCACCGCCGTCTTCGACTATCCGACGCCGCTCGCGCTCGCCCGGCATCTGCACGAGGAGTTCGAAGGCGTCACCCCGGCCGCGTCCGCGCAGGTCGCCGTGGCGCACGACCCGGACGAGCCGATCGCCGTCGTGGGCATGGCCTGCCGGCTGCCCGGCGGGGTCGCCGGCCCCGAGGACCTGTGGCGCCTGGTCCGTGAGGGCCGCGACGGCGTCACCGGGTTCCCCACCGACCGCGGCTGGGACCTCGACACGGTCTTCGACGCCGACCCCGAGCACGCCGGCACCTCGTACGTCGGCCAGGGCGGATTCCTGCACGAGGCACCGCTGTTCGATCCGCTGTTCTTCGGGATCTCGCCGCGCGAGGCGGTGGCCATGGACCCCCAGCAGCGGCTGCTGCTGGAGACCTCCTGGGAGGCGCTGGAGCGGGCCGGTATCGACCCGACCGCGCTCAAGGGCACCGACGTCGGCGTGTTCAGCGGCATCATGGGCGTCGACTACTACTCCGGCGGCGACGTGCCGGAGGAGGTCGGCGGCTTCGCGCTGACCGGCGCGGGAGCCAGCGTGGCGTCCGGCCGGGTGTCGTACGTCTTCGGCTTCGAGGGCCCCGCCGTCACCGTGGACACCGCCTGCTCCTCCTCGCTCGTCGCCCTGCACCTGGCCGCGCAGGCCCTGCGGGGCGGTGAGTGCTCCCTGGCCCTGGCCGGCGGTTCGACGGTGATGGCCGGGCCCGGGATGTTCATGGAATTCTCCCGGCAGCGGGCGCTGGCCTCGGACGGGCGGTGCAAGTCGTACGCGGACGCCGCCGACGGCACGGGCTGGGCCGAGGGCGCCGGGGTGGTCGTACTGGAACGGCTGTCGCAGGCGCGGCGCAAGGGGCACCCCGTCCTCGCCGTGATCCGCGGCAGCGCCGTCAACCAGGACGGCGCCTCCAACGGCCTCACCGCGCCCAACGGGCCCTCGCAGCAGCGCGTCATCCGCAAGGCGCTCGCCGCCGCCGGACTGACCCCCGCCGACGTGGACCTGGTCGAGGGCCACGGCACCGGCACCGTTCTCGGCGACCCGATCGAGGCGCAGGCGCTGCTGGCGACGTACGGCAAGGACCGGGATCCGCAACGGCCGCTGTGGCTGGGCTCGTTGAAGTCGAACATCGGGCACGCCCAGGCCGCCGCAGGGGTCGCCGGCGTGATCAAGGCCGTCCAGGCCCTGCGGCACCGCGAGATGCCCGCCACGCTGCACGTCGACGCGCCCTCCGCCCAGGTCGACTGGTCGGCCGGCGCGGTGGAACTGCTGACCGAGGCCCGGGAGTGGGCCGACCCGGGACGGCCGCGGCGGGCCGCGGTGTCCTCGTTCGGACTCAGCGGCACCAACGCCCACGTCATCCTGGAGGAGGCCCCCGAAACCCCGCAGGAGGCCCCGGACGAGGAGACGGAGCGACCCGCCGGTGTGCTGCCGCTGGTCGTGTCGGCCCGCGGCACCGGCGCGCTCGCCGGGCAGGCCGCCCGGCTCGCCGCGTTCCTCGGGGACACCGGCGCCGCGCCCGTCGGCGTCGCGGCGGCGCTGACCCGGCGGGCCGTGCTGCCGGAGCGGGCCGTGGTGGTGGCCGGCGACCGGGAGGAGGCCCTGGCCGGCCTGGGCGCGCTGGCCCGTGGCGAGCACAGTCCCGCCGTGGTGACCGGCAGCCCCGCCGTCTCGGCCGGCGCCGGCAAGGTCGCGTTCGTCTTCCCCGGCCAGGGCAGCCAGTGGGCCGGCATGGGCCGCGAACTGCTGGACGGCTCACCGGTGTTCGCCGAGCGGATCGCCGAGTGCGCCCGCGCGCTGGAGCCCTGGGTGGACTGGAAACTGGAGGACGTGCTGCGCGGCGAGGCACCGGACGAGCTGCTGCACCGCGCCGACGTCATCCAGCCGGCCTCGTTCGCCGTGATGGTGGGCCTGGCGGCCGTGTGGGCGTCCGTCGGTGTCGTACCGGACGCGGTGGTGGGCCACTCGCAGGGCGAGATCGCCGCCGCGTGCGTCGCCGGAGCGCTGCCCCTCCAGGACGCCGCACGGCTCGTGGCCCTGCGCTCCCAGGTGATCGCCGAACGCATGTCCGGGCACGGCGGCATGGTCGCCGTGGCCCTGCCCGAGACCGAGGCGGCCGCCGCCGTCGGACGCTGGGCCGGACGCGTCCACGTGTCCGCGGTCAACGGCCCCTCCTCGGTCGTCGTGGCCGGCGACGCCGACGTGCTCGACGAGGTCGTCGAGACACTGTCGGCCCAGGGCGTGCGGGCCCGGCGGATCGCGGCCGACTTCGCCTCCCACACCCCGCACGTGGAGGCGGTGCGCGAGCCGCTCGCCAAGGCGTTCGCCGACGTCCGCACCCAGGCCCCCGTCATCCCCTTCCACTCCACCGTCACCGGCGAGCGCGTCACCGGCGCCGGCACCCTGGACGCCGACTACTGGTACAGCAACATGCGCCGGCAGGTGCGGTTCGGGCCCGTCGTCGCCGACCTGATGGCCTCCGGGCACACCGTGTTCGTGGAGGTCGGCGCCCACCCGGTGCTGGCCCCGGCGATCAGCGAGACCGCCGACGGCGCCGACGTGCTGGTGACCGGCACCCTGCGCCGCGACGACGGCGGCCCCCGCCGGCTGCTGACCGCCATGGCCGAACTGTTCGTGAAGGGCGTCCCGGTGGACTGGACCGGGGTCCTGCCGCCCGCCGTCCGCCCCGCCGACCTGCCCACCTACGCCTTCGACCACCAGCACTACTGGCTGCCCGCCCCGGCCGCCGGGGGCGACGCCGCCTCGCTGGGCCTGGCCGGCGCCGGCCACCCGCTCATCGGAGCGGTCGTCGAGGTGCCCGACACCGGCGGCGTGCTGTGCACGTCCCGGCTGTCGCTGCGCACCCACCCCTGGCTCGCCGACCACGCCGTCGGCGACGTCGTCCTGCTGCCCGGCACCGGACTGGTGGAACTCGCCGTCCGCGCGGGCGACGAGGCCGGCTGCTCCACCCTCGACGAACTCGTCATCGAGGCCCCGCTGATCCTGCCCGCGCAGGGCGGGGTCCGCGTCCAGGTCGCCGTCGGCGGCCCCGACGACAACGGCACCCGCACCGTCACCGTCCACTCCACGCCCGACGGCGCGGCCGGTGCCGACGGCTGGACCCGGCACGCCACCGGCGTCCTCACCCCGGCCCCCCGCGCCCGTGCCGTCACGCACCCCGACCTCACCACCTGGCCGCCGCCCGGCGCCGAACGCGTCGAGGTGACCCCGGAGGACTTCTACGCCGGACTGCGTGACCACGACTACCGCTACGGACCCGTCTTCCGCGGCCTGCGCGCGGTGTGGCGGCGCGGCGAGGAACTCTTCGCCGAGATCGCCCTCCCGGAACAGGAGCACGAGGCCGCCACGGAGTACGGTCTGCATCCCGCGCTCCTCGACGCCGCCCTGCACACCAAGGCGTTCCTGAGCACCGGCGAGCACCGCACGATGCTGCCCTTCGCGTGGAACGGGCTCACCCTGCACGCCTCCGGTGCCGCGTCCCTGCGGATCCGGGTCGCCCGGCCCGCGCCGGACGCGCTGTCCCTGGAAGCGGCCGACGAGACCGGCAGCCCGGTCCTCAGCGCGGACTCGCTGGTGTTCCGCCCGGTCGCACCGGATCAGCTGCGCGCCACGGGCGGCCCCGACATGCTCTTCGGCGTCGACTGGGTCCCGCTGCCCCGGCCCGAGAGCCCGGACACGCCGACCTGGCTGCGGCTGTCCACGGCGGAGGAGGTGGCGACGCTCGCCGAGGACGCCCCGGACGGCACCGAGCTGCCCGCAGCGGTGGTCCTGGACGCCAGGACGACCGGCCCGGACGACACCCCGCTCGCCGTGACGGACCGCGCCCTGGAGGTCGTCCAGACCTGGCTCGCCGGCGGCGGCCTGGAGGACACCCGGCTGGTCGTGCTCACCCGGGGCGCGGTGCCCGCGGGCGGCGACGAGACGGTCACCGACCCGGGCGGCGCGGCCGTCTGGGGGCTGATCCGCGCCGCGCAGGCCGAGAACCCCGACCAGATCGTCCTGCTCGACATCGACGCCGACGCCGACGCCGAGACCGGCACGGACACCGAAGACATCGGGGCGCTGCTCGGCCCGGTGCTGGCCAGTGGTGAGCCGCAGGTGGCCGTGCGGGGCGGGGCGTTGTTCGTGCCGCGGTTGGCGCGGGTCGTCCCGGCCGGTTCGGCGGAGCCGGCGCTGGATCCCGCGGGCACCGTGCTCATCACCGGTGGCACGGGGTCGTTGGCGGGGCTGCTGGCGCGGCATCTGGTGGTGCGGCACGGGGTGCGGCATCTGGTGCTCGTCAGCCGGCGTGGTCCGCGGGCCGACGGGGCGCGGGAGCTGGTGGCCGAGCTGGAGGCGCTGGGTGCGCTGTCGGTGGCGGTGCCCGCGTGCGACGTGACCGACCGGGCATCGGTGCGGGAGCTGCTGACGGGACTGGACGGGCCCCGGCTGACCGCCGTCGTCCACGCCGCCGGCCTGTACGACGCGGGCGTCGTCGGCGAAGTGGAACCCGAGCGCCTCGCCCGGGTGTTCGCGCCGAAGGTGACGGCCGTCCAGCACCTGGACGAGCTGACCCGGGAACTCGTCCCCGACCTGGACGCGTTCGTCACCTACTCCTCGGTGTCCGCGGTCTTCCTCGGCGCGGGCACCGGCAGTTACGGCGCCGCCAACGCCGGCATGGACGGGCTGATGGCGCGCCGTCGAGCCGCCGGGTTCACGGCGCAGTCGCTGGCCTGGGGCCTGTGGGAGCAGACCACCGGCATGGCGGCCCGCACCGACGAACTCTCCCGCGGCCGGCTCAGCCGCCGCGGCGGCGTGCTCTCCATGACGCCCGAAGAAGGCATCCGGCTGTTCGACGCGGCCCTGGGCAGCGACCGGACCCTGCTGGTACCGGCCAAACTGGACCTGCGCGGGCTGCGGGCCGACGCCGCCTCCGGGGCCACCGTGCCGCCGCTGCTGCGCGGGCTCGTCCGCGCCGGCCGCCAGTCCGCACGGGCCGCCGTCACCGGGGACGAGCGGCGCCGGCTGGCCGAACAGCTGGCCGGGCTGCCGGCGGGGGAGCGGGCCGAGGCCCTGCTGGAACTGGTCCGCACCCAGGTGGCCGTCGTCCTCGGCTACACCGCCGGCCACCGGATCGACGCCGACCAGGGCCTGTTCGAGATCGGCTTCGACTCGCTCACCGCCCTGGAACTGCGCAACCGGCTCAGCGAGCTGACCGGCACCAAGCTCGGCGCGGGCCTCGTCTTCGACCATCCGACCCCCGTGCTGATCGTCGCCCATCTCACCGAGCGCATGTACGGCGAGGACGCGACCGGGCCCGTGGCCCTCTCCGTCTGAGGCGTCCACCCACCGCACCGACCCGAAGGGAGCAGATGACCCCATGTTCGACGTGGATGCCTACCTCCGCCGCATCGGCTGGACCGGCGAGACGCCGAGGCCGGACCTCGACACCCTGCGCACCCTGCACAAACAGCACCTGATGACCCTGCCGTACAACGTCGCCGGGCAGGGCTTCGAGGACGGCGTCCACCTCGTGGACGTGGACGAGGACGAGGTGTTCCGCACCGGCGTCATGGAGGGCCTGGGCGGCACCTGCTTCCAGCTCAACCGGCTCTTCTTCCGGCTCCTGTCCGCACTGGGCTACGAGGTGTCCCTGCTGGCCGCCAGCACCGCCGAGGGCCGGGAGAACTTCGGCACCGAGATCGAGCACATGTTCATCCTCGCCGTCCTCGACGGCGAGGAATGGCTCATCGACGTCGGCTACCCCGGCCCGTCCTACCTCGAACCCCTCCGCGTCGGCGACGAGGTACAGACCCAGTACGGCAGCCAGTTCCGGCTCGTCCGCAAGGACGACGGCACCATCGCCCTGCAACGGCGCGGGCGCGTCACCCGGTGGGGCACCGTCTACACCTTCCGGCTCCAGGCCCGCGAGTGGCACGACTGGAAGGAACTGGAGGACCGGGCCCGCGCCCACCACGCCACCGCGTCCCAGGACGACGGCCAGGGCACCCTGTGCGGCCGGACGTTCGACAACGGCCAGGCCGTGCTCAAAGGCCGCCGGTACCTGGTCGTCCGGGACGGACGCGAACGCGTCCGCACCGTCGTGGACGACGAGGAACACGACAGGCTCGTCGCCGCGATCATCAGCGGCGACCTCGGCCCCGGCGACCTCACGTGACCCGGCGGCAGACCAACCGATCCATCGGCACCACCAACAGTACGAAAGGACATTCCATGGCTAACAACTCGGCCGACGTCGTCATCATCGGTGGAGGACCGGCCGGCGCGGTGAGCGCCTATGTACTGGCCCGGCGGGGCCACTCCGTGGTGCTCCTGGAGCGCGAGGAGAACCCTCGCTTCCACATCGGCGAGTCACTGCTGCCGTACATGATGGGCCTGTTCGACCAGATCGGGATCCGGGAGGCGGTGGAGACCAAGGGCTACGTCCCCAAGTTCGGCGGCGAGTTCATCGACCCGACCGAGACGAAGTTCTTCTCCGGGGTCTTCCGCGCCGACTTCAGCAAGCAGGGCGAGGGCCGCTACGACCGCGCCTTCCAGGTCGAGCGGGCCAAGTTCGACCGCATGCTCGTCGAGGAGGCCGGCAAGGCCGGCGCCCAGATCCACTTCGGCGCCCCTGTCGGCGAACTCCTGATGGAGGGCGACCGCATGGTCGGCGTCCGCTACACCAAGGACGGCGAGGAGCACGAGGTCCGCGCCCAGTACGTCGTCGACGCCAGCGGCCGCAGCGGGCGCATCGCCAACAAGTTCGGGCTGCGCAAGACGCTGGACAAGCTCCGCATGGTCGCGGTGTTCCGGCACTACGAGGGCCTGGACGAGAAGCACAACCTCGGCGTCGAGGGCGACATCCAGGTCGGCGCGCACGCCGACGGCTGGGTGTGGGCCATCCCGCTGTCCAAGGACGTCATCAGCGTCGGCACCGTCATGCCCCGCGACGCGTTCCGCGCCTCCACCCCGGAGAAGGTGTTCGAGGAGCACCTCGCCCGGGTGCCGCGCATCACCACCCGGCTGACCGGCACCCGCCCGACCATGGACCTCAAGGTCGAGACCGACTACTGCTACCACACCGACACCGTCACCGGCCCCGGCTGGCTCATGGTCGGCGACGCCGGCTGCTTCGGCGACCCGATGTTCTCCGGCGGCGTCCTCGTCGCCTCGGCCACCGCCGTCCGCGCCGCCGAGACCCTGAGCACGGCCCTGAATAACCCGCAGGACGCCGACCGGCTCATCGACGAGTACGCCAACTTCTTCAAGACCGGCTACGACACCTACATCCGGCTCATCCACGCCTTCTACGACGGTGAGCTGGTCGCGGTCGCCGCCGACGCCGGCCGCACCACCGACCGCGAGGCGCTGGAGCGCTACCTGATCCGGCTGATCGGCGGCGACTTCTGGAGCGAGCACAACGCGGTCGCCCAGGAGATGCGCCGGCGGACCGAATGGGACACCTTCGCCCCGTTCCAGCGGGTCTTCGGCTGCCCGTCCTACCCGCACCTGGACGAGCAGGACCGCAAGGAACGCGCCGAGTCCCGCATCCGCCGGGTGACCGCCGGCCAGTAGCCCCCCGGGGCAAGGGGCCCGTCTGCCGGATCCAGCCGGAGGCACCGGACGCCAGGAGGCGCGGTCGCCCGGAGCCGGCCCGATCCGGAAGAAACGGCCCAGCCCGCCACGGAGCCCCGGCCGCGCGGTGCGCCGCCGCCGGCCGGGCTCCGGGCGACCGACCGAGTCCGCGCTAGCGAACCAGGTGAAGCGGAAGTGACAAGAAGAGTCCCGGTGCGCTTCGGCGACCGGTCCTATGAGGTGCTCATCGGCCCCGGAGTGCGCTCCGCCCTGCCCGGGATCATCGACAAGCTCGGTGCCCGGCGCGTCGCGGTGGTCTCGGCCCGCCCCGACGAGTGGGTGCCCGAAACCGGTGTGGAGACACTGCTGCTGCCCGCCCGGGACGGTGAGCCGGACAAGAACCTCGCCACGGTGGAGGCCCTGTGCGCCGCGTTCGTGCGGTTCGGGCTGACCCGCTCCGACGCCGTCGTCTCCGTCGGCGGCGGCACCACCACCGACGTCGTGGGCCTCGCCGCCGCGCTCTACCACCGCGGGGTGCCCGTCGTGCACCTGCCGACCACCCTGCTCGCACAGGTCGACGCCAGCGTCGGCGGCAAGACCGCCGTCAACCTGCCCGAGGGCAAGAACCTGGTGGGCGCCTACTGGCAGCCCGCCGCCGTCCTGTGCGACACCGACTACCTGACCACCCTGCCGCCCCGCGAGCTCCTCAACGGGCTCGGGGAGATCGCCCGCTGCCACTTCATCGGCGCCCCCGGCCTGCACGGACTGCCGCTCGCGGAACAGATCGCGGCCAGTGTGACACTCAAGGCGGGCATCGTCTCCGCCGACGAACGCGACACCGGCCTGCGGCATCTGCTCAACTACGGCCACACCCTGGGCCACGCCCTGGAGACGGCGACCGGCTTCGCCCTCCGGCACGGCGAGGGCGTCGCCGTCGGCACCGTCTTCGCGGGCCTGCTCGCCGGCACCCTGGGCCGGATCCCACCCGACCGGGTCGGCGAACACCGGCAGGTGGTCGCCTCCTACGGACTGCCCACCGCCCTGCCCGACGACGCCGAACCCGGCACGCTCATCGACCTGATGCGCCGGGACAAGAAGGCCCGCTCCGGCCTCACCTTCGTCCTGGACGGCCCGGCCGGCGCCGAACTCGTCGCCGACGTGCCCGAGCGGGCCGTCGCCGAGGCCCTGGCCCGGATGGAGCGCGCCCCCCTCGACCGGCTCGTCGCCCCCGCCCCGTCCGGGGCCGCGGGAACGGAGGCGGCGGTGACATGACGTACACACCACGGTGGCCGCCCGGCACCCCGGGGCGGATCCGGCGGCGGGCGGTCGAGCGTACACTCGCCGACCGGCTCGAAGCGGCCCTGGCCAGGCCCGCCGCACAACAGCCCGGCTGGCCGGACCCCGCCCGGGCCCGGGCCGTGGTCCACCGGCTGACCGCCGGCGAACCCCTCGTCACCCCCGCCGAGACCCGGCGGCTGCTCGACCGGCTCGGCGCCGTCGCGCGCGGCGAAGCCCTCCTGCTGCAGTCCGGCGACTGCGCGGAGACCTTCGCCGACAGCACCGAGCCGCACCTGCGGGCCAACCTCGGGCTGCTCCGCCGGATGGCGCTGGTCCTCACCCACGCCGCCGGTCTGCCCGTGGTCACGGTGGCACGCGCCGCCGGACAGTACGCCAAGCCCCGCTCCGCCCCCGTCGACAGCGACGGGCTGCCCGTCTACCGGGGCGACATCATCAACTCCGGCGAAGCCACCCACGCCGCCCGCACGCCCGACCCGGAACGCATGGCCCGGGCCCATGGCCACGCCCGGGAGGCGATGGCCGTCGTCCGTCGGCTCGCCCAGGAAGACCTCGCCGACGCACACGCCCTGCACGAGGAGAACCGGCACTTCGTGGGCACCGCCCCCGGCGGCCGCCGGCACCGGGCCAGGGCCGCCGAGATCGGCCGCGGACTGCGCTTCATGACCGGCATCGGCGCCCCCGCCCCCCGTCTCGGCGAGATCTGGACCAGCCACGAGGCGCTGCTGCTGGACTACGAAAGCGCCCTGCTGTGGGTCGACACCGACGGCCCCGAACCCCGGCTGTCCAGCGGGCTCGCCCACTTCCTGTGGATCGGGGAGCGCACCCGGCGCCCCGACGGCGCGCACCTCGCCTTCGCCGAACTGCTCGCCAACCCCATCGGCGTGAAGATCGGCCCCGCCACCACCCCGGAACAGGCCGTGGAATACGTACGCCGCCTCGACCCGCACGGTGTGCCGGGCCGGGTCACCCTGATCAGCCGGATGGGGCACGACCGGGTACGGGAGGTGCTCCCGCCGATCGTGGAGAAGGTCACCGCCTCCGGCCGCCAGGTGATCTGGCAGTGCGACCCCATGCACGGCAACTCCCGCACCACCGCTTCCGGTTACAAGACACGGCACTACGAGCACATCCTCGACGAGATCACCGGCTTCCTCCAGGTGCACCGCGCCCTCGGCACCCACCCGGGCGGCCTGCACCTGGAGGCCACCGGCGAGGACGTCACCGAGTGCGTCGGCGGCGCCCGCGGGCTGTCCGAGGCGGACCTGCCCGCCCGCTACCGCACCGCCTGCGACCCCCGCCTCAACGCCGAACAGTCCATGGAACTCGCCTTCACCGTCGCGGAGATGTTCGCGGCCGGGACGACACGCACCACGGAGGCGCCACGATGAACGACACCACCGGCACCCCCACCGCACCGGCGACCGGCACCCCACAGTCACCGTCCACCCCCACCGCACCGGCGACCGGCACCCCGCAGCAGACCCTGGTCAGCGGGACCACCCGGCTGTACGCCGTTCTCGGCGACCCGGTCGGGCAGGTCCAGTCGCCGGGACTGCTCAACCCGCTCTTCGCCCGCCTCGGCATCGACGCCGTGCTGGTCCCGGTCCACGTCCGCCCCGCCGACCTGGAGACGGTCGTCCGGGGACTCCAGCGGGTCGGCAACCTCGACGGGCTGTTCGTCACCGTCCCGCACAAGACGGCCGCCGCCCTGCTCGCCGACCGGCGCAGCACCACCGTCGAGATCACCGGCAGCGCCAACGCACTCCGGCGCGAGCCCGACGGCGGCTGGCTCGCCGAGAACTTCGACGGCTCCGGCTTCGTGGCCGGTCTCGTGCGGGCCGGCCACCGGCCGAAGGGCGCCCGGGTCGCCCTGGCCGGCGCGGGCGGTGCCGGCAGCGCCATCGCGGCGGCCCTGCTCGACGCCGGAGTGGACCGCCTGACCCTCACCGACCCCCACACCGCGCGGCTGACCACGCTCGTCGACCGGCTGGCCGCCCACTGGCCCGGCCGCGTCCACACCGCCGCCCGGCCGCCCCTGGCCGACAGTGACATCGCCGTCAACGCCACCCCGCTCGGCCTGCACCCGGACGACCCCCTGCCCTTCCCGCCCGACGCCCTGCCGGCCGGCGCCGTCGTGGCCGACATCGTCATGAAGCCCCGCGACACCCGGCTGCTGCGGGAGGCCGCCGCACACGGGCTCCACGTGCACCACGGAAGCCACATGCTCACCGGCCAGATCGACTCCTACCGTGCGTTCTTCGGACTGCACGCGCCCTAGTCCGACCGCCACCGGCCGACTACCAGACCGAGGGATGGGAGGCCGGCACGCCGCGTCCTAGTCTGAGGACGGCCAGCACTGCGCGAACCGTCCGGACCGGCTCTGTCGCCCCCTTCGCCTCGCCCGCTCACCCTCGCCCAGCCCGTCCCCGACGGAGATTTGGAGAACCATGAACGCGCGACCGGCACCGGAATTCCCGAAGTGGCCGCAGTACGACGACGACGAGCGGACCGGACTGATCCGGGCCCTGGAACAGGGCCAGTGGTGGCGCATGGGCGGGGAGGAAGTCGACTCCTTCGAGCGCGAGTTCGCCGACTTCCACGGTGCCCCGCACGCCCTGGCCGTCACCAACGGCACCCACGCCCTGGAACTCGCCCTCCAGGTCATGGGCGTCGGGCCGGGCAGCGAGGTCATCGTGCCGGCCTTCACCTTCATCTCCTCCTCACAGGCCGCCCAGCGCATCGGCGCGGTCGCCGTCCCCGTGGACGTCGACCCCGACACCTACAACATCGACGTCGCCGCCGCGGCGAGCGCCGTCACCCCGCGCACCCGGGCGATCATGCCCGTCCACATGGCCGGTCTCCTGGCCGACATGGACGCCCTCGGCAAGCTCTCCGCCGACACCGGCGTACCGATCCTCCAGGACGCGGCCCACGCCCAGGGCGCCCGCTGGCAGGGCAAGCGGGTCGGCGAACTCGGCTCGGTCGCCGCGTTCTCCTTCCAGAACGGCAAACTGATGACGGCCGGCGAGGGCGGCGCCGTCATCTTCCCCGAGAGCGACCTGTACGAGTCGGCGTTCCTGCGCCACAGCTGCGGCCGGCCGCGCACCGACCGCCGCTACCTGCACGCGGTCGCCGGCACCAACATGCGGCTCAACGAGTTCTCCGCCGCCGTGCTGCGCGCCCAGCTGCGCCGCCTGCCCGCCCAGACCGAGCTGCGCGACAAGCGCTGGGCACTGCTGTCCCGGCTGCTCGGCGCCATCGACGGCGTCGTGCCGCAGGGCAGCGACGTCCGCGCCGACCAGAACACGCACTACATGGCGATGTTCCGCGTCCCCGGCATCTCCGAGGAGGACCGCAACGCCCTGGTCGACCGGCTGGTCGACGCCGGGCTGCCCGCGTTCGCCGCGTTCCGCGCGATCTACCGCACCGACGCCTTCTGGGAGGTCGGCGCCCCCGACGAGACCGTCGAGCAGATCGCCGAGCGCTGCCCGAACACCGAGGCCATCAGCAGCGACTGCGTCTGGCTGCACCACCGGGTGCTCCTCGCCGGCGAGCAGGACCTGGAGATCACGGCCGAGATCGTCGCGGACGCAGTGGCCGCCATATGAGCGTGCGGGCCGCCGTGGTGGGGCTCGGCTGGGCGGGGCGGGAGCTGTGGCTGCCCCGGCTGCGGTCCCACCCGGACTTCGACCTGGTCGCCGCCGTCGACCCCGACCCCGCCGCCCGGGCGGAGGTCGGGGCGGTGACGGGGACACCCGTCCACGCGGAACCGGACGCGCTCGACGCCCGGTCCGTCGACCTCGCCGTCGTCGCCGTACCCAACCATCTGCACACCACCGTCGCCGCCCGCCTGCTCGGCCGGGGCGTGAACGTCTTCCTGGAGAAGCCGGTGTGCCTGTCCGGCGCCGAGGCCGACACCCTCGCCGCCGCCGAGCGCGACGGCGGCGTGCTGCTGGCCGGCAGCGCCGCCCGGCACCGCGCCGACGTCCGCGAACTGACCGGGATCCTGCCCGAACTGGGAAGGGTCCGGCACGTCGACCTGGCCTGGATACGGGCCCGTGGCGTGCCGCAGGCCGGCGGCTGGTTCACCCGCCGCAGCGAGGCCGGCGGCGGCGCCCTGGTCGACCTCGGCTGGCATCTCGTGGACACCCTGACCGCACTGCTCGGTCCGTCCCCGATCCGGCAGGCCATCGGCGCCACCTCTGACGACTTCCTGAACGCCGGCGAGTGGTCCGCGGCCTGGCGCCGCGAGGAGGCCGCCGCCGCGCCGACCGGCGACGTCGAGGACACCGCCCGCGGCTTCCTGCTCCGCGAGGACGGCATCTCCGTCTCCCTGCGGGCCAGTTGGGCCTCGCACGAGGCACGGGACCTCTCCCTGATCCGGATCGAGGGCAGCGCCGGCACCGCCGAACTGCGCTGCACCTTCGGCTTCAGCCCCAACCGGCAGCCCGAGTCGGTCCTGACCCTCACCCGCGAGGGCACCACCCGCCGGCTGCCGGTCCCCGCCGAACCCGTCGGCGCGGAGTACGGGCGACAGCTGGACGGTGTGCCGGCCCTCCTCGCCGACCCGGCCGGCCGGGGCCGGGCCATCGCCGAGGCCCGGACCACCGTACGGCTCATGGAGCGCATCTACGCCTCCGCGCGCGCCGACCGCGACGGGCCGAGCGAGCCCGTGTACCAGCAGACCACGAGTAGATGAGGACCCCATGACAGTCCACTCGACCGACCGGCCCGTCGTCCCGGCCGGACTCCTGACGACACCTCGGCGGGCGGTCGTCTTCGACCTGGACGGGGTGATCGTCGACAGCTTCGCGGTCATGCGGGAGGCCTTCGCGGTCGCCTACGCGGAGGTCGTCGGCGACGGCCCGGCCCCGTTCGAGGAGTATGTGCGTCACCAGGGACGCTACTTCCCCGACATCATGCGGATCATGGGGCTGCCGCCGGAGATGGAGGAGCCCTTCGTCCGCGAGAGCTACCGGCTCGCCCATCGCGTCGAGGTCTTCGACGGCGTCCTCGAACTCCTGCTGACCCTGCGGGTGCGCGGCCTGCGGCTGGCCGTGGCCACCGGCAAGGCCGGGGACCGGGCCCGCTCCCTGCTCGACGGACTCGGCCTGCTGCCGTTCTTCGCGCACGTCATCGGCTCCGACGAGGTGCCCCGGCCCAAGCCCGCGCCCGACATCGTCCAGCGCGCGCTGGAGCTGCTGGACGTGCCGCCCGAGCAGGCCATCATGATCGGCGACGCGCCCACCGACCTGGTCAGCGCACGCGATGCCGGTGTCGCCTCCGCCGCCGCCCTGTGGGTCGGCCCCGACGAGGAGGAACTCCTCGCCGCGAAGCCCGACGCGGTCCTGCGCCGGCCCAGCGACCTGCTCGCGCTGTGCCCCGCCGTACCGGGCGACTGAGCGTGCGCGCACCCCGGGACCAGCAGCCCGGCGCCGTGGCGGCGCCGGGCCGTCTCGGCATCGACGTCGGTGGCACCAAGGTCGCCTTCCGGGCCGAGTCCGTGGACGGCCGGACCGAGGAGTCGTCCTTCACCTGGGGTCCGCACCGGGACGCCGGCCGCGACCTCGCCGACCTCGCCGCACACCTGGAAGCCTTCCCCGCGCTCACGGACGTACGGGCCGTCGGCGTGGCCATGCCCGCCACCGTCGGTCCCGACGAACGGATCACCGCCTGGCCCAGCCGCCCCGCCTGGACCGGCCTCGCGCTGGGCCCCGCCCTGCGCGAGCTGTTCCCCGGGGCGGCGGTCGCCTGGGCGGACGACGGTGACCTCGGTGCCCTCGCCGAGTCGCACGCCGCGGACTGCCCCCACCTGCTCTACATCGGCGTCGGCACCGGAGTGGGCGGCGGGTTCGTCCTGAACGGCACCCTGTGCCCCGGTCCCGCCCGGGGCTCCTTCGAGATCGGCCACCTCGTGGTCGACCGGGCCGGACCCGAGTGCGTCTGCGGCCGGCGCGGCTGCCTCCAGGCGACCGCCTCCGGCCCGGCCACCCTCGCCCACGCCGCCGGCCTGCGCGGCGCCCCCGTCACCTTCGACGAGCTACGGGCAGGTCTGCGCGACCACCTCCCCTGGGCCGTCGCCGCACTGGACCGGACGGCCCACGCCCTCGCGACGGCCGTCGCCGGCGTCAGCGAACTCCTCCACCCCGAACGCGTGCTGCTCGGCGGGGGTTTCGCCGCGGGCGTCCCGGGCCTGCTGGACGCCGTGGCCGCCCACCTGACGACCCTCGCCCGCCCCGGCCACCCCGCCCCGCCCCTCGCCCCGGCCCGCCTGGGCGGCCTGTCGTCCCTGCGGGGAGCGCTCCTCCTCGCCCGGCAACTCTGACCCCCAGCCCGCACGGGCACCCGGCGAGCGCCCGTCCCCCCGACCGGACGGGCGCTCGCCGGGTGCCGGGCAGCAACGCCCGCGCGCGTCCGCTCCGGCGGCCGGGCGGCCCCGCGTGTCCCGCCTGCCGCGGTCGCGGGAACGCTCGGGCGGGCCTCCCGGGTGGCGGGGACGTCCGGCTCGCCGATGCCGGATCCGGCCGGGGGAGGGGGCCGAGGCCCGGCCCGTCCCCGCCCGGCGGCCGCGCTGTGCCCTCCCGTTCAGCCGGCGCGGACCGCGGCGGCCGGTGCCGGCGCGGTCAGCCGGGTGCGCAGATCGTCCACGAGCGCGGTCACCCCGGCCGGATCGGCCGCCGCGCCGAAGACGTGATAGTCCGGGCGCACCAGCAACGCGGTCGCGCCGTACCGGTCGAGATACCCGCGCAGCACCCCGTCCGCGTCCACCGCGCTCTGAGTGCCGTCCGTGCCGTCCGTGCCCTCCGTGCCGTCGTACGACGCCGAGGCCGGGCGCAGACGGAGCACCGTGGCGCCGAGGTCCCGCAGGAACGACAGCCGGTCCGGGGGCAGGCCCCACTCCGCCTCGGCCTTGGTGAACAGGACGAAACCGCGGGTGACCGGATCCTCCAGCGGCTCCCCGCCGGACGGCCGCAGCAGCCGGGCGTGCGGCAGGACCTCACCGGCCGGCGGCACCCGGGTCTCCGCGTCGGCACCGGCCGGCCGGTGCAGCAGCCCGCAGGTGATCGGCCGCGCCGGATCCGGCCGGCCCGGCCCCCGCCCGCGCCGGTTCGCCAGCACGGTCGCGTCACGCTCCTTGGCGGCCGCCGGGTCCGTCACACAGATCAGCCGCCCGAGCTGCACCGACGCCAGGATCGACTCCCGCACCTGCGCCCGGCGCTCCTCCGTGTAGCTGTCGAGGAGGGACTCCGGCGCGGCCCCGCGCAGGATCAGGTCCAGCCGCCAGGCCAGGCCGACCACGTCCCGTACGCCCGAGCACATGCCCTGCCCCGCGAACGGCGGCATCAGATGGGCCGCGTCGCCGGCCAGCAGCACATGCCCCGCCCGCCAGTCGTCGGCCCACCGCGCCTGGAAGATGTACGTGGTGCTGCGCAGCAGCCGGGCGGTGTCCGGGGTGACGCCGAAGGGCGCCAGCAGCCGCCACGCGGTCTCCTCCCGGTTCAGGTCGGCCGCCCGCTCGCCCGGCAGCCGCATGAACTCCCAGCGCCGGTGCCCCGGCCCGCTCCCGACCAGCGTGGTGGGCCGGGCCGGATCGCAGAGCTGCACATTGGTCGGCACGAACTCCCGCGGCTCGCGCAGCTCCACGTCACACAGCAGCCACTCGTAGGAGAACCCGAGATCGGTGACGGACACGCCCATCCGGTCCCGTACGAAGCTGTTGGCGCCGTCGCAGCCGACCACCCACCGCGCCGCGAACGTCTGTACCGTGCCCTCCTCGTCCTCGGCGGTCACCGTCACCCCCGCCGGGCCGTCGGTGACGTCCACGACCCGTCGGTCGCGCAGCACCGTGATCCCGGGCAGCCGCGCGGCACGGGCGGCGAGCAGCTCCTCCAGCGCGGGCTGGTGCATCGTGTTGGCGTCCGGCCAGCCGTACGGGCCCTCGGTGGTGAACTCGATGTCCAGCAGCGTCTCACCGTCCGCCGTACGCCACCGATAGCCGGTGCCCGGTTCGGTGATCCCGGCCAGCCCCCCGCCGACGCCCGTGCCGGCCAGCAGCCGGGCGGTCTCCCCGTCGAAACTCGTCGCCCGGGGCAGCGTGTACGGCCGCCGGCGGCGTTCGAGGACGGTCACCCGCCAGCCGCGCTGGGCCAGCAGCACGGACAGCACCGAGCCGACGGGTCCGTACCCGACGACGAGCACATCCGTCTCCGGTCCTGTCTGCGGTGAACTACCGGACGCCGGCACGCCGTTCGGTGACACATCGGACATGGGAACCCCCTCGGTGCTGCCTGGCTGACGGGTCCTGCTCGGGTGACTCGTGGTGAGCGTACGGGTCCCGCGACCGGCTCCGGCGGGAATCCGGCCCGGGCTATCAGGTTGAGGGATACCGGCCCCCGACCGGCTCGGCCTAATCTGCCGAAGTCCCTTACAAGACGCTGATTTCCGACGTGAAAGCGAGCCATTCGGCATGCCTGGAGCAACGGCACAGTTCGAGAAGTGGGTCAGCGTCTTCCGCCCCTCGCCGGACAGCGCGGTACGGCTCGTCTGCCTGCCGCACGCCGGCGGCTCGGCGAGCTTCTTCTTCCCGGTCGCCACGGCCCTCAGCCCCGCGGTGGAGGTCCTGGCCGTCCAGTACCCGGGCCGGCAGACGCGCCGGCACGAACCCGGCATCGACAACATCCCCGACTACGCCGACGAGATCTTCGCGGCCCTGCGCCATCTGGACGACCGGCCGCTCGCCCTGTTCGGGCACAGCATGGGCGCCGTCCTCGCCTACGAGGTGGCCCTGCGCATGCAGGAGGCCCGACTGCCCTCGCCGGTACGGCTGTTCGCCTCCGGCCGCCGCGCCCCCTCCCGGTACCGCGACGAGCACGTGCACGCGGCGACCGACCAGGAGGTACTGGCCGAGCTGCGCACGCTCAGCGGCCCCAACCAGGCCGTCCTGGCGGACCCGGAGGTGCTGGCGATGTTCCTGCCGGCGATCCGCAGCGACTACACCGCCATCGAGAACTACCGGCACGACCCCGGCCGGCTGCTCGACTGCCCGGTGACCGTGCTCACCGGCGACGACGACCCCCGGACGTCCCTCGACGAGGCACACGCCTGGGAGGAGCACACCACCGGCCCCACCGACGTGCACGTCTTCCCGGGCGGCCACTTCTTCCACGTCGAGCGGAGCGCCGAGGTAGTCGCGCTGCTGGCGCGCAGCCTGCACGCCCAGGGCGCCGACACCACCCGCTGATCCCCACCGAACCTCTCCGACGAGGGAAGAGCCCGTGACGCTCGCCAATCCGGTGCCCACCATGGCCCCGCACTCACTCCTGGTCTTCCTCCTCCAGATCTCCTTCCTCCTGCTCTTCGCACTCGTCCTGGGCCGGGTCGCCGAGCGTTTCCGCATGCCGGCGGTCGTGGGCGAGCTGTGCGCGGGCATGCTGCTCGGCCCGTCCGTGCTCCAGCACACACTGCCCGACTTCTCCGGCTGGCTGCTGCCGCAGCAGCCGGAGCAGATGCACCTGCTCGACGCGACCGGGCAGCTCGGCGTGCTCCTCCTCGTGGGGGTCACCGGCGCCGAGCTGAACTTCGGCCTCGTCCGCAAGCGCGGCACCACCGCCGCCCGGGTCAGCATCGCCGGACTCGTGCTGCCGCTCGGCCTCGGCATCGGCACCGGTTTCGCGCTCAGCGGTGTCCTGATGCCGGACGGCGTCGACTCCAAGGTCTTCGCGTTCTTCCTCGGCGTGGCGATGTGCGTCACCGCGATCCCGGTGATCGCCAAGACGCTCCTCGACATGAAGTTGCTGCACCGGGACATCGGCCAGCTGATCCTCTCCGCCGGCGTGGTGGACGACATCGTCGGCTGGTTCCTGCTGTCCGTGGTGTCCGCGATGGCCACGGCCGGACTCACCACGGGCGTCGTGGTGACCTCGGTGCTCTACCCGGTCGGTGTCGTGCTGTTCGCCCTGCTGATCGGCCGCCCGCTGGTGGGCGCCGCGCTGCGCTGGGCGGGACGGGCCGAGGGCGCCGCACCCACGATCATGACGGTGGTGGTCATGGTCCTGTTCAGCGCCGCCGCCACCCAGGCCATGAAGCTGGAGGCGATCTTCGGCGCCTTCGTCTGCGGTGTGCTGGTCGGCACCAGCAAGGACCTGGACCGGGCGAAGCTGGAACCCCTGAAGACCAGCGTGCTGTCCTTCCTGGCCCCGCTGTTCTTCGCCACGGCCGGGCTGCGGATGGACCTCACCGGCCTGCGCCACCCGGACGTCCTCGGCGCGGCCGTCGCCGTGCTCGCCGTCGCCGTCATCGGCAAGTTCTCCGGCGCCTTCCTCGGCGCCCGGTTCAGCCGCCTCAACCGCTGGGAGGCGCTCGCTCTCGGGGCCGGCATGAACTGCCGCGGCGTGGTCGAGGTCGTCGTGGCGATGACCGGCCTGCGTCTCGGCGTCCTGGACACCGACGCGTACACGATCATCATCCTGGTCGCGATCGTGACCTCGCTGATGACGCCGCCCGTCCTGCGGGTCGCCATGGCCCGCGCCGAGGAACTCGCCGAGGCCGAACTCGCCCTGAAGGACGACGACTCCGGCCCGGACCGCACCCGGCACGAGTCGGGACGGCCCGGCTCGCCGAACAGCGAGGTGACCCCATGAGCACGCTGCTTCTGCTGAACGGCCCCAACCTGGGCATCCTCGGCCGCCGCGAGCCCGAGATCTACGGCACCGACACCCTCGCCGACATCGAGAAGGCCGTCGCCGCCGAGGTGAGCGGCGCGGGCTGGGAGGTGCTCTCCCTCCAGCACGACTCCGAGGGCGACCTGGTGCGCGACATCCACCGGCACCACTTCGACACCGTCGGCGCCATCGTCAACCCCGGTGCGCTGATGATCGCCGGCTGGAGCCTGCGCGACGCGCTCGCCGCGTACCCGCAGCCCTGGATCGAGGTGCATCTCAGCAATGTGTGGGCACGCGAGCAGTTCCGCCACGAGTCCGTGATCGCGCCGCTGGCCTCCGGAGTGGTGGTCGGCCTCGGCTCCATGGGGTACCGACTGGCCGCGAAGGCCCTGCTCGAACTGGTCACGACGACCGCCACCTGACGGCAACCGCTCGTCGACCACATCCCGTTGGTCCACGCTCGTTGACAACCGCGAGACCGCACCCCCGCTCGCACCCCGCGTGTCGAAAGGACACCCCGATCATGAAGCTCGCACTGCACGAGGTCGGCGACGGCGATCGCACGGTGCTGCTCGTCCACGGCGTGATGTCGTCGGCGACCACCTGGCGCCGCGTGGCGCCGCTCATCGCCGAGCGCGGTTACCGCGTGATCATGCCGGACCTGCGCGGCCACGGTGACAGCCCGCACGCCGACGAGTACACCCCCGAGCTGCTCGCGGCCGACCTCGTGGAGTCCGTCCCGGAGGGGGTCGACCTCGCCCTCGCCCACTCCTTCGGCGCACCCGTGCTCGCCCTCGCCGTACCCGGCCTGCGCCCGGCCAAGGTCGTCTACAGCGACCCGGCCTGGAAGCTCGGCGTCAAGTCGGTCGACGAAGTGCACGAGTTCGCGCAGGCCACCAAGTCGGCCACCGCCGAGAGCATCCGGCAGCTGTGCCCCCGCTGGCTGCCCGAGGACATCGAGGCGGAGCTGGCCGGGTACGCCCGCTGGGACGTCCGGGCCATCGAGTGGCTGCGCAGCGACCGGGACCTGATCCCCGCGCGGGCCGAGGTGCCCTCGCTCGTCCAGGGCGCCGGCGACCACCACCTCGTCCCCGACGAACTGGCCGACCGGCTGCGCGGACGCGGGTTCGAGGTGACGTACGTCCCGGACACCGGTCACTGCATCCACCGGGACGACCTGGACGGCTTCCTCAAGTCACTGGACGGCTGGCTCTGACCGGCGCGCGGCAGCGCCCCGACCGGGCATCCCGCCCGTGCTAGGTTGATCCAATGGACGCAGGTCACCCCACGCAGGTGGAGTCGGGCAGTGCCCCGGCCGCTGACCCGACAATCCCCGCGCTGCACGGGTCGTTCTCCGTAGACCTGGACTTCTCGGTGGCGCGGGCCGAGGTCTTCCGCGGCTTCGCCGAGCCGTCCCTGCGGCGCCGCTGGTTCCGCCTCCCCGGCGGCTCCTCCACCGCCGAGCACGATCTGGACTTCCGGGTCGGCGGCGGGGAGAGGGCCCGCAACGTCTTCGTCTCCGGCGACACCCGGCAGCACCTCGCCTACCGCTCCCGGTTCCTGGACATCGTGCCGGACACCCGGATCGTCTACGTCTACGAGGCCGAGGTCGACGGCAGCCGCCGCTGGATCTCCCTCGTCACCGTCGAACTGTCCGACGAGGCCGCCGGCTCCCGCCTCACCTGGACCGAGCAGTACACCTGGCTCGTGCCCACGGGGGACGGCAGCCAGGACGTCGCCCACCTCCGCGGCGGCACCCGCCTCCTGCTCAACGGCCTGTCCACGGTGGTCAATCCGGACCGCCACCGCGGCCTGCTCCGGCGCTAGGTGTATTGATCACGAGCGTTGTTAACGCGGGCCGGTCTTGATCGTGGCGAAGGCCCCCGTGTGTGGTGGAGGTGTCGAATCTTCACCGCACGGAGGCCTTCGTGTCCCACCGTAATGCCCGGCTGACCGTCCACGGCAGGCGACTGCTCGTCGAGCGTGTCCGCTCCGGCCGTCCCGTCGTCCACGTCGCCGCAGAGATGGGCATCTCCCGTCCCACAGCCCACAAGTGGATCCGCCGCTGGCGCTCCGAGGGCGAGCGCGGACTCATCGACCGGTCCAGCCGTCCCCGCAGGACACCGCACCGGACCGCGGCCGCCACCGAGGCCCGCGTCTGCAGGCTGCGACAGGACCGCAAGCTGGGCCCGGCACGCATCGGACCGATCCTGGGCCTGCCCGCCTCCACCGGGCACCGCATCCTCACCCGGCACGGCCTGAACCGTCTGGCCTTCCTGGACCGCCCCACCGGCCAGCCCATCCGCCGCTACGCACGCGACCGGCCCGGCGAACTCCTCCACGTCGACGTCAAGAATCTCGGACGGATCCACGACGGCGGCGGCCACAAAGTCCTGGGCCGACAGGCCGGCCGGGCCCGGCGAAGCAGTGTCGGCTTCGACTACGTCCACTCCGCCGTCGACGACCACAGCCGGCTCGCCTACAGCGAGATCCACCCGGACGAGAAGGCCGCTACCTGCGCCGGCTTCCTCCGCCGGGCCGCAGCCTTCTTCGCCACCTGCGGCATCGACCGCATCGAACGGCTCCTGACGGACAACGCCTGGCCCTGCCGCAAGAGCTTCGCCTGGAGGCAGGCACTGGCCGACCTCGGCGCGGTCGGCAAGCTCACCCGCATCTACCGGCCGCAGACCGACGGCAAAGTCGAACGCTTCAACCGCACCCTGCTCGACGAATGGGTCTACCTGCGGCCCTACACCACCAACCAAGAGCGGACCGAAGCCCTGGCAGACTTCCTCCACACCTACAACCACCACCGCTGCCACACCGCACTCGGCGGCCACCCACCGATCAGCCGCGTGAACAACGCTTCAGGTCAATACACCTAGGGCCTGCTGCGCAAGCCCCCTCGGGGACCCGGACCGGTCCGGAACCGATCGGTCCCGGACCGGCGGACGGCCGGAGCAGCGGAGCGCCCCACCGCCGGATCTCGCATCGAATGCCAGTTCGATGGGCGGCCGGATGTGGAAGCGCACGTCGGGGCGGGGGCGCGTGGCGGGTATGGCAGCTAGCCGGTAAGGCGGCTTCCAGCTTGCCTGATTGTTCCGCCCTCCCCTCGGGAGCACCGTGGAATGCGAAGGAAAGTAATAAAACGGGCATGCGGGAGTCCGATCGGACCCCGTTTCGCGTGTCGCTGACACCAGCCCGGCTTCGCACCATTCCAGGAGATGCACCATGCGTACTCTTACCCGGCCTCTCGCCACCGTTGCGGGACTCGTCCTGGCCCTGGGAGGCGCCGCGGCATCGGCTGCCGCCGCCGCACCGGCTTCGGTGGACGCTCACTCCCAGCTCGGTCACTCCATCGCCTCTGTCGACTTCGTGAGTGATCACGGCGGCGGTGGCGGTCACGGCGGCGGTGGCGGTCATGGCGGTGGCGGTCACGGCGGCGGTGGCGGTCACGGCGGTGGCGGTCATGGCGGCGGCGACCACGGCGGCTACGGCGGCGGCGACCACGGCGGCTACGGCGGTCATGGCGGCTACGGCGACCACGACGACCACGGTGACCACGGCGGCTACTACCACCACGACGACGATGACGATTACGGCGACTGGGGGTGGTGACAGCAGCTCCCGCGTCAAGGGGGCCGGCCTCCGGCCGGCCCCCTTCCCTGCCCGGACCCGCTGCCCGGCGCGACCCCGGGACCTGACCTACGAGCCGGCAGGCCACGCCGTTGCGGTGGACGCCGCCCGTGCGGTCGGTCCCGTTCGCTCCGAGGGCTCCAAGGGGACTGCCCGTCCGACCGCGGCTCCCCTCGGCCACAGCGCGGACCCGTTCGCCAGCCCGGCCGGGTCGAGCCCCAACGACGCGGCGGCCGTCGCGCCCACGTCGGCGAGGCCGGCCGCTGCGGGCAGGAACTCCGGACCGGCGGACTCCGGCCGGTGCATCAGCACCGGCACGCATTCCCGCGTGTGGTGGGCGTGCCCGATGGTGGGGTCGTTCCCGTGGTCACCCGTGACGATGAGGCGGTCACCGGGCGCGTCCAGGAGGGCGATGAGTTCGCCCAGCCCCGCGTCGACCTGTTCCAGGACGGCGCCGTAGCGCGCGGCGTCCTGCTGGTGTCCGGCCAGATCCGTCTCCTGGACGTTGGCGACGACCAGGGCGTCCCTGCCGGCGCGGGTGGCGCCCAGGGTGTGCGCGAGGACATCGGCGGTCCGCACCCCCGGGCGGCGCACCGCCGCCTCGCACGCGAGGATGTCCGCGGCCTTGCCGACCAGCGTCACGGGGATCCCGGCGCGAGCCGCCACATCCGGCAGTTGCCGGGTGTGGTCCAGCGGCGCGCCCAGGTGCCGCACCTCCAGGCCGCCGTTGCGGTAGAAACCGGACGCGGGGGTGTCGAGCCCGACGGTTCCGCCGTCCCCGAAACGCACGAAGGAGGCCAGCGGAGCATCCGCGTGACCTCCGACCGCGATCACCCGCGCGACGGGGGCGATCGCCCGGACCGTCCGGGCGATCGCCACGATCCGGTGGAAGGACGTGTCCTCCAGGCGCCCCGAGGCGTTCCAGTTGACGCCCGGGTCGGCCTCCAGGTTGTCGTGGACGAGGACCGTTCCGTCCACCGTCAGCACCGGCTTGCCGTCCAGCGGCTCCACCGAGTGCCCGGCGGCACGCAGGGCACCGGCGACCTCGTCGAGATGGTCGCTCAGCGGGGCCACGGTCACCTCGCTGAAGTCGGCTCCCATCATGGTCTGATGGCCCGCGTAGGTGTCGGCGCCCGGATAGCCGAGGGGGGCGAGGCCCACGGCCGCCGGCAGACAGGCGCGGTCCGCGAGATCCGGATGCGGATGGATCAGGCCGAGCCCCAGGGCGCCGAACGCCCGCAGCCGCAGGGGCCGGCCGTTCGCCCACCGACAGTGGTCGAGGACATGCCCGCAGGTGTCGGCTCCCCGGTCGCCCGGGCGCAGGGTGCCCGCGTCGGGCATGGCACCGATGCCGAAGCCGTCGACGACGACGATGACGGTCCTGGTCACGAAGCGCGCTCCTCAGACGGCCCGGCCGAGAGCGTCGTACAGGCCGACGCTCCGCGGTTCGCCGTGGGACAGTCCGGACACGACAGCGACATGGCTGCGTGTGACGAAGATCTGCGTACGGAAGGCGAGGACGGCGGTGTCGCCGAGCCGCGCCTCCCGGGGGGCCCTGGGTGCCTCGAGTGTCCGGTAGTAGTCGATGTTCTCGGCGGGCGCCGCCTGCACCCCCAGCCGCACGCCCGTACGCGGGAGCAGGGCGTCCCTGACACCGGACCGGGGGTAGAAGCCGCCGCCGTGGAGGGCCGGACGGCCGTCGGCGAGGGTGTGGGCGACCTCGCTGACGTAGACGTAGGCCGGCTGCTCCGGCTGATGCGGGTCCACCGCGTGCAGGGGCGTGGTGCCGGTGAGGCAGTGGCCGGGTTCCGCGTGCGTGGCCCCGAGGTCCGCGAGCAGCGGCAGGGAGGCCACCGATGTCGCGCTGGGGGCGCTGAGCTTGAGGCGCGTGTGGCCGCGGGCGGCGAGCATGTCACGGGCGGTCAGCGCGAGACCGAAGTTGGGCGTGGGCCGCGGAGTGCCCGAGTCCGGGTCGCACCGTACGCAGGGGAAGGCGGTGACGCCGGCGATCCGCACGCCGGGCAGTCGTTCCACCTCCGCGGCGAAGGCGGTCAGTCCGCTCAGCGGGACTCCGCCTTCCTGCCCCGGGTGGACCACGCCGGGCGAGCCCTCCAGACGGACGAGCACGTCCTGGACGACGCCGAGCCGTTCGGCCGCCGTCGAGACGGCGCGGGCGTTGGCCACGTCGTAGACCGTGACGGCTTCCGGGCGCCACGCGAGGACCTCGGCCAGGGCGCGGCCCGGGATCTGGACCAGGTGGCCGACGTTCCCGGCCGCTGCTCCGGCCGCGTGCAGGACGCGCGCCTCCGGGGCGTCGATGGCCGCGTACTTGGGGATGTGCCGGGCGATGGCCTTGATCAGCTCGGGGTTGCGTCCGACGTGCTTGACCACGAACCACAGGGTCAGGCCCAGCCGTTCGGCCTCCGCGGCGAGCAGGCGCGCATTGGCTTCCACGGCGTCGAGGTCGATGACGTAGGTGTCGGGCGGGATCACGCCCCGGTGGTGCAGCGCGGCGGCGGTGCGGACGAGCCCGGGGTTGCGGGTGAGCACGGTGTCGAGGAACACGATCAGTCGTCCTTGCCCTGGTGCAGGTCGGTCAGCGAGCGGCGGAGGATGTCCAGGACCAGGTCGGCGCCGGCCCGCATGGGGTTGATCCGCACGGTGGTGTCGGCGAGCGCCGGGGCGTCGTCGAGCACCGAGCCGGACAACCGGTAGAACAGCGGGGCCACCTCGTAGCGGGAGTTGGAGCCCACCGGATAGGGCGCCGCACCGTATCGGGCCGCGACCGGGGGAAGATGCCGGGCGACGGGACGGTCCAGACGTACGAGCAGACAGCGGTCCTGCGCGTTGGCGACGCGGACCTCGGCGACACCCGGCACCTCCCCCGCGGCCAGCCGCCCCGCGGCATCGGCCGTGACCTGCGACTGCACCGACCACATCACGGGCACGTGGGTGAGGGCACGCAGCGCGTCGAGTGCCTGGTGGCCCTGGACCTGACCGCCCCCGGAGTAGTTGTCGGCACGGACCCGGTCGACGATGTCGCGGGCGCCCAGGACCACGCCCACGCCCTCCGGGCCGTGCAGTTTGAACAGCGAGAAGCACGAGGCGTCGGCGCCGAGTTCGACACCGCAGGCGGGAACCCGCAGCGCCGCGTAGTTGTCGTCGACGATGGTCCGCACGCCCGCCGACCGGCAGGCGGCCAGCACCTCGGCCGGATCGTAGGAGTCGGCCAGCCGCTGACGCGTGTGCTGGACGTACGCCCAGGAGAAGCGCGCCGAGGCGAGGGCCGCGTCCAGTGCCTGCCGGTCGTTGAAGTCGGCCTCCGCCGTCTCCACGCCCAACCCGCGCAGCGTGACCTCGGTGCTGCGGTAGACCGGTGCACGGTGGATGAGCAGGGGATCCCCGGAGCGGACCGCGGCGGTGAGGGCGGCGCGGATGGCGCCGGTGCCCGCGCCCTGGACGAGTGCCGCGGCCTCGCAGGAGAAGAAGTCGGCGAGGACGGCTTCCACCCTCGCCGTGGTCCGGGGCCGGCCCAGGCCCGGCACGACGCCCGAGTCGGTCGCGAAGAGCTGCTGCCCCTCGAAGTGGCGCGCGGTGCACTCCAGCAGCCGGAACTGCGTGGCCGTCGCGTCCCGCAACGGCACCGTGGGCAGGGGGAAGGTCTGCGGCAGACCGGCGTCGATTCGGTGCATCCCAGCTCCGTCCATCCCCCGCGTCAGGTTGTTGCCGTCCATCGCGTCGCGCGCTTCCGTCCGGCCGGTCACGTCCCGCCATCCGTCGGATCGGGGCTTTCCCTTCCCTCCGTCGCTCCGGTCAGGAAGCGCAGCGGATTGCGGCGGGTCATCAGGTCGATCAGCTCGTCGTCGACGCCCCGTGCGCGCAGACCGGGCAGGAAGGAGCGGAACAGATGTCCGTAACCGTGGCCTCCTTCCCGCAGGAGGTAGCGGTGCCGGGAGATGTCGCAGCTGAGCAGTACCCGGTCGGCGTGCCCGGCCTCCAGCAGGGCGATCAGCAGCCGCAGCCGGGTTTCGTCGCTCTGGTAGTCCCGCTTCCCGATGGTGTCGAAGGCGACGTAGGCGCCGGACGCGGCCAGCTCGCGGTGGACGGCGGGGTCGTCGAGCAGGTCCTGGTGCCCGATGCTGATCCGGTGGGCGGGCAGGCCCGCGCCGACGAGCAGGTCGAGCTGGCCCGGGCCGCCCACGCCCAGTCGCGCGTGGGTGGCCACCGACAGCCCCGTGGCCACGGCGGCACGGGCGGCCGCGACGAGGACCCGCGCCTCCGGCTCGTCCGGTTGTGCGCCGTGGCTGCCGACCTCACCGATGACTCCGGGCCGGACGGCGAGGGATCCGATTCCGTGGTCGATCTCGCCCACCAGCACGGCGGTGAGTTCCTCGACCCCCGCACGGGCCAGCTCGGCCGGGTGGAACCGCTCGTGGTACCAGCCGGTGCCGGCGACCACCGCGACTCCCGACGCGGCGGACATGCGGGCCAGTGCGCCGGGGTCACGCCCCATGCCCCGGCAGGTCAGCTCGATGACGAGGGCGAGGCCGAACTCCTCGCGGAGATCGGTCAGTTCGGCGACGACGTCCGGGCCGTGCGTGGCGGGGACCAGTACCGCGTCCGGATCGGTGTCCCGGCTGAGGTCGAGAGCCAGGTGTTCGTGGGCGAGTACCGGGCCGCGGACGCAGGACGGGGAGACCGGGCCGGTGACGGTGCGGATGCGGAGGGGGAAGGGGGAGGGGGAGGGGCGTCGCCGGGGCGTCGGAGAGTGGCGTTCCTCGGTGGTCGCCATCGCTCAGCCCTCGAGCGGTGTGAACAGGTGGCACCAGGAGGCGACGTTGAGCAGGAGCCCGGTGCAGATGATGGCGACGGGCGCCGCGGCCAGCCGGATCACGGGCCGGCCCATGGCCTCGTTCAGTACGTACATGCCTCCGACCAGGGCGAGCCCCGTCCCGCCGCCCATCCGCATGCCGGCGAGGATCGAGCCGAACAGCACCCCGAGTTCCAGTACCTGGTTGATCGCATGCCGGATGTGGTCGGCGGCGTCCTGGACCGAGGGAACGTGGGCGAAGAACCTTCCCAACTGTGTCAGTGCCAGCACTTCGACGGTGAAGACGGCGGCTCCGGCCATCGCGGCGACGATCACGTTCGGTGCGAGGTACCCCACGGCGTACACGAAGTTGACGCCGTTGGTCGCGAAGGTGCCGGAGGCGAGGGAGGTCAGACCGATCAGCGGAATGAAGCCGAACGTACGGTAGAAGTCGACCTGGGCCGCATTGACCATGTCGCCGTGCTGCACGAGGTAGCTGGTGGCTTCCCCACCGGCGAACGTGCCGGTCGCGCACAGCGTTCCGACCAGACCGCCCAGTGCCATCAGCCACGGCAGGTGGGTGCGGAGGCGCTTGGCGTTGGCGCCGAAGAGGGAATCGGCCGCAGAGGTGTCCGGAACCGGCGGCTCGGCGCCCCGGGCCCGTGCCTCCTCGCGTGCCGCGCGCCGGTTCACCAGGTCGCGGTGGACGGCGAGCCCCACGAGCAGCAGCATCCCGACGGCCATGGAGAGCGCGCCGGGGAAGACACCTTTCCAGAGGTGCGCGGAGGCGAGCATCAGAACACCCTCGACGGCGAAGGCGAGCGCACCACGCACCCTGCCGAACTGGTAGGCGACAGCGACCGCCGGGAAGAACGCGAACAGATACATCACCGGGTCGGACAGCGACTGCATCGCCGTGAGGAAGTCGACCGGCAGCGCCTGCGCCGCCTGTGTCGCCTGGGAGAGACCGAACACCACCAGCAACGCCCACACGGCACCCAGCACGAGCGCCATCCATCGCCTGGACGCCAGCAGGCCGAGGACGTCCGTGGGAAGGAAGAGGATCCACGGGTTGAGCACTCCGGTGGAGAACGCCATCGGCGCACCCAGGCCGAAGACGAAGCCCGCGGAGAGGCTGAACGCGAGCGGGGTGATCTCCCGGCGCTTCATCCGCCCTTGCCGGTGGTCGAGCATGAAGGGGCGCACGCCGTCGTGGAACACGGCGACCGCCATGTTGACGAGCAGCGCCGACAGGGCACAGACCGCCACGACGAGCGCGATCTGAAGCGGTGTGAGGTGGAGGGAACTGGGGCCGCCGGAGGCGAGGAGCGCCGATGGGTGCACGGTGACGGGCCTTCGTGATGCGCGGTACGCCGGTGGGCTCTACGCGGTCGCGGTCCTGGCCGCGATGGCGTGAACGAGGACGGGGGCGATCAGATCGATCTGGTCGACGGCGAAGCCGAAGACCTTCTTGCCGCCGACGAGCAGGTCCCGCACCTCCTCGGCGGTGGGGACGGAGCGGCCGAAGGTGTGACAGCTCTGCTGCCCCAGGAGGCCGACGAGGACACCCAGAGAGGCGCCGGCGCCGGTGTGGCAGGTACCCAGGAAGTAGTCGGCCTGGCCGGCCCGCAGCTTCACGGCCGCGTCCATGTCGTTGGAGACGCTGACTTCGACGCCACCCAGGGCCAGCTCGTCGACGGTCCGGGCGACCTCGACCTTGCCGACGCCGCCGGTGAGGATCTTCGCCATGGTGTGTCCTGTTCTCGTGCGCTGAAGAGGCTGGAGAGGCCGGGGAAAGGGAGAGGGGGGCGAGGGGAGAGGGGGCGAGGGGAGAGGGGAGAGGGGGCGAGGGGAGAGGGGAGAGGGGGGCGAGGGGAGAGGGGAGAGGGGGGCGAGGGGAGAGGGGAGACGTGGAGAAGGTGAGAGAGGGGGCGGAGGGGGGTCAGGAAGCGGGCGAGTACCGCGCCAGGACGGCGAGGTGCAGGCCCAGGAAGTTGATCTCGGACTCGGGGAGCGCGGCGCCGAGCGTGCGCTGAGCCCGCGCGGATACGGAGCGGGCCCGGGACACCGCCTCGGGGTGGCCGTCCAGCTCCGAGGCGACCTGCCCGTCGGTGGCGAACCGCTCGACCGCCCGGCCGTCCAGCAACCGGGTGAGGGCCATCATGAGATGGCTGGTCAGCATGCCGGCGGTGTCCTCGGTGACCGTGGCCCCCTCGGCGGCCAGTGCCTCCAGTTCGGCGGTGACGAATTCGGCCACCTGCGGGCTGACCTGACCGGTGTCCCGGAACGTCCGGATCCGGAGGGCGAGCCTGGCATCCATGACCTGTCCTTTCTGGGCACCCCCGCGAAACGGCCGTGATCAGGATTGTGGCTCCTCGTGCCACGGATCCCCTGTTGCCGCACGGGATCTCAGCCCAAGGCAGTACAGCGCCGCGCAACTGGCGGCAGCGCCGCGCGGCGGCGAACGGACACACGCGGCGGCGGGGCCGCGGATCCGGTCCGGGCAGGCCGGGCCTCCGCTCGCGCGCGGTACCGGTGGGCGCAGCGGCTCGCACGCGGTACAGGTGTGGGCGCAACGGCTCGCGCGCGACCGGCGGCGGGTTTCGTCACGCGGTGGCTTCGTGGGTCGTCCGTGCGATCCCATGGAACGTCACCGGCGCCATGCTCACACCATGACTGACATCCCCCACCACAACACCGCGGAACCGCAGCGCGCCGACGAGCCGTCGGGCGTCCCCGCAGGTGCCACCCGCAGGTCCGTCATAGCCACCCTGGGCGGCGCCACCCTCGGTGTGGCCGCGCTGGGTCTCGCCGGCACGCGGGCGACCGCCGCCACCGGACCCGGGCCCGAGGCCGCGGCCCGGCCGGCCGTCGCCTGCGTCCTCACGCCCGAGCAGACCGAGGGGCCGTACTACCTGGACCTGGAGACGGTCCGCAAGGACGTCACGGAGGGGAAGGCGGGCGTCCCGCTGACCCTCCGCGTGACGGTGGTCGACGCGACGACCTGCGCCCCGCTGCCCCGGACGGCCGTCGACATCTGGCACTGCGACGCCCTAGGGATCTACTCCGGCTATGTCGCCGGAGGCTCCACCCCGGACACCACCTTCCTGCGCGGCGTACAGCTGACCGACTCCGCCGGTGTCGCGGAGTTCACCACCGTCTACCCCGGCTGGTACGTCGGCCGGGCCCTCCACATCCACGTCAAGACGCACGGGGGAGGCACCGTGTCCAACGGGACGTACCACGGCGGCCATGTGTCCCACACGGGTCAGCTCTACTTCCCGGAGACGTACAACACCAGGATCGCCGCCCTGTCCCCGTACCGGAACAACACGGCCACCCGGACGCTCAACGCACGGGACGGCATCTACCGCAACGGCGGCTCCTCGACCCTGCTGACCCTCACCCAGGCGGGCAGCGACCTGGGCAAGGGAGTGACCGGAACCGTCGTGCTCGGCATCGACCCCGCCGCCACCCCCTGACGCACCCCAGCACCCGCGGTGGCCGGCTCCGCCACGGTGCCGGCCACCGCACGCGTGACGGAGAACCGGTCATGTGAGGGTCCCTCCGCCTCGGTCGGGCCCCGGCCCCGCCGCTCCCGCCGAAGCCGACCGGCGCGGTGCCCGCGGAGACACAAGGCCGAAGGCGATGGTTTCCCACCGGGGCGGCGCGGCGAGGAATCGGGGATGAGCCGGAGTCGAACATGTGACGTGTGCGGGGCGGCGCTGATCGTGCGGCCGCACGGGGGCCGGCCGGCTCGGTACTGCTCCAGCGCCTGCCGGCAGCGGGCGCTGCGGCGACGGGCGGCTTCGGATACCACGCCCGCGGTCCCGACGGCCGCCGGGAGCGACCTGCCGCCGGCGCTCGACTCCTTCGTCGGCCGGCAGCACGAACTGTCGGAGCTGCGCACCCTCCTGAGGAACGCGCGCCTGCTCACGCTGACCGGCACGGGCGGTGTGGGCAAGACCCGGCTGGCGCTGGAGTTCGCCAAGGGATTACCGAAGCGCTTCGCACGAGTCGACCTCGTGGAACTCGCCTCCCTCCAGGACGGCGCACTGCTGACGCAGTCCCTGGCCGCCGCGCTGGGAGCGGGGGAACGAGCGGGCCGCACCGGCGTCGACGCCCTGGTCCGGGAGATCGGGGACACCTCCCGGGTGCTGATTCTGGACAACTGCGAGCACCTGGCCGAGCCGTGCGCCCGGCTGGCGGTGACCCTGCTGGGCCGCTGCCCCCGGCTGCGGATCCTGGCCACCGGCCGGGAAGCCCTGAGAGTGCCCGGAGAGACCGTGTTCCGGGTCGGCGAACTGTCCCTGCCGCCGGCCGACGCCGGAGACGACGTGACGGCCCTCATGCGGTCCGACGCCGTACGGCTCTTCGTCGACCGCGCCGCGAGCAACTGCCCCGGGTTCACACTCCATCGCGGCAACGGCCACCTGGTGGCCGAGATCTGCCGACGCCTGGACGGGCTGACGCTCGCCGTCGAACTCGCGGCCCGCCACGCCGGTGCGCTCACGCCGAGCGACATCCTGGCGGGGCTGGACGACCAGTTCTCCCAGCTGGACCTTCTGACCCGGGGGAACCGAACCGGACCCGCACGCCACAGTGGCCTCGCCGCAGCGGTCGACTGGAGCCATCGGCTGCTGGATCCGGCCGAGCAGGCGGTCTTCCGGCGCCTTTCCGTCCTGGTCGGCGGCTTCGACCTGGCCGCCGCGCAAACGGTCTGCGCCGGTGACGGCCTGGACCGACGGCAGGTCTTCCGCATCCTGTGCGCCCTGGAAGCGAAGTCCCTCGTCGTGCGTCTGCCGGGGGAGACGGCGCCCGCACGCTTCCGGCAGCTGACCGCCATCCGTGTCTGGGCCATGGACCGGCTGCGCGCATCCGGCGAACTGCGCGCCACTCTGGGCCGGGCGCTCGCGTGGCTGACCGAACTGGCCGGCCGGGGCCCCGGGGACGTGTTCGCCGACCAGGCCCGCAGCCCGCTCGCCGGGGAACGGGACAATCTCGCCTCGGTACTGGCGGAGAGCGCCGGCCACGGCGATGCCGTACGGGCGCGGCTGAGACTGGAACTGGCGCGTGTGCACTACCAGCAGGAACAGCCGTCGGCCGCCCGTGCGCTGCTCACCGGAGTGCTGACCGGAGCCGAGGGCCGGGCGCTGGGCGGCCAGGTGCCGGCGCTCGCGGCACGCGTGGCCTGCCAGCAGGCCGATCCGGACGAGGCGCTGCGGCTGGGCGAGCAGGCGGTGCGGAGCGAGCGGACACGCCGTGACGCCGCCGGACTGGCCAACGCCCTGGACGCGCGGGCGGCGGCGCGACTGTGCCGCGGGGAGTTCACCGAGGCCGTCGCGGACCTACGGGAGTGCCTGGAGGTCGTCGCCGCCACCGGCCGGCCGCAGGACACCGCCTGGTGCACCCATCACCTGGCCTGGGCCCTGCTGCAGGCCGGCGGGGAACGGGAGGCCGACGAACTGATGTCACGGTGTCTGCCCGTGCTGCGACAGCAGGCGCCGTGGCCCCGGACCGCGGCCGCGCTGCACACCGCGGGGGCCGTACGACTGGCCCTGGGGCGCCTGCGCAGCGCCGAGAGCCTGTTCGCCGAGGTGCTGCGGATCGTTCCGGAGGCCGGCTTCCATGCCCTGTACCCCGTGGAGGGCATGGCTCTCGTGGCCGCGGAGAGCGGCGACCCGCAGCGCGCGCTACGGCTGTACGAGGCGAGCGCGCAGGCGCGGCGCCGCCTGGACACCGAGCCCGAGGCCGCCTGGCGGCACAGGATGGAACAGGCGGCGGCACGTGCCCGGACACGGCTGTCGGCAGCGGCACAGGAGGCCGCCGTCGCCGGTGCCCGCGGGCTGTGCGGGGAGCGGCTGGTCGCGTACGCGCTCGGGGTCGGCAGCGGCGAGGACCGCACGGGGAGCCGTGTCCGGGCCGCCGACGAACGGCTCCGGCTCACGGCACGGGAGTCCACGGTGGCCGGACTCGTCGCCGAAGGGCTGACCAACCGGCAGATCGCGGCCCGGCTCGGCCTGTCGATCCACACGGTCGCCACGCACCTGGACCGGATCCGCGACAAGCTGGGCCTGCGCTCCCGCATCCAGATCGCACTGTGGGCAGCCGCACGGACCGAGGACGGCCGCACAGTCCGGCGATGAGCACCTGGGACGGGAGAAGCCCCGACGGAGCCGATGGGCACCCGTACCGCATCGGGGAAGCCGAGGCTCCGGCCACTCGTGCGCCGTCGGCCGGGCGCGCGGAGAGCCGGGCCATTCGGAGGCGTTGTGGTGGCAGCCACGACGGTGGGCCCGCACGCTGGGCGATGTGGACGAGCCACCGTGCACAGGAGCCGGCGGCGAAGCTCTGGGAGGACCGTGTGACCGCTACGTCGCCCGACACCGACGCACCACCGGCCCGGTACGACGACCTGCGCGCTCTGGTGATCAACTGCACCCTCAAACGCTCACCGGAGACGAGCAACACCCAGGGACTGATCGACCGCAGCGCCGCCGTCATGGCCGCGCAGGGAGTGCGCGTGGACGTCGTACGGGCGGTGGACCACGACATCGCCACCGGTGTGTGGCCGGACATGAGGGAGCACGGCTGGGAGACGGACGCCTGGCCCGAGCTGTACCAGCAGGTACTGGCAGCCGACATCCTGGTGCTGGCCGGCCCCATCTGGCTGGGCGACAACAGCTCCGTCATGAAGCAGGTGATCGAACGCCTCTACGCCTGCTCCAGCCTGCTCAACGACGCCGGACAGTACGCCTACTACGGCCGTGTCGGCGGCTGCCTGATCACCGGCAACGAGGACGGCGTCAAGCACTGTGCCATGAACGTCCTCTACAGCCTCCAGCACCTCGGCTACACCATCCCTCCCCAGGCGGACGCCGGATGGATCGGCGAGGCGGGCCCCGGCCCCTCCTACCTCGACCCCGGCTCGGGCGGCCCCGAGAACGACTTCACCAACCGCAACACCACCTTCATGACCTGGAACCTGCTGCACCTGGCCCGGGCGCTGAAGGACCTCGGCGGTGTCCCCGCCTACGGCAACCAGCGCACGGCCTGGGACGCCGGCTGCCGCCGCGACCACGACAACCCCGAGCACCGGTAGCGGGATGCCCGAGGCAGGTCGCGGACGGCCGTCGGACGCGGAGCCACCCAGTGGGACGCGGCGCCGAAGCCCGGCCGAGAGGAATGCGCGGGAGCGGCCGGGACCAGTTCCGCCGGGCGGGGCGGCCGCAGTGCCGAAGGCCACCGCTCGGGTCCGTACCCCGGCCCCACGCATCGGTCGACCGTCCCCGTGGCAGGCCCACCGAACCGACGAGAGCCCGTCCGGCCCAGGACATGGCGGCACCCCGTGACGACCGACGAGGACGAGCTGTACGGCGCCGGGGAGGACCCCTACGCGCTGGCCCTGCAACCCGGCCGTGGACCGGTCTACCTGCGGCTGGTCGACGGGCGCCGGATCCCGATGCCGGTGCACCGCTGGCACGAGCGGCCCACCGCGGCCGACCGTACCGTGCTGGAACGCTGCGTCGGCCCCGTCCTCGACGTCGGCTGCGGACCGGGCCGGCTGTGCCGGGAGCTGCTGGGCCGAGGAGTCTTCGCCCTCGGTGTCGACGTCGCGCCCCGCGCGGTCGCCCTGACCACCGCGCTGGGCGGGCTCGCGGTGTGCCGGTCGGTCTTCGACCGGCTGCCGGCCGAGAAGAGCTGGGAGACGCTTCTGCTCATCGACGGCAACATCGGCATCGGAGGAGACCCCCGAAGCCTGCTGCGCCGCTGTCGCGAGCTCATCGCACCGTCGGGACGTCTCGTCATCGAGATCGACCCCCGCGACGTCGAAGAGCTCTGCACCGCCCGCCTGGAGGACCCCCAGGGCCACAGCGGGCCGCCCTTTCCCTGGGCCCGGCTGGGACGACGAGCGCTCTGCAGGGCCGCGGAGAACCTCGCCCTGAGCATGACCGACCAGTGGACGAGCGGACGCCGGTGTTTCGCCACCCTGACTCGACGCAACGGAAGATCAGCCGGGGACCGGCCCGACGTGGGGCCGCGGTGACGCGGCGGGGAGGACGGCGCTCGTGCCGGGCACGGCGGCACGCGCCGCTGCCAGCCGCGTCACGGGGGACGGGGACGTGCCGACGGAACGCATTCCTCCGGCGCGTCGCAGCCGGTCGCCCGGGCCGGGACGAGCGCTCCGGCGGGCCCGTGGGGCGGGTGTTGTGGAGGCGGTGTGTGGGGCGGACGGCGTGTGATCCTCCGTATCTGCGCTGCGTGTTAGCCTGCCCGCGATCACGATCGACATGTACACGGGGGAGGCACGGTGGGCTCGGACGGCTACCAGGTCAAGGCAGGTATGACCGGCCAGGCCCGACAACTCGACGACGCCGGCACGGACATGGACGGTGTCAGCTCGGCCGTCAGGTCCCGTACGAGTTACTCGTACGGCGATGCCGGCGGCGATGACGCCGCGTCGGCGCTGAACGCGTTCGTCAAGGCATGGGAAGCGGAGGCCAAGACACTGGCCTCGGCGTTGCACGAGCTGGGTGCCAAGGTGCAGTTGGCCAAGAAGACCTACCACGGCACCGACGGCCTGGTGAAGACGCACGCGGACAGCGTCACCATCGGCGGCACGAGCAGCCTCACCGACACATCGACGCAGGGCGCGCGCACCTCGGCCCTGTCGAGCTACTGAGGAACGGGCCGGTGTCCTTCTTCTCCTCTCCCCTCGACTCCCCTTCCTTCCGCCTCGCGTGGCTCGCCGGGCTGTCCAAGAAGATGCTCGGCGCCGGAAGCAAGAACGAGCTGCTCGACCTGATCGACGACGCCCTGTCGGTGCCCGAACCGGGCGGCGACCCAGGCGTGCTGGAGGGCCTGGCAAGCCTCTACCGCGGCCAGGTCGACCAGGTCGGCAGTGTCTTCGACCAGGTCGACCGGGTGGGTCGCAAGGGTCTGCCGGAGGTGTGGGTCGGCGACACGAGTGTCCTCGCCTCCGACGTGGTGAACGCCGCCGGGCGGTCCGTGAGCCAGATGAGCGAGGCGTTCCAGGGGTGCGCGACGGTGCTGCTGACGCTGTCCGACGCGATCGGCGCCGCACAGCGCAAGGACGAGCAGGGCCGCGGACAGCTGCTGGAGCAGAAGAAGACGCTCGGCGGCAAGGACGGTTTCTTCGACGACCTGCACGAGAACGACGAGGAGGAGTGGGACCGCAAGAACGCCGCCCACTTCGGCTCCTACGCGGTCGACCTGATGCACACCGCCGTCTCCGACGCGCAGGAGGCCACCCGCGTCGCGGCCCGGGACCTGAACAAGTGGGCCGCCGAGGCACGGGCCGGGAAGATGGAGACCAGCGAACTCACCGCCGTCGACAAGCTCATGCTCGCCGACACCGGTGTCGCGGGCGCCGACACCGAGCTGAACGAGATCCTCACGGCCGGCGACCTGGCGCGCGCGTCGACGCGGATGGACCAGCTGAACCTCGACGACGAGACGGCCATGGAGCGGATGCTGGCGACGTCGGACAGCCCGCAGGAGCGGGCCTACCTGATGAAGGCCCTGGCCGCCGGCCACAGCGTCGCCGAGATCGGGAAGTTCCAGGACAAGATCCACGGCAAGGACCCCGACTGGCTGCGCCGGCACCTCACCCCGGTGGTCACCGCCGCGGACAGCCTGAAGGACGAGGGCCTGGCGCCGGACGGCTCCAACAACAACAAGGACTACGTCACGTTCGACGGCCAGCGGTGGATCCAGGGCGGCGACGGCTCCGAGGGCACCTGCGTGGCCTCGTCCACCGTCACGTCCCGCGCCATGGTCGACCCGCTGTACGCGCTCGACCTCACCGGCGGCCCCGACGGTCAGCAGGACGACCCCGACGCCTTCAAGCAGCGCCTGGTGGCCGAACAGCACCGGCTGCACACCGAAGGCGACGGCGGCAAGAACTGGGGCGGCATGGGACCCGAGGGGCAGGAACGGATCAACGACACCACCGTCGGCAGCGCCACCGGCACCGACTACCAACGCCAGGACCTGAACAGCGACGCCGACCGCCGGGCGGTCCTCACCGAGGTCGAGAAGTCGGTGGCGCAGGGGCGGCCGGTGCCGGTCGACGTCTCGGGCAAGGAGGGTGCCCACGCGATGACCATCATCGCCCAGGAGGGCGACAAGCTTCAGGTGTACAACCCCTGGGGCTCGACCACCTGGGTCAGCGAGGACGACTTCATCAACGGCCACATGGGCAAGGCTTCCACCAGTGATCTCCCCAATGCGTACAGCGTCTATCTTCCGCGGTAGCGGGGGCGGTGCCGCGATCGCGGCGACCGCGCTCCTCGCTCTCGCCACGGGCTGCGGCTCGGGCACCGACGAACCGGCCGGCGGCTCCACGAGCACGGCGAGCCGTCCCACGGGCACCGCGGGCGGCGCGACGAGCCACCCGGTGAAGGACACCAGCATCACCGCCGAGCCGGGCGAGCGCTTCACGATCACCGTCGACCAGAACGCCTCCACCCGCGAGTACTGGTACCTGGTCGCCCCCCGGCCCGACAGCTCGGTGCTGGTCAGCCGCGGCCGGGACTACGCGTCGGACTCCGGCGACGAGCCGGCGGACGGTGCCGGCGGCCGGCTCACCTTCACCTTCGAGGCCAAGGGCAAGGGGACCACCCGGTTCACCCTGCTGCACTGCACGTTCACCACCTGCCAGGGCAACACCTCCACCCTGCCCCCCGAGACGACCGGCCCCTCCGCCACCCCGTCCCCGGGGCCGGCCGCCACCTCCCAGGCCCCCGAGCGCATCACCTACACCGTCACCGTCGACTGAGCCGCGGCGGACCAGTCAGATGGAACGAGACACCCGAGGCCCCGCCATGAACGACGACGCCCCGTACCCGCCGGACCGCACGGACGACGAGCTGGCCGGGCTCGACATCACCGTCCTGCTGCGTCACGGCCTCACCGCGGAGTCCGGCGTCCGGCGCACCGCACTGTTCGGCGACGGCGCCGCGGCCGCAGCCGTCATCCTCGACCGCCTCGGCACCGAGCCGCGCTCGGTCGCCTTCCTCGCCGACACCGTGCGCGCCGGCGGACTCGCCCGCGCCGCGGAGCTGCCCGAGCCCCTGCCCCGCCAGGAGGCGGCCGTCCTCGTCAGGGAGTGGCTGCGGGCCGGCACCGAACTCGCGGGCGGGATCGCCGCCGACGACACCGCGGCCACCTGGCTGCGCGCCGTCGCGACCATCATCGAACTGAAGCAGCTGACCCGGGCGCGGGGCAGGAGTACGTGATCCGAGCAGCCGCTCCGCGGCGGCGGGTGCCACGTCGCCCCGTCCCGGGCGGCCGATGAGGGCCGACCGGGACGCCGAGCTCAGGCGAGGTCGAACCGGTCGAGATTCATCACCTTGTTCCACGCTGCCACGAAGTCACGTACGAACTTCTCCCTCGCGTCCTGAGAGGCGTAGACCTCCGAGACGCCTCGGAGCTGGGAGTGCGCACCGAAGATCAGGTCGACGGCGGTGGCGGTCCACTTGAGCTCGCCGGTGGCGCGGTCCCGGCCTTCGAACACGTTGTCGTCCGTGGCCGACGCCTTCCACTCCGTGCCCATGTCGAGCAGGTTGACGAAGAAGTCGTTGGTCAGGGTTCCCGGCCGGTCGGTGAGGACACCGTGGGGGGACCCCTTGAACCCGGTGTTCAGGGCCCGCATGCCGCCGATCAGCACCGTCATCTCGGGGGCGGTCAGCGTCAGCAGGTTGGCGCGGTCCAGCATGAGGGTCTCCGGCGACAGCTTCTCGCCCGCCGGAAGGTAGTTGCGGAAGGCGTCCGCCTTGGGCTCCAGCACGGCGAACGCGGCCGTGTCGGTCTGCTCCTGCGAGGCGTCCGTACGCCCCGGTGCGAACGGGACCGTGACGTCGTGCCCGGCGTTCCTCGCGGCCTGCTCGACGGCCGCGCACCCACCGAGGACGATCAGGTCGGCGAGGGAGACCCGCGTTCCGCCGCTCTGGGAGAGGTTGAAGTCCTGCTGGATCCGCTCGAGCGTGCGCAGTACCTCGGTGACCTCGGGGAGGTCGTTGAGCTCCCAGTCCTTCTGCGGCGCGAGCCGGATGCGGGCCCCGTTCGCCCCGCCGCGCTTGTCGGTGCCGCGGAAGCTCGCCGCCGACGCCCAGGCGGTGGTGACCAGCTGGGAGACGGAGAGCCCCGAGGCAAGGATCCTCTCCTTGAGGGCGGCGATGTCGCCGTCCCCGACGAGTTCGTGCTCGACGGCGGGAACGGGGTCCTGCCACAGCTGCGGCTCGGGAATCCACGGGCCGAGGTAACGCGAGAGGGGCCCCATGTCGCGGTGCAGCAGTTTGTACCACGCCTTGGCGAACGCCACCGCGAGTTCGTCCGGGTTCTCGTGGAACCTCTTCGTGATCGGGCCGTAGACCGGGTCCACCTTCAGCGCGAGGTCCGTCGTCAGCATCATGGGGGCGTGCCGCTTCGACGGATCATGGGCGTCGGGCACGGTGTCCCGGGCCGCGGGATCCGTCGGGGTCCACTGGTGGGCGCCGGCGGGGCTGCTCGTCAGCTCCCATTCGTACCCGTAGAGATTGTCCAGGTACCCGTTGTCCCACTGGGTCGGCTCGGTGGTCCACGCGCCCTCCAGGCCACTGGTCAGCGCGTAGGGGCCCGTGCCGGTGCCGTAGGTGTTCCGCCAGCCGAGGCCCTGCTGCTCGATGGCGGCGGCCTCGGGTTCCGGGCCGATGTATTCGGCCGTGACCGCGCCATGACACTTGCCGAAGGTGTGGCCGCCGACGATGAGCGCGACCGTCTCCTCGTCATTCATCGCCATGCGCCCGAACGTCTCCCGAACGTCCCGGGCGGCAGCCAACGGGTCCGGGTTTCCGTTGGGCCCTTCGGGATTGACGTAGATCAGCCCCATCTGGACGGCGGCGAAAGGACCGGTGAGTTCCCTGTCGCCGCTGTAGCGCTCATCCCCGAGCCATGTGTCTTCGGGCCCCCAGAAGATCTCCTCGGGTTCCCAGATGTCCTCTCGCCCGAAACCGAACCCGAACGTCTTGAATCCCATGGATTCCATGGCACAGTTTCCAGCGAAGACCAGAAGGTCGGCCCAGGAGATTTTCCGGCCGTACTTCTGTTTGACCGGCCAGAGCAGACGGCGCGCCTTGTCCAGGCTCGCGTTGTCCGGCCAGCTGTTGAGGGGGGCGAAGCGCTGCGCGCCGCTGCCGCCACCGCCGCGGCCGTCCTCGATGCGGTACGTTCCCGCGGCATGCCAGCTCATCCGGATGAAGAGCGGCCCGTAGTGACCGTAGTCGGCAGGCCACCAGTCCTGGGATGTCGTCATCACCTCGAAGACGTCACGCTTCAGCGCGTCGACGTCGAGGGTCGCGAACTCCTTCGGGTAGTCGAAGTCCTCGTCCATCGGATTGGACCGGGGCGAGTGCTGGTGGAGAACCTGAAGATCCAGCTGATTCGGCCACCAGTCCCGGTTCGTCCTGGGCCGCCGAGTCGGCGTGGGCGTCGGTGAAGGGATTGCTGGATTCTCGCTTTCACTGCCGGACATGCCCGTCCTTCTTCCTGTCTCGGTGTTCCTTCCGCCGGCCGCCGCTCCTGACGTCGCCGACTGAACTGGTGTCGAGTACATCGACCCACGCGGTCAGCGCGTCATGGCGCCCACCGGCTGGAAAAGGCGCTGTGCCGCGTCCGTATGATCGCGCACCGCAGACCACACCTCTATGAAACACGCAGAGCACCCCCGTACGACAGAGGTGAGAGAAAGGGTCGGCTTTTCTGTTCCCGTGCCGAATTCCGACGCAAGCCGAATCGAATACGCCGGCCCTCGGACCCACCGGAGGAGCGCGTCCACGCCCCTCCGGCTCCCTCGGAGCGGGCACCGGCCAGATGGCTGCCGACGGCACGCCGGGTTGTGAACGCTCACGGTGGATCTTCCTAAGATGATCCCTCATATGCAGGTGGGGATGTGCGGAGGGGGACACATGAAGGACAGCCGCGCGGACGGACCCTCGGCGGTGGAGTTCCGGCAGGCGCGCAAGGGGTGGGTCGAGAGCAGGATCCAGGACCTCGCCGACGTGCTCGAGACCGCCGGCCCGGATCTGTACGAGCTGCTGCCGGCCGATCTGGGTGAGCGGCGCCTGGCCGCGGCGGTCACCGTGGCCAGAGTGGCCGCGGACGAGTCGCGCGCCCACTCCGTGGCGGAGACCGTCCGCGTGCTCGAGCGCCTGATTCCGGGCGGGCACCACCACGACCTGACGGGTGCGGCCCGAGCGCTCCGTTCGCGGCTGGCGACCTGGGGTGAGCAGGCCGTCTGGTCGTGGAACGCCGCGGCATGGGAGGAGATGGCCCTGTGGTGGTGGAGACGGCACCAGCCGCGCACCGGTGATCCCGCACGGGACTTCGCCGAGTGGCGCTCGCGCTGGTCCGCGGAGATTTCCTGGAACGGCGACATCGACGAGCCCGAGCAGGCGCCGCGACGGCACGGTCGGACGCTCGTCACGCCCGCCGAGTTCTTCGCCTCGGAACCCGAGCCGCTGAGACTGCTGGCCCACGCGGTGCTCAGTTCGCCCCGAACGGTCGCCGCTGTCGAGGACGCCGTTCTGCTGCGCGAGGAGCATCTCCAGGGCGCGGGGCACCTGAGGTGGCTGGCCGAACAGCAGGCACGCGCCGATCAGCTCGAAGCGTGGCGCAGAGCCCAGCAGCAGACCGGGTCCGAGGCCACACGGGCCTTCCTGGCGGAGCTGTCCGAGACCGTCAAGCGCTACGCCACCCTGGTGCTGCAACCCGTCGTCGACGCGCTCTCCGCCTGCGAACGCGCGCTCCTGGACGGCAGCCGGCCTGGCCCCCACCGCAATGCCGTTGAGTACCTGGACATGTTCCTCGACTGGCAGGTGGAATCGGACGAGGACGCCTGGCGGGACGAGGTGCCGAGCGCGGACGTGGTACGGCAGGCGCGTGAGCGCCGCGAGCGGGGAGAGACGACCTGGCAGGGCGTGCGGGGTTCCGTGCCCGTCTGGTACCACATCGTCACCTCCCCGCAGGAGAAGGCCGCCGCCCTCGCCTACTCGGGACAGCCGTCGGCCTCCGTCGTCCGTGTCCGGACGGGCGACGACGACGTGACGGTCCCCGACCTCTCACTGTTCGAGGGATTGTTCGACGAGGCCGACGAGTCGGCGGACTGGTATCCCCGTCCCGGCATCGACGTCCCGTACGAACCGGACAGCGCCTTCGACCTGTGCGCGCTTCTCGCGCTGGCGCAACTCGGCCATGCCATGCTGGAGTTCCTGACGGTCCACCCGGACGGAACGGTACGCACCCTGCGCTCGGTCCGCGCCCGTGTGCGCGAGGACGACGCCAAGGCCTACCGGCGCTGGGCCCTCGCCGCGCTGGCGGAGCTGGCTCCCGATCCGGAGGACCTCGCCGACGTCCTCGCCCGGGACGAGGAGGAGGGCACGGACGAACCGGACGAGACCACCGGGTCCGACGGAACGAAGGGCACCGGTTCCGGCACCGGTCCCGGCGGGACTCCCTCCCCGGACCCGGGTGGTGCCCCCTCCGCCCGCCGCACCGCGAACGGTGCCCTCCCGCCCGAACTGCTCGGCAAGGTCCGGGCCCTGCTCCGTAAGGCGGAGGACCAGGCCGCCACGGAGGAGGAGGCCCGCGCCTTCCTCGCCAAGGCCGCGGAACTCATGGCCAAGTACGGCATCGAACAGGCCATGCTCGACGGCCTGGACCGACCCGCCGGGCCAGTGGACAAGGTCGTCGAGGTCCACCCGCCCTATGCCAAGGAGATGCGGCGACTGCTCAGCTGGGTCGCCGGGGCCATGCGCTGCCGCTCGGTCTACCCCGGAGGCAAGGCGCACCGCCACCAGGTCCACCTTTTCGGTTTCGAGGGCGACATCCAGGCGAGCGAGGTCCTGTTCGCCAGCCTGCGGCTGCAGATGCTGGACGGAGCGGACCGCGCCGACCGCCTGTACCGGCCGGCGGGGGAGGACGCGCGCGCCTACAAGCGTTCCTGGATGCTCGGGTTCATCCGCGAGGTGACCGACCGGGTCAAGGCCGCGCAGGAGGCGGCGCGGGCAGCCGCCGAGCACGAGCAGGAGGCGGCGGAGGGTGCGGAAAGGACGGGGCGCAGTGTGGCCCTGGTCCTCGCCGACCGGTCGACGGTGGTGGCCGCACATCTGAACGACCGTTATCCCAAGCTGGGCAAGACTCGGCCCACGAAGTTCAAGGGGACGGGCTACTGGCAGGGCCGCGTCGACGGCCGGCGAGCCGACATCGGCGGGCCGACCATCGTGCCCGACCCACGCACCGAGCAGCTGATCGGCTGAGCGCGCGGCAACGGACGGCGAGGGGGGAGCCGCTGTCGGGTCACTCCTCGTCTTTCCCCGCCAACTCGTCGATCAGCGGCGCCCGCCGGGTCAGTCGGCCGGCCTGACGAGCGTCTCGGCCTCGTCGCGAAGGCTCCTGATCCCCCTCAGCGCTGTTTCACGCTCAGCGCTGATTTCCGCCCCCTGGTTCGTGAGTCCGCCGAGCGACTGCTCCACCTCCACGATCCACTCGTTCAGGTGCCGGGTGCCGGAGTCGTCGAGAGCACTCAGCGTTCTGGAGGCCTCTTCGTCGAAGTGACGCCTGATCGTCTTCCGGCGCTTGTCGATCTTCATCCGCTCGCCCTGATCCCGCACAACACCCTGCAAGTCGATCAACGGCCTCATGACCGCCAGCGCCCACTGCGCCTTGCCGGCCGTATGGGCGACCTTCTCGGCTGCCTTGCCTCGCCCCCACGGTTTGAACTTGCCCGTTTCGCCGCTCACCTTCTTGCCGATGTTGAGCACCTTCTGGCCCACTCGGGTCTTGTTGATGCGGGTCGCGATGTCGGAGGCCGTGCTTCCCTGCTCGCTACCGCTGGCCGCGACGTTCCCGATCCACTCCTGAAGCCTTCTGGCGCCCGCCTTCACGCCTTTCTCCGCGCCTTCCCTGATCGCACGCTCAAACCGTGATGCGTCCTGCGGGGAGACGCCGATCGTCGTCTCGGGTGAGTCGAGGTCGTTCACCCAGGCTTCCGGCTCAGGGACGACGGGTCCGTACTCGGCGACCAGAGAATCGAACGCTGTCCTCATCGACGAGGAGAACGTGATGTCGAACTCGGTCATGGCACGCGTCAGTGCTTCACCGACGTCACGAGCGACGTCGGTGGGGACGATGCCGTCCTTCTCCGAGACGCCGGCAGCGCTCTTGCTTCCCGCCGCTCTGATCACGGACGCGACGACCTCTCTCTCCCTCTCCAGCGTGCTCAGCACACCCCGCTTCGCCTGGGAGACCGACTCCTCGACCTTCTTCGCGGTCTCCGCGGCCCTGAGTTCCTCGCCGTCCAGTACCCAGTGCTGCTCGGCGTCCGCCAGAACCCGGAGGAGTTCGTATGCCTGCGCCTTCGGTCGGACACCGCTGACACCAGGCGCGACCATTCTCCGCAACTCGTCCGCAAGAGCATCGACGCCGCTCTCCGCGAACAGCACATCGCGCTCAGCGGCCGTGAGGTCGGGATCGTTGATCGCGTCGACGTAGTCGCGCGCGTCGGTCGGCACGATCGGGACACGATCGGCGAAGGGCCCGAGTCGCTTGCGCATCTCGTCGAGGATGACGCCGCGATCACTGTTCTCGGCGTTCATCTTGTTGACGACGACCACACTTCGGTCGGCGAACCCGTCCGTGTCGAGCGCTCGCAGAATCGCCGTGGTCTCCGCTTCGCCCGGCAGTTCGCTCGTTGTCACGATCATCAGCGCGTCCGCACCACGCACGCCGCGCCGCGCCGCGCCGGAATGCTCGTCGTTGCCCGACAGCGTCCCGGGCAAGTCGACGAGCGTCACGCCGTTCCACGGATGCGGCGTCGGCTCGTGCGTCTTGGGTGCCGCGTCGACGAGTTCGTCGACAGCAGCCGACGAGAGCCGGAGCAGTGCCGCGACGAGCATCGACTTCCCGGCACTGTAGGGACCCAGGAGCGCGATCCGTAGCGGGCTCGCGTCCGCATGGGGAAGGTGCGCCACCAGTCCCCGCGTACGGGCGTGAGCGCTCAGGACACGCTCGGCCCGTGCGCTCAGCGCGAGCACGCGGGCGTTCAGACCCCCGTTGCTCTCCACCACGCCGGCCGGATTGCCGTCAACCATCTGTTTTCCCTTCGCTCGCTCCGCGGGGGCCGGCTACCGCGACAGGGCTCCCGGAGCCCGAGCAGATCTCGATCCGCTCGGTGAGGACATCCACGAGTCGGGCCTGGAGGCACGTCCGCACTTCCACGGTGCGGGACGCGTCGGTCCGGACGCGCAGCACGACTCCTGGCGTTCGGCGCGCCGAACGGATCGCCGCCGGGTCCCCACCGGCAAGGGCCAGGAGTCGGCGCACCAGTACCAGGTCGATCGAATCGAGGGCGGACCGCACGGCCGACTGCAGCCGACAGAGCTGTTCGAACCGCTCCCGGGTACGGCTGATGTCCGCGGACTGCTCTTGGAACTGGGCTCCGACTCGAGCCGTCGTCGCATCGACGATGCGCGTCAACCGTGCTTCTTCTCTGTCGAACCGCTCATCGAGCTCGGCCTCGGCCGCGGCCGCGGTCTCACCGGTCCACTCGTGCTTCACCTTCTCCGCGCGATCGACTTCACGGCTCACCGCCTTCACCGCTCCGACCACGGCATCCAGCAGGTAGCCCACCGTCACCATGGCAGGGTTGCCCTTGGTGGCGCCCGTGTCGAGCCCCTTGGTGATCCCCCGGGCAGCGAAGGAGTGCGAGAGGGTTGTCCCGGCTCCCTCGGCAGCGACCGCGATCCAGCGCCACAGCGTCGCGTCAGGTCGCTGTCGTACATGCAGGCGCTCGTCGTCCTGCCGCTCCGCGGCGCCATCCCGCGTGCGCAGAACCCTCTCCCGTTTCCGTATCTCCTGCTCGATCTCTCTCTCGAGGACCGAGGCGAATCCCTCCAGCTCCAGACCGGTGATGAAGTCGCTCCATCGCCGCGAATGATCCGCGCCGCCCAGGCGCGGAACCACACCCGACAACTTCTCCTTGGCATGGTGGCGCCTGGCTGCGAGGCAGTCGCGCGTGTTCTGGCCCGCGATCCGGATCGCCTCGAGCAACGCTGCCTGTTCACTCGGCGCCGAGCGTTCCAGTTCGCCGAGCGCGAGACCGATCTGAGGGAGTTCCCCGGTCACCCGGTCGTGGAACGCGGCAAGTGGTGCTCGTACGCCTTCGGCCAGCCGAACGGCACGAAGCGGGATCGCGCGCTCGGCCAGGAGCTGTGCGAGGGACTGTTCGAGCTCGGGCAACCTGCTCGCCCGGAAGGCCCGGTCTCGCAGCTCGCTGGATTCGGTGGACAACGCTTCGTGCGCCGCACCGGAGTGGACCGCGAGGACGACGGGCGGTGCGGCTCCGACCGCTCTGGAGACCTGCTCGATCCGGACAGCGTGACCCGACGCGGACGTGAACGCTCTCTCCGGTCGCTGGGCGAAGAGCTGGAGACGACCCGGCGTGTCGACGCGTTCCTTCACGTTGACGACAGCGAGCAGAGGCTTCCCGGAGAGGAGGAGCTGCTGGAGTTCGGCGGCCTCCTCGTCGCGAAGCGTGTCGGCGTAATTCCATACGACCGCGTCGGCGATGTCGCACGCGGCCCGGGCGCGTTGGGCGTCCAGGTCGTCGTCCTTCGCGGCGACGCCGGGGGTGTCGAGGTAGGTCACGGAGCCGAGCTCGAACGCAGAGGTCTCCCGCGTGGTTCGGTGCGCTCCCCGCCCGATCCCGGTTCGGTCCGCGTCGCGCGTCAGGGCTTTCCGGAGCGTGGTCTTCCCCGACTTGGTTCTTCCCACGATGGCCACGAGCAGTCGGCCTCGTACCGCAGGCATGTCCCGTACGGCATCGCGCAGTTCGCGTTCGAGTGCCCCGATGCGGCTGATGACCCCGACGAGATGCTCGCTCTCCATCGCGTGCGCGGAGTACGACGTTCGCTGAAGGCGAGCCTCGACCTCGGCCCAGAGGGCGGACTGGATATCGCGGTAGGCCGATCGACTCGCGTCCACCGCCCCGAACGGATGAGCGAGTTCGTCGACCAGGGGCTCAAGGGCCGCGCGGAGATCCGGTTCGGTTCGCCGCACGTCCATGGCCGCCGCCACGCGGTCGAACAGCTCGATGTGGTTCGCGTACCAGGACTCAAGCGCTCGCAGCTCGCTGATGTCGGTCCGGGAGGCGACCGCCGGCAGACCGGCGACGAGCCGTGCGGCCGAACTCATGGCAGGCGCAGCCGGGGAAGCGGTCGTGTGCACGGGAACCGTCACGATCCCTTGCTCGATCACTGCCCTCACGTCACCGTCCGCGAGCATCTCCAGAGTGCTCCCCGAAACGGCGCCGGTGTCGCGGGCCCCGATCGCCCAGACGAGGGCATCACGCCGATCCGATCTGAACCTGAACCGCTCGGCCGGCCCGAGCCAGCGCCACCATTCCGGTTGCACGGACAGAACTGCCTCGTACGACTCCTGCGCGGCGATGAAATCCTGCACTTTCGCGAGCCGGGCCACCAGATCCCGGTTCTGCAGGTCCCGAGCTGTGGAGACACTGTGGGTGAGTACGAGCTCACGTGCGCCTGCCGCCTGCCGGCTGCCTCGGCGGTGACGACGCAGATCAGTCACCGCGCGATCGACGTCGATCTCGAAGATCGACCGCCAGATCTCCTCGGGCCACCCCTGATCCGCACGACGGCACTGCTCGAGGACTTCCGGCAGTACCCGTTCCGCGAGCGCCACAGCCGCAAGGTCCGCTCGAAGTGCTTGCGTCGTCACCCCCTCGAGCGCCTGCAGATGAGGTCGTAGCCCGTCGAGCCGCATCAACTCCCTGAGCGCTCTGGCCTCGCTCAGTGTCAGAGTCCGGCCCCGAGCCGTCGCCAGGCGGACCAGTTCCCGTTCCTCGACGCACGCCGCCACGGCCTCGGATATCCCGTGAAGAGTGGTCCCGGACGGTGGCACACCGGCACACCCACACGCTCGGGCAACCGCCTCCACGCCCTTGGCGAGCCTCTCGAGTGAGGCCGGCCCGGCCATGGCGTCGACGCCCAGTGGTTCGAGCAGGAGGGCCAGCACCTCAGCCCTGAGACTCTCCGTGTCGCTCACCACCGCTCCTCGTGAGGGCGGAGGTACCGGAACGCTGGGGACGGGCCGGGGCCGGGGGAGAGTCGACCCGATCGGGCCTGCATGTCCAGGACGTGCGTGTGCATGTAGACGCGGACTCGCCGGACGGGGAAACGGTTGCACGGATGCATGGGGAAAATGTGTTCCCTGGTGCTGACGTGGTGCAAGCGCTGCCGCTTGCCTCCGCCTACGAAGCGAACACCCTCGGCCGTGAGAGGGATATCCGTCGAAACGGGGCAGGATGATCTCGCCGGTGCCCCGCACCGCGCCCGGCATGACAAGCTGTGCCTGTCCACCCCCGAACCCAGGAGGTCACCATGACCGCAGAGCCCGTGACTACGGAAGGTTCGGAGCCGGCTGACCCCGAGACGTCCCCGCTGGCGCCGGACAGTGACGGCAACTACGACCTCAAGCGCAAGTTCCGCGAGGCCCTGGCCCGCAAGCGCGGTGCGCAGGCGGACGCCGCCGATGGTGCCGGCAACCCGGACGCGTCGAAGGTGCGTGCGGCGCACGGCCCGGCCGTCGGCCAGCGGTCGTTCAGGCGTAAGAGCGGCGGCTGAGTCGATCAGTCCCGGGAGGGATCCGGCGGCTTCATGTCTCCGCACGCTGGAGCGGTAGTCGGCACAGCGGGGCGAGAGTCCGCTGCTGGCGACCGATGATCCCCGCACGTCCCCGCCGGCGCCGGGGTGTGGGCGCCCGGCCATGGCCCATGGCCGGGCGCCCACTCGGCGCATGACACCGAAATGCTCGGTTCGAGTCGACAGGCTTCCCGCAATGGTTGCTACTTCAAGTAGGGGCCGCTGTCGCCGATCTTGCCGGGGCCGTTCAGCACGTACACGCGGAGGTTGCCCTTGCCCGGCGCCGCGACCGACAGCGTGCCGTTGGAGACGGTCTTCGTAGTGCCGGTGACGGCGTCGGCGTAAGTGCCGTTCGGGATGCCGGTGAAGGTGGCGTCGCCGGTGACGGTGACGAGCGCGAAGCTGTCCGTACTCCCGCTGGTGTAGCGGCGTTTGAAGGCCATCTGGCCGCTGATGCCGTCGGTGGAGTACTGGCCCGTCTGGAGGGCCGGGATCGCCCGGCGGATCCGGTTGAGCCGCTGGAGGTGCTGGACGAGGGGCTGGGCGAGGGTCGTGGCGACCTCGCCGCTCGCGGAACCGACCGTGCCGAAGTCCGTGGCGGTGACGAATCCCGCCAAGTGGTCGCCGTAGTAGGCGCGTCCGGTCGAGGCCAGCGGGCAGGTCGGGCCGCAGTCGATCTGTTTGCCCTTCTGGAACTCGATCTCGGAGCCGTAGTACAGCGTCGGGATGCCGCGGAAGGTCCACATCAGGGACATGTTCTCCGCCCAGGCGTCGGTGCCGCCGCTGTAGCGGGTGCTCGACTTGTTCGGGCCGTAGTCGTGGCTGTCGACGTAGACGACGTTGTAGCTGGCGTCGTTGACGCTGTCGTCGGAGTCCTTGCCGTTGCCGTAGGCGTTCTGCGCGTCACTGAAGTTCATGTGCATGCGCATGTCGATGATGTTCATCCCGGAGAACCGGCTGCGGTCCGGGGTGTGATAGCTGTTGCCGTCCAAGAAGGCGTTGGTGGAGGTCGGCTGGTTGCCGGTGCCCAGCTGCTCCTCGTAGGTGTACTGCTCGATCGCCGCCGTCGCGTCGTCGGCGCTGTACTCCTTGCGTTCCTTCCAGGTGTAGAACTGCGCGGAGTGGTTCACGGAGCCGCGGTTCCACTTGTCGTTGACGAAGGCCCCGACCTCGGCGAAGACGAAGAAGTTCTGGGCCGCGTCCGCGCCGAACTTCTGGGTGACGCGGTCGTGGATGGCGGGCAGGAAGCGGCGGTTCCAGGTGACGCGAGGGATGTGGACAGCCGTGTCGAGCCGGAAGCCGTCGACGCCCATGTCGATGTACTTGTCGTACGCGCCGATCAGATAGTTCTGCACGGGCGTCGACTCGGTGTCGAAGTCGGCGAGGTCCTCGTGCAGCCAGCAGGAGCGGGAGTCCTCGCCCTCCCAGTTGCCGATCCAGCACTGGTGGTAGTACGCCTTCGGGAACATGCCCGACGTGGGGCTGGGCCACTGGCAGTTGTGGAGGGTGTAGCCCTCGGGGCTCTTGCTGCCGGTGGGCTTGCCCCAGTTGAGGCAGGTGTTGCCGGACGGCTCGGCCGTCGACCAGAGGTCGCCGTTGTAGTAGGACTTCCCGGACTTGGGTTCGACGGTCAGGCCGTCGTACTCGAAGCCCTCGTTCTTCTCGTCGTAGTACCAGCTCCACTCGGAGTCGCGGGCCCCGTACACGGTCGGGGTGAACAGGCCCTTGGCGCCCCAGCGGGAGCTGTGGTTGTAGACGACGTCCTGGTAGATCTTCATGCCCTTGGCGTGGGCTGCGTTGATCAGGTCCTGGTAGGAGGCGCCGGCCGACTCCAGGCGCGGATCGACCTTGTAGAAGTCGTAGCCGTGATAGCCGTGGTAGTCGTAGTCCGAGCGGTTGAGGACGACCGGCGTGATCCAGACCGCCGAGAAGCCGAGCGCCTTGATGTAGTCGAGCCTGTCGACCAGGCCCTTGAAGTCACCTCGGAACATGGGGTCGTGGTGGGCTGCGTTGCCCGACTTCACGTCCTGGCTTCCGCCGCGGTTGTTGGAGCTGTCGCCGTCGTGGAAGCGGGCGGTGAGGACGAAGTAGATCGGGTCCTTGCGCGGGTCGGTGCCCAGTGGGGTGCCGGCGGCCGGTTCCGGGGCCCTCGCGCCGGTGGTGGCGGTGGCCCCGGCGGAGGCGGGCGAGGTGTTGCCGGCCGCGTCGACGGCCTTCACGGTGTACGTGTAGGTGGTCTTCTCCTCGAGCCCCGTGTCGGAGCAGACCGTCGCGCCGACGTCCGTGACGACCGTGCCTTTCGTGCCGCCGGTGCGGGTGACCTGGTACTTCGCCACACCCTTGTTGTCGGTGGCCGCGTCCCAGCTCACCACCACCGACGTGCCGGTGGCGCTCGCGGTGACCTTGGTGGGGGCGGTCGGGGCCTCGGTGTCGGGCTGCTCGGCGGCGCACGGGTCCTTGGCGTCGGCGGTGACCGTCTTGTCCTTCACCGTCGTGGTCCCGGCGGGGATCGTGTAGTCGGCGCCGTTGTTGTTGTCCCAGACGCCGTTGCCGTTGTTGAAGACGGCCTTCAGCGAGGTCGCCGTGCCGATGTCGAGGGTCTTCTTCCACCAGCCGGTGCAGGCCGTCTGCATGCCGACGCCCGGGACCGTCGTCCAGGTGCCGCCGACGGGCGCGTAGTGGATGTTGGCGGTGGTCCAGCCGGAGGTGGTGGTCGAGTAGTAGACGGTGGCCTGATTGCCGCTGCCCGCACCGGTGCCGGCGCACGGGTCGCTGTGGGCGATCACGCCGTCCTTGACGGTGAGGGCACCGGTGCCCAGCGCGTAGTCGGTGCCGCCGTTGTTGTCCCAGGTGCCGCTGCCGTTGTTGAACGTGGCCCGCAGGCCGGTGGCCGAGCCCAGGTCGACGGTCTTCTTCACCCAGTCCGTGCAGGCGGTCTCCATCTGCGTACCGGGGGCGGTGGTCCAGGAGCCGCCGTCGGGGGCGTAGTGCAAGTAGGTGGAGGGCCAGTTCTTGGTCTTCGTGTAGTAGAAGACGGTCGCCGAGTTCGATGTCGCGGCGGTGGCCTTCAGGGGAGCCGGGCGGGGTTCCGTCGGGCCTGCGAGAGCCGCGACCAGACCGGCCGCCACCGCGCCTGCCGTGAGGGCACGGCGCGTCAGGCGCGACGCCTCACGTCTCGGAGGCGTCGTTGATGTGTGTCGGTTCATGCCTCTCCCGATGCGGGGTGGGGTGGGGCTAGGCTGAAAGAAATTTCGGAAACTCTCTGAAAACGCTTGCGACACGGAAGTTACATGTCCATGACATATACGTAAAGGGGGGCGACTGACCGGCCGAGGGCACTCTTCGCGGGCGTCGAGGCGGCTGCCGACCGTGCCGGTGCCGCCATCCTTTTCATCCTGGGATCGATGCACTTCGCCCGACTCGTCGGCGGCCTACGCCGACGCCTTCCCGTCCTGTTCCCGCGGTGTGCCCTGGCTTCCCGCCGATGGCTTCGGCAGACCCCGGATCCTGAGTAAGACGCTCTTGCGTAGAGGCCACGCCGAGGCACGCGCGGCGGTCGGCGGAGGGCCCGGCGCCGGACTGAAGGCCGAGATCCGTAACCGGTTGGGCTGACACCAGGCCACGACGGAGGACCTCGTCCAGGCGCGCCACCGGTTCGAACGGGCCGTCGCCCGCTCACGCACCGCATCCGGTGAACTCGCGTGAGCCCGCATCCGCCGCACACCGCTGTTCCTCGTCTCCCCGCCGCACCGCTGACGCCGCATCCGCCCGATGAACCGGGATTTCATCCGTATTTCAACGCCTCTTGTCAGCATGGACTCATCGCTCACTGCGTGAGCCGCGCCTGCATCCACAACGAAGAGGACCCACATGGGGCTGTTACATGCCGGGCGTATGCAGAAGCTCGTTTCGGACGCCAGAACCCCTCATGGCAGAGGCGATGCGCTTTTCGGCGCCGGGTTCGACATCGACAGCCGCGCCAGGGTGTCCATGAAGGCGATCCGCAAGGAGATCGACAAGATCATCGCGGCCGTGGAGCCGATCGGCATGCGCCGAGAGTGAGCACGGACCCGGAAGACCTCCCCTGCGGAGGAGGCGAGCCCCCGAACAGTCGGAAGCGAAGGAGACGAATGATGACAACGCGAAACGCCGGCGTACCCTGGGGCATCACCCGCATGGCCCCGTATGCCGAGACACGGCCGGTTCCCCTGCTCACCGCGGTGATCGACCCGCAGACCCAGATCGCCGTCGTGATCGACGCACACGGCCAGGCGGGCGAGCTCCACCACGAGACGAGCAGCGGCACGTCGGGCTCCACGAGTACCAGCGGCGCCGACAGCTATGACTCGGACAGCTCGTCGGACTCCGACCACGACTGATGACGACAAGCCCGACCGGGTCGGTGCTGGTACTGACCAGCCTCCACGACGTGACCGCTGACGTGGTCCTGCGCATCCTCGCGGAGCACCAGGTCCCGGTGGTCCGTCTCGACCCCGGCACCGACCTGCACACAGGTGCCGCGCTCACCGCCACGTACCGTACCGGTGACCAACGCGGCACCTTGCGCACGCCGACCCGCGAGCTCGACCTCACCGAGGTGCGCTCCGTCTGGACACGCCGTCCCTCTCCCTACGAGGGGCCGCCCGAACTGGGCGGCCAGGAGCGCCGGTTCGCCGCCTCGCAGTCCCTGTGGGGCGTCGGCGGCATCCTGGCGTCGCTTCCCGGAGCCCACTACGTCAACCACCCGTGGAACAACCGGGCGGCCGAGTACAAGCCGGCCCAGCTGGCCACCGCACGGCGTAGCGGCCTTTCCGTCCCCTCCACGCTGATCACCAACGACCATGAACAGGCCCGCGAGTTCGTCGCCCAGCACTCCGGAGCCGTGGTCTACAAGCCGTTGTGGAACACGCCCTATGCGATCGACGGCAGGGCACAACAGGTATGGGTGCGCGACGTGCGCCCGCACGAGATCACGCCCGCCGTGGCCGTCTGCCCGCATCTGTTCCAGGCCAAGGTGGAGAAGGCGTTCGACGTACGACTCACAGCTGTCGGCAGCCGGGTGTTCGCGGTCCGCATCGACAGCCCGGACCTGGACTGGCGGCAACGGCAGTCCCTCATGGAGTGCACGCCGATCGCCGTCCCCGCCCGGATCGCGCGCTCGGTGTCCGCGTACCTCACCGCCTTCCGGCTGGTCTTCGGCGCCTTCGACTTCGCCGTCACACCCGCCGGCGACTGGTACTTCCTCGAGTGCAACCCCAACGGACAGTGGGCATGGCAACCCGGCCCGGTGACCGAGTCGATCGGCCGTGCCATCGCCGACGAACTGCAAAAGGCCTCGGCGCATGAGCCGGCCCCGTGCCGACAACGGTGCGCAGGGGCGCCCCCGGCAGCCAGGGCTGCTCCCGCCGTACACGTCGAGCGGTGATCAGCCACCGGTCACCGTGTAGCTCGTCGGAGCCGCCGTCCTGGGAATGGTCCGGATCTTGTCCTCAGCGAGACGGGCCGTACGATGCCGCGTCCCTCGGCTCGTGGACTGCTGCCGGCGGATGTGCTGGCCCGCCCCGTGCTACGGCGTGGTGGGCAGGTGCGGGGAGCGGAGCACGAGCAGGGTGATCTCGCTGGGGGCGAAGACGCGGAACGGCGGGCCCCAGAAGCCGGTGCCGCGGCTGGTGTAGAGGAGGGTGCGGGTGCCGTGCCGGCTGAGGCCGGAGACGACGGGCTGGTCGATGCGGACCAGGTGGTGGAAGGGCCAGATCTGGCCGCCGTGGGTGTGGCCGGAGAGCTGGAGGTCGACGCCGGCGGCTGCCGCCCGGTCGACGAACTTGGGCTGGTGTGCCAGGAGCAGGACGGGCAGGTCGGCGTCGGCACCGTGCAGGGCTCCGGCGAGGTGGGCGCGGTGGCCCGCCAGGCCGGAGGACTCGGCGGTGACGTCGTCCACGCCGGCGACCACGAGGGTGTCCCCTCCGCGTTCGAGCAACAGATGGCGGTTGCGCAGCGGCTCCCAGCCCAGCTCGTCCATCAGGTCGACCCAGCCCTGGGCCTGGCTGTAGTACTCGTGATTGCCGGTGACGTAGACCCGGCCATGGGTGGCCCGCACGGTTCCGAGCGGGGCGGCCTGGGCGCGGCGCCGTTCGGCCGTGCCGTCCGCGATGTCGCCGGTGTGGCAGACCAGGTCCGCTTCCAGGGTGTTCACCGTCTCACACACCCGTGCCGACCAGCGAGCGCGATCGAGTGGGCCGTAGTGGGTGTCGGTGATCAGGACGACACGCAGGCCGTCCAGCCCGGCACCCAGTCGCGGGAGGTGCACGTCGAGTCGGCGCACGCGGGGCACGCGGCGGGCCTCGGCGTACCCCCAGCCGAGCAGTACGGCGGTCACGCCGAGGACGGCCCAGGTGACGATGCGGGCCCGGTCCTGACTCTCCCCGACGCCGGCCACCGTCAGGGCGAGCCGCACGAGGGCGCCGAGCAGAACGGACCAGGTGAACAGGACCCAGCTCGTGCCCAGCAGGGTGTCACCGGCGATCGCCGCCCGGTCCTGCTGGCGCCGGCCGTGGCCGCGCACCATCGCGAGGGGCATACCGATGAGGCCGAGGGCGAACAGCACGGTCCCGACGAGCGTGACGGGCAGCGGCCAGTGCTGGCCGGCGTGCAGGAGCACCCAGCAGGGCACGGCCCACAGCAGGAAGGGTGCGATCAGGGGGATGTAGCGCATCAGGCGGTGCAGCCGGCTCGGCCGCGGCGGTTGCGCTTCACCCTCGGCGGGCCGGGTGCTGCTGGTGTCGGTCACGCTTGCCCTCCCTGACCAGGCTGCCGTCTCGCGCACTGTATCCCGTCGCCCCCGGGCCGGCCGGACCGGCGTTCATGGGTGCGGCCGCTTGGGGCGGAGGGTTCTCCACGGGATGACAGGACTCCACTGCGGACGCCCTTTGGGGAGGCGGCCGCGATCAGCGACCGCATCGTCGTCATCCTCGGCACCACGACGACGCCCCACCTGATCCTGCGCGTCAGCGCCGGCCGGGACGTGCCCGCCGCCCGGCGTTCCATGTCCGTCGCCGTAGGACTGAGCGGTCTCTTCTTCCTGCTCCGCTGGTGCTCCTCGTCGAGGGGACCGACACAGCGGGCCTGCTCTCCCTCGCCGCTCCGGACCGCTCGGAGACCGCACGGCGCAACACGAACGTCATCTCCGACGCGGTCCGCCGAGCCGACCCCGGCGGGCCGTTGGGGCTCGCTTGCTGGTGGCGGCGGGCCCGCCGGCGATCGTCCGGGAGACGACACCCATGACGAGGGAAGCCGTCTTATGGGGTACGACGAGGGAATTGCCGAGCTGGTCCGCGAAGCGGTTCGGAACGTGCTCCCCCACAGCAGCGAGGAGGACGTTGACCGTCTGCTCGCGCCCCGTGCCGCACTCAGACGCTTCGGAACCGGGGGTGAGCCTCAACCGGACGGATGAACCACTGGCAGTCGGAAACGGCCTGCCCACAAGCGCACAATCCCGTCGCTTCCGGCCGAGGCGAGGAAGTGGCCGTCGGGGGAGAACGCGACGGAGCGGATCCGGTCGGTGTGGCCGGCCAGGGGTTCGCCGACGGGGCGTCGGGTGAGCGTGTTCCACAGCCGTACGGTGCCGTCGCCACTCGCGGTGGCCAGCAGATATCCGTCGGGTGAGAACGCCACGGAGAGGACCGGGCCGGTGTGGCCGGTGAGGGATTCACGGGCGGGGGCGCCGGTCACGGCATCCCACAGGCGGACCGTCCCGTCGTGGCTCGCGGTGGCCAGCAGCCGTCCGTCGGGGGAGAACGTCACGCATGCGACGCTGCCCTCGTGGCCGGTCAGCGGGTTGCCGATGGGGAGGCGGGTGGCCAGGTCCCACAGGCGGACGGTTTCGTCGTCGCCGGCGGTGGCGAGGAGGCGCCCGTCGGGGGAGAACGCCACGGATTCGATGCTGTCGGTGTGACCGGACAGGGGTTCGCCGAGGGGGAGGCCCGTCTTCGTGTCCCACAGATGGGGGTCGTTGCTCGCGCAGGCGAGGGTGCGTCCGTCGGGGGACATCGCCACCGACAGGCAGGAGCCGTCCTGAACGGTCAGCGGGTTGCCGATGGGGAGGCGGGTGGCCGGGTCCCACAGGCGGACGGTTTCGTCGTCGCCGGCGGTGGCGAGGAGGCGCCCGTCGGGGGAGAACGCCACCGACCGGACCTGGCCGGTGTGCCCGGTGAGGGGATCGCCGGCCGGGGCGCGGGTGACCGGGTCCCACAACCGCACGGTCTCGTCGGCGCCCGCGGAGGCGAGCAGACGGCCGTCCGGGGAGAACGCCACCGAGAAGACGGGGCCTCCGCAACCCGCGTGCAGGGCGGGCAGGGCCACAGGGTGCCCCTGCGAGAGGGCGTGTTCGACCGCTCGTAGGGCCGAGGCGGCCACGGCGACGGGTGCCGGAGTGCGAGGCTCACCATGCCGGTGGACACGCACCGTGCTGTCGTGACCGGCGGTGGCGAGCATGCGCCCGTCCGGAGAGAAGGCGACCGACCAGACCTGATCGGTGTGCCCGTCCAGCGGTTCACCGATCGGCACCCCGGTCGCGGGCTCCCACAGCCGCACGGTCCTGTCCCGGCTGGCGGTGGCCAGCAGTCGGCCGTCGGGGGAGAACGCCACCGAGAAGACCGGGCCGGTGTGACCGGTGAGCGGGGCGAGGGCCGCGGCGCCGGTGAGCATGTCCCACAGCCGCACCGTTCCGTCCGACGAGGCAGTCGCCAGCAGGCGCCCGTCGGGGGAGAACGCCACCGACTCGACGTCGTCGGTATGACCGATGAGCGGTCTGCCGACGAGGGTGCCGGTGGCCGGGTCCCACAGGCGCACGGTCTTGTCGCGGCTCGCCGTGGCGAGGAGGCGCCCGTCGGGGGAGAACGCCACCGACCAGACCGGATCGCCGTGGCCGGTGAGGGCATCTCCCACCGGTGTGCGCGTGGTGGTGTCCCACAGCCGTACGGTCTCGTCCGCGCTCGCGGTGGCCAGGAGCCGCCCGTCCGGGGAGAACGCCACCGACCAGACCTCGTCGGTGTGGCCACCGAGGGGGTCGCCGACCGGCGCCCTGGATACGGTGTCCCACAGGCGCACCGTGTGATCGGCGCTCGCGGTGGCCAGCAGCCGTCCGTCGGGCGAGAACATCACCGACGCCACCCCCTCGGTATGGCCGGCGAGGGCCTCCCCGGCCGGAGCCCCGGAAGAGGAGTCCCACAGCCGTACGGTGTTGTCCGCGCTCCCCGTGGCGAGCAGCCGCCCGTCCGGGGAGAACGCCGCCGACACGACCGGGCCCGTGTGCACCAGTGGCGCGTAGGCGAGGGCGTAGCGGGGCGAGGACGCTGCCGTGGGCGAGGTTTCCGGCGGACCGCTCACCGGCTCCTGCCGCACCGGATGAGCCGGTCGTCGCGTCGGCCGTGCTGACGCGACGGCGACCCACCGGTCACGCCACGGCTCCAGCACGGGCGATCTACGGTCGGGCGGTGGGCACTCCTGGCCGTACTCGTCCCAGGACAGCAGCGTGCGAACGAGCAGCATCACCTTGTCCACGCTCACGTACTTGCCGCCGAGCGCCGCGCTTTGTGTGGCGATCGGCAACGATGCCTGCTCCTGGGCGAACAGCTTTCGCGCGCGGGCCTCGATGGCACGCAGCGACGGATTGCCCCGCTCCACCCGCAGGCGGCTCAGGTGAGCAGCCTGATCCCGCAGCGCCTCCTCGTACGTGCCCGCCCGGTCGGTGGCCTCGGCATGCTCTGCCATGGGCTTCGTCCCCCACGTTGTCCCAAGTCAACGGCAGCATAGGGACCTTCGGGCCGAACAGCACCGAACTTGACGGAACAGTCTCGTACAACCCGTGCGGGACGCGGTCGTGTGGTGGGTGTTCGGCCGAACACCCACCACGTACGGAGGAGTTGCGTGAGTGATCGGCGTTCGCCGGATCCGTTCGATCCCTGCAGGTCAGAGTGGTGAAGAGGGCCAGAGTCGAGGCATGTCCACTCCACCTGACACCTTCCTGTCCCTACACACCGCCGTCGTCCTCCTGGCAGCCGTCGTCATCGGCATGGTCATCGGCTGTCTGACGGTCCTCACCGGGGCCTCGGTCGCGGCGGCTGCCATCGCGGGTGTGTCCAGCGCCGGCGGCAGCGTTCCGGTCCTGCGCACCCTCATCGGATGATCACCGGCACCAGAATGGCGTCAGCAGCCTTACGGAACCGGTACACCACAGCAGGCCCTCGACCGCACAACCCTCGTTGGCTACCGGCTGCTCAGCCTCGCCGACGAGGGACGTGCCGACGAAGGACGTGCCGACGACGCTCTACAAGTCCTGAGGGCCATCGCTGAACCGTTCGAGCCGCGCAGATCGATCCGATCATCACCTTCCGCGTCGTCGCCGAAGAGGCAGAGGCAGTCGTAAGCTCTGGCCGATACGGCACCCACGGTGTCACCCAGGCGCTGATCCACGCCTTCGCCCACCAGGCCGTCTACCTGCCCGGGCGCAGCTCACTCGATTTGAGGCTCGCGCCGTGGGGCGAAGCGGCGGCGGTCACCGAGAGTCGGGCGCCTCGAGTCCACGACAGCGACGACCCCGAATACCCATACAGCGCTCCCGGCCGGGACACCTGTGCGGCGGTACACGGCGATCTGGATGACGCCTTCGCGACCGCGGCACTGGCGGGAGTGGCATGGGTCAGCCGGCCGGGCCATCTTGGAGCACTACCAGGATGTACTGACCCCAGTTCGCAACTTGCGCTGGACCTCTCGATCTACCTGACGACTCATGGGGGTAGGTCGGCATCCAATCGGCATTGGACTGGGGCAGCCTTCCGTCCATGCTCCCGGCTGAGGGCTTCCCGGCAGCCTGCTTCGCGCAGATGGCGCAGGTGAGAAGCCCCGCTCGCCACGGCGCACGATGTTCTAGAAGGTCTTCGAGTGGAAGATATGCCGACGTACAGTGAAGGACGCCCCTGACCTGCAGAAAGCAGGCAGGGAGCCGTCTTCCAGGAGTCCAAAGTGCTGCGTACTCTGTTCAAGTCCAAGATCTAGCGTTTGGGCGTTTCCGCAATTCAGAGCCCTGATGGCCGCCTCCAGGTCGGCAACCGTCAGCATCAGGCCGGATGATGCCCGGCTTGCTGACCCGTGCCCGTGGCAGGGGCCGGCTGCCCCGCTCGGCGCCCTGCAGGTCCACGCGGAGAAAGGGAAGACGGAGCCGTCCGTTACCGAGGCCCGCCGGGAACTCGGTCAGCAGACGGTCGCGGAATACGCGAAGCAGTGGCGGCCCCGACAACGCGGGATGACGGAGTACTCCACGGGCCGGCACGGGAAGTACGTCCGTGCCGGCTGGTTGCAGCGGTACGTGGGTGAAGTGCGGCACCCGATCTTCCAGCTCCTCGGCGAGCCTCACCGGACCGAGAGCCGTGGATACGTCACCCGCTACGAGGCGAGCCGCACACGGATGCCCAGCGTGCTGTCCCCTCCCCGGAGTCGGCTTTCCAGGATCATGAGGCGGCCGAGGATGCCGTACTTGCGTGCGATGAGGGAGCGGTAGCGGGCGCCGGTCGCCTGGTCGACGATCTCGGCGGTGGCCGGGACCTGTTCGCCCGTCGGGTTGCCGCGCAGGTCGCAGGGGCCGACGAGGATGTCGCCGCGGGCCCGGATCCGCTTGACCTTCCAGGAGTCGGCGGGGGTCCGTACGCCCAGCGTGTCACCGTCGCGCACCACCCACACCGGGGTGGCGACCGGGGCGCCGTTCTTGCGGTAGCTGGTGACCAGCATGTACTTGCCGGCGCCGAGCCGCTCCAGCAGCGTGTGGTCCATGATGCGTTTCCGCTCCTTGCTATGGGGTTCGAGGCCGTTGGCCTCTTGGGAGGCATGCAGCGATGTCAGTTCGGCGGCAGCGGTCATGCTCTCGTCCTGGGAGAAGTGCGGAGGCAGCTCGATTTGGTCGAGGGTGGGCGTGTTGCTGATCTTGTCGAGCAACAGGGCCCGGTGGGTGGGTGAACTTGGCGACGACGATGGTCGAACGGCAACGCCCACGAAGCCGCGCACGCGGTGCCTTCTTCCGAGGGCTGCCGGACGGCGGCGCGCGCATGAGGTCGCCAGGTGGAATCGCGTGCCGCCGCCCTGAGGGGATGGTTCAGTTCAGCGGGACGTCGAGGACGGCCTTGCGGTGGCTGAACGTCTCGATCGAGTAGCGGCCGTGGTAGTTGCCCATGCCGCTCTCGCCGACGCCGCCGAAGGGGAGGGTCGGCACGGCGAGGTGGTGCATCGGCAGGCCGAAGTTGAGGCCGCCCGAAGAGGTCTCGGCGGCGAGGCGGTGCTTGGTGGTGTCGTTCTCGGTGAAGGCGTACAGGGCGAGCGGCTTGTCGCGCCCGGTAATGAACGCGATCGCCTCGTCCAGGTCGGCCACGGTCAGGATCGGCAGGATGGGGCCGAAGATCTCTTCCTGCATCACGGGATCGTCGGCCCGGACATCGACGAGCACGGTCGGGGCGATGTACTTGTCCGTGCGGTCGGTCTGCCCGCCGGTGACCGTCCGGCCGGAGCCCAGCAGCGCGGACAGCCGGTCGAAGTGCCGCTCGTTGATGATCCGTCCGTAGGCGTCGGAGGTCTGCGGGTCCTCACCGAACAACCCCTTGATCACGAGGGCCAGGGCGGCCTGCAGTTCGGTCGCGGTGTCCGGGTCGGTCAGGACGTAGTCGGGGGCGACGCAGGTCTGTCCGGCATTGGCGAACTTCGTCTGCGCCAGGCGCTGCGCGACTGTGGCGATGTCGGCGTCCCGGTCCACGAACACCGGTGATTTGCCGCCGAGTTCGAGGACGACGGGGGTGAGGTTCTTCGCGGCGGCGGTCATCACGATGCGGCCGACCGTGCCGTTGCCGGTGTAGAAGATGTGGTCGAAGTGCTGCTCCAGCAGCACGGTGGTCACCGGCGCGCCGCCCTCGACGACCGCGGTCGCGTCGGTGTCGAGATACGCGGGCAGCAGCTCGGCCAGCAGCGCCGAGGTGTGGGCGGCGTAGTCGGCGGGCTTGATGACGACCGCGTTCCCGGCGGCGAGCGCGCCCGCCACGGGCACCAGCAGCAGATTGATCGGGTAGTTCCACGCCGAGATGATCAGGGCGACACCCAGGGGGTCGAACTCGGTGCGGGCGGTGCTGCCGGGTATTCCGGGCACCGTCACCGGCGCCGCTTGCGGGGCGGTCCACTCCTCCAGGTGCTCCAGGTAGTCGTCGATCTCGACGATCGTGAGGTCGATCTCCATGGCGTCGGCCTCGGCGCGGTTCTTGCGCAGGTCGGCGTAGAGGGCGTCGGCTATCGCCACGCGGTTGTCGGTGAGCAGGTCACGCAGGCGGGTCAGCTGTTTCCGGCGCCAGGCCAGGGGCTTGGTACGGCCGGTGCGGAAGGCAGCGCGCAGCTGGTCCACCAGCGCGGCGGCTTCGGCGGCGGTGAAGGTGTCGTCGAGGGTGAAGGCTGACTTGGTGACGGTCACGGTCGTCGTGTCCTGTTCGGTCAGGAGGGAAAGCCGGTCGGCATCCGGCTGCAGGGAAGTCGCGGCCGTACGTGGTGCGGTTAGACCGTGGCGGCCGTGCGTGCGCTCGTGGGTTCGCCGTCGCCCGACGGCGCGGATGTGGCTTCGCTGTCGTCTGGCAGGGCGGCCGTGTCGGTGGCGGACGAGGTGGACCTGCGGCGGATCGCCAGGCCGACCATGGCCACACCAATGACGAGGACGAACGCCATGCCGGCGAGGGCGAAGCTCAGGGTGTACTGGCTCTCGGCGGGCAGTGCGGGGACTCCGGGGGGCAGGTTGTCGAGCGTCTTGGAGGCGAGCAGCGAGGTGATGACCGCGCTGCCGATCGCGCTGCCGGTGGAGCGGGAGATGGAGTTGATGCCGTTGGCGATGCCGGTCTGGTGGTGGGGAACGCCCGCCACGATCAGGGCGGGCATCGCGGCGTAGCCGAAGCTGATGGCAACGCCGACGACCATGCCGGCCAGGATCACCGACGCGGTGGTGTCGTGGGCGAGGGTCAGCCACGCGAAACCGATGACGCCGAAGGCGGCACCGGCGGCGAGGGTGAGGCGCGCGCCGATGCGGCGTACCAGCATTCCTCCGAACTGGGCGGCCACGAGCGAGATGAGGGCGGAGGGCAGCAGGTAGAGGACGGAGGCACGCAGGACGGAGGCGCCGAAGCCGTAGCCGGCGATCTCAGCGGGTGTCTGGACGAGGTAGGAGACGCCGATGAACTGCGCAAACATGGCGAATCCGACGAGCAGTCCGGCGATGTTGGTGAACAGGACCGGGCGGTGGACGAACATCTTCATGTCGACCAGGGGGTCGCGGACCGCGCGCTCGACGACGACCCAGAGGACCGTGGTGACGGCGGCGCCGACGAAGAGGGCGAGCGTGCGCGGTGAGGTCCAGCCCCAGGTGTGGCCCTGCGAGATGGGCAGCAGGAGCAGGACGAGCACAAGGGCGAGGCCGGTGGCGCCGAGCCAGTCGGTGCGGCCGCCGGTCCGGGTGCGGGGCGCGGGCACGGCGAGGGCAACCGCGATGAGGGCGATGGTGGCGAGGGCTGCCGCCAGCCAGAAGACCTGGTGGTAGTCGGGGTGCGCACCCTGCGTCAGGAGTCCGGCGCTGACCAGGGCGAGGCCGCTGCCGACCCCGAGCGTGCCGCTGACCAGGGCCATGGCGCCGGGCAGTCGCGCGGGCTCGACCTCTTGGCGCAGCACGGACAGCGCGAGCGGGAAGATCGCGGTGGCGGCGCCCTGCATCACGCGGGCCGCGATGAGCAGCAGCATGGAGCTCGTGGTGGCGGCGAGCACGCTTCCGACGACCATGACCACCAGCACGCCGAGCAGGGTCGGCTTCGTGCCGTGCTGGTCGCCGAGGCGGCCCAGCAGTGGCGTGAAGACCGCGGCCGACAGCAGCGTGGCCGTGGTGACCCAGCTGACCTCGGCCGTGGTGGCGCCGAGATCGTTCTGGATGATGCCGAGGATCGGGATGACCAGGGTCTGCATCATCGACACGACCATGGCGGCGAGACCCAGCACCAGGACGAGGCTGAGGCTGCCGGTGCGGCGCTCCGGCGCGGTGGCAAGGGAGGACTTCACGGTCTTCTTTCCGGTGGAAGGTTGCCAAAGGATGGATGCATCGATGGTCTAGGACCCAAACCGTTGAGGTACTCGATACTTGAGGACATGAAACAAGTGGAGATGGTGAATGTCAAAGATTGAGGGGCTCAAGCTTTTCGCGGTACGCTCGACCTATGCCGTCCATCCCGTCCAAGGCCCTGCTCATGGAGCTGCTCGCCCACTCGGTCAGCACGCACTACGCCGACTTCACGGCCGCCGCCGCGGATACGGGCCTCACCTCCAGTCAGGCAAAGACCCTCGCGGTGCTGCGCCGCGGTCCCGCCTCGATGCGCTCGCTCGCGCAGACCCTCGCCTGCGACGCGTCGAACATGACCGGGATCATCGACCGGCTTGAAAGGCGAGATCTGGTCCGGCGCGAGGTCAGCGCCACCGATCGCCGCGTGAAGAACGTCGCCCTCACCGAGGTGGGCGAGAAGGCCATCGACACGATCCGAGAACGGATGGAGCAGACGCAGACCGGCCTGGACCAGCTGTCCGACGAGGAGCGCGCCGAACTCTTCCGCCTGCTGACGGTCGTCTTCCCGCGTTGATGTGCGCGGTGCTGTTCTGTCGAACAATCGAGCGATGACTGGCGCGCGGACCGGCGCCGCACAAGTAACCTTCACGCGTGGGCGGTCGGTGGCGAGGGTGGGCTCGATGGGGTTGGCCGTCCGCAGCGGGTCAGTGTCCAGCGGGGAGGTTGTCTGCGCCGGCAGCTCGGCCTCGAGGCCGATGATCTTCTTCTCCGCGTCGGGGAACTGCGCGCTGTAGAGCGTGAACGCCTTGATCGCTTGGCCGCGATGTCGCGGTCGTCGGGGTTGTAGATGCCGTGAAGCGCTGCGCTGGGCCAACCGCAGCAGAGCGTTGGACTTCCTTTCTGCAGATGCCTTCCGTACGGGGAGGGGCGCGAGTGTCCAGTCAGGTAGGCAGGCGGATGTCAGCGCGGGCGCGGACGGCGTGGCGTCGGTCCGGATTCCTGGGTCACGGCAGCTCGTTGAGCATCTCGGCTGCAACGGGCCCCGCGGAAGCCGGGTTCTGACCGGTGACCAGGTTGTGGTCGACGACCACATGCGGGGCCCACGGCTCGCCCTCCTGGTAGTCCGCGCCGATCTCGACCAGGCGGTCCTGGAGCAGCCACTTGGCGCCGGCCGCGAGACCGCCCTGGGTCTCCTCGGCGTTGCTGAAGCCGGTGAGCCGGTAGCCGGCGAAGGCGTTGCTGCCGTCGGTCAGGGTGGCGGCCAGCAGCGCGGCCGGGGCGTGGCAGACCACGCCGAGCGGCTTGCCCGAGACGAGGGTGTCGATGAGGAGCTTGCCGGAGGCGGCGTCGACGGCCAGGTCCTCCATCGGGCCGTGGCCGCCGGGGTAGTAGACGGCGGCGTGGTCGGCGAGGTCGACGTCCTGCAGCCTGAGGGGCGCTGGATCTCGTTGATCGAGGCGAGGTCGGCGGCCATCTTCTGCGCGCCCTCCTCGCCGCCGTTGAACGGCGGCGCCAGGCTGCCCTGGTCCACGGGCGGCACGACGCCACCAGGCGTGGCGACGACGATCTCGTGGCCGGCCGCCGTGAACGCCTGGTACGGGACGACGGCCTCCTCGGCCCAGAAGCCGAACCGTTCTGCCGACGATGCTGCAGGCCGTCTCCGAGCGCGATGGCGGTGGCCAGCAGCCGGCAGGCAGGGACGATGGTGCCGGCTGCTGCGACAGGAGTGCCGACCGCCACCACGCCTCCTTGTTCGCCTTGGAGCGGGCCCGGCCTCGGGCTCAGGCCTGCTCGGTGGGGCGTACGAGCAGTTCCGCGACGGCCACGTGCCGGGGGCGGGTGACGATGTACCCGACGGTGTCGGCGATGTCCTGGCTCTGCAGCCGTTCGACGTCGGCGAGTCCGGCGTTGAGGAGCTGCTGGACGGCGTCGGAGTTGTGGCTGCGCAGTTCGGTGTCGACGCTGCCCGGCTCGACGACGGACACACGGACATGCTGCTTTGCCAGTTCCTGGCGCAGCGCCTCGCTGAAGCCGGTGACGCCGAACTTGGTGGCGGTGTACACGGCCATCATGGCGTAGGCGTTGCGGCCGTTCAGCGAGCTGATGTTGACGATGTCCGCGACCCGGCGCGGCCCGTCGGCGGCGGCCTTGACCAGGTGCGGGATGGCCGCGTGGCTGGTGTACATCAGACCCATCAGGTTGATGTCGACCATGCGCTGCCATTCGTTCAGGTCCGCGCCGGGGGTGGGACCGAGCAGCATGAGGCCGGCGTTGTTGACCAGCGTGTCCAGGCGGCCCAGGCCCTCGACGGTCCGCTCGACCGCTTCCGCGGCGGCCTCGGCGGTGGTGATGTCGGTGGGCACGACCAGGGCCTTGCCGCTGGCCTTGGAGATTTCCGCGGCGAGGCCGGTGAGCCGGTCCTCGCGCCGGCCGACCAGGGCCACGGAGGCGCCCTCGCCGGCAAGCTCGAGGGCGGTGGCGTGGCCGATGCCGCTGGACGCGCCGGTGACCAGGGCGACGGTTCCTTCAAGACGACGAGTCATCGTTCAAACCTTTCGATGCGCGGCCACGTTGTTCGGGCCGTACGGAACAGGGGGGACGGCCCTGGCAGGCCGTATGAGGGTGGGGGCCACTCAGGGCCGCGCCACGGGCACAATGGGGAAGTGAGTACTACTGGGCAGAAGACAACCAACCCCAAGCGTCAGGAGAGCACGGTCGAAGGAGACCTGCCGCCTCGCGAACGCCTGGTCCGGGCCGCGTCGAGGCTGTTCTATTACGAAGGTGTACGCGCGATCGGCGTGGAGCGGTTGATCGCCGAGGCCGGGGTGACCAAGGCGACCTTCTACCGGCACTTCGCCTCCAAGGACGACCTGGTCGTGGCCTATCTGGTGACCAAGGACGCCTACTACAAGCAGGTGGCCGAACCGCTGGCCGCCGCATACCCGCCCGCCGAAGCGATCGACCTGATCTTCGAGGCGATCGCCGAGCACGCCCGCGAGCGCGGCTTCCGCGGATCCCCGTTCCTGAACGCGGCCGCCGAGTACCCGGACGCCGACCACCCGGTCCGCGGCCTGGTGGCAAGCCACCGGGACTGGATCCGCACCCTCTTCCAGGACCTGCTCACCCGGCTCGGGCACGCCGACCCGGCGTCGGCCGCCGGTGCGCTGCTGATGATGTACGACGGCGCGATGGCAGCCGGCTACCTGGACGACTCGACCGCCGCCCACAAGACCCTGCTGGACGCGGTCCGGCTGATCCGGTCGGGAGGCTGATCCCGTCGGAGCCGCAGGTGGCGGCGGCTCTGTGCGGTGCCCCGGCTGGGCCGGGGCGCGGATTGGTTTCACGGAACTTCTGATCTCTCTTCGACGTGCACCGGCGACCTGATGGCAGGTCTCGGCCTGGAGGCAGCCCAGCCGGGAAGGCCGATGCAGACCCTTCCCCACAGGGAGGAAGACCGGTCGTTCTACTTGGTGACGATAGCTCCCTCGCCGTCCGGGCGCCAACCGATCGGCGCGCTTGTGTGGAGCCTCACGGGTTACTGCTGCCCCGGAGGGCCTGTCTGGCTTGGCGGCCGGGCTTGCCGACTCCTTGATCTCCCGGGGTCGCCTTCGAACCCTGTCACAGCAGTCGAACCCTTCGCGGCAGCGAAGCCAAGACGGGGTCGAGCAGTCCGGAAGCCTCATCGCCGAGTTCGGCGCAGGAGAGGAGCCGGAGCCTTCTGGGCTTTCCGTCCGGGGGGACAGCCCTCGCCCGTTACGGACTCGAGGTAGCCGAGCGGGAGGCGCAGGACCGTGGCCATGCCGGTCTCGGCGAACACCTCGGGGGGCAGGGTCCGCAGGTCAATGCGATGGTCTGTCGCCGTGGTCGCAGGGAACTCGGTTCCGCCGCTCGTGTGTTCGGCGACGTCGCCCCCGCCCCTGCCCTGTCCGGGTCGGGGCGTCGAGCATTGATCAGCGATCTTCCTCAGCCGGGCGAGTCCCGGACGTGCGGCAGCTGTTGTCGCTGTCTGGCCCGGAGTCGCCGGAGGGGGCAGGGAGGGGAGTGGGAAGGTCAACAAGGCCAAACAAGTTCGCTCACTCCTGGCGCAAGAGGAGGGGGCCGTCAGACGTGTGTCCATGCCTCACCGTGAACAAGGAAGCCGGCAGACGTGAGGGTCCAGGTGAGGCTGTCGCTTTCGTGCGGTTGCCTCAAGTCATGAGAGTGCGAGGAGTGCCAGACCCCGAGTTGCGCTCGTCTATTGGGCCAAGTTGCAGGCCGTAAGGCAGTCTTGCGGCTTTGTAGAAGATGACTCCTGCTCACCTTCCGAGGGTTGCCCGCAGTGTCTCTGCCCGTCCACCTGCTCCTTTCTCCTGACGTTTCACCAGGGTGACGCACGGCCCTTGACGTTCGACGGACCGAACGGGTCTCATAGGTTCGCTGTTCGATCCCGTTGATTTCTGGTCGACCTTGTGTCTCCGTGTGGTCCGCTGCGTGATGCCAGCTCGTCCTCAGTCCCAGGAGCTCTTATGCAAGTCCCTCCCTCCGGTCCCTCCCTTGTCGGCCCGAGCCGCCGCACTCTGCTGCGCGGGGCAGGCGGCGCCGTAGCGCTCAGCGCGGCCGTGCCCGTGCTGGGTGCCTGCGCCGGCAGCAGCGGTGCCGGTGGTGACCCGAAGACCGTCACCCTGGGCTCCTACGCCTCTGATGCGGTGCCGAAGAAGGCGTTCGCCGACATCTACGCGGCCTTCCAGAAGAAGGACGGCATCAAGGTCGCGGTGAACACAAAGGACCACAACACGTTCCAGGAGCAGATCAACTCCTATCTGCAGGGCACGCCGGACGACGTGTTCACCTGGTTCGCCGGTTACCGCATGCAGTTCTTCGCGGCCAAGGGCCTCGCCTCGCCGATCGACGAGGTGTGGCAGACCATCGGCGAGAACTTCTCCGACGCGATGAAGCAGCTCAGCAAGGGCGAGGACGGCAAGTACTACTTCGTGCCGCTGTACACGTACCCGTGGGCGCTCTTCTACCGCCAGAGCGTCTTCCGGCAGCACGGCTACAGGGTCCCCACCACCTGGGACGAACTCGTCGCACTGTGCAAGCAGATGAAGAAGGACGGCCTGGTCCCCATCGCGTTCGGCGACAAGGACGGCTGGCCCGCGATGGGCACCTTCGACCAGATCAACTTCCGCCTCAACGGCCACGAGTTCCACAAGTCCCTGATGGCGGGCAGGGAGTCGTGGACCGACGCCAAGGTGAAGACAGTCTTCGACCACTGGGCCGAGTTCCTGCCCTACCACCAGGACGGCGCCGTCGGCCGTACCTGGCAGGACGCCGCGCAAACACTGGTGTCCAAGAAGGCGGGCATGTACCTGCTGGGCTCCTTCGTCGCGCAGCAGTTCACCAGCAAGGCCGACCTGGACGACCTCGACTTCTTCGCCTTCCCGGAGATCAACTCCGCCTACGGCCAGGACACCGTCGAGGCGCCGACCGACGGCTTCATGCTCTCCAAGGCGCCGAAGAACCGCGCGGGTGCAGTAAAGCTCCTCGAGTTCCTGGGCACCCCGCAGGCCGAGTCCTTCTATCTCGCATCCGACCCGAGCGTCGTCGCCGCCTCCAGCAACGCTCCCACCTCCTCCTACACGCCGCTGCAGAAGAAGGCGTACGCGATGATCTCGGGCGCCAAGAGCCTCACCCAGTTCATGGACCGCGACAGCCGCCCGGACTTCACCTCGACGGTAGTGCAGCCCGCGTTGCAGAACTTCATCCGCAACCCCAAGGGCGTGGACAGCCTCCTGTCCTCCATCGAGCGCCAGAAGAAGACGATCTTCGCTGAGTCATGACCATCACTCCGAACACCGGTGCAAGCACCGAGACCACCAGCACCCCGGGGGCGAGGACTACCCCTACGCCCCCGCCCCCGGGGCCTCCGGAAGCAAAGACGAATGACCGGCACAGGCGCGTACGCGTGCCTCAGGGGCACCGGCGGCTGCTCACCCGCCGTGACAGGGTCACCCTGTGGCTCATGGCCGGAGTGCCGACCGTCCTGCACGTCGCCCTCGTCTGGGTGACCGCCCTCGCCTCGATCGCGCTCGCCTTCACCACCTGGGACGGCATCGGCTTCGACTCCATCGAGTGGGTCGGAGTGCAGAACTTCCATGAACTGTCCACCGACAACCCGCAGTTCTGGCCCGCTGTCGAGCACAACGTCGTCTGGCTGGCCGTACTGCTCCTCGTGCCCATGCCGCTGGGGATGTTCCTGGCAGTACAGCTGGACAAGAAGATCCGGTTCAGCCGGTTCTACCAGACGGCCTTCTTCCTGCCCGTCGTCGTGTCCTTCGCGGTCATCGGCTTCGTGTGGCAGCTGGTCTACAACCCGGACACGGGCCTGATCAACAGCCTCATCGGGGCCAACAAGCCGGGCCACTACATCGACTGGATCGGTGACCCGAAGCTCAACCTCTGGGCTGTGCTCGTCGCCGCCTGCTGGCGGCACACCGGCTACCTGATGATCCTGTACCTGGCCGGCCTGAAGGGCGTCGACCCCTCCCTGCGCGAGGCGTCGGCCCTGGACGGCGCGAACGAGTGGCAAACGTTCAAGAACGTCATCTTCCCGACCCTGCGCCCCACCAACAGCATCATCCTGGTCGTCACCGTCATCGAGGCCCTGCGCGCCTTCGACCTGGTCTTCGTCTTCAACAAGGGCGCTCAGGGCACGGAACTGCTCTCGATCCTGATCACCAACAACATCATCGGCGAGTCCAGCCGCATCGGTTACGGCTCCGCCATCGCCGTCGTCCTGCTGCTGATCTCCCTTGCCGTGATCATCCCCTACCTGATCAGCACCTTGCGGAAGGAACGACGATCGTGAGCGCCTCGGCCGCCGCCCCGCCCCGCACCTCCAGGCGGATCCGACTTGCCCGGCTGGTCCTCCACGTGTTCCTCGCCGGGACGGCCCTGGCCTGGCTCGCCCCGCTGCTGTGGGCGATCTACTCGGCCCTGCGGCCGTACAGCGAGACCAGCGCCAAGGGCTACGTGTCCTGGCCGGACAAGCTGAGCCTGGACAACTTCACGAACGCGTTCCAGCAGTCGGACATGACGCACTACTTCGGCACCACACTGCTGATCGCGGTGCCGGCCGTGCTGCTCACGCTGTTCCTGTCGTCGATGGTCGCCTTCTACGTCAGCCGGTTCGACTTCCGACTCAACCTCGCGCTGCTGCTGGTCTTCACGGCGGGCAACCTGCTCCCGCAGCAGGTCATCATCACCCCGCTGTACCGGCTGTACCTGCTCACGGACCTGCCGGGCATCACCGCGAGCGGCAAGCTGTACGACTCCGCGCTGGGCCTGGTCCTCATCCACGTGGCGTTCCAGTCCGGCTTCTGCGCGTTCGTGCTGAGCAACTACATGCGCTCGCTGCCGCACGAACTGACCGAGGCCGCCCTCGTCGACGGCGCGTCAGTGTGGCGACTGTACTGGCAGATCACGCTGCCGCTGTGCAGACCGGCGATGGCCGCCCTGGCGACCCTGTTGTCCATCTGGATCTACAACGACTTCTTCTGGGCCCTCGTGCTGATCTCGACCGGCCAGAACATGCCGATCACGTCGGCCCTGAACAACCTCTCCGGCCAGTACTTCACCGACCCCAACCTGATCGCCGCCGGCGCACTGCTCACCGCGATCCCTACGCTGATCGTGTACTTCGCGCTCCAACGGCAGTTCGTCAGCGGCCTCACGCTCGGGGCCAACAAGGGCTGACACCCTCCTCATGGAATCCACGTACGAGGCCGTCTGCGGCACGTGGTGATGTGGGACAGAGCGGACTTGAGGAACCAGTACGTCGACCTGTACGCGATCCGCATCGACTGAAGGTTCGACGCTCTCCCTGTACCGAGTGCATCCCAGGGCGACATCCCCCATCACCGCAGCGGCCGCGGCGAGAGCCCCGACAGTTGTCGTCCCCTGCTCCGCAGGCTCCACACCCACCGGACCCGCATATCTGCTTCTATCGAAGGAGAGGCAATGTCGCCCACCTACGTCCCTCGACGTCTCCTGCGCGCTGCCGTTGCCGCGCTCACCGGTGTCGGGGCGCTCCTTGCAGCCGGGGCGCACCAGCCGGCGAGCGCAGCGCCCGGCAGCCCGGCGCTCACACCGCCCATGGGGTGGAACACCTGGAACAGCTTCGGCTGCAACATCGACGACGAGCTGGTCCGCGAGTCCGCCAAAATGATGGTCGACTCGGGCATGAGGGCAGCCGGTTACCAGTACGTGGTGGTCGACGACTGCTGGTTCGACCCCCAGCGCGATGCGCAGGGCAACCTTCAGGGCGCCTCGGAACGGTTCCCCGACATGAAGGCGCTCGGCGACTACATCCACTCCCTGGGCCTGAAGTTCGGCATCTACGAAGCACCCGGCTCCAAGACCTGCGCACAGGAGAACCCGAACCTCACGTACCGCTACCCCGGATCCACTGGCAGCCTCGGACACGAAACGCAGGACGCACGCCAGTTCGCCGCGTGGGGTGTGGACTACCTGAAGTACGACTGGTGCAGCAGCGACGGCACCCTCGCCGACCAGGTCGCCGGGTTCACCAAGATGCGCGACGCCCTGCGTGCCACAGGCCGGCCCATCGTCTACAGCATCAACCCGAACAGCTACCACGCCGACAAGACCGGGGCGACCTACAACTGGAGCCAGGTGGCGGACATGTGGCGGACCACCGAGGACATACAGCCCCGATGGGCGAACTTCACCGGCATAGTCGACATCAACGCACCCCTTGCCGCACAGTCCGGGCCCGAGCACTGGAACGACGCCGACATGCTGGAAGTCGGGAATTCCGGTCTCAAGCCGGAGGAGTGGCGGTCGCACTTCGCGCTGTGGGCGTTGATGGGCTCACCGCTCATCGCGGGCAACGACATCCGGTCGATGCCGGCGGATGTGAGCGAGATTCTGCGCAACCCGCGGCTGATCGCGGTGGACCAGGATCCGCTGGGCGCGGGCGGACGCAGGGTGCGTCACGACGTTCAGGAGAACACTGAGGTGTTCGCCAAGCCGCTGTCCGACGGGTCGGTGGCGATCGGCTTGTTCAACCGCAGCGACGCGACCACGACCATTCGAACAACCGCATCCCAGATCGGGCTGAGCGGCAACTCGTTCACGCTGGCCGACCTGTGGGCCGGTGACACATCGACCACGTCCGGCGACATCAGCGCCGGCGTTCCCGCACACGGAGTCGCCGCGTTCAAGGTGAGTGGCGGCACTCCCGTCACCAGCACCACCTCGTCACTGGTGGGTGCCCGCTCCAACCGCTGCATGGATGTCGAAGGCGGCGCGGACAAGGCGGGCGCCAGAGCCATCATCTGGGACTGCCACGGCGCTGCCAACCAGTTGTGGACGAGCTGGCCCGACAAGGAGCTGCGGGTGTTCGGCGACATGTGCCTGGACGCCTACCGCCAGGGCACCGCTCCCGGAACACCGGTCATCGCATGGGACTGCAACGGACAGACGAACCAGCATTGGACGCTCCAGGACGACGGCACCGTCAAGGGAGCCCAGTCAGGGCTGTGCATCAAGGTCAGCGGCGGCGCCACCGTCGACGACTCCACGCTGATCCTCGCGAACTGCGACGGTGGCGACGACAACCAGCGTTGGACCCGACGCTGACCCTCCGCATGCCACACGGTGGGCCCCACATTCCGTGGAGTGTGGGGCCCAACGCTGCATCTGCGCTCTCAGTCAGCGGGTCCGCAGAGGCTCCGCGTCACGGTGTCACGGCGTGAGCAAGGAGAGGTTCACGGCGTTGGCCATCGCCTGATAGCCGGCGTCGTTGGGGTGCAGGTGGTCGCCGCTGTCGTAGGCGGGGTTGAGGGCCAGGGAGTCGCCGGGGGCCTTCATCGCCTTGTCGAAGTCGATGACGCCGTCGAAGGCGCCACTTGTGCGGATCCACTGGTTGACGGCTTGGCGGACCTGCTCGCCGTAGGTCGTGTAGTAGCCGGCACCCTTGAAGGGCAGGATCGTGCCGCCGATGATCTTCGCGTCGGCGGCATGGGCTTTGTGGATCACGGCCTGCATGCCGTTCTCGAGGTCCGCGGCGGTCACCGGGCTGGATCCGTTCGGGCCGATGTTGCTGCCGATGTCGTTGATGCCCTCCAGCAGAATCACGTCTTTGACGTTGGGTTGGCCGAGCACGTCGTGGTCGAATCGGTTCTGGAGACCGGGGTTGTCGGCGTTGGCGTCCGTCAGCACGCGGTTGGCGCCGATGCCGGCGTCCACGACACCGAGGGTGGGGCCGCTGGAGGCGGAGTTCATGCGCTGGGCGAGGTAGTCGGGCCAGCGGTGGTTGGCGCCCCGAGTGGAACCGACGCCGTCGGTGATGGAGTCCCCGACGCACACCAGGGTTCCGGTGGCGGTCGGGGAGACGACGTCCAGGCCGTCGAGGAAGTACCAGGACGTCTTCGTGCTCGGATAGTTGCCGGTGCCGTCGTCGGTGACGTGGTTGCCGTCGGTGGAGATCCAGGCGGTTTCCTGTGCCTCGGCGTGCCAGGTGGTGCCGGCGGGCGTGCCCGGCAGGTGGAGGCTCACGAGCTGGTCGGTGTTCGCGTCCACGACCACCGGGATCGGGTCGCTGGCGACGTCCTGCCCGGCGGGGATGGTGACGGAGGCGCTGCCGTTGAAGGTGACGGTCCGGTGGGTGCCGGGGACGGCGGTGCCGGGGGTGCTGCTTTGCCGGGCGAGGTCGACGGCGTCGATCGTCAGCGGTTTGGTGCCGTAGAGGTTGCTCAGTCGAACGCGGAGCATGGACCCTGCGACGCTGGTGTGCGCGACCATTCGGATGCTCTGGTCGGTGAAGGAGGGTCCGTTGTACATCAGGCCGGCGGTGTAGGTGCCGACCCGTGTGAGCGGGGTGAGGGTCCAGTGCTGGTTGGTGCCGCCGTCGGACGGCCACTGGATGATCTCGGTGCCTTTGGTGGTGGACGACTCGGCGTTGTCGACGAGCAGGCGGTCGTTGGCGGCGTTGGCAAGGGTGTAGGTGCCGTCGCCGACGGGTTCGATCTTCCATTGCTGGCTGGCGGCGCCATCGCACCTGTTCTGGACGAGCTGGACAGGCGGGGTGGAGTTCCGCGGGTCCGGGGTGTCCAGGCACAGGCCGCTGTGGGCGCTCATGACGGTATACGCGCCGGAGCTGGTCTGGGTCAGGAGCCATTGCTGGTTGGCCCCGTTGTTCGACGGCCACTGGACGATCGGCTTGCCGGGACTGGTGGCGCCGTACTGGACGTCCATCAGCATGTGGCTCGCGGCGTTCGTCAGGGTGTACACGGTGCCGGAGGCGGGAGCTGCCGAGGCCGCGTGGGCCGTAGCGCCGGTACCGGTCAGGGCACAGGCCGCAAGGCCCAGGCCGACCGGAGCAGCGAGACGTCTGCATATTCGCATGAGAACCTCCTCCTTGGGTTTTTGTGTGGTGAGGGGCCCGGCACGGCGCATTCGGAGCTCCAGCAGCCCGCCTCAGAGCGGCAGCCGTGAGGGCCATGCGCCACGCAGCAGATCACGCCAGGTCCGCTTGGCAGCCAGGCCGGCGGCGAGCGCGGCGACGCACGCGTCTCCCGCGCCGGTCGGTTTCCCGGAGACCGTCTCGGCCGGGCGAGCACGTGCGCCGCCTCACGTCAGATGAGGAGGCGCACGGCGTCCAGCGGGTGTCCACCGCCCCTGATATTCCGTCGTCGGGGCCCGGTCGACCGCGGCTCGCGGCGGCCCCGCTCAGTGCGGGCCGGTCATCCGGCCTTCTCCAGCTTCCACTGCTGGTTGCTGCCTCCGTTCGGATTCCACTGGATGACCGGGGCCTGTTCGTCCTTTGAGCCGTGGAAGACGTCGATCAGGTGGCCGCTGTTGCGGGATTCGATGGTGAAGGTGCCGTCGGTCGAGGGGGTCACCGCCCATTGCTGGTTGGTGCCGTCGTTGCCGTCCCACAGTTGCAGTTGGGTTTCGGGCAACGTGGTCTTCTTCGACACGTCCAGCACCTTGTTGCTGCCGACGCCGGTGATGGTGTAGTAACCGTCCTCGCCGGCGGTCAGCGTCCACTTCTGGTTCGACCGCTCATTGAAGGGATACTGGATGATCGGCGTTCCCTTGTCGGTGTCTTCGTGCTGGGCGTCGAGCGCCAGGCCGCTGTTGACGTTGACGATCTTGTAGGTCCCGTTCAGGTTCGTAGTCGTACCCGGGGTGACGGACAGGTTGGAGTACTGGACTCCGTAGTACCCATGTGTGTCGGAGTCCCAGACGGTGCCGAGCCCGATCTGTCCGGCGCCGTAGCTGCTGTCGGTGAGACGGGTGACCTGGATGTCGTCGATCTTCGCGGTGATGGTGCTGCCCTGGAAGGTGAGGGAGAGCCGGTGCCAGGCGTTGGTGCCCGGCGCCTTCTCAAGCTTGCCGCTGGCGTCCGGGAGTGTGGTGAAGTTCCACGCCTGGTCGCTCTTCTGCAGGGCCCAGTTGCCTGCGGTGTCGAGGGTCAGGTGATAGGCGTTGAGACCGTTGTTGTTCTTCTTCTGCCAGCCGACGCGGCCCAGCAGGTCGGCTCCGGCTCCCGACTTCTCCAGCAACACGTCCGCGGCGACGGTGTAGTTGGACCAGTTGACGTCGCCCATGGTGGTGTACGGCTGGTTCCTGGACTCGTCGGTCCACTGGATCGGCGTCGTGGTGGTCATCTGGCGCAGGCACTGGCCGCTGCGCCCTCCGCCGCAGGGCGCTGCCTCGAAGGCGCCGTTCATGCTGGCGAAGTACTTGGCCTCCGAGCCCGTGTGGTACCCGGAGAAGGTGTCTGAGTAGGGGAGTCTCTGGATGGTGCGCTGCGGGCCCGTGACGGTTCCGGGTGCCTGACCGGTGGTGGTGGTGACGGTGTAGAGGTGCTTGGGCTTCAGGGTGAGCTGGTAGGCGCCGCCGGTCGCCGTCAGGTCGGGCGCGGCCACCATGCGCGGATGGTCGTCGCTCAGGTCGGTTGTCCAGACGTGGAGGGTGCCGCTGGGCAGACCACCGGTGACGGAGAGGGAGACGGTCTGGTCGACGGTGGCGTCCATGGTCTCGAAGACGGTGCTCCAGGCGGACTTGTCCGGGGCCGCGTAGCTGACGTAGCTGCCCTTGCTCTTGTCGGTGCCGCCGGCGAGATAGCCGCCGGAGTTGTCGAGGTACTTCCAGCCGGGGGAGGCGAACTGGCTGGTCTGAGCCATCGCCCAGGTGCTGCGGCCGACGTTGTAAGCGCCGGACCAGGGCTGGTTGGCCTGGATCAAGCCCACGCCGTTGAAGTCGAGATTGGGGGAGATCGACGCCACGATGGGCCAGTTGATGTAGGCGGTCATCTTGCCGTCCAGATAACCGCGGTTGATACCGCGGGCCATCGCCACGGCGCCGTAGTCGGCGTCGTCCGAGCCGTTCTCGCTCGCCCACAGTTGTTTCCCGGATGCCTGCGCGGCTCCGTTGCTGCCGTTGTGCGTGGGGGAGCAGTCCTTCTGATCGCTTCGGTAGCCGCAGGGGTAGTGTGTGCCGAGGATGTCTACTGCCTTGGACAGCTCGGAGTTGGACGCGATGTCGTCCGCGTTCTGCCAGTTGTTGTCCGCGCCGACGACCTTCGTGGAGGCATAGCCGTGCTGCACGAGGGCGGCGTGCAGGGCCTCGTACCAGGCGGGGCTCTTCTTGCTGTCGTACCTCTCGTTCCAGCCGCCGAGGTAGTCGATGGTGAAGTTGTGCTTCTTGGCGCAGTCGAGCCAGGTCATGAGGTAGTCCACCGTCGACGGTGAGCTGGTGGACCAGAAGTCGTGGCCGCCGAGGAAGCCCGGGGCGCCCCAGGCGAGGGCGTACAGCTTGATGTTCGGGTTGCGTTGCTTGGCCTGCTGCATCAGCCACCACTCGTAGCCGTTGTCGCAGTTGATGCTGCCAGGTGAGTGTTCGATGCTGGATTCGGCGCCGTCGGTGGTGTTGGTGTCGCCGCCGATCTCCACCTTCAACATGTGCAGGGACGCGCCGTAGCCGGGCTTGAAGAGGTAATCCAGGATCTGGCTGCGCTGCGGCTCGGGGTAGTCGACGAGCAGGCGGGTGTTGCCACCACCACCGCTGATGGCTCCGACACCGTCGAACGTGCGACCCCGGGAATTGCCGTCGACGCTGATCGGGGTCCCGGCCGCGGCGTGTGCACGGGTCGGTGCCACGCCGGTGACCAGCGCCAAGCAGAGCCCGACGACGGCGAGAACTGCCGTCCAGCAGCGTCGGCCTCTCATGACGACGGTGGGTGGTCGGGTATGAGGAAGCATCAGGATCGTCCTTCCTGAGGGTGTTCCGAGCATGCCGAATATCGGCCTGCCGGCGTTTACGGGTTGGGGGGCGGCTTTCGGGCGGATAGCACCGGACCGGATACGTGCACGGCAGCGGCGGCCGGCCGGGGGCGCCTCGCGGTTTCGAGGGCCGGCGAGACTGATCAGCGACGCTGCCGGTGGACTGGCACGCGTGTACCCAGGACCCGTCCCCCGGAGGTGCGGATCTGTCCGTGCGCCGAGGCATGAAGGTGCTACCTGCCTGGCTTGCCCGGCTCGATGGCGCCGTACGGATGCTGCGAGTGACCGATCTCAAGCGGCTGTGGCGGCGCGGCGTTGGGGCGCACAGCGATGCAGTCGGGCGTGCGTGTTGTGCAGCGCGCCGATGAGTGCCGAATTCGCCGAGAGAGGGTCGGTCGGGTCGGCGAACGGGAACGGGAGCTCGTCATGGGTGATCCTGTCGATGGCGTGAGGGAGGGATCCCCCGCCTGCATCAGTGGTGGTCAATGAGGCAGTACCGGTGAACGTTCTTCATCGACGGCTGCCTGGGCATGTGTCCGCGGCGGTCGAGGTCAACGCATCATGCCCAATGGCGTAGTTGTACCGCGTGCTCACGCAAGACTGTCAAGACACTGGGCCGAGGAAGATGTTGTTTTCTGATGGGTTGGCGTGGGAGCCCTTGCCGCGGCCGGTTGAGTGCATGTCCGAGGTGCTTACGTCGGATCTCCTGGCCGCACAGGGCTTGTGCTGGGCTTCTCCGCGCGCTTCGTCGAGCGCATTACCACGCCGCACGGCTGCGCGGAGCCATGGGAGCACGGCCATGCGCGTGATCACCGGATCTCTTGGCGTGACCTCACGTCGTGAAAGGCGGCGCACAGCCCTTGACGTTCGACACTCCGAACGGATGTCATGGACGTGCTGTTGGATGGCGTTTGTTTCTGATCGATCTCGTGTCTTTGCGCCTTGAGTTCCCAGGGCGCTGCTCTCTGCCCCGAGGATCGTCATGCCGCGTTCTTCGTCTGCGCTCTCCCTGTCCGGACCCGGTCGCCACACGCTGCAGCGGGGGCCGGGTGGGGCGGTTGTGCTGGTTGCGGTCATGGCGCGGCAGCGCTGGGCCGGTGAGGGAGCCCACAAGTGGATCGACCACTGGCGTGAGTCTGTCGAGGGGGCTATCGTCAACGAAAAGAACGACCGGTCTTCCTACCCCTTGGGTGCGGCCTCTCGGCCTCCCGCGCGGGACTGCCTCCAGGCAGAGACCTGCGGTGGGTCCCCAGGTGCTCGTCGAACAGGGATCAGAAGGTTCCCTGAAACCAACCCGCGCCCCAGCCCGGCCGGGGCCTCACACAGGGCCGCTGTCCCGCGCGGCCCTCACCGATGGGCCGTCACCCCCTTGTCCCCTACGGCCCCCGAGCAGCGTGACCGTTCGTCGAAAGGCTTGAACCCATGACTCGTCGTCTTGAAGGCATTGTCGCCCTGGTCACCGGTGCCTCCAGCGGGATCGGCCACGCCACCGCCCTGGGGCCGGCCCGCCAGGGCGCCTCCGTGGCCCTGGTCGGCCGCCGAGAGGACCGGCTCAGCGCCCTTGCCACGGACATCACTGGCACCGGCGGAGAGGCCCTGGTCGTGCCCGCCGACATCGTCGACACCGAACTGCGCACCCACAACCCGGACGCCGTCCAGCAGTACATCGCCTCGTCCCTGGGCGACATCGAGCGGCTGCAGGGCCAGGACATCGCCGACACCGTCGGCTATGTCGTCACCCGCCCCCGGCGCGTGGCCGTCGCCGAGTTGCTCGTACGCCCCACCGAGCAGGTCTGAACACCGACCGTGGTCAACTCGGAGGCGAGCAAGGAATCACCGTCGCTGCCAACGCCCCGCTCCCTCGCCTCACCAGAGCCCAGACCATCGTTCGGGCCTGCCTGCTGCTGACTACCGCCGGCATCATCGCCGGTGCCGGGCTGCAAGTGGTGCGGGGAAGGAGCGATGTGACCGCGGCTGCCGTGATGTGGCGCTGAGGCGGGTACGTCGCCCTTTCCACGTCTCCTGCAATGGGACCGCACCCCTTCCTGTCGGCCAGGTCGGTGCACCGACGGCCACCGCGCGTCGGAACTGAGCCCGTCGGACTCCACGGACCGTGAACGAGAGGTGAGAGACATGCCCATCGGAAGATCCCGGGACCTCCGGCCCGGCGGCCGCCCCCGTACAGTCGCCACCGCGCTACTGACGCTGCTCCTCAGCCTTGCGGCACTCCTGCTTCCCGCCGCGCAGGCGAGCGCGGCCACTGTCTCGTTCACCCTGGGAGCCACCAGGACCGACCAGAACGGCAACACCCTCCAGCTCCACGGCCTGGGCATCGTCAACGTCGGTGACACCTGGTACGGCTTCGGTGAGGACAAGACAGGGCGGACCAAGGACAACGCGTCATTCCAGAACATCCCCTGCTACACCTCGACCGACCTCGCCAACTGGACCTATCAGGGCGTTGCCTTGGTGAGGCAGGGCAGCGGCGACCTCGGGCCGGACCGGATCGTGGAGCGGCCGAAGGTCATCTACAACTCCTCGACACGCACGTACGTGATGTACATGCACATCGACGACCCGAGCTACTCCGAGGCCAAGATCGGGGTGGCAACCAGCAGAACGCCGTGCGGGCCGTACACCTACCGGGGCAGCTTCCGGCCGCTCGGCTTCGAGAGCCGTGACATCGGCCTGTTCCAGGACACCGACGGCGCCGCGTATCTGCTGAGCGAGGACCGCCGGCACGGTCTGCGCGTCGACCGGCTCTCCGCCGACTGCCTCTCGGTGGACAGCACGGTCGCGGTCCTGGGCGGCAGCGACGACAAGAGCATCGAGTCGCCCGCCATGGTCAAGGTCAACGGCCTCTATTACGTGTTCGGCTCCCACCTGTCGGGCTGGGCCACCAACGACAACGTCTATGCCACCGCCACATCGCTGAGCGGACCCTGGTCGTCGTTCCGGGACTTCGCCGGACCGGGAACCAACACCTACAACAGCCAGACGGCGAACATCATCACCGTGCAGGGCACGTCCGGCACCACGTACCTCTACGCCGGCGACCGATGGAACCCGCACGACCTCGGCAGCTCCCAGCTGATCTGGCTGCCGCTGACGATCAGAGGAACGTCCGTCAACCTCGGCCAGTACCCCACCTGGTCCCTCGATCCCGCTGCCGGTACCTGGAGCGCCGGCAGCGGGCTGCCGTCCGCCGGAGTCCATGAACTGATCAATGCCAAGAGTTCGATGGCGATGGATGTATACGGGGCCGACCCGGACGAAAAGGCCAAGGTCATTCAGTTTCCGGACCACAACGGCGACAACCAGAAGTGGAACCTCACCAGGGTGGCGGACAACATCTACACGCTGACCAGTGTGAAAAGCGGACTCTGCCTGGACGTGCCGTACAAGTCGACGGCTACCGGTGTGCAACTGCAGCAGTTCAGGTGCAACGGCGGCACCAACCAGCAGTGGGCGCTCGACCTGGTCGGCAGTTACTCCGGCAGTACCTACATGCTGGTGGGCGTAGGCGGCGGCCTGAACATCGGTGTAGCGGACGGCTCGACCGCCGAGAAGGCGGCGGTGGACCAGGAGAGGGGAGCCGCTGCGAGCGCCGGCAGCCAGAGCTGGTCCCTGTCGTGAGGGTATCGGGCCATGTGAGGTGAACCGGCCGGTCGGCCGCGTCACCGAGGACCGGTGGGCAACCTGTCGATCCGGGCCGCCACTCCGGCGGCCGATCGTCCGAGCAGGCTCCGCGCAGGTTCCACGAGGAGTCTTCCTCATGGCCAAGGCCATGGGGCTGAACACGATCTCGCTGTACCTGATGGGGAACCACCTGGAGGAGCGGCAGGGAACCTTCGACCTGTCGACCGACCGGCGGAACTTCGCCGGGTTCATCCAGCTGTGTCGGCAGGAGAGGATGTGGGTGCTGCTGCGCCCCGGCCCCTACGTGTGCGGTGAAGGGGACCTCGGCGGGCTACCCGCCTGGCTCCTGGGCTACGACCCCATCGCCTGACGAGCGAAGCGAGCAGCGACTCCCACTACATGGCCGCTGTGACGCGGTACGTCAACGCGGTCGCCCGCAAGCGCGGTGCCGGCCGGCAAGGGATTCTGACGCCCGTGTGAGCGGCGGTCCCGGGCCAGGGCCCCGGCAGTCGACAACACCACGGCGGCGACCCGGGACCGTCAAGGACGGCTTCCTGGAGGGGCGGGAAGAGCCGCGCCACAGGCCGTCGTCGATGCGCCCTTGTCTGTGGCAGGCCCCATCAGGTACGGATCCGGCGTTGGTTGCTGCCGTTCGAGCAGGAGTAGAGCTGGATCAGGGTGCCGCTGGCGGTGCCGGTCCTGACGGCGTCGAGGCAGAGGCCGGACTGGACGCCGACGATGGATCCGTCGGAGTTGAGGCGCCACTTCTGGTTGTCGCCGCCCCCACGGCTGTAGATCTGGACTGTGGCCCCGTTGCCGGTGCCGGCGGCGTCCAGGCACTTGTCGCCGTAGACCCTGAGCTCGCCGGTGTCGATGTACGTCCACTGCCGGTTGGCGCAGCTGTGGCAGTCCCACAGCTGGAGCTGGTGGAGTCGGCGGCGCGTGCCCCCAGACGGTGATGCCGAGACAGCGCGCGACCGCCAGGCAGTCGTTGGTCACGCTGGCGTGCTTGAAGTCCCGGACCATGGCGTACACCGCCTGGGTCTTGGCCCAGGTCCAGTTCTCGATGTTGTAGTCGTTGTAGCAGAGCTTGGCCGCCGGGTCGGCGGCGCGCGCGGTGCGGAAGGCGACCTCGATGCAGTCGTTGCCGGTGCGCTGGAGGTGGAGTCACGCCGGGCTACCGGCATCTGATGCCTGGGAGCATCACGAAGGCGGCTCGCGTCTTGGATGCAGGCTTGTGGGAAGCGGCTTGATTCGATGCTGAGGCCAGCAGGTTCTTCCTCTCCTGGTGGTGCAGCAGTTGCACCCGAGCCGATCAGCGGAAACAGCCGATGCTGCGGCTCTCTGGCGGCGGCTGGTCCGGAAATGGTCCGGATCTTTGTTCGTATCGGCTTACGCGGACACGGCGGCAAGTGAAACGCCGGGCTAGGCGTTGCTCCACCCGGTTGTGCTGGAATACGAGTCCAGCAGATCCACCACGAAGACCAGGGTCGAGCCCGCCGGGATCAACGGAGAGGGCGACTGATTGCCGTAGCCGAGACGCGGGGGAATGATGATCTCGCGCCGACCGCCGACCTTCATCCCCCTCACCCCTCGGTCCCAGCCCTTGATGACCCTGCCACTGCCCAGGGCAAACTTGAACGGCTGACCCTGGTCCCAGGAGGCATCGAACTCCTTCCCGGACTCGAAGGTCACCCCGACATAGTGGACCCTGACCACCATGCCCGGCTTCACCTCAGCCCCGTCCCCGACGACCAGGTCCCGGATGGTCAGCTCGGTAGGTGCTTCACCCTCCGGAACGTCGACCTCGGGCTTCTTCAGTTCAGTCATCGCAGTCTCATCATTCTCCGTCGGAAGCCGTCGCACGGACCAGCCGGACACATGGACACTCCATGCGGCAGATGGTCACGCTACCGAGGATGCCAGTCTCCGGAGCACGCCAGATCCAGCGGCCACACGTGATGATCTTTCGCACAGCCGATGAACGCGACCGGCACGCACAGGTCACGCAGTCATCGCCATAACGAGACGAGGCGCAGACGGCTGTCGTCACCTTGCGAGAGATGTCGTCCGAACATCGGGCTTCGCAGGCACAACTCTCGCCGGTTTCCTGGCCGGCCTGGACGTGCGGTCGCCTCTCCTCCTCAGCATCACCGGGACTACGGCTTCCGTCCTGACAGCGACGATCGAGCAACCGGCTTACTGACGGCGGCCATCCATGGGGGAGAGGTCGACCGCGTGGTGGACCAGGGCGTCGAGGAGCAGCCGGGTGCGCGTACCGGCACGGTGGCCTCCGGACGTGGCGCTGCCGAGGATCTCCACGGCGCTCGGCCCGTCGGCCGGGCGGGCCTCGATGACCTTGTGCGCCTCCAGCTCCACGACACGGCCTCGGCCTCGCCGCCTCCCTTCGACGGGAGGAGCCCGAGCCGCTCGGCCGTGCCACGGAGTTCTTCCTGCGCGAGCGCCGGTACGGCGACGGTGGCTGGCCCTGCCTGTCTGAGGGGGGCGAGATGGGTCCCGGACTGGCTGAGGACGATGAGCACGCTGCCGGCTGGGAGCGGCAGCGAGCTGAGTACCTCGGCAAGGGCCGGCGACGGGTCCGCTCTCCTGGTCCTCCCGCCGTGTACGCGGGTGACGTGATCCAGCCCGTCCACGACGAGCGCCGCTCTCCCAGCGGGATCCTTGCGAAGGGCGGTCGCCACCGCGTTCATCAGTGCCTCCTGCTACCCAGGTGACGCCGACGGCGACCAACTGGCCCGGGTGATGACCGAATCGGTCTTCGGCAGTGTGCTCGGCCGGCCGGCCGAGGCGGATCCGGGCCTTGTCCACGATCAGCGTCCGCGCTTCGCCGCCGATGGTCGGTTCCGGAGCGGTCGCACGCGTGATCGCAGCGCTCCCGGCTTCCCCTGCGAACGCGTCGTCCCGCACGCCGTCCGGATCAGGGGTGCGGGGCCGCGCCCTCGTCCACGGGCAGCGCGACGGGCTCCGCCGGCGGCTGTGCGACGGCCCGGGCGGGGGCCGCGTCGGCACCGCGTGCCCCAGGCGTCCGAGGCATGGCCGCCGCCGGACCCACGCGGCGCAGGGCCAGATGCAGCACCGGCATCAGCACGCAGGTGACCGCGGCGGACTGCCACAGAAGCGCGTCGAGCCGGCCCGCCGCCAGGTACGCGCCCGCGGCCACCGCGGCCAGGGCGCACACACCGCGGTCCACGATGCTCTCCACCGACAGCAGCGTGGCACGCGCGGCTTCCTTCGGGATGGCGTCGTTGATGAGCTTGCGCTGCACCGGATAGCCGAACCCGGTGATCGCGGCGAACGCGCACAGCAACCCCACCACGGCCCAGGGGCCGCCGACCGTGGTGCCGGCGAGCGCCGCGGCGAGCGCGACACTCAGCAGGGACACCCAGGTCGCGGGCGACAGCCGCCGGCTCAGCCACTGGGGCCTGGCGGAGGCCACCGCCTCGGCGACGGTCATCGCCGCGAGGACACCGCCGTGACCGCTCTCCGCGATGCCGTGCTCCAGCAGCACCGGCTGGAACAGGTTGACCTGGCAGATCCGCGACAGCGTGAAGACCGCCACGCCCTGCACCATGAGCAGGGCCAGCCACGGTGACGACCGAAGCGTGCGCAGGGAGGCGCCCACGTCCCGCAGCAGGGTTCCGCGCCGCCGCCCGCGCGTGCCGGTCCCCGCGACCGGGCCACCGGCGGTCTCCCGGGGCAGGGCCAGGGCGCAGGCGAGAGAGCCCGCGGCGCTCGCCGCGCTGAGCACGTACGGCGACTGGTGGGCCAGGGACATCAGCGGTCCGACGAGCGGCCAGCAGACGACCTTGGCGGCGAGCCCGAGGGCACGTGCCGTGCCCTCGGCCCTGAGGTAGTGGGCGTCCGCCCCCTCGGCGCGCAGGCCGTCGTACAGGCAGGCGCTCGCCGCGCCGGAGGTCAGGGAGCGTCCGGCGGCGATCGCCAGGAAATGGACGAGGAAGCCGGTGTAGGAGGGTGCCAGTACCGGCACCATGTTCGCCGCCGTCATGACCACCGCGCCGGCGCGCAGGCAGTTGCGGGCACCGACGCGGTCGGCGACGACGCCCGTGGGTATCTCGAACAGGCAGAAGGCGACGTAGTAGATGCTCTGGATGCCGAAGATCTGGCCGTCCGACAGGCCCGCGGCACGCTGGTAGGCGTAGAACACGGGCATCCACCACAACAGATTGAACAACAGCTGGAACCCGTTGTTGAGGCGGATGATCCGGCGGGCGGCCGGGGTCATGGCCGGCTCCGCGGAGCGGCGCCACACAGAGATCACGGGGCGCCTCACCGGGCGTACGGGCGGACCTGGACCAGATGGAACGCCCCCTCGGCGGTCATGAGCCACTCGATGTCGAGCGCGTCGTCGGGGTCGTCCGCGCTGAAGTGGGACTGCAGCAGACGCCCCACCAGGGCCAGTTCGCCCAGTGACGCACGGGTGTCCGGGGGGAGGTCCGCCCCCGAGGAGCCGACGTCCACGGTGCGCCCGCCGCCCTCGACCGTGTTGTACAGGTACTGGTGGGGCAGGACCGTGCCGTCGACCACCCGCTCCGGCGAACCGGCCGTGCAGTTGACGTACACGTTGCGGAAGTCCTCCCGCCGGGTCGGATTGCAGGTCACCAGCACGCCCCCGAGGTCGGCGGGCACGTACCGCTGGATGATCACTCCCATGTACGTGTCGTCCAGCACGATGCCGGCCTCGTGCCGCAGGCGTACGCTCCGTGGCGACAGCAACGACGTCCACACCTGCCGCACCGCGTCCAGCAACTGCTCCTCGCCGCGCACGGTGGTCACCGAGTCGTAGATCCCGGCCGCCGAGAAACCCGGCAGGTCCTCGGCGTTGGAGGACGAGCGCACGACGAGACGGTGTCCTTCGGCCAGCAGACCCGGTACCGCGCCGGTGACGGCTCGTGCCACCTCGTCGGGGATCGGCGTGCTGTGCATCAGGCGCTGCAGGTCGAGACAGAGGGAGTCGATCACGTCGAACGCTCCGAGTTCGAGCGCCATCTTCAGCTTGCCGATGCCCTGTTGCAGAGCGGGCGACGAGGTCAGGAAGAGATGGTGCAGGCGGAACGGGATCGCCACCCCGTCGGGTGCCCTGACGGCAGCCGCCACGCGTTCCGCCGCCGCGGCTTGCAGCAGTTCCACAGGTGCCCCCGGCTCGCCGAGCCGTACGGCCAGGTGGGTGAGCAGATCGGGTCGCGGCGGGCGCGGGCGTGCGTAGAACGCGGTCAGGTTCGCCGTGCGGCTGTCCAGGACGTGGTGCAGTTCGCCGAGGTTGGCGGCCTTGGTGCCGTAGCTGTCGCGGTCGGTGCCCCGCAGTCGGTGCAGAGCCATGATCGGTGCCTGGTCCAGTACGGGTGCGTCGATGCGGATGCGCTGCTGGTGCCAGACCGGCATCTCCAGGGCCGGGGCGCCGGACAGCCGTTCGAGGGTGATGGCGTCCTCGGACACCCGGTAGCGGACCCAGGCGCCGTCCAGTTCGTCCCGCCGCACCAGGGAGTCCAGGTCGCGGACGATCGCGTTCGGGATGCCCCAGCCCGAAGCCAGGACATTGGTGTGCGAAAGCGGCGTCGTGGGCTCGGTGTTGACGAATCCCGCCACCCGGGGCACGTCATCGGGCAGACAGGCCATCGCGACGATGTCCGCCCAGCCGAGCTGCGGGGCGGCGCTGCGGTACTCCGCCGGATGGCGGAAGTAGCGCAGCCGCCCCTCGGCCACGCCCGGATTGAGACAGGTGCGGGTCCGGTTGCCGAACAGTTCCTGACTGAGGATGCGCGGTACGCGCGCCTCGCCGACCGAGGCGAGTTCGTGTTCCTGCCCGTGGTTCGCCGGTTTCAGCAGCAGGGGCAGGCGGCCGTCCACCCGTGCGCGCACATACGCGTAGAACTCCTCCAGCAGTGCGGCGTGCATGGTGTCCGCTTCGGTGGTCTCCAGGACCAGGAAGGGCCGCTCGAACCCCTCGGCGTCCTCGTCGCTGTGCAGGGACAGCACGCCGAGCAGGAAGCGGCGGTCAGGTGCCATGTACACGGATGCGTTGAACGCGTCCAGCCCCGTGTCGAGTTCGTCCATCCTCATGCCGAGGATGCGCGTGGCGACGTAGTCGACGTGGAAGGGGTGCACCCGGGTGTCGAGCAGGTGCCAGGTGTCCTCGGACCTGTCCACCACGATCTTCAGGTACGGGTGTCCGGCGAGCACGCCGGACAGGGCGCGGAACAACGGCAACGAGAGGTTGGCGCCGACGACGGTACGGTCGCCCGCCGTGTCGGGGGCCTCGGCCTCGTGCGGTGCGTGGCTCATGGGCGGGCCCCTTCGGTGACGTCCGTGGGCAGAATGCGCGGCAGTGCATCGACCAGGGCGGTGAAGTCACGGACGACGGACTGCGGCCGATCCGCCGACAACAGGCACAGGGCAGCCATGGTGTTGGCCCCGGCGGCGGGATCGTAGACCGGCACGGGGGCCCCGTCCGGCAGAGAGCTCTCGCGGACGACGGACAGCGTGCTGCCGGCGCCGACCGGCGCGGAACGGACGACCGCCGAGGAGTCCCATCGATGGCGCCGGGGCCAAGGAGTGCCGTCGCCTCGCACGGCGAGAACCACCAGCGATCCGGCCGCGCCCCTGGCGTCCTCGGGCGTCAGCGCCCGTGCGGGCCACGCGGGTGAGCCGCCGAGCAACTGGTCGGTGAACAGGCCGATCAGATCCAGCCCGAAGACCTCCTCGATCTGCGGCACCGTCATCGCCCCACCGAACCGCGCGGCCGTCTCGATGACCCACATCCGGCCTTCCCGGCCCAGCTTGATCTCTGTGTGGATGCCGCAGTTCTCCAGTCCCAGGGCATCCACGGCACGCCGGGCGAGGTCCACGATGGCGCGCTGGGCCTCGCTTCCCACCGCGGCCGGGGTGATACCGGCGCGCTCGGTGAAGGGCGCCACCGTCGGCATCCGCCCGCTCAGGCAGAGGGGACGGAACTCCCCGTCGACGACCACCCCCTCGACGCTGACGTAGTCACCCCAGCCGGGGCCGTCGAACCACTCCTCGGCACATCCGTCGACGATCTCCTCGACGATGAAGTCGTCCGAGGCGCCGGGAACGTGCAGTTCCGCGAATCCGAGCAGCGCGGACTCGGTCATCACCGCGCTCGACCGCTGCCAGGCGGCCCGTGCGTCCCCGGGCCGCTCGATGATCTGGTGTGCGGTCGACCCGGCGCTCCATGCCGCCTTTAAAAGAAGTGGACATGACAACTCTGTGGAGGCCTGCTCCAGTTCGGCGGCGCTCGTGACGGCGCGGAACCGCGGCTGCGGTACGCCCCGGCGCTCCCACGCCGCACGCATCAGGCGCTTGTCACGTGCCAGGGGGGCCGTGGGCCCGGCACCCCTCAGCCCGAGCCGCCGGGCCGCCTCGGCGACCGCGACCACCGCGTATTCCGAAAAGGTGAGCACGGCGTCCGCCCCCACCTCGAGGGCCCGGGCGGTGATGAGTTCGACCAGGTCGCCGCCGTGGGCGTGGCGGGGGGTGACGACCGACGCGCACAGTTTCGCGGCGTCATGGGCCACGGGCGCGGGCAGTTCGCTGAGGGCCAGAAGGTGCACCGCGGACCTCGCGGCCACCCGCGTCAGGGCATGGCCCACCGGGGGACCGCCCTTGGCATGCACGTACAGCACCTTGCTCACGGAACCTCAACTCCTCTGTCGTCGTCGGGCGGCCACCGGGCCGCGCCAGTGCGTCGTCCCCGGCCGTGTCGGTACGCCGACCACTGTCACGCCGTCCCCTTCGAGCGGACCGGCACCCGCCCGCGTCCGGGGTGCCGAGGTTCCCGAGCGACTCGTGCACGTGCCTGACCGCTGCCGCCGATCCCCGCCCGCTCAAGGCTCGGTCGTGTACCAGTGCCGCCGACGCCACAGCACGGAGCGCCTGCCACGGTCGCCTGCCCCGTCTCTCACGGGCTACGCATGAGACGTCACACAAAGTGATGTGGTGCAGGATTGAAGGAAATTGGCGCGGACGGAACCTGTCACAGGACGTCGCCCGCGCCTCGTGCGATGTCCCGGCGGGAAGCCGGCAGCGGCCGGAGCGGTTCACGGCTCCGCCGTGCGGCCGTCCGCTACTCGACCACCACCGCCAGAGGGGCCCGGAACGACAGCAGGCCGAGCATCGGCGGCTCGTCCGTCCCCGCGGCCGGTCGGATGCCGGGCAGTCCGCGGGCCGCGGTCCGCAGGGCCACCGCCGCTTCGGTGCGGGCCAGGGACGCGCCCGGGCAGCGGTGACGGCCGGCGTCGAAGGCAGATGGTGGCGGATGTTCGGCCGACGCGGACACATCCGCTCCGGGGACGGGAAGACCTCGGGATCGGATCCGCTCCCCATGAGCATCAGCAGCACCTGGGCGCCCGCCGGCAGGCGTACCCCGCTCACTTCGGTGGCCCGCGCGGTGACCCTGCGCCACGTGGTCACCGGGGGCTCGCGGCGCAGGACCTCTTCCCCCCATGCCTCCGCCAGGCCGGTTTCCCCGGCCGCGCGCGACCAGACGCCGGGCTCGGTCAGCGCCCGCCGCAGCACGGTGGCGATGAGCTGCCCGGTGGTGGACTGCCCGGCGACGAAGACGAAGAAGCAGGCGCCGACCGCCGTCCCGGTGTCCAGTGGTCGGCCGTCGGGCAGACGGTGGCGGGCGAGCGCCCCGATGAACGAGTCGGCGGGAGCCGTGCCGTCGCGCACGGTCGCGGTGGGCCACCGGTGGAAGACCACGACGAGTTCGGCCGGCTCCAGTTGCCGTTCGAGCGGGGGCTTGCCCCGGAACAGCTCCAGCGCGGCGTCGCTCCAGCGGATCAGGGTGGCCGGGTCGACACCCCGGATGCCGAGGAGTTCCCTCAGTACCCGGCAGGGAAGGGCTGGGCGAACGAGGCGAACAGGTCGCGGCTGCCGTCGGCGGCGAGCCGCGTCCGCACCTCGTCGAGCAGTTCGCCGGCGATGCGCTCGATCATCGGCACGGCGGCCGCGACCCGCTCCGCGTGGAAGAACCGGGTCACCACCCGGCGCAGCCCGGGAGGGCTCGGCGTGCCGTTGTCGGCCGGCGCGGGCGACAGCGAGAAGCCGGCCCGGGCGAGGATGTAGGGCGTGTCCGGTGGGTCGGGCGGGCGTACAGCCCTGTCATGTGCCCGTCGGTCAGTTTCTGCGTGCACGGAAAGGTCGTTGCTCAGGCTCGGCCGAGCGCGATATGGTCGCCGCACTCTTAAAGATCACGCTCTCTGGAAACGTAGCCGCAGAATGGGAGCAAGCCCGCGCACAGCAGCGCGGAGCCACGGAGGGGCGGCACCTGATTCTGTGTGCCCTCCGGAGGTTTCCCCATGAAGATCGGTCTCGGTCTCCCCATCGATGATCCCGCCCTGCTGCTGACCTGGGCCCAGCGCGCCGACGTCGGCCCCTTCAGCACGCTCGGCCTGCTCGACCGACTCGTCTTCGACAACCCTGAGCCCCTCATCACCCTTGCGGCGCTCGCCGGCGCCACCTCCCGCATCCGCCTTCAAACCGAAGTTCTGATCGCGCCCGTCCACAACACAGCGATGCTCGCCAAGCAGACCGCGACCCTGGACCGCATGTCCGGTGGCCGGTTCACGCTCGGCATCGGCATCGGCGGTCGCGAAGACGACTGCCTGGCCGCGGGCATCGACATCCGACGTCGGGGGCGCCGCCTCGACGAGCAGATGCCCCTGCTGCGCCGGACCTGGCGCGGCGAGCCGTATGACGAAGGCGTCGGACCGATCGGTCCCGCGCCCATGACGCCCGGCGGCCCGGAGGTGCTGTTCGGCGGCTTCGCCCCAGCAGCGATCGAGCGTGTCGGGCGGTTCGGCGACGGCTTCCTCGGCGCGGCGCTGCCGCCGCAGTTCATGGACGGCCTGTTCCGCGACGTGGAGGCGGTCTGGGAGAAGCACGACCGCCCTGGCCGGCCGCGCCTGGTTGCTCAGGTCAACGTCGCCCTCGGCCCAGAGCCCACCGTCGAACAAGCCCGACGCAATGTCCGTGACTACTACGGATTCAGCGGCCGCGCCGATCACGTGGCCGATGGTCTTCTCACCACGCCGGAGACCATCCGTAAGGCGGTCGATGACTTCATCGGCATCGGCGCCGATGAAGTCATGCTCTATTGCTGGTCACCGGCCATCGATCAGATCGACCGCCTTGCCGACACCCTGTTCTAGCGGCTGACCATCACCTCCTCTCGGCGACGGTGCCCACGCCGGCACCTGGAACGCCGTACTCACGTTCAACGAAGTCCGGTCTTCGAGGCTGCCCAGAGAGGCCCGCGCCCGGGCCGGCGCGCTCGGCGCACGGGTACTCCGTGAGCGCCAATGCACTGCCCGGCGGAGAGCGGCCGCCCGCCGGTCCGGGAGGCGGCGACCACCGCCTCTGCGGTCTGCTCCAGTGCCTGGCCGAGGCCGGCGCCGGATTGCTCGAGAGCAACGGTATCGACCCCGAAGCCGTACACCGCTGCCTGCGGGAATACTGCGGACGCCGCGCCGACTGACGCCGTGTGTGCTGGGTCCATAGGCAGCACGGTCGTGCTGCCTAGACCCAATGGTCTCGACCAGCAGTACGCCCCGGCCTGGGAAACCAAACCACCCCGTGGCCGCCGCCCTCGACGCGGACACGCGGGTAGGACCCGATGCGCTTCTTCATTTGGAAAGTGCCTCCGGCCAGCGCACGAGCAGGGACCTCGACGATCCTCGTTCTTGCTGGGCAGAGCTGGTCAGAGCTGGGCAGAGGCACTTTTCTGCTTGCTTGCTCGCTGCCGGACGGCAGCCCTCGTGAAAGCGCGAGGTCAGGGGCCTCCACCTGCGGGGCGCGCCCGCCTCCGACCGCCCTCCAGGCCGCCCGAGTGACCGTCATCACGGATGCCCTTGAGGGGTGCTGCGTAGGCTTGTGCCGTCGTCGCGGTGGGGGACGGGGGGCGCGCGAACCCCTCCTCCAGTCGCCTGACGATGCGTAGGAGAAGTCGGTAAGTGGTCCGCATGAGTCCTGGAAACCTGGGGACAGCTGCCCGGACATGCGACTCGTTGTAGGGTATGGAAACAGCCCTTGACCTGCAAAAACGCAGGCAGGGAGCCTATTTGTGGGAGTGCCCCGATGTTTCGGACAATGTTCAAGTCCAAGATCCACCGCGCCACCGTCACCCAGGCCGACCTGCACTACGTGGGATCCGTGACGATCGACGCCGATCTCCTCGACGCCGCCGACCTGCTGCCCGGGGAACTGGTGCACATCGTCGACATCACCAACGGCGCCCGGCTGGAGACGTACGTCATCGAGGGCGAGCGCGGCTCCGGGGTCGTCGGGATCAACGGGGCCGCGGCCCATCTCGTGCACCCCGGGGACCTGGTGATCATCATCAGCTACGCTCAGGTCACCGACGCCGAGGCGCGGGAACTGGAGCCGCGGATCGTGCACGTCGACGCAGACAACCGGATCGTGGCCCTCGGCGCCGACCCGTCCGAGCCGGTGCCCGGCACGGACCAGCAGCGCAGCCCGCAGGCCGTAGGGGCCTGACCGGCGGACCAGGACCAGGAGCGTGCGTGCCCATGAGCGAGACCGAGATCCGCGACGACCGGGCGGCGGGCCGCCTGGAGGCCGTCGGCGACGGTGAAGTCGTCGGCCGCATCGAGTACTTCGTCCTGGAGTCGCCCGCGCGCGCCCTGGTCCCCGTCCACACGATCGTCGAGCCCGCCCACGAGGGGAAGGGCATCGCCGGATCGCTCGCCCGCGAGCTGTACGCCCTCGCCGAGCGCGAGGGCGTCCCGGTGGCCCCGCTGTGCCCCTACGTCGTCAAGTGGGCCGAACGCCATCCCGAGACGGCCCCGCCGGCCGACGCGGAGCTGTTGTCGGCCGCCAAGGACTGGCTGCGCGCCCACCCGGGACGGTTCTGAGCGGACCGTCGGATGCCGCCGGCCGCTCGGCGGGATAGGGCTAGGTCGGGGCGGGGCCCGGAGGAGCGGGGTGGGCCGTCGCATGGCGTCGGTCGCCCACCCGGAGCGGTTCCGGGCAGCTCCTCGGGGGGTCCTCGGGGGGCCTCGACAGGTCCGCGGATGCCGCCGGCCACCCGCCGGGACTCGTTCGGTGCTGCCGCCGGCCTCGCGCGGGACTCGTTCGGTGCTGCCGCCGGCCTCCCGCGGGGCTCGTTCGGCGCTGCCGTCGACCACTAGCCGGGGCAGGTTCGGTGTTGCCGTCGGGTGAGTGGCCGCGCGACCGTCGGGTAGGCGGGGGGAGTAGTCCAGAGGCGACGTCTCGTGACAGCCCGGAGAACCTCATGACGAACCCGCATCCCGACCCGGTACCGCCCGGCCCGGCCCCGGGTCCCGGGCCGACTCCGCCGGATCCCTATCCCAGCCCGGTCCCGCCCCCGGAACCGTCACCGCAGCCCACCCCGCCCGTACCGGGCCCCGACCCGACCCCGCCGCCGGCGCCGCCGGCTCCGGGCCCGCCGGAACCGTCACCGTCCCCGATCCCCCCGGGCCCCGAACCCGTACCGGCCCCGGAGCCGGGTCCGCCCCTCAGCTGAAGGGCGGGCCCGCCCCGCGGCCGAGGACCGAGGGCCGAGGGCCGAGGATCGAGGACCAGGGCGCTGAGCGCCCGCATGCCGACCTCGCGGGGAACCGCGTCCCCTGACCGGCGACATCCCCGACCTCGGGGGGAACCGCGCCCTCGGCCGACGACATCCCCGCGCTCGCCGGGAACCGCGTCTCCCGGCCGGCGACATCCCCGGCCTCGGGGGGAACCGCGCCCTCGGCCGGCGACATCCCCGGCCGCGCCGACGAGACGGGCGCCTCCGAGTTGTCGGAGGCGCCCGTTCTTCACGCTCGGCCGATCGCCCTCAGAGGCGCGCGCCCGCTCTCAGGCGGAGACCTCCGACCGGTCTCCACCCCACAGTGTGTGGAACGCGCCGTCCCGGTCCACCCGCCGGTACGTGTGCGCCCCGAAGAAGTCCCGCTGCCCCTGCGTGAGCGCCGCCGGCAGCCGCTCGGCCCGCAGTGCGTCGTAGTACGCCAGCGCCGCCGCGAAGCCCGGCGTCGGCACGCCCTGCCGGGTCGCCGCGATCAGCACCTCGCGCCAGTCGTCCTGCGCGGCGGCGATCTCCCGCGCGAACGTCTCGTCCGACAGCAGGCTCGGCAGGTCGGGACGGGCGTCGTACGCGGCGCGGATGCGGTCCAGGAAGGCCGCGCGGATGATGCAGCCCCCACGCCAGATCGCGGAGACGGCTCCCAGGTCGATGTCCCAGCCGTACTCCTCGCTGCCCGCGGCGATCTCGTGGAAGCCCTGGGTGTACGACACGATCTTGGACGCGTACAGGGCCTGCTCCACCCGGTCGGCGAAGGCCGCCGCCTCCGACTCGCTCAGTGCCGACGGCGTCGGCCCGGCGAGCCCCCGCGAGGCCTCACGCAGCGCCGCGTGGCCGGACAGGGAGCGGGCGAAGACCGCCTCGGCGATGCCGGACACCGGCACGCCCAGGTCCAGCGCGATCTGCACCGTCCAGCGGCCGGTGCCCTTCTGCTCGGCCTGGTCCACCACCACGTCCACGAAGGGCTTGCCGGTGCCCGCGTCCACGTGGGACAGCACCTCGGCGGTGATCTCGATCAGGTACGAGTCGAGACGGCCGGTGTTCCAGGTGCGGAAGATGTCGGCGATCTGCGCGGGGGAGTACCCGGCGACGTCGCGCAGCAGCTGGTACGCCTCGCCGATCAGCTGCATGTCGGCGTACTCGATACCGTTGTGGACCATCTTCACGAAGTGTCCGGCGCCGTCGGGACCCACGTGGGTCACGCAGGGCGCCCCGTCCTTCGCCTTCGCGGAGATCTTCTCCAGCATCGGGCCCAGCGAGTCGTACGACTCCTTCGGGCCGCCCGGCATGATGCTCGGCCCGTGCAGCGCGCCCTCCTCGCCGCCGGACACCCCCATGCCGACGAAGTGGATGCCCTGCTCGCGCAGCGCCTTCTCCCGGCGCCGGGTGTCCGCGAAGTGCGCGTTGCCACCGTCGATGATCATGTCACCGGCCTCCAGCAGCGGCGCGAACTCCTCGATCACCGCGTCCGTCGGCTCACCCGCCTTGACCATGACGACCAGGCGGCGCGGGCGCTCCAGGGCCGCCACGAACTCCTCGGCGGTCTCGGCCGGGACGAAGTCCCCCTCGCTGCCGAACTCCTCCACCAGCGCCTTCGTCCGCGACGCCGTACGGTTGTGCACGGCGACGGTGTAGCCGTTGCGCGCGAAGTTCCGGGCGAGATTGCGGCCCATGACCGCGAGGCCCGTGACACCGATCTGCGCTGAAGTGCTCATACCGCCTGCTCCCTGGTTGCCTCGTGACTACGGCTCCGTCAGTACGGGTCCCTGCCCATCCTGACGTGCCGCTACGGCGAGCGCACATCCGACCCGCCACGCATGTGTACGCAGCGGGACCGCCTTCCGCCTCAGTCACCGGCCGTCCGGATCAAGCAGGGTCCGTTCTTGGCCACTTGGCACGTGACGGAGGCCGATTTGCCGTCTTGTCATGGCCTGTTCGGGGCGTTTACTTTTGCCGCTCCTGACGCATGCCGAGGGGATTTCGGACATGGCCGTACGCGGCCGGCACCGCCGGTACCAGCCGAACAGGATCAACCGCGCCTCACTCACCGTCACGGCTGGCGGTGCCGGCCTCGCGATGCCGCTGATCGCCGCCGGCACCGCGAGCGCCGCCGACGCGGCCACCTGGAACAAGGTCGCCGCCTGCGAGTCCAGCGGCAACTGGCACGTCAACACGGGCAACGGCTACTACGGCGGGCTGCAGTTCACCCAGTCCACCTGGGAGGCGTACGGCGGCGCCCGGTACGCGCCGCGCGCCGACCTGGCCGGCCGGGACGAGCAGATCGCCGTCGCCGAGAAGGTCCTGGACGGGCAGGGGCCGGGCGCCTGGCCGGTCTGCTCGGTGCGGGCCGGGCTGTCCCGGGGCGGGGGCGGCCCCGACGTGCACACGGACTCCGCGGCCGCGCATCCGGCGCGGACCGGTGCGACGGCGTCCGGCACTGCGAAGAGCGCCGCCCCGCGGTCCTCTTCCGTCAAGGACGTGCAGCCGCACACCACCCCGCAGTCCCGCGCGGGCCGGGCCGAGATGTACACGGTGGTGCACGGCGACACCCTCTCCGGCATCGCCGGGGACCATCGCGTGTCGGGCGGCTGGCGCACGTTGTACGCGGGCAACCGCACGACGATCGGCTCCGATCCCGACCTGATCATGCCGGGCCAGCGGCTCAGCCTGAACGGCACCGCCACCCGGCCCGCGCCGCCCAAGGCCCCGAAGAAGAAGACGCCTTCGGAGCATCCCCCCACCCACCACACCCCGGCCCCGACCCGGCACACGGTCGTCGCCCCGGTGACCGCCACCGTCGGTACCGGCTACCACGTGGCGGGCTCCCACTGGTCGAAGGGCTACCACACCGGCGTCGACTTCCTGGTGCCGACCGGCACCACCGTGAAGGCGGCGGCGGCCGGGCACGTGGTGGCCGCGGGGTGGGGCGGCTCGTACGGCTACCAGGTGGTGCTGCGGCACGCCGACGGCCGCTACACCCAGTACGCCCATCTGTCCGCCATCTCCGTGCGGGTCGGCCAGCACGTCACCGCCGGCCAGCGCATCGGGCGCTCGGGCTCCACCGGGAACGTCACGGGGCCGCATCTGCACTTCGAGGTGCGGACGGGGCCCGGCTTCGGCACGGACATCGACCCGCTCGCCTACCTCCGGGGCGGCGGCGTCAGGATCTGACGCGCGCACGCTGCCGGTCCAGGACCGGCAGCGGCACGGGGACGCCCCCGGGCAGCGGCGGGTACGACGGGGCCGCCACCTCCTCGGCCTGCGGCACGGCACCCTCGCCGTCCGCCCCGCCGCCGCCCGGTACGAGCAACGCGCGCAGCACCGGTCCGGCCGGACCGGACCCGGGGCCGCTCGCGGCACGCCCGGCGCGGTCCGTCCGCGGCTCGGCGGACCCGCGCTGCTGCGGCATGGCGACACGCGCCCGTGCGACCGCGCGCACCGCCTCGGCGGCGACCGGCAGGCCCTGCGCGAGGGCCGCCTCGGCGGACGACAGGACGACCGACGACGGAACCACCGGCCACCACGCCGGGCCCGACGGCCGGACGGCCGAGGCCACCGTGCGCGGCGACGCTTCCCCCGACGACACGATCAGCGGCGCCGCCGCCCCAGCCGACGGGCCGACCGACGACGCTTCCCGTACCGACAGGGCGACCGGTGACGCTTCCCCTGCCGACAGGCCGACCGGTGACGCTTCCCCCGCCGACAGGCCGACCGACGACGCTTCCCCCGCCGACGGGTCGACCCGCGAGGCAGCGGCCGGCTTCGGGACGGCGGACGTCGGGACAGCGGACGACGGGAGAGCGGACGACGGGAGAACAGGTGCCGGCAGAGCCGACGTCGGGAGAGCAGGCGTCGGGACGGTCGGCGACCCCCCGGCCGGGGGTGCGACGGGCGGGGTCGGTCCCGTGGCGGCCGGTCGTGCCTCGCGCTCCAGCCGTTCCGTCGTCAGCATGATCAGGCCGCCCGCGGCCACCACCCCGCAGCCCAGCGCCAGCACGGTGCCCGTGGTGCCGTGGCGGAACGTCTCACCGAGCATCAGGATGCCGACCGCGGCGGCCAGCACCGGATTGACCACCGTCAGCGTGGCCAGCGGGGCGGCGAGGCCGCCGCCCCGGTAGGACGCCTGGGACAACAGCACGCCGGCCACCGAGAACAGGCCGATCACCACGAGCGAGGGCAGATCGCCCAGGCTGATCCCATGGGCCCAGTCGACGGCCACGGTCTTGGTGAACACCGACGCCATGCCGAACGCGATGCCGGAGGCGGTGGCGAGCAGCACACTGCGCACCGCGGGATGCCGGTGCGCGGCCAGGCCCGCGCACAGCAGCGCCACCACCGCCCCGCCGGTGACCAGCGCGACCACCAGCCGCTGGGCCGGAGCCAGGGAGTGCGCGGCGGCGGAGGAGCCGACCAGCGACAGCAGACCGGCGAGGCCCACCGTGGCCATGAGGGCGCCGCGCCAGGCGGTCGCGCCGGCCCGGCGGCCCACGCACAGCGCCGCCATGGGCAGCGCGAAGACGATGGTCAGCGCGCCGAGCGGCTGGACCAGGCTGAGCGGCCCGCAGGCCAGCGCCACGACGTGCAGCACCCCGCCGAGACCGTTGAGCGCCAGCGCACCCCACCAGCCGGGCCGGCGCAGCGGGAGGTACGCGCTGGCGGGGGAGGAGACCGCGACCTGCTCCTGCACGATCGCTCCGCCCGCGTAGGCGAGGGCGGAGACGACCGACAGGAGCACGGACAACGCCAGGGCGCTCATCGGTGTCTCCTCTGGGTGCGGCGGACGTCCCGGGCCCGGCGCTGCGAACGGTCGGCTTCCATGGCCAACACTCTGCCCGCCCGCGCCCTTCCCGTCGTCGTACCTGAGCACGCAATGCGTCCTACTGCCGATGGAGTACACCGGCCGGGCGATCATCCCCTGGAGGGGCGACGCCGCGGGGAGACCCGCCTGATCGTCTCCGCGACGCACCTGGTACGAGTTCCTGTCGTGGACCTCGACCTCGACCTCGATCCCGGACTCGCCGCGCTGCACCCGCTCGGCGGCTTCTTCGTCCTGCGCACCGTCGCGGGCCCGGCCGCGGCCGGCGACGGCACCGGTCCGCAGCGGCTGCCGACCCTCGCGGAGGGCTACGCGGGGGTGACGTCGGACGTCCCGGATGTCCCCCCGGATCCCCTCACGTTGCGTGTCACCACCGTCGGGGAGCGGCTGGGGACCCGGGAGCCGCGGGTCGCCGCGTCCATCGCCCAGCAAGGGCTGGCCGCCCGGCTGTGGTCGGCGGCCCTCGGCTGCGCCGTCCTGTACGGCCGGCTGCCGGACCTGGATCCGCGCCTGCTGCGCTGGGACGCCCTCGCCGCCGCGCCCGACGACCTGTGGCTCACCGGGCCGCGCCCGCTGCCCGGGGACGCTGCCACGCTCCTCGACACCGTGCTGCACGGCCATCTGGAGCCGCTGACGGCCGCCCTGCGGGCCCGCTACGGCGTGGCGGCGGGTCTGCTGTGGGGCAACGCGGGCTCCGCGCTCGCCGCGACCGCCCGGGAACTGAGCCGCTGGGCCCGCGTCCACGGCCGTACCGACGTGGCCGCCCGCACCCGTGCCCTCACCGGCGAACTGTTCACCCACCCCCTGCTCGACGCCGCCGGCGTCCGCACCGGCACGGCCTTCCGGCGCCGCAGCTGCTGCCTGTACTACCGGGTGCCGGGGGGCGGCCTCTGCGGCGACTGCTGCTTCACGCGCCCGCCGCGCTCTTCCCCGGGCGCCGCATCTGGGTGACCATGAGAGAACCTGCCACCGGGACGAGGGGATTGTCGGGTGCGAGTGGGACTGCTGACCCGGGAGTACCCCCCGGACGTCTACGGTGGTGCCGGCGTCCATGTGGAGTTCCTGGCACGCGAGTTGACCGCCCTGGTGGACCTGGAGGTGCACTGCTGGGGCGAGGGCCGCGGGGTCGGGGTCGTGCGCCACCGTCCCTGGTCCGCCCTCGACGGCTCCAACGACGCGCTGCGCACCTTCTCCGTGGACCTCGCCATGGCCGCCGCCCTGGAAGGCCGCGAACTCGTCCACTCCCACACCTGGTACGCCAATCTCGCCGGCCATGTCGCCAAGCTGCTGTACGGCGTCCCGCACGTGGTGACCGCGCATTCACTGGAGCCGCTGCGCCCCTGGAAGGCCGAGCAACTCGGCGGCGGGTACGCACTGTCGGGCTGGGCCGAGCGCACCGCGATCGAGGCGGCGGACGCGGTGATCGCCGTCTCGGGCGCCATGCGCGAGGACGTCCTCGCCTGCTACCCGGCGCTGGACCCGGCCCGCGTCCACGTCGTGCACAACGGCATCGACACCCGGCTCTACCGCCCCGACCACGGCACCGACGCGCTCACCCGGCACGGCGTCGACCCGGACCGCCCGTACGTGCTGTTCGTCGGCCGGATCACCCGGCAGAAGGGCGTGCCCCATCTGCTGCGCGCGGTCCGGGACATCGATCCCGGCGCCCAGGTCGTGCTCTGCGCGGGGGCGCCCGACACCCCCGAGATCGAGCGGGAGTTCAGGGAGCTGTTCGAGGAGTTGCGCCGGTCACGGGCGGGCGTGGTCTGGATCCCGCAGATGCTGCCGCGCCCGGAGGTGGTCCAACTCCTCACGCGCGCGGCGGTGTTCGTCTGCCCTTCGGTCTACGAGCCGCTCGGCATCGTCAACCTGGAGGCGATGGCCTGCGGCACACCGGTGGTCGCGTCACGGGTGGGCGGTATCCCCGAGGTCGTGGACGAGGGCCGTACCGGTCTGCTGGTCGACGTGGACGACGACTTCGACTCCGGGCTCGCCCGGGCGCTGGACACCGTCCTCGGCGATCCGGCCGCGGCCCGTCGCATGGGCGAGGCGGGACGGATGCGCGCGGTGGGGGAGTTCGGCTGGGGCGCGGTGGCCCGCCGTACGGCGGGGCTGTACGAGGAGATCCTCAAGCAGGCTTAGTCCGGCCTGCTCGGGGCAGCCATGGTTCAACCACGGTGAGGGGAGCGGCCATGCGTCGTGGAGGGCCTTCCGTACTGGGGATCGTGCTGGCGGGCGGTGAGGGCAAACGCCTGATGCCGCTCACCGCGGACCGCGCCAAACCCGCGGTCACCTTCGGGGGAACGTACCGCCTCGTCGATTTCGTCCTGTCCAACCTCGTCAACGCCGATGTGCTGCGCATCTGTGTGCTGACCCAGTACAAGTCGCACTCGCTGGACCGGCACATCACCACCACCTGGCGGATGTCCAGCCTGCTCGGCAACTACGTCACCCCGGTCCCCGCGCAGCAGCGGCTCGGCCCGCGCTGGTACCTGGGCAGCGCCGACGCGATCCTGCAGTCCCTGAACCTGGTCCACGACGAACAGCCCGAGTACGTGGCCGTGTTCGGTGCCGACCACGTCTACCGCATGGACCCGCGGCAACTGGTCCGGCAGCACATCGAGGGCGGCGCGGGGGTGACGGTGGCCGGCATCCGGGTGCCGCGCGCGGAGTCCTCGTCCTTCGGGGTGATCACGCCGGGTCCGGACGGCCGTACCGTGCGGCGGTTCCTGGAGAAGCCCGCGGACCCCCCGGGCCTGCCGGACGACCCGGAGAGCGTGTTCGCCTCGATGGGCAACTACGTCTTCACCACCAAGGCACTCGTCGAGGCGCTGCAGCGCGACGCCGAGGACAGCCGGTCCGTGCACGACATGGGCGGTTCGATCCTGCCCCAGCTGACCGCGCGCGGCGAGGCCCAGCTGTACGACTTCAGCGACAACCACGTGCCTGGCGAGACCAGCCGCGACCAGGGCTACTGGCGGGACGTGGGCACCCTGGACGCCTACTACGAGGCGCACATGGACCTGATCGCCGAGCGCCCCGCGTTCAACCTGTACAACCGCCAGTGGCCGATCTACACCCACTCGGGCCAGCTCTCCCCGGCCCGCTTCAACGCGGGCGGCATCGCGAGCGAGTCCATCGTCAGCGCGGGCTGCCTGATCCGCGGCCAGGTCACCCGCTCGGTGCTGTCCCCGGGCGTCCGCGTCGACCCGGGCGCGGTCGTCCAGGGCTCGGTGCTGCACGACAACGTCCGCATAGGCCGGGGTGCCGTGGTGCGCGGTGCCGTCCTCGACAAGAACGTGGAGGTCCCGCCGGGCGCCACGATCGGTGTGAACCCGGAGCGGGACGCCGAGCTGTACACGGTCTCCCAGGGCGGAGTCATCGCGTTGGGGAAGGGGCAGCGGGTGCCGTAGCGCCCGCTGGGGTCGACGTCATGTCCGCAGCCACCGCACTCGTGTTCCGTCCCGCGACCCGTGCCGACCTGCCCGCGGTCGTGGCCCTGCTCGCCGACGAGGAACGGGTGGTGGATCCGGCGGCGGCCCGGGTCACGGAGGCCCACGAGCGCGCCTTCGCCGCCATCGACCGGGACCCCCGCAACGAGATACTGGTCCTCGTCGAGGGCGAGGGCGAGGGCGAGGTCGAGGTCGAGCGTGAGGGCGAGCGCGCGCCCGAAGGGGAGGGCGGCACCGGCACCGGCACGGTGGTGGGCTGCCTCCAGGCGACCTACATCCCCGGACTCGGCAAGGGCGGCGCCGAACGCGTCCTGATCGAGGCGGTGCGGATCCGCGCGGACCGGCGGGGCGGCGGGCTCGGCCGGACGCTGATGGAGCACGCGATGACCAGGGCGCGGGCCCGCGGCTGCGCGCTCGTCCAGCTCACCAGCGACAAGAGCCGTGCGGACGCCCACCGCTCCTACGGCGGCCTCGGCTTCGTCCGCAGCCACGAGGGCTTCAAGCGGCCCCTCTGACCACCCGTCACCCTCCGGTCGGTTCCCCGCTCGGCGCGACGCGTTTCGCGCGACACCTCCAGGATGCCCGGGTTTGCGGCCTTCGGCCCTCAGGATGCAGGCAACGACGTCCAACCTGCGGAGGTCATCCGACATGAGAGGGACCCGGCGCACAGGCCTGTGCATGGCCGGGGTGATGGCGGCGTCCGCGCTGCTCGCCACCCCCGCCGCACGGGCCGCGGAGCGGGCCGACGGCCACCTCACCGATCTGGTCAATCCGTTCATCGGAACCCAGAACGAGGGCAACACCTTCCCCGGCGCGGCCGTGCCCTTCGGCATGGTGCAGCTCTCCCCGGACACGGGGCACAGCACCGGCTACGACTACACGCAGAACCGTATCCGCGGCTTCTCGCTGGTCCATCTCTCGGGCGTCGGCTGCCGCATCGGCGGCGACCTGCCCGTGCTGCCCACCACCGGCGACGTCACGCAGACGGACCACGCCCAGTACGCGGCGGCCTTCTCGCACGACGACGAGGAGGCGAGTCCCGGCTACTACCGGGTCGGCCTCGCCTCCGGCATCCGCGCCGAACTGACCGCGACCGCCCGCACCGGCGTGCAGCGCTACACCTTCCCGGCCACCGACCGGGCCAACGTCCTGCTGAACGCGGCCCAGTCGCTGCACAAGCCGGTCAGCAGCGCGGTGGAGATCCTGGACGACCGCACCGTGCGCACCGAGATCACCGGCCACGGCTTCTGCCGGGACACCGGCCCCTACACGGTCTACACCATCACCCGCTTCAGCCGGCCCTTCACCGCCTACGGCACCTGGGACGGCCGGACCGTCACCCCGGGCGCCCACAGCGGGCCCGGCGGCGCCTACGTCCGTTTCGACACCACCCGGGACCGTACGGTCGAGGCGACCACCGCCCTGTCGTACGTCGACTCGCGCGGCGCCGCGGCCAACCTGCGCGCCGAGGGCGGCCGGTCCTTCGACGCCGTTCGGCGCCGGGCGCGCGAGGCGTGGGAGCACCGGCTCGCCGGCGTCCGCGTGCGGGGCGGCACGCCCACGCTGCGCCGGACCTTCTACTCCTCGCTGTACCGGTCCTACCTCGCGCCCAACGTCGGCAGCGACGCCGACGGCCGCTACTTCGGCTGGGACCGCCGCACCCACCGTGCCCGGGGCTTCACGTACTACCAGAACTGGTCGCTGTGGGACACCTACCGCACCCAGGCCCAGCTGCTCGCGCTGCTCGCGCCGCGTGAAGCACGGGACATGGCCCGGTCGGTGGTCGCCGTGGCCGAGGACGGCGGCTGGCTGCCCAAGTGGGGTTACGGTCCGGTCGAGACCAACATCATGACCGGTGACCCGGTCACCCCGTTCCTGACCACCGCCTACCGGACGGGGCTCCTGAAGGGCTTCGAGGAGCGGGCCTACCGGGCGCTGCGGAGGAACGCCGACGGCGTGCCGCCCGCCGAGTACCCGGGTGTCGGCCGGGAGGCCAACGCCGAGTACCTGGCGGGCGGTTTCGCGCCCTACGTCAAAGGCCGCCCGTACGCCAAGGTGGGCGACTCCGACTACCACCACGGCGCCTCCGTCACTCTGGAGTACGCGCTCGCGGACGCGATGCTCGCCCAGATGGCGCGGGGTCTCGGGCACGCGGACGACGCGGCCCGTTACGCTGCCCGCTCGCGGAACTACCGGAACGTCTTCGACCCCGCCACCGGCTTCTTCCGCGCGCGCGACGCCTCCGGCGCCTTCACCGGCTCGGCCGACCCGGCCCGCGGCATCGGCTTCCACGAGGGCACGGCCTGGCAGTACCAGTGGCTCGTGCCGCAGGACGTACCGGGCATGGTCGCGCTGATCGGCGGCAAGCGCGCGGCCAACGACCGCCTGGACACCTTCTTCGCCTACGACCGGCTGCTCGCCGACCCGGCGCGGACCGCCCGCGAGGTGTGGGTGCACGGCGACCCGTACGCCTACTACAACGCCGCCGTCTACAACCCGATGAACGAGCCGGACCTCATCGCGCCCTACACCTATCTCTCCACCGGCCAGCCGTGGAAGACCACGGACGTGGTGCACGCGGCGCTGACCCTGTTCACCGACGGCCCCACCGGCATGACCGGCAACGACGACCTCGGCACCATGTCCGCCTGGCACGTCCTGTCGTCCATCGGGCTCTTCCCGGTCCAGCCCGGCCACGACACCTGGGGCCTGACCACGCCGGTCTTCGACCGCGTCGACCTGACCCTGGACCGCCGCTACTGGCCGGTCGGCCGGCTGACGGTGACCGCGCCCGGCACCTCGGGCGCCGACCGCTACGTCCAGGCCGTGCGCACCGACGGGGCCCCGCACGCCCGGACCTATCTGACCACCGGAACGCTGCGCTCCCTGCGCTCCCTGGCGTTCACGGTCGGCCCGCGCCCGTCGGAGTGGGGCACGTCACCCGATGCGGCCCCGCCTGCCTTGAGATGACCTCGGCCGTCTCTTGAGTCCCGTCCCTTTCGGCGGAGGCGGGACTTAACCTGACGTTAACTGTGCGTAGTGTGATCGTACTTGACCGTAATCGTCCGGCGGAGATTGACTGCTGTTCCGCCCGTCGCCGACGCGTGAGGCAAGCCCTTGACTTCCGACCTGCTCGCTCCTCTCGACCTGGCCTTCTGGAACATGGAGTCCGACCGGCACCCGATGCATCTCGGTGCGCTCGGTGTCTTCGCCGCGCACTCGCCCACCGCCGGGGCCCACGCCGCCGACCTGCTCGCCGCCCGCGCCGCCGCCGTGCCCGGTCTGCGGATGCGCATCCGCGACCTCTGGCAGCCGCTCGCCTTCGGCGGCGCGGCCCGCGAGACCGACCCGGACTTCGACCCCCTGGACCACGTCCGGCTGCACGCCCCCGCCGACGACTTCCACGCGGTCGCCGGCCGGCTGATGGAACGCCCGCTGGACCGCGCCCGGCCGCCCTGGGAGGCGCATGTGCTGCCCGGCGCCGACGGGGTGTCCTTCGCGGTGCTCTTCAAGTTCCACCACGCCCTCGCCGACGGGCTGCGCGCGCTCAAGCTCGCCGCCGGCGTCCTGGACCCCGTCGACCTGCCCGAGCGTGCGCCGCGCGCCGTCGAGCCGCCGCGCGGCCTGCTGTCCGACGTGCGCCGGCTGCCCGCGCTGGTTCCCGGGCTGGTCAGGGAGGCGCTGTCCGACGTGGGCCGGGCCCTGGACATCGGCACCTCGCTCGCCCGGTCCACGCTCGGCATGCGCCCCTGCGCCGCGCTGACCTCCGCGCCCAGCGGAACCCGCCGCACCGCCGGTGTCGTCCTCGACATCGACGACGTGCACCGGGTCCGCAAGAGCGCCGGCGGCACCGTGAACGACGTCCTCATCGCCGTGGTCGCCGGTGCCCTGCGCCGCTGGCTGGACGAGCGCGGCGACGGCAGCAAGGACGTGGCGCCCCGCGCCCTGATCCCCGTCTCCCGGCGCCGCCCGCGCACCGCCCAGCCGCAGGGCAACCGGCTCTCCGGCTATCTGATACGGCTCCCGGTGAACGAGCCCGACCCGCTCGGCCGCCTGCGGAGCGTGCGTACCGCCATGGTCCGCAACAAGGACGCGGGCTCCGACCGGGGCGCCGGCGCCGTGGCCCTGCTGGCCGACCACGTCCCGGCTCTCGGCCACCGGCTCGGCGGGCCGCTGGTCGGCCAGGCCGCCCGGCTCTGGTTCGACATCCTCGTCACCAGCGTGCCGCTGCCCGGCCTCGGACTGCGGCTCGGTGGCCACGAACTGGCCGAGGTGTATCCGCTGGCCCCGCTCGCGCCCGGCCAGGCGCTGGCGGTCGCGATCTCGACGTACCGCGGACGCGTGCACTACGGGCTCGTCGCCGATGCGCGGGCCGTGCCGGACCTGGACCGGTTCGCGCACGCGGTGACGACCGAGGTGGCGACGCTGCTGGCGGTGTGCGACCGCTGAGGCACTGACGGTGCCCCGCGCGGCGGGGCCCGGCAGAGCGGTTTGGTCCCCGGGCCCGGCCCTCCGTAACATTCCCTGCTCGAAAGCGGACGCGAGTCGGAGCGCCGCGCGGGTGATCAGGGAAGCGGCAGCGCGATGACGGTGACAGAGGACGGCTCGACGTCCATGGACGTGCCCATGGACGAGGTGGTCTACGGGCCCGGTATCGACCCCGAGCGGCTGGCCGTCTGCCTCAGCGTGCTGGAGGAACTGGACCGGCTGGAGGTCGACCACCCCGACGCGGTCAAGGTGCGCCAGGCCACCTCGCACATCTACCGGACGGTCAAGCAGCGCCGCCGCCAGGAGCGCCGGGCCGCCAAGACCGCCCACGACCGCGCCGTCACGGAGACCACCGCGACGGGCTCCGCCGAGCGCATCGACGACGAGACCGAGGGCATCCTGCCCTCCTCCAAGATCGAGACCGGCCGGATCGCGGGGATACTCCAGCGCCCGCGCTCCTGCTACGTCTGCAAGCAGCGCTACGTCGAGGTCGACTACTTCTACCACCAGCTGTGCCAGAAGTGCGCCGCCGAGAACCGCACCAAGCGGGACGCGCGCGCCGACCTCAGCGGCAAGCGCGCCCTGCTCACCGGCGGCCGGGCCAAGATCGGCATGTACATCGCGCTGCGCCTGCTGCGTGACGGCGCGCACACCACGATCACCACGCGGTTCCCCAAGGACGCCATCCGCCGCTTCAAGGCGATGGACGACTCGGCGGACTGGCTGCACCGCCTGGAGGTCGTCGGCATCGACCTGCGCGACCCGGCCCAGGCCGTCGGCCTCGCCGAGCAGGTCGCCGCGGCGGGCCCGCTGGACATCCTGATCAACAACGCCACGCAGACCGTGCGCCGGCTGCCCTCCGCCTACGCCGCCCTCGTCGAGGGCGAGAGCGCGCCGCTGCCCGCCGGGGAGCTGCCCGCCCACCACGTCATCGGTGCCTTCAATTCCGGCGCCGTCGGTGATCTCGGCGCCCCGGCCGCCCTCCCCGTCGGCGCCGGCGACCTCGACGCGCAGCAGGTCGCCGACCTCGCCCTGGTCGCGGGCAACGCCAGCGTCGCCCGGCACCTCGACGGGACCGCCATCGACGCGGGCGGTCTGCTGCCCGACGTCGTCGAGAGCAACACCTGGGTGCAGTCGATCGAGCAGATCTCCCCGGTGGAGCTGCTCGAGACGCAGCTGTGCAACTACACGGCGCCGTTCATCCTGATCAGCAAGCTGCGCCCGGCGATGGCCGACGCCGCCAGGAAGGCGGCGAGCGGACGGGCGTACGTCGTGAACGTCTCCGCCATGGAAGGTGTGTTCAGCCGCGGCTACAAGGGCGCGGGTCACCCCAACACCAACGCCGCCAAGGCCGCGATGAACATGGTGACGCGGACCAGCGCCGAGGAGATGTTCCAGACCGACGGCATTCTCATGACCTCGGTGGACACCGGCTGGATCACCGACGAGCGCCCCCACTACGACAAGCTGCGCCTCGCCGAGGCCGGCTTCCACGCCCCCCTCGACCTGGTCGACGGCGCCGCCCGCGTGTACGACCCGATCGTGCGCGGCGAGGTGGGCGAGGACCTGTACGGCGTCTTCCTGAAGGACTACGCGCCCGGCAAGTGGTGAGCCGCCGGGCGGGTGACGCGCACGGCGTGACGCGGACGGTGTGACGGATGGTGTGACGCGCGGCGGCGGCCGGTCCTCAGTCGACCGCGCCGAGCCGCGCGTGACGGGCCGCGACCAGCTCCAGCACCGTGCGCCAGTCCTCCAGCACGCCCGCGTCGAAGCCGGCCGTGCGGCCCTCCTCGGCGGCCTGGCGCAGCAGCACCGCATCGTCGTCGGCGGGGCCGAGGGTGCCGGTGCCCGCGCGGACCAGCCGGGCCACCCGCTCTCCGAGCAGGGAGCGCACGGCCTCGGCCGCCCTCCGTGCGCGGGCCGCCTCGTCGCCGGGGCTCAGCACCGGCCCGATGCCCCGCACCAGGGCCGCCACCTGGAGCTCCTTGTCGGCGGGTCGGCTGCGGCGCAGCAGCGCCGCGGTCCGCAGCGCGTGCTGCTGCCGGCCGGCGTACAGCAGATCCATCAGCTCCTCGACGCTGCGCAGCTCCATGCGTCAGTCCTTCCGCGAGACAGCCGTTGCCGCGTCAGCAGACCATGGCGAGCTTGCCGCGTGGCCAACGACACCTGAACTGCGCCGGATGCGGGGGGCAGTTGCCGCACCGGTTCGAAGGGGTGTTCGCCGGGCTAGGCCGAGTGGGTGATTCCCGACGTCGTACGAGTGAGCATCTTGTTTCAAAAAGCCCCATATTAGGGGGTATTGGGGAGCCGCGAGCAGTGCATTGGTTACACCTTGTTTGCATTCCCTATCGAGCGGATGCCCGCTCATTTGGTTAGTCTGGAGTGGACGGACAGCAGCACGGGGTCCCACCCACACCCATCGTCCGTCCTGGGGCGAGCCGGTTCACAACGGCCTGCTCTGACAGAGGTACCGGCGCCACCGCGTCCGAACTGGCCTTCCATCCAGACCCGAGCGGGCGTCGAGCACCGGAGCGCAGACTGTCCGGTACGCCCCGAGGGTGACCCGACACATAAGGAGTGCGCGGTGACACCGGAGAAGACGAATCGCGAACAGCGCCCCGAGGAACACCGGGAGCGCGTGGGCCGCCGGCCCGGAGAACTCGGCAGCCTCGACGTGTGGGCCCGGTCCGCCCCGATCCGCCTCGCGGGGTACGAGGACGACCTCGCCGAGCCCCACATCCTGCCGAGCGTGGACTGACCCCGGAACCGACCCGTCGCGATCGCCGCACGCATGGGCGTGGCAGACTCGCGCCCATGCTGATCAGAGAAGCCGCGGCCGAGGACTGGCCGCGGATCTGGCCCTTCTGGCACCGCATCGTCGCCGCCGCCGAGACCTACGCGTGGGACCCCGACACGACCGAGGAGGCGGCCCGCGCCCTGTGGACGGGCCCGGCCAAGCGGACCTACGTCGCCGAGGACGAGACCGGCACCGTGGTCGGCTCGGCCTACCTCACCCCCAACTACGGCGGACCCGCCGCCGGCGTGGCCAACGCCGGCTTCATGGTCGACCCGGACCACTCCGGCCGCGGCATCGGCCGCGCGCTGGCCGAACACCTCCTGGCCGAGGCCCGGGTCCAGGGCTACCGGGCGATGGTCTTCAACGCCGTGGTCGAGACGAACCCCGCCGTCGGTCTCTGGAAGTCCCTCGGCTTCACCGTCCTGGGCACGGTCCCGGAGGCGTACGACCACCCGCGCCACGGCCGGGTGGGGCTGCACATCATGTACCGGGCGCTGGACTGAGGCGCCCAGCTCACCAGCGGTCCGCCACCGGCGCGGTACGCCGCCACGGGTTCGCCCGCTCCAGTTCCGCCGCCAGCTCCAGCAGCACGGACTCCGTCCCGGGCCGGCCCACGAGCTGTACGGCGCAGGGGGCGCCCGAGGGCAGGGCGCCGGCCGGGACGGACATCGCGGGCCAGCCCGTCAGATTCCACGGCGGGGTGAACGGCGAGTAGGCGGTGTTGGCGAGGACGTTGCGCAGCCAGCCGCGCTCGTGCCACGGGCCGGCCTGCGGGGAGCGGCGGGCCAGGGCCGGGGTGAGCAGCACGTCGTGCTCGGTGAAGAACGGCGTCAGTCGCGCGCGCAGCCGCTCGCGCGCGTCACCGGTGCGGACCGCGCGGACGAAGCGGCGCCCCACGGCCGCGTGCACCCGGGTCCGGCGGGCCAGCCGCGCCCGGTCCAGGCCCTCGGCGTCCACCGCGGTCCCGGCCGTCCAGTGCCGGAGCGCGGTCACACCGAGGGAGAGCGGATACGGCGGCTCGGCCCGCCGCACCCGGTGCCCGGACCGGGCCAGCGCCCCGGCCGCCTGCCGGACCGCGATCGTATACGGCCGGCTGACGCTCACCCCGGCGAGCGGGCTGCGCAGGGCGACGGCGACCCGCCGGCGGGCCGGCTCGTCGGTCCGCCCGAACCCGGCGTCCGCGAGGACGGCCAGCATCAGCCGCAGATCCTCGACCGTCGTGGCCAGCGGGCCGTTCTCCGACATGCCGAACCAGTCGCCGTTGCCGATCCCGGCCGGCACCACCGCGTGCCCCGGTTTCAGCGTCACCAGCCCGCAGTTCGCGGCCGGGATGCGCAGCGAGCCCATCCCGTCGTTGCCGAGGGCCAGCGGTACCAGTCCCGCGGCCACGGCCGCCGCGCTGCCCCCCGAGGAGCCGCCCGCCGTCCGCGAGAGGTCCCACGGGTTGCGGGCGATGCCGTACGGCCCCTCCGTGGTGCCGAAGACACACAGCTCGGGCACGTTGGTCAGGCCGACCACCACCGCACCGGCCGCCCGCAGCCTGGCCACCGTCACATGGTCCTCGGCGGCCGGGACGTCCGGCGTGGCGGCGGAACCGCTGCGGTACGACTCGCCGCGCACCGCCAGGTTGTCCTTGACCGCCACCGGCACGCCCGCCAGCGGCAGTTCCGGCAGGTCGGTACGGGAGGCCACCTCGTCGGCCTCGGTGAGCGCCGCCTCCGCCCGGACCTTCCGGAACGCCCCGATCCGGCCGTCGAGCCGCTCGATCCGCGCGAGGTGCGCGGCCACCACCTCCCGGGGCGTGACCCGCTTCGCACGGACGGCGGCGGCGATCTCGGCGGCACTCCGGCCGGCCCAGTTGCTCACGGACACTCCTCGGCTGGTTCGACGGCTGTGCGCCCGCCGGCACACCGGCGCTCGCCGGCGCGAGCCGAGGCGCGTAGGGAGAACTGTGCACCGCCGGGCCGGGCGCGTCGAGAGGCCTTCCCCCCACGCACCGGCCGTACGAGCGGCCGGCCCGGCACCGATCCGGACCGCACCGCGTCCACCCGCCCTGGCGTGACCTCGCCGGGTGAGCGCGCTCTCAACCGGACCGGACGGGGCCCGTGCTGTCGCGGTCGATCAGCCGGGGCACCGGCACCTGTACCGTCCGGGCCGCGCCGCCGTCCAGCAGCGCCAGCAGCTCGCGCGCCGCCGTGGAGCCGAACTCCACGCTGTCCCGCGACAGCGCGGACAGCCAAGGCTTGACCATGCGGCACAGGGCCGAGTCCTCCCAGGCCACCACCGACAGGTCGGCCGGCACCGAGAAACCCAGCTCGGACGCCGCCGCCACCCCGGCGACGGCCATCACGTCACTGTCGTAGACGAGGGCGGTCGGGGGCGTGCGGCCGCGCAGGACCTCGCGGGTGACGGCGGCGGCCTCCGTGTCGGAGTAGTCGGTCGTCACGGACTCCACCTCGGCCAGCCCCCGCCGCTCCGCCTCCGCGCGCAGCGTGGCGATCCGGCGCCGGGTGTGGGCCAGGTCCGGCAGGCCGGCGATGTGCACGATCCGGCGGTGGCCCAGGGCGGTCAGCTCGTCCACCACCGACGCCATCGCGCCCGCGTCGTCCGCCCAGACGGTGGAGAGCCCGGGGTGGCGCTCGTCCGGCGCGCCGCCGATCACCACGGCGGGCAACCCGAGTTCGTCCAGCAGGCCGGGGCGCGGGTCGTCGGCGCGCGGGTCGACGACCAGGACGCCGTCCACCCGGTGCTCGGCCCACCAGCGCCGGTACACCGCGCACTCGTCGGCCACGTCCTCCACCACCTGGAAGAGCAGGCCCAGATGACGCTCGGCCAGCACCTCCTGGATGCCGGAGACGAGCTGGAGGAAGAACGAGTCGACGCCCAGCGTGTGCGCCGGCCGCGCGAGGACGAAGCCGACCGTCGCCGCGCCCTCGCCGGACAGGGCGCGGGCGGCCGTGCTGGGCCGCCAGCCCAGCTGCTCGGCGACCCGGCGGACCCGGGCCCGGGTGGCCTCGGAGACACCGGGGCGGTCGTTCAGCGCGAAGGACACGGCGCTCTCGGAGACCCCGGCGCGGCGGGCGATGTCCTTCATCGTGGGCCGGCGGGCGGGGGACCGTCTGGTCGGCACGCTTTCTCCCCCTTCCGGAGGGTGCTTGCTAATGCGCTTGAGTGTCAAGACCCTAAAGCGCATTAGTGATCGCTGGCAAGCTCCCGGTCGAACCTCGCTGAGCTGCACTAATGAAGGACGTATTTCTTTAGCTGCGACGAATGCATTGACTTTCCCGGAACGCACTGGGCAAGGTCTTCGGCGCCACCGAAAGCCCGTGCACAGCAAGGGAGCCGTGTCCCGTGCCCATGTCCCGCAGAGCCCTCGCCGCCGCTGCCGTCGCCCTCGTCCTGCCGCTGAGCGCCTGCGGCTCCGGCGGTGACGACGGCGGCTCCACCGACGCCTCCGGCAAGGTGGAGGGCGACATCACCTTCCAGACCTGGAACCTGCGCGCCAACTTCAAGTCGTACTTCGAGGGGCTGATAGCCGACTTCGAGCACAAGTACCCCGGCACGCACGTGAAGTGGGTCGACCAGCCCGCCGAGGGCTACGCCGACAAGCTCAGCGCCGACGCCGGCGGCGGCACCCTGCCCGACGTCGTCAACGTCTCCCCGGACCTGGTCGCCCCGCTCGCCAAGGCCGGCCTCGTCCTCGACCTCGACAAGGCCGCCGCCACGTACCGCCCCGAATACCTGGACGGGGCCTGGGCCAGCCACCGGGTGCCGGGCATGAACGGCACGTACGCCTTCCCCTGGTACCTGAACACCGGCCCGCTCTTCTACAACAAGGCCCTGTTCACCCGGGCCGGTCTCGACCCCGACCAGCCGCCGAAGACGTACGACGAACTCTTCTCCGACGCCCTGCGGATGGCGGAGAAGAGCGACGGAAAGGTCGCCACCCTCGCCAACGTGCCCACCATCGAGGACTTCGGCCGCTACGGCGTCCCGCTCATGAACAAGCAGGGCACCGGCTTCGCCTTCAACGACGCCAAGGGAGTCGAACTCCTCACGAAGTACAAGCAGCTGTACGACGCCAAGGCGCTCGATCCGCAGGCGCTGACCGCCACCGGGGAGTCCGCGGGCAAGAAGTTCCTCACCGGAGCCGTCGCCATGAACCCCGGCAGCGCCCTGGACCTCGGCAACTTCAAGAAGAACGCGCCCAGCCTCTACCGGAACATCGGCATCACCGACCAGATCACCAGCACCGGACACGTCAACATGTACGTGATGGGCGTGATGGTCAACTCCCGCACCAGGCACACCCCCGCCGCCGTCGCCTTCGCCCACTTCGTCACCGACGCGCGCAACCAGATGTCCTTCGCCAAGAAGGTCGCCATCTTCCCGAGCACCGCCGGCTCCCTGGACGACCCGTACTTCACCAAGGAGGACGGCACCGACGAGACCCGGGTGCGGATCGCCGCCGCGAAGTCGCTGAAGAACGCCGTCAACTACACGCCCGTGCTCTTCAGCGAGCAGATGAAGACCGCGCTGCGCAACGAGGTCGCCAAGGCGCTCCAGGGCAAGGAGAGCCCCCGGGAAGCCCTCGACAACGCTGTCAAGGCCGCCGACCGGCTGCTCCAGCAGGGCTGACCGCCATGGCCGCGCCCCTCCGTATCAAGCGCCAGCTCCCCTTCAGCCCCTGGTTGTTCGCCGCACCCGGACTGCTCGTCACCGGCGCCTTCGTGCTCTACCCCTTCCTCTCCACCCTGGTGAACTCCTTCACCGACCGCCGCACCCTGGTCCCCGGCCACTTCGTCGGCCTCGCCAACTTCCGCGAGCTCCTCCACGACGACATGTTCTGGACCGGCCTGCGCAACAGCGCCCTGTACGTCCTGGGCGTCGTCCCGGCCCTGGTCGTCCTGCCGCTGCTGCTCGCCCTGCTGGTGCAGAAGAACATCCCCGGGATCACCTTCTTCCGCTCCGCCTTCTACACCCCGGTCGTCGCCTCGATCGTCGTGGTGGGACTGATCTGGGTGTGGCTGCTGGACGAGCGGGGCCTGGTCAACTCGCTGCTGGAGACCGTGGGGATCGGCCGGGTCGGGTTCCTCAGCGACCAGTGGCTGCTCCTGCTCAGCGCCATGGCGGTCACGGTGTGGAAGGGCCTCGGCTACTACATGATCATCTATCTGGCCGCGCTGGCCAACGTGCCGCGCGAACTGCACGAGGCCGCGGCCGTGGACGGCGCCGGACCGGTGCGCCGCTTCCTCTCGGTCACCGTGCCCGCCGTACGGTCCACGATGGTGCTGGTCGCCGCGCTCTCCTCGGTCGCCGCCTTCAAGGTGTTCTCCGAGGTCTACCTGATGGCGGGCCCCAGCGGCGGCCCGGCCGGCGAGGACACCACCCTCGTCATGCTCGTCCAGCGCACCGGCACCGGCCTGACCGGCCGCGTCGGCTACGCCTCCGCGCTCTCGGTCGTCGTCTTCGTCGTCACCGTCGCCCTGATGCTGCTCGTGCTGCGCGCCGACCGCAGGGAGGAGCAGTGAGCGTCCTGGAGAAGACACGGCCCGAACGGCCGGCCGCCGAGGCCGAGGAGCCCCGCGTCACCGACCGGCAGGGGCGCCGCGTCCGGGCCGGTGAACTGGTCTGGCGCTACCTGCTGCTGCTCGCCGTCCTCGCCCTCACCGTCGGGCCCTTCCTGTGGCAGCTGTCCACCTCCCTCAAGGGCCCCACCGAGGACATCTACAGCTCACCGCCCCGGTTCCTGCCCGGCCACCCCACCCTGCACAACTACGCCCGCGTCGCCGACACCATCCCGGTCTGGGACTACGCCCTGAACTCCCTGAAGGTCGCCGCCGCCAACGTCGCGACCAACTGCGTGGGTGCGGCCCTCGCCGGGTACGCCCTGGCCCGGCTGCGCTACCGCGGCCGGCGCGCGACCACCCTCGCCTTCGTACTGGCGATGCTCGTGCCGGTCGAGGGCATCGTGATCGCCCAGTTCACCACCATGCGCGAACTCGGCCTGAACAACACGCTGATCGGGGTGGTCCTGCCCGGCGCGATCGGTGCGATGAACGTGCTGCTGATGCGCAACGCCTTCCGCAACCTGCCCTACGAGATCGAGGAGGCGGCCTACGTCGACGGCGCCAACGTCTGGCAGCGGTTCCTGCGGGTCGCCCTGCCGTCGGTGAAGGGCACTCTCGCCGTCGTCGCGATCTTCGCCTTCATGGGGGCCTGGGACGACTTCCTGTGGCCGCTGATCGTGCTCAGCGACCCCTCCAAGTTCACCCTGACCATCGGCCTCAACTATCTGCACGGCACCTTCGCCAACGACGAGCGCCTCGTCGCCGCCGGCACCGTGATCGCCGTGGCGCCGCTCATCGCCCTCTTCGCCTGCCTGCAGCGCTACTTCTTCCGCGGCGTCGGCGAGGGCGGGGTCAAGGGCTGAACGACGTCAACCGCTTCCCGAGGACAGCAAGGACATCCATGCCTCCTGCCGTGCGCTTCGGCGTCAACTACACGCCCAGCGAAGGATGGTTCCACCACTGGCTCGACTTCGACCTCGACTCCGTGCGCGCCGACCTCGACGCGATCGCCGCACTCGGCCTCGACCACATCCGGGTGTTCCCGCTGTGGCCGTACTTCCAGCCCAACCGCACCCTGATCCGGCCACGCGCCGTCGAGCAGCTCGTCGCCCTGGCCGACGCCGCCGCCGAACGCGGCCTGGACGTCAACGTGGACGGTCTCCAGGGCCACTTGAGCAGCTTCGACTTCCTGCCCGCCTGGACCCGCACCTGGCACCGCCGCAACCTCTTCACCGACCCGGACGTGACCGCCGGCCAGGCCGCCTATCTGCGCACCCTCGCCGCCGCTCTCGCCGACCGGCCCCACTTCATCGGCATGACCGTCGGCAACGAGGTCAACCAGTTCGCCGCCGGCCCCCACCCCGACCCCGACCGGATCACCGCCGAGGAGGCCGAGCGGTGGCTCGGGCGGATGCTGGCCGCCTGCGCCGAGGGCGCCCCGGACCGGCTCCACCTGCACGCCTCCTACGACGCCGCCTGGTACCAGGACGACCAGCCCTTCACCCCCGGCCACTCCGCCCGGCTCGGCGAGGTGACCGCCGTGCACTCCTGGGTGTTCAACGGCACCGCCCAGCGGCACGGCCGCACCTCCGTGCCCACCGAGCACCACGCCGCCTACCTGGTCGAGCTGAGCAAGGCCTGGGCGGACGAGCCGCACCGGCCCGTGTGGCTCCAGGAGGTCGGCGCCCCCGCACCCCTGGTGCCCGCCGAGCACGCCGCCGCCTTCGCCGAGGCGACGATCACGAACGTCCTGGACTGCCCGGACCTGTGGGGCATCACCTGGTGGTGCTCCCACGACGTCTCGCGCGCGCTCGGCGACTTCCCCGAACTGGAGTACTCCCTCGGCCTGCTGACCAACGAGCGCCGGCCCAAGGAGATCGCCCGCGTGCTGGCCGAGGCGGCCCGCCGCCCCCCGCACACCCCGGCGGCCCGCGGCACGGCCCTCGCCGTACCCGCCGACCCGGCCCACCGCTCCCGCTGCGCCCCCGGCGGCGACGTCTTCGACGCGTTCTTCCGCCTCGTCGCCGACGGCGCCCGCCCGGCCACCGTGCTCGACACGCGCGCCGACGACAAGGACCACCTCGCCGCGCGCGGCATCACCGACGTCGTCACTCCCGACCAGGTACTCCCCACCCCCCACGGAGGCACCCGCTCGTGAACCCCACCCGACGCACCGTCCTGATCGCCGCAGGTTCGGCCGCCCTGGCCCCCGCCGTGGCCCCGGCGCCTTCCGCGGCGGCGGCCCCCCGAGCCGCCGCCGCGACCCCGCCGTACGCCTCGTACTGGTACCCGGACTCGCTGCCCGCCGGCAGTCCCGGCCCCGGCATCACCTGGCGCAGCCTGAAGAGCTGGCGCGCGGCCGACGACCCCGACCTCGCCTGCAACGCCGCGTCCGTGCCGCTCGCCCCCCGCTTCACCCCCACCCCGGCGAATCCCACCGCCCGCTCCGGACAGGCCCGCGTCCAGGCCCTGGTCTCCTTCGGGCCGACGTCGGGCAACCCCGCCCAGGGCTCGCCCACCGCCGACTACTACGCCCTGACCCACTGGGCCTACCTCGACGAGCTGGTGTTCTGGGGCGGCTCGGCCGGCGAGGGCCTGATCCTCGCGCCCAACGCCCCCGTCGTGGACGCCGCCCACCGCCACGGCGTCCCCGTCCTCGGGAACGTCTTCCTGCCCCCGGTGGCCTACGGCGGACAGCTCCAGTGGACCCGCGACCTGGTGCAGAAGGACGCCGCCGGCCGCTACCCGCTCGCCGCGCAACTCGTCGCGGTGGCGGCGGCCCACGGCTTCGACGGCTGGTTCGTGAACGCCGAGACGAGCGGCGGGAACACCGCGCTCGGCACGGCGATGCTCGGCTTCGTCAAGGAGCTGAAGACGCTCGCGGCGGCCAAGGGGCAGCGCGTGACCTGGTACGACGCGATGACCGTGAACGGCACGGTCAGCTGGCAGGGCGCCCTGACCAGCCAGAACCAGGCGTTCTTCCAGGCCGCCGACGACATGTTCGTGGACTTCCGGTGGAGCGCGGCCACCCTCGCCTCCTCCGGCACCAAGGCGGACCGGCTGGGGCGCAGCCGGTACCAGCTGTGGGCCGGCGTCGACGTCGAGTCGAACGGTTCCGGTACGTACGTGAACTGGGACGCGATCGTGCCGGCCGGCAAGGCGCACGTCACCTCGATCGGCTTCTACCGGCCCGAGTGGACCCGCAACCACCTGCCCGCCGACCAGCGAACACCCAAGGACTTCCACGCGGCCGACGACCGGTTCTGGACCGGGCGGTCGCCGGACCCGTCACGTCCCGACCCCGGTGACCCCTGGCGGGCACCGGCGGTCTCCGTGGCGGACCGGTCCACGGTCACCGCGGTGCCGTTCGCCAGCGTGTTCAACACCGGCCACGGACTGCGGTGGTACGAAGAGGGAGCCGTCACCTCGGAGGCGCCCTGGAACCACCTCGGACTGCAGGACCGGCTGCCGTCGCGGCGATGGGTGGTCCGGACGGCGGGGGAGCGGCCCGAGGTGTCCTTCGACTTCGCCGATGCCTGGCGGGGCGGGAGCAGTGTGCTGGTGGCCGGTGAACCGGATCAACCGGCGGTGCTGGACCTGTACGCGACCCGGCTGCCGATCGGTGTGAACACGGTTGTCGACCTGACGTACCGGAGCGAGTCTGGGGAGGTGAACGTCGAGCTGGCGGTGGCGACGGCCGAACCGAGCGCGCCGGGGGCGACACCGCCGTACACGTACCTGGCTGTGCACTCGGTCCCCACGCAAGCGGCCGTGAATACGGGCGCCGCCGGCACTCGTGTGAAGTCGGTCAACGGCTGGCAGACCGTGACGGTCCCGCTCACCGGGCTGTCCGGCACCGTCCACGCCCTGGGTGTCCGGCTCACCGCCTCCGGCGGCCCGGTGCGCTGGCGGCTGGGCGGCCTCGCCGTCCGCCCCGACGGCCCCCCGCCCTCGCCCGCCGCCCCCTCCGGCGCCCGGGTCACCGCGGCCGACGGCGGCGACCTCCGCCTCGCCTGGGACGCCGCCCCCGGCACCGTCCGCCACTACACCCTCCACCGGCTCCTCCCCGACGGCACCCGCCGCTTCCTCGGCGCCACCGGCCAGCGCGCCTACTTCGTCTCCGGGCTGCGGCCCGAACAGGGCGAGACGGCCGCACGGTTCGAAGTGCGCGCCGTGGGGGAGCTGTACAACGCCTCGACCGCCGTGACCGTCACCCACCCCTGGTAACCCATCCGGAACCCCGCAGGGAGCACCCCGCATGCATGACGACCGCACTCTGGTGGAAGCCCGCCTCAGGCGCGTCCTCGACGAACGTATCCGCCCTGCCGTCCACCCCCGGTCCGTGCCGCTCCGGGTCGCGGTGTGGCACGCGCCCGGCGAACCCGTACCGGTCGCGGAGGGACTCGCCGCCGAGCCCGAGCCGATCGAGGTGGGCGCCCGGTGGGGTGCTCCGTGGGGCACCAGCTGGTTCCGGGTGACCGGGACCGTGCCCGAGGCATGGGCCGGGAAGACCGTCGAGGCCCTGCTGGACCTCGGCTTCGACGAGAACATGCCCGGATTCCAGTGCGAGGGCCTGGTCTACCGGCCCGACGGCACCCCGGTGAAGGGCCTCAACCCGCGCAACCAGTGGGTGCGGATCGGCGCGCCCGCCGCGGGCGGCGAGGAGGTGCGCCTGCACATCGAGGCCGCCTCCAACCCGGTCATCCTGGACTACCACCCCTTCGTCCCCACCCCGCTCGGCGACAAGGCGACCGCCGGCGACGCGCCGCAGTACACGCTCACCCGCATGGACCTCGCCGTCTTCGACGAGTCGGTGTGGCAGCTGGTCATGGACCTGGAGGTGCTCGGCGAGCTGATGGCCGAGCTGCCCGTGGACTCCGCCCGCCGGCACGACGTCCTGCGCGCGGTCGAGCGGGCGCTGGACGCCGTCGACCTGCAGGACGTGAACGGCACGGCGGACCGGGCCCGGGAGCGGCTCACCGGTGTGCTGTCCGTCCCCGCCGCGCCGTCCGCGCATCGGATCAGCGCGGTCGGGCACGCGCACATCGACTCGGCGTGGCTGTGGCCGCTGCGCGAGACGGTCCGCAAGGTGGCCCGTACGACGTCCAACATGACCGCCCTCATCGAGGACGAGCCGGACTTCGTGTTCGCCATGTCCCAGGCCCAGCAGTGGGCTTGGGTGAAGGAGCACCGGCCCGAGGTGTGGGCGCGGGTGAAGAAGGCCGTGGCCGAGGGGCGGTTCGTGCCGGCCGGCGGGATGTGGGTGGAGTCGGACACCAACATGCCGGGCTCGGAGGCGATGGCCCGGCAGTTCGTGCACGGCAAGCGCTTCTTCCTCGACGAGTTCGGCATCGAGAACGAGGAGGCGTGGCTGCCGGACACGTTCGGCTTCGCCGCGGGCCTGCCGCAGATCATCAAGGCGGCCGGCTCCAAGTGGCTGCTGACACAGAAGATCTCCTGGTCCCAGACGAACACGTTCCCGCACCACACCTTCCACTGGGAGGGCATCGACGGCACCCGGATCTTCACGCACTTCCCGCCCGTCGACACCTACAACTGCTCGATGAAGGGCAGCGAGATCGCCCACGCCGCCCGCAACTTCAAGGACAAGGGCAGGGCCCGGCACTCCCTCGCGCCCTCCGGCTGGGGCGACGGAGGCGGCGGTACGACCCGCGAGATGGTCGCCAAGGCCGCCCGGCTCCGGGACCTCGAAGGCTCCCCGACCGTCGTCTGGGAAACACCCCGCGCGTTCTTCGAGAAGGCCGAGGCCGAATACCCCGAACCGCCGGTCTGGGTCGGCGAGCTGTACCTCGAACTGCACCGGGCCACCCTCACCAGCCAGGCGAAGACCAAACAGGGCAACCGACGCAGCGAACACCTGCTGCGCGAGGCCGAGCTGTGGGCGGCCACCGCGGCCGTGCGCACCGGATTCCCCTACCCCTACGAGGAGTTGGACCGTATCTGGAAGACGGTCCTGCTGCACCAGTTCCACGACATCCTGCCCGGCTCGTCCATCGCCTGGGTGCACCGGGAGGCACGGGCGACGTACGAGCGCCTGGCCGCCGAGCTGACCGGGATCATCGAGTCCGCCCAGCGCGCACTGGCCGGCGAGGGCACGACCCCCCTCGTCTTCAACGCCGCCCCGCACGCCCGCCACGGCGTCCCGGCCGGCGGCGCCGCCACCCCGGCGGCGGCCGACGGCAGCACGCTCGCACCCCGCGAGGACGGCGGATTCACGCTGGACAACGGCCTGCTGCGGATCACCGTCGACGCCCGGGGCCTGGTCGTCTCCGCCTACGATCCCGCCGCCGACCGCGAGACCATCGCCCCCGGCACGGCCGCGAACCTCCTCCAGCTGCACCCGGACTTCCCGAACATGTGGGACGCCTGGGACGTCGACTCCTTCTACCGCAACACCGTCACGGACCTCACCGAAGCAGAGTCGGTCACGGCCGGCGGGGACGGCGCCTCGGTGCGGATCGTCCGTTCCTTCGGCGCCTCCCGGGTCACCCAGGTGCTGTCACTGCCGCCCGGGGAGCGGCGCCTGCTCATCGACACCGAGGTCGACTGGCACGAGACGGAGAAGTTCCTCAAGCTGGCCTTCCCGCTCGACCTGCACGCCGAACGGTACGCGTCCGAGACCCAGTTCGGGCACGCCTTCCGCCCCACCCACACCAACACCTCCTGGGAGGCGGCCAAGTTCGAGGCGTGCAACCACCGCTTCGTCCAGCTGGAGGAGCCGGGCTGGGGCGTGGCCGTCGTCAACGACTCGACGTACGGCCACGACGTCACCCGCACCGTGCGCACGGACGGCGACCGCGGTACGACCACGACGGTCCGGGTCTCCCTGCTGCGCGCCCCGCGCTTCCCCGACCCGGAGACCGACCAGGGCGTGCACCGATTCCGGCACGCCCTGGTCCCCGGCGCCTCGGTCGCCGACGCGGTGCGCGAGGGCTGGCGGATCAACCTTCCGGAACGGTCCACCACCGGTGCCGCCGAGGTCGCCCCGCTGGTCGCCGTGGACGACGACGCGGTGGTGGTGACGGCGGTGAAGCTCGCCGACGACGGCAGCGGGGACGTGGTGGTCCGCTTCCACGAGGCCCACGGCGGCCGGGCCCGGGCGATGCTGACGGCCGGCTTCGGGATCGCGGACGTCACGGTGACGGACCTGCTGGAGCGGCCGGCCGAGGACGGGGACGGGGAACCACCGGTACGGGACGGTGACCGGATCACCGTACGACTGCGGCCGTTCCAACTGATGACGCTGCGCCTGCGCCGGGGCTGACCGGCGGCCACGCCGCCCGCGCGCCTCCCCGGGGGGCGTGCGGGCGGCGGCCGTCCGGATCACCCGGGCCGGCCGCGGGCCCCTCAGGGCGGTCCTGGCCGCGGATCCGGGCCGCCCAGCTGCGCCCGCAGCCACTCCTCCACCTCGCCCACGTGGGCCGCCGCCGCAGCGCGGGCCGCCTCCGGGTCGCGGGCGGCGAGGGCGCGGTGGATGGCGGCGTGTTCGCGGCGGGTGCGGGCGAAGGCGCCCTCCTCCTGGTAGCCGCGCCAGACGCGGGCGCGGAAGGTGCGCGAGGACAGGCCGTCCAGGATGGCGGCCATGGTCTCGTTGCCGGCGGCGGACGCGATCTCGCGGTGGAAGGCGAGGTCGTGGGCGAGGATCTCCTCGGGGTCGTCGGTGGCGTTCATCGCGGCCAGGTGCTTCTCCACGGCCGCGAGCCGGTCGTCGGTGATGCGCGCGGCGGCCAGCGCGGTCGCCGTCGACTCCAGGATCCGGCGCACCTCCAGCAACTCCACCAGACTTGGCCCCCGGGACAGGTCGGCGACCACGCCGAAGGTCTCCAGCAGGTCGCCGGCCTCCAGCGCGGTGACGTAGATCCCGGAACCGTGCCGCGCCTCCAGGACGCCGAGGACCGTCAGCGCACGGATCGCCTCCCGCATGGAGCTGCGCGAGATGCCCAGCCGGACGGCGAGTTCCCGCTCGGTGGGCAGCCGCTGGCCCGGCTCCAGCCGGCCTTCGGCGATCATCGCCTTGATCTGGTCGATGGCGCGCTGGGTCACCGTGCCCTTCTGTGGGGCTGCCTCGTCCACGCCACTCCTCCAGTCACCGGGTGCGTCGCAGTCTAGTCAGCCGAGTGGTCGGACCACTATGGGGCACTGGCCGGGATTGTTGCGGCAAGAGGGTGTCGTCACGGCTTATTGGTCTGATAAGTATGCGGCGTCTGCTCGAAGACGCTCACCCTCGAACCCCCTCGACGAGGAGCCGCGAGATGCCCGCCAGCACAGCGAGGAAACGCAGCAGGTCCCGGATCACCGGCGCGGCGGCACTGGCCGTCGGCGCCTCGCTCCTGCTCGCCGCCTGCGGCAGCACCAAGGACACCGCGAGCGCGGGCAGGGGCGGCACCGGCAAGGTCGGAGTGATCCTGCCGCTGCTGACGTCGCCGTTCTGGCAGTCGTACAACGACTACGTGCCGAGGACGGCCCGGACCGAGGGCGTCGAGGTGCTGAAGACGGTCAACTCCAACAGCGATCCCTCCCAGCAGATCACCGACATCAACAACGAGCTGAACCAGGGCGTCAAGGGCCTGGTGGTCGCCCCGCTCGACAGCGCCGCCATCGAGGCGGGCCTGGACCAGGCCGAACGCAAGGGCGTGCCGGTCGTCGCCGTGGACGTGGCACCCGACCAGGGCAAGGTCGCCATGGTCGTACGGGCGGACAACGTCGCGTACGGCGAGAAGGCCTGCGACTACCTCGGACGGCACATCACCAGCGGCAAGGTCGTGCAGATCATGGGCGACCTCGCCTCGGTCAACGGCCGCGACCGGTCCGAGGCGTTCCGGTCCTGTGTGCGCAAGAACCACCCCGGGCTCAAGATCCTGGAGATCCCCGCCAAGTGGGAGTCGGACACCGCGGCCGCCGAACTCGACACGCTGCTGAACGCCAACCCCGACGTCAAGGGCATCTACCTCCAGGCCGGCGGCGTCTACCTCGCACCGACCCTGCAGACCCTGAAATCCAAGAACATGCTCAGGACGGCGGGCCGGAAGGGCCACATCGTCATCGTCTCCAACGACGGCATCCCGCAGGAGTTCGACGCGATCCGCAAGGGCCGGATCGACGCCACGGTCTCCCAGCCCGCCGACGCCTACGCCAAGTACGGCCTGTACTACATCAAGGCCGCCATGGAGGGGAAGACGTTCGAGCCCGGCCCCACCGACCACGACTCCACGATCGTCCGGCTGCCCAGCGGGATCCTGGAGGACCAGCTCCCCGCGCCCCTCGTCACCAAGGACAACGTCGACGACCCGAAGCTGTGGGGCAACACGGTCCGATGAACACGCCACTCGTGGAAGCACAGGGGATCGTCAAGCGGTACGGCCCCACCGTCGCGCTCGCCGACGGCCGGCTCACCGTGCTGCCCGGCGAGTCCCACGCCCTCGTCGGCCGCAACGGCGCCGGCAAGTCCACCCTGGTCGGCATCCTCACCGGCCTGCAGGCCCCGGACGCGGGCACCGTCCGCTTCGACGGCGAGCCCGCGCCCCCGCTCGCCGACCGGGACGCCTGGCGCCGCAGGGTCGCCTGCGTCTACCAGAAGCCGACGGTCGTACCCGAGCTGACGGTCGCCGAGAACCTCTTCATCAACCGGCAGCCGCGCACCCGCCGTCTCATCAGCTGGCGCAGACTCAGGACCGAGGCCGAGGAACTCCTCGCCGCCTGGGACGTACCCGTCGACCCCGACACCCGCACCGCCGATCTCGCCGTCGAGGACCGGCAGATGGTGGAGATCGCCAGGGCGCTGAGCCTCGGCGCCCGGTTCATCGTCCTGGACGAGCCGACCGCCCAGCTCGACAACCGGGAGATCGAGCGCCTGTTCGGCCGCATGCGGGCACTCCAGGACTCGGGGGTGACCTTCCTGTTCATCTCGCACCACCTGCAGGAGGTCTACGAGGTCTGCCAGACCGTCACCGTGCTGCGCGACGCCCGCTGGATCACCACGGCTCCCGTCGCCGAACTGCCCCGGGCGGCCCTGGTGGAGGCCATGGCCGGCGAGTCGGTCGTCGAGCAGGCGTACCCACGCGGCTCGGTGCCCGCCACGTCCCCGGTCGTGCTCGACGTCCGCGGCCTCACCTCCGCCGCGTACCAGGACGTCGGCCTCACCGTCCGCCGCGGTGAGGTCGTCGGACTCGCCGGTTCCAGCGGCAGCGGCAAGACCGAACTGGCCGAGACCCTCGCCGGACTGCGCACCCCGACCGCCGGATCGGCGCGGCTCGACGGCGGACCGCTGCCGTTCGGGGACGTGCGGGCGGCGCTGGACGCCGGCGTCGGCTGCGTCCCCCGGGACCGGCACGAGCAGGGCCTGGTCCCCGGCATGACCGTCGGCGACAACGCCACCCTGAGCGTCCTGGACCGGCTCGGCCGTTTCGGCTTCGTCGCCGGCGCCCGCCGGCGCGGCTTCGCCTCCGCGCTGATCGACCGCCTCGACATCCACACCGAGGGCCCCGGACAGCCCGTCTCCGACCTGTCCGGCGGCAACGCGCAGAAGGTCGTCATGGCCCGCGCCCTCGCCTCCGACCCCCGCCTGCTCGTCCTGATCAACCCCACCGCGGGCGTCGACGTGAAGTCCCAGCAGTCCCTGCTGGCCCGCGTGGACAGCGCCCGCGAGGACGGCACCGCCGTGCTCGTCGTCTCCGACGAACTGGACGATCTGCGCCGCTGCGACCGCGTCCTCGTCCTCTTCCACGGCCGGATCGCCGCCGAGCACCCCGCGGGCTGGCGCGACCACGAGCTGATCGCCTCCATCGAAGGAGTGGACCATGGCCACAGCATCTCCGAGGGGGACGGCCCCCGGGCACCCGGCCGGCCCGGAGGGGACCCGGGTCACTGACGCGAAGGCCGCGGCGACCCCGACCGCCCTCTCCGCCCGGGACGCACGAGGCCCCCGCGGATCCCGGGCCGTCCTGCTCCGCCGGGCCCGCGAACTCGCCCTCCTGCCCGCCCTGTTGCTGCTCATGGTGCTGGGCGCGGTGGTCAACGACTCCTTCCTGACCCAGCGGAACCTCATCTCGATCCTGGGCGCCTCCGCCGCACTCGCCATGGTGGTGCTCGCCGAGTCGCTGGTGCTGATCACCGGCAAGTTCGACCTGTCCCTGGAGTCGGTCGTCGGCATCGCCCCCGCCGTGGGAGCGCTCCTCGTCCTGCCCTCGGCGCAGTCCGGCTGGGGCACCGGGCTCCCGGCGCCGGTCGCCCTGCTCGCCGTCCTCGTCACCGGTGCGGCGGTCGGCGCCTTCAACGGCGTCCTGGTCGTGAAGTTCAAGCTCAACGCGTTCATCGTGACGCTGGCCATGCTGATCGTGCTGCGCGGGCTGCTGGTCGGCGCCACCGAGGGCAAGACCCTGTTCGGCATGCCGGACAGCTTCTCCTCCCTGGCCACCACCACCTTCCTGACCGTCCCGCTGTCGGTGTGGCTCGCCGCCGTCGCCTTCGCCGTCGCCGGGGGCGTGCTCAAGTACCACCGCGTCGGCCGCGCCCTGTACGCCATCGGCGGCAACACGGACGCCGCCCGCGCCGCCGGCATCCGGGTGGAGCGCGTGCTGCTCGGGGTGTTCGTGGTGGCCGGAGTGCTCGCGTCCCTGGGCGGACTCCTCCAGACCGGCTACGTCGGCGCCATCAGCGCCAACCAGGGCCAGAACATGATCTTCACCGTGTTCGCGGCGGCGGTGATCGGCGGCATCAGCCTGGACGGCGGCAGGGGCACCATGTTCGGCGCCCTGACCGGCGTCGTCCTCCTGGGCGTCGTACAGAACCTGCTCACCCTCGCCCAGGTGCCGTCGTTCTGGATCCAGGCCATCTACGGCGGCATCATCCTCGTCGCCCTCATGATCGCCCGGGTCACGACGGGCCGTGCCCAGGACTGACGCGAGCCACCCACCGCCCCCCGACGGAAAGGACGTCCGTGTCCCAGGCCCCCGCCCGCATCACCGCGGTCGACACCCACGACATCCGCTTCCCCACCTCGCGCGAGCTGGACGGCTCCGACGCGATGAACCCGGACCCCGACTACTCGGCGGCCTACGTCGTCCTGCGCACCGATGCCGCCGACGGGACCGAGGGACACGGATTCACCTTCACCATCGGGCGGGGCAACGAGGTCCAGGTCGCCGCGATCGACGCTCTGCGGGGCCATCTGCTGGGCCGTGACGCCGACGAACTCTGCGCCGACCCCGGTTCGCTCTCCCGGGACCTGATCGCGGACAGCCAGCTGCGCTGGCTCGGCCCCGAGAAAGGCGTGATGCACATGGCGATCGGGGCCGTCGTCAACGCCGTCTGGGACCTCGCCGCCCGGCGGGCCGGCAAGCCGCTGTGGCAACTGCTGGCCGACGCCGAACCCGCATGGCTGGTCCGGCAGATCGACTTCCGGTACATCACCGACGCGCTCACCCCCGAGGAAGCCCTCGGCCTGCTCGGACGGGGGAGGGAAGGGGCCGAGGAACGCCGGGCCCGGCTGCTGGAGCGCGGCTTCCCCGCCTACACCACCTCCCCGGGCTGGCTCGGCTACGACGACGACAAGCTCGGACGGCTCGCCGCCCAGGCCGTCACCGACGGCTTCCGGCAGATCAAACTCAAGGTCGGCGCCGACCTCGCGGACGACATCCGCCGCTGCCGGGTGGCCCGCGCGGCCGTCGGACCGGACGTGCGCCTGGCGGTCGACGCCAACCAGCGCTGGAACGTGGACGAGGCGATCCGCTGGACGCGCGCCCTCGCCGAGTTCGGCCCCTACTGGATCGAGGAGCCCACCAGCCCCGACGACGTCCTCGGCCACGCCGCCATCCGTCGCGCCGTCGCACCCGTGAAGGTCGCCACCGGCGAACACGTGCACAACCGGATCGTCTTCAAGCAGATGCTCCAGGCCGGTGCCCTCGACATCGTGCAGATCGACGCCGCCCGCGTCGGCGGGGTCAACGAGAACCTGGCCATCCTGCTCCTCGCCGCCAAGTTCGGTGTCCCCGTCTGCCCGCACGCGGGCGGGGTCGGACTGTGCGAACTCGTCCAGCACCTGTCGATGTTCGACTACCTGGGCGTCTCCGGCAGCACCGAGGACCGGGTCATCGAGTACGTCGACCACCTCCACGAACACTTCGTCACCCCGGTCGTCATCCGCGACGGCCACTACACGGCACCCACCGCGCCCGGTTTCTCCGCGGCCATGCGCCCGGAGTCCATCGCGCGGTACACCTTCCCCGGCGGCACCTACTGGGCCGCCGACCCCGACATCCGGAAGGGACAGGCGGCATGAGCGAGCTCGCGGGCCTGAGGGCCCTGGTCACCGGCGGCGCCTCCGGTATCGGCCGGGCCACCGCCGACCTCCTCGCCGCCCGCGGCGCCCGGGTCGCCGTACTCGACCGGGACCCCTCCGCGGTGGCGAGACCGCTCCTCGCGCTGCGCGCCGACGTCACCGACGACACCTCGGTCGTCACGGCCGTTCGGGACGCGGCCGAGGCGCTCGGCGGACTCGACGTCCTGGTCAACAACGCGGGGATCGGCGCCCAGGGAACCGTCGAGGACAACGACGACGCCGAGTGGCGGCACGTCTTCGACGTCAACGTCCTCGGCATGGTCCGCACGGCCCGCGCCTGCCTCCCGTATCTGCGCCGCTCCCGGCACGCGGCGATCGTCAACACCTGCTCCATCGCCGCCACCGCGGGCCTGCCGCAGCGCGCCCTGTACAGCGCCACCAAGGGCGCCGTGTACTCCCTCACCCTCGCCATGGCCGCCGACCACGTCCGCGAGGGCATCCGCGTCAACTGCGTCAACCCCGGTACGGCGGACACCCCGTGGGTCGGCCGGCTGCTGGACGCCGCCCCCGACCCGGCCGCCGAACGCGCCGCCCTGGAGGCCCGCCAACCCACCGGACGGCTCGTCTCCGCCGACGAAGTCGCCGCGGCCATCGCCTACTTGGCAGGCCCCCTCGCCGGCGCCACCACCGGCACCGCCCTCGCCGTCGACGGCGGCATGCAGGGCCTGCGGCTGCGACCGGCGGCGGACCGGTGAACCACCTGGGCCGCAGCGCGGTAGAGGTCACCCCGCTCGGCTTCGGCGCCGCCGCCCTCGGCAACCTCTACACCGCCGTCAGCGACGAGCAGGCGCACGCGGCGGTCCGGGCCGCCTGGCAGCGCGGCATCCGCTACTTCGACACCGCGCCCCACTACGGCCTCGGCATGTCCGAACGGCGCCTGGGCGCCGCCCTGCGGGAGTACGACCGGGCCCGGTACACCGTCTCCACCAAGGTCGGCCGCCGCCTGGACCCGGCCGACGGCACCGGCGACGACCTGGCCGAGGGCTTCGCCGTACCCGCCACCCGGCGCCGTGTGTGGGACTTCACCGCCGACGGCGTCCGCCGCACCCTGGAGGCGAGCCTCACCCGCCTCGGCCTCGACCGCGTCGACGTCGTCTACCTCCACGACCCCGACGACCACGCCGAACAGGCCTTCCACGAGGGCTACCCGGCCCTGGAGCGGCTCCGCTCGGAGGGAGTCGTCGGCGCGATCGGGGCCGGCATGAACCAGACGGGGATGCTCACCCGGTTCGTCCGCGACACGGACGTCGACGTGGTGCTCTGCGCGGGCCGGTACACCCTGCTCGACCAGAGTGCGGCGACCGAGCTGCTGCCCGAGGCCCTGAAGCGAGGGGTGTCGGTCGTCGTCGGGGGCGTCTTCAACTCGGGCCTGCTGGCCGACCCGACGCCCCGCTCGACGTACGACTACACACGGGCACCGGGCGAGTTGCTGGACCGGGCGCTGCGCGTCAAGGCGGTCGCCGAACGCCACCGCTGCACCCTGCGGGCCGCGGCCCTGGCCTTCGGCGCCGCGCACCCGGCCGTGGCGAGCGTCCTGGCCGGTGCCCGCTCCGCCGCCGAAGTGCACGACTGCGCCAACCAGTTCGCCGCCCGGGTACCCGACGCGTTCTGGCACGAGCTGCGCGACACCGGCCTGCTGCCCCCCGAGGAGCCGTCATGAGAGTCGCCCCGCACACCGGGGACCGCGCGGGCGCGGGAGCGCCCCTGTCCGTGGCGGAGGAACTGCCGTGACCGTGGACGCCCACCACCATGTCTGGGACCTGGCCGTCCGCGACCAGGACTGGATCCGGGGTCCCGAACTCCGCCCGCTGCGACGCGACTTCACCCTCGCCGACCTCGAACCCGAGGCCCGGGCCGTCGGTGTCGACCGCACCGTCCTCGTCCAGACCGTCACGGTGCCGGAGGAGACCCCGGAGTTCCTCGCCCTGGCCGCCGAGCACGAGCTGATCGCCGGAGTGGTCGGCTGGACCGACCTCACCCGTCCCGACGTCGCCGAGGAACTGGCCCGGCTGCGCGCCCTGCCCGGCGGCTCCGCCCTGAAGGGCGTCCGGCACCAGGTGCAGAGCGAACCCGACCCCGAGTGGCTGCTGCGGCCCGACGTCCGGCGCGGTCTGGCCGCCGTGGCCGACGCCGGCCTGGTCTACGACCTCGTGGTCCTGCCCCATCAGCTCCCGGCGTGCACCCGGGCGGCCGAGGCCCTGCCGCAGCTCACCTTCGTCCTCGACCACGTGGGCAAACCACCGGTCGCCTCGGGGGCGCGCGAACCCTGGACCACGCACCTGCGCGCCCTGGCCGCCCTCCCCAACACCGTCGCCAAGCTCTCCGGCCTGGTCACCGAGGCCGGAGAGGACACCCGCACCGCCGCCGGTCTGCGTCCGTACGTGGACACCGCACTGGACGCCTTCGGACCGGACCGGCTGATGGCCGGCTCGGACTGGCCCGTGTGCACCCTTGCCATGACGTACACCGCGGTCCACGCGCTCACCCGCGAGCTGACCGCGGCACTCGGCGAGGCGGAACGCGCGGCCCTGTTCGAGGGCACCGCCAGCCGCGTCTACGACCTCTGAACCGCCCCCGCCAGCCGCGTCGGCGGCAGATACTCCCGCACGTACGCGCGCTCCCAGCACGCCCCCGTCGCCCGCAGCTCCCGCCAGCTCGTGTACCGGTACCGGAACAGGCGTGCCCGCACATAGCGGGGCGGGGTGTCCGGAGGGAAGGGGGAGCGGCGGAGCAGCTTCAGCGTGTCCCGGTCGTTCTCCAGCAGGCGTTCCACCAGGCCGCCGAACCACTCCCCGGCGTATCCGGGGGACAGTGCCGCGAACCACATCAGCCAGTCCAGGCGCAGATGGTAGGGGGCGAACTGGCGCGGCCAGTGCCGAGGATCACCGGGTTTGCCCCGGAACGCGTACTCCCGCCAGTCCGAGTCCTCGCGCGGGGTGTCGTCCAGGGTGCCTTCCACCACCACCTCGTAGCGGACCCGGCTGACGCTGCCGAACGCGCCGTACGTGTTCACCAGGTGCAGCGGGTCGAAGGAGCGGTTCATCACCTGGCGCCGGGAGATCATGTTCACCACGGGGCGGTAGCTCAGGAAGAGCAGCAGCGCGGCCACCACGAGCACCAGCACCACGTACCACAGCGGGGCCGGCGGCACGGACGGCGCCGTCGTCGGCAGCCGGAGCGCGGACAGGGCCAGCACGATGGTGATCCAGTTCAGCCAGGAGAAGTTGCCGGAGAGCACCAGCCACAGCTGGGTGACGATCATGAGGGCGGCGGCGGCCGAGGCGACCGGCTGCGGGGTGAACAGCAGGACCGGCACGACCAGCTGGGTGACATGGTTGGCGGCCACCTCCACCCGGTGCAGCGGTTGCGGCAGATGGTGGAAGAACCAGCTGAGCGGGCCCGGCATCGGCTGGGTCTCGTGGTGGTAGTACAGGCAGGTCAGCTTCCGCCAGCAGGCGTCGCCCCGCAGCTTGATCAGCCCGGCGCCGAACTCCACCCGGAACAGGATCCAGCGCAGCAGGAACAGCACGACGACCGGCGGCGCCACCTCGTCGTTGCCGAGGAACGCGGCCAGGAAACCCGTCTCCAGCAGCAGCGACTCCCACCCGAACGCGTACCACGTCTGGCCCACGTTGACGATCGACAGGTACAGCGCCCACGGCACCAGCCACAGCAGGATCCCGGCCCACAGCGGCAGCGCCGAGTCCGCCCCCGCCAGCAGGGCCGCGGACACCGCGCAACCCGCCCAGGCGCAGGCGGCGAAGAAGCGGTCGGAGTAGTGCAGGTGGAACAGGCTGGGGGCGCGCCGGAACCGCACCCGGGCCGTGAAACGGGGGATCGGCAGCATCCCGCGTTCGCCCAGCAGGGCCCGGAACTGCAGGGCCGCCGTCAGGAACGCGAACAGGTACACGGCGGCCAGCGCCCGCTGGAAGACCAGCCGGCTCAGCCAGTCGCCGGGTGCGGTGAACCAGTCCACGGCTGTGCGCGCCTTCCTGTGCGGCTACACCGGTGACGCTCGCGTCACGACGTTCCCCGAGTTGCCAGCCAAACCTGTGCGATGCCAACAATAGGGCGTAATCACCCACAGTGATGCGGAGTGTGCGGTGCGGATACCCAGCCGAACCACGGTCACGGCCTGCGCGCTCTCGGCGGTGTTCCTCGCCGCCGGCTGCGCGGGCACCGGCGTCAAACAGACCCGGGTGGGCGAGCCGGTCTACCTCCAGGCCGCCGTCGACCGGGGGCCCGACCCCTTCACCGACTCCACGGCCATGGCCACCCCCCGGCCGGAGTCACCCCGGGTCACCGCCCGGGTCCAGTCGGGCGACGTCGAGGCGCCCATGCGCGCCGCGCGCACCCTGTCCGGCACGACACCCGGCCTCTACCGGGGCACCCCGCGCGTCGCCGGCTGCGACGTCGAGCGGCACATCCGCTATCTGGCCGCGGACGAGGACAGGACCGAGGCCTTCGCCGACGCCGCCCATGTCGGCCGGGCGGCGCTTCCCGGCTATCTGCGCGGCCTGACCCCGGTCGTCCTCGGCGCCGACACGCGCGTCACCAACCACGCCTACCGCGACCACCGGGCGGCCCGCTACCAGGCCGTGCTCCAGGCCGGCACCGCCGTCCTGGTGGACGACCGGGGGGTGCCCCGGGTGCGTTGCGCCTGCGGCAATCCACTGGACACGCCCACGCCGACCCGCGGCGGGGCGGCGGCCCGCGGGACCCCGTGGTCCGGCTACCAGCCGAACCAGGTGGTCGTGGTGACCCCGGCGCCCCGGGCCGTCACCAGCATCACGCTCGTCGACGCGGAGACCCGCACCTGGATCGAGCGCAGGGTCGGCCACGACGTCCGCCAGGACCATGTCGTGACCCCGCCGGTGGGGGCCGCGATCAGCCCGAGCGCGCCCGAGCCGTCGGACCGGGCGGAGACCGGGGCGCGGGCCACCGCGACGTCCTCACCGCCGCGGCCGAGCGCGCGCGAGAGCGGCTCGGCCGCCGACCCCGACGGAACCGGCACGCCGTCGTTCCCGGCCGCCGACTCCGACGGGACCGGCACGCCGTCGTCCCCGGCCGCCCCCGCGGCACCGGACCCGCGGACCGAAGACCCGGACGGCGCCGCCGGCCTCGCGGACCGGAACACCGGGCCCGCCGAGCAGGAGCCACCGCCGTCGGCGGATCCGCCCGCGGACCCGTCCTCCCGCCGGCCCGACCCCAGCGCGGACCTGCTGGGCCGCCACCCCGACGAGTCCGACCCCGCCGCGGATCGGCCCGACGCGGACGTGGCGCGGCCCGGTCGCGTGGAGTCGCCCGACGCCGCACTCGTCCTGCCCGATCCCGGCGTGGCCCCGCCCGGCCCCGCCCCGGACACGTCCGAGGAGATCGGCCCGCCCAGCGTCCCCGAGAGCCCGGACCTCCCCGACGGCGGCGGCCTCATCCCGGACGACGGGGTCGCCTCCCTGACCGCGGCGACCCCTGACCCGCCCGCTTCCCGAGGCGCGACCCCGCCCGCTTCCCGAGGCGCGACCCCGCCCGCTTCCCGAGGTGCGGCCCCGCCCGATCCACCCGCCTCCCCGGCCGCGACCCCGCCCGATCCGTCCGCTCCCCGGGCCGCGACCACGCCCCGTCCCCCCGCTTCCCGTGCCGCCACCGTGCCCGGTACGCCGCGCTCCCGTGTCGCCGGAGCGCCCGACGCCGCCCCTCCGGCGGCTCCGTCGGCCGAGCGCGGGTTCCGCGGCACGCCCGGCCCCGCTCCCGGCGGCCCCGCCGCCTGAGCAGAAGGCGGCCACCGTCCGCACAGCCCGGTCGGCCGAGCGCAGGCCCGACCCGGCAGCCCGGGCTGCCGAGCGCAGGCCCGACCCGGCAGCCCGGTCGGCCCAGCGGAGGCCCGCCCCCGCCAGCCCGGTCGGCCCAGCCGAGGCCCTCCACGGTCCCCGCCACCCCCCGGTCGGCCCAACCGGGACCCGGTAGCGCGCGCGGCCGTCCCCTACGCCGTGCCGGTGCCCTCCGATCAAGTCGAAGAATCACCCGGATCCTGGCATGGTGGGCCACATGGCCGATCGGGGAGCGAGCGCCCTGTCTCTCCCGGAGGACTGGCCCGCACATCCGGACCCGATCCTCGCGCTCAACCGCATGGGCAGCTTCGACTGGGACCTGGACGCCGGTCTGATGGACATGGACGCCCAGGCCTTCGAGGTGTTCGACCTGCTTCCCGAGGAGTACGACGGCCGCGCGGAATCCCTGACCGTGCGGGTGCCGCCCCCGGAGGCCGCCCGGCTCGACGCGGTGGCCGCCCAGGCGATCAAGGACGGCAGCGAGAACTACGGCGCCTACTTCCGCATCCGCTGCCGCGACGGCACCCTGCGCTGGACGCACACCCAGGGGTACATCCGGCGCGACGAGTCCGGCCGCCCGCGCCGCGTCGTCGGCATCCTGCGCGACGCCACCCAGGAACTCGCCGACAGCGCGGCACGCAGCCTCCGGGCCGCCCAGGACCAGGCGTTCCGGCAGCAGACCAGCGTCGTCCAGGTCATCTCCGCCGCCCTGGCGCACGCCCGCAGCGTCCAGGACGTCATCGACGTCCTCAAGGACACCCACGGCGTCCGCCACCTGGGCGCGACCAGCCTGGTGATGGGCCTGGTGGAGGCGGGTCGGATCCGGCTGGTGGCCGAGGGCCCCGTGGGCAGCTTCGTCCCCGGCACCCGGATCACCCGGATCGACGAGCCGTACCCGATGAGCGAGGTCGTCCGCACACTCACCCCCCGGTTCATCGAGTCCCCGGGCGAGTTCGAGACCGACTACCCGATCCTCTGGCCGCACATCACCGACCTGCACATCACCTCGGCCGCCTACCTCCCGCTGATCGCGCAGGCCCGCCCGATCGGCGCGATGGGCCTCCTCTACGACGACCGGCGCGGCTTCCCGGACGAGGAGCGCGCCGTCCTGGTCGCGCTCGGCAGCAGCATCGCGCAGAGCCTCATGCGAGCCATGCTCTACGAGCAGGAGAAGGACCTCGCCCAGGGCCTCCAGCAGGCCATGCTGCCCCGCACCATCCCCAGCGTGCGCGGTGCCGACGTCGCGGTCCGCTACCGCTCGGCCGCCCTGGGCCGGGACATCGGCGGCGACTGGTACGACCTGATCCCGCTGCCCGGCGGGCGGGTCGGCGCGGTCATCGGGGACGTCCAGGGGCACGACACGCACGCGGCGGCCGTCATGGGCCAGCTGCGGATCGTGCTGCGCGCCTACGCCGCCGAGGGCCACACCCCGGCCACGGTGATGGCCCGCGCCTCCGTCTTCCTCCACGAACTCGACACCGACCGGTTCGCCACCTGCCTGTACGCCGAGGCCGACCTGGCGACCGGAGTCGTCCAGGTGGTCCGTGCCGGGCACATCGACCCGCTGATCCGCGACAGCGACGGCAGCTGTGCCCGGATCCCCGTCGAGGGCGGGCTGCCGCTCGGCCTGTCCGCCGAGTTCGGCCGGCTGGAGTACCCCGTCGCCACTCTCGAACTCGACCCCGGCCACACCCTGCTGCTGTGCACCGACGGACTGGTCGAGCAGCCCGGCGCCGACCTGGACGACGGCATGGGCGGCCTGGTGGCGGTCGTCCGCGAGGGCCCGCACGAGGTGCGCGACCTCGCCGACCGTCTGATCCAGCTGGCCGAGGCACGGGGCGGCGACGACGACGTGGCCCTGCTCCTGCTGCGCCGCCGCGCCCGGGAGGCCACACGCACCGGCGGGCGGCTCCAGCAGCATGTGGCGCCCGGCGACCCGGAGGCTCTCGCCCAGGCCCGGCACATGATCCGCGCCGCGGTCCGTGCCTGGGGCGCCCGCGAGCAGGCCGACGAGATCGAACTGGTCGCCGACGAGCTGGTCACCAACGCCCTGCTGCACACCGAGGGGCCCGCGATCGTCACCCTGCGGGTCCTGGAGAGCACCGACCGCAGGCTGCGCATCGAGGTCGAGGACTCCTCCAGCGCCCTGCCGCGGCGCCGCGACGCGGGGGAGAACGGCGTCTCCGGCCGGGGCCTGCTCCTGGTCGACCGGCTCGCCGACAGCTGGGGCGTGGAGGCGCGGGGCGGCGGCAAGGCGGTGTGGTGCGAGTTCCGGCTGCCGCGGCCCGGGGACGGCTGAGGGCCCCGCCGGTCCGCCGGTGGCCGCCGGGACCGGATGGCACCCTGGACGTATGCCGGAACTGCCCGAGGTAGAAGCGCTGACGGACTTCCTCACCGAGCACCTGGTCGGACTGCGGGTGGTCCGGGTGCTGCCCGTGGCCGTCAGCGTCCTGAAGACGTACGACCCTCCGATCACCGCCCTGGAGGGTGCCGGGGTGACGGCCGTGCGCCGGCACGGCAAGTTCCTGGACATCGGGACGGACGGCGGGCTGCACCTGGTGACCCATCTGGCCCGCGCGGGCTGGCTCCAGTGGCGGGACCGGCTGCCGGACGGCCCGCCGAAGCCCGGCAAGGGCCCGCTCGCGCTGCGCGTGGCGCTGGAGACGGGTGAGGGCTTCGACCTGACCGAGGCAGGCACCCAGAAGCGTCTCGCCGTGTACGTCGTCCGCGACCCGCGGGAGGTGCCGGGGGTCGCCCGGCTCGGCCCGGATCCGCTCGCCGGCGACTTCGACGAGGACCGGTTCGCCGCCCTGCTGAAGAACGAGCGGCGACAGCTGAAGGGCGCCCTGCGGGACCAGTCGCTGATCGCGGGCGTCGGGAACGCCTACAGCGACGAGATCCTGCACGCGGCGAGGATGTCCCCGTTCAAGCTCGCCGGCTCCCTGAGCCCGCAGGAGATCCACCGCCTGTACGAGGCGCTGCGCACGACGCTCACCGAGGCGGTCGAGCGTTCCCGGGGGGTGGCGGCCGGCCGGCTGAAGGCGGAGAAGAAGAGCGGCCTGCGCGTCCACGGCCGGACCGGCGAACCCTGCCCGGTGTGCGGCGACACCGTCCGAGAGGTCTCCTTCAGCGACTCCTCGCTCCAGTACTGCCCGACCTGCCAGACGGGCGGCAAGCCCCTGGCCGACCGCAGGCTGTCGCGGCTGCTGAAGTGAGCCGGGAGGCGCCCCGGTCCGGTCAGCGTGCCTCCAGCGTGACGAGCCGCTTTCCCTCGTCCGTGCGGACCTCGTAGCGCAGGATCTGGTCCGGGTGCAGCGCGGCGGCACCCATCGTGGTGGTGGGGCGGGTGCCGTCTCCGGCGTTGGTCCAGCCGGCGACCACCTGTTCGGTGCCGTCGTCGCCGACCGCGACCAGCCGGCAGGTGTGCCGCCCGGAACCGTCCTTGACCTCCAGCCGCAGGCCGCTGCCCCACTCCTGGTCCTCGGAGGTGACCCGTGCCCACACCCCGGTGTGCGGATCGGTCGCCGCGGCGACGTGCGCGGTCTGCTCCCCGTGTCCGGCGAAGGCCACGATCCCGGGACCGGCCACGGCCAGCACCACCGAGGCGGCCAGGCCGTACAGCAGCCGGCGGCGTCGCGCCCGGCGCCGGTGCGTCAGCTCGCCGAGCAGCCGGTCCAGCAGCCGGGGGCCGGGCTGTGCCATGGGGGGCACGAAGCGCGGCGTGGCCCGGCGGTACAACATCAACTGCCGGGCCGCGGGCCCGAACTCGGTCACGTGTGCCGCGCACCGGGGGCACTCCATGAGGTGGTCCTCGAAGCGGAAGGCCTCCGCCTCGTCCAGCACGCCGAGCGCGTACGCGCCGACGTCGCGATGCCTTTCCAGGGACCTCATGCCGAATCCTCGTGCCGATGGGTGCGGGTGGGGTTACTCCTTGCTCCCACCCGTACGCAGCCGACGCCCGAATCACTCAAGCCGCGCACAGAATCCCGGACAAGAGATTCGGAGCGGTCCGGCCCGCGGATTGGTGTGAATTCCAGAAGATTCAGAAGAGGTGGATCGCCAGGTGCCCGAGCGGCAGCCCGAGCCGCCAGGCCGGGGTCCACACCTTCGGCCCCTCGTCCTCCCCGAACACCGCCCCGCCGCCCGGTACCGCGTCCAGGTCCGGCGCGAGCAGCTCGGTCTCCTCCAGCCAGCGCCAGGCGTCCGCCGCCAGCGCCAGGTCGGGGGAGGGGGCGCCGGAGGCCGCCGCCCGCTCGGTCAGCTCGGCCATCCGCGCCCGCACCCAGTCCTGCCACGGCTGGTCGTAGGCGGTCAGCGACAGCCAGTTCTCCAGCTGGGAGATCACCCGGATGCCGGACAGCTCCCCGTCGGTGTCGGAGAGGAAGACGGTCAGCGCCAGCGCGTCCCGGCCCGCCCGGAACTCGAAGGACGTCGGCGGCATCAGATCGCCGGTGCGCAGCAGCTCGTCGGCGATGTACTCGGCGTACAACCACGCCATGGGGACGGCCAGTTCACCGCCGCCGGTGCCGTCCGTGCTCTCGTGACCTCTGTGCAGCATCCCTTCCTGCCCTTCCTCCGGTACGTGCGCGTCGCCCGAGCCCTTCGGGGCCGCGCGGCCCCTGCCCGCCCGGAACGCGGATGAGGACAGCCCATTGCCCGAACGGGGGTTACAGCAAGGCGCTTTACCGAGGCTTGACCCGGCCTCCGGTTTCACCGCAGGTCGGCCGTATAACCCGGGAGGACCCGGCGCAGGGCGCGCAGCGCGTAGTACGCGCGGGATTTCACGGTACCCGGCGGAATCCCCAGGGTCTGAGCCGCTTCCGCCACGCTGGCCCCGAGGAAGTACACGAGTACCAGCACGTCACGGTGGTCCGGCGTGAGTGTCTTCACAGCCTCCCGGACGTCGAGCATCGCCGCGGACCGCTCGGCGTGATCGGCGGTCACCCGCGCGTTCTCCGGGACCGCGTCACCGATCTCGGGGGGCCGCGCCTGCCGGGCCCGCCGCGCGTCGATCGCGAGCCGCCGGGCCACGGTGAGCAGCCAGGGCCGTACGGAGTCGAAGTCCTCGGCGTGCAGCGCCTCCGGGTGCTGCCAGGCGCGCACCAGGGTCTCCTGGACGAGATCCTCGGCGCGCTGCCGGTCGCCGTCGCAGAGCCTGAGCAGCAGGGCGAACAGGGGGCCGCCGTGTTCGCGCTGGAGCGCGGCCAGCTCGTGCTCGGCGGTCGTCGTCCCGTGGGTGAGTGAGGTTCCGGCCGTCATGGCGGTATGGCAGCGCAGGACGCGGCCGGCGGACAGGGTGCGGACCCGGTCGTGCGACGGACGGTCGATCGCGTCGGCGAACGGTCGGACGAGCGGTCCGCGAGGCACCGGACGGGTTAATGACGCCGCCCGTCCTGTTTATCCGGCTCATCAGATTCATACCCATATGCCCGTCACGGCTTCGTCTGTATATACGACAATCTTGGGGTGAGCTGATGATCGGACGCAGGCAGCAGGTGGCTCTCGTCCTGACCGCCGTTCTCGCGGCCGGGGCCGCCTGCCGGAACCAGCAGCGGGAGGAGCCCGGCGCACAGGGGCACGCGGCGCCCTCGGCGGGCGGCGGTTTCACCCTCGTCGCCTCCGGAGACGTCCTGCCGCACACCTCCGTCATCGAGCGGGCCTCCTACGACGCCGACGGCAACGGCTACGACTTCCGCCCCATGCTCGGCGGCGTCCAGCCCGTCGTCGCCGGCGCCGACCTGGCGCTGTGTCACATGGAGACCGTCTACGGCGCGGACGGCGACTACGCCGGCTACCCCGTCTTCAAGTCCCCGCCACAGATCGCCGGGGCCCTCGCCGCGACCGGCTACGACGGGTGCTCCACCGCCTCCAACCACGCCCTGGACGACGGCGCCGCCGGCATCCGGCGCACCCTCGACGCCATGGACGAGGCCGGCCTGCGGCACGCCGGCACGGCCCGCAGCGAGGCCGAGGCCCGGCTGCTGACGCTCTTCCGGGCGGGCCGGGCCAAGGTCGCCCATCTGTCGTACACCTTCGGCACCAACGACCACCCGCTGCCGGACGGACAGCCCTGGGCGGTCAACCTGATGGACGCCGACCGGATGGTCGCCGACGCCCGCGCGGCCCGGCGGGGCGGCGCCGACGTGGTCGTGGTCTCCGTGCACTGGGGCACCGAATGGCAGGACGAACCCGACCGGACGCAGCTCACCCTCGCCCAGCAGCTCACCGCCTCGGCCACGGACGGCCACCCCGACATCGACCTGATCCTCGGCACCCACGCGCACGTCCCGCAGGCGTACGAGAAGGTCAACGGCACCTGGGTGGTCTACGGGATGGGCGACCAGATCGCCGGCGAGATGTACAACGGCGAGGGAGTCCAGGACCCGCGCGGCAACCAGTCCACCCTCGGCCGCTTCACCTTCGCTCCGCCGGCCGGTCCGGGCGAGCCCTGGCGGGTGACCAGGGCCGAGTTCATCCCGCAGCTGTACGACCTGGACGCCGGCCGGGTCGTCGACCTCAACAGGGCCATCGCCCAGGGGGCCGGACTGGAGGCGGTCCGCGACCGGATCAGGAACGTGGTCCTCAGCCGCGGGGCCGCCGAGGACGGCCTGGTCATGGCGGAGTGATCAGCTCCGGCTCACTCGGCGGGCCGCCGTCCGGCCAGCTCGGACCGCTTGTAGGAATAGCCGAAGTAGATCACGCAGCCGATCAGGAACCACACCGCGAACCGCAGCCAGGTCTGCCACTGGAGGAACGTGATCAGCCAGATCGAGAACAGGACACCCAGCGCGGGCACGAACGGCATCCACGGCGTGCGGAAGGTGCGCGGCAGGTCGGGCTGCCGGTAACGCAGCACGATCACCGCCACGCACACCACGACGAACGCCAGCAGGATGCCGATGTTGGTCAGCTCGGCCGCCTCGCCGATCGGCAGGAAGCCGGCGATGAGGGCCGAGGCCACCCCGACGATCCAGGTCACCCGGGTCGGCACGTGCCGCGTCGGATGCGTCTTGGCGAACCACTTGGGCAGCAGCCCGTCACGGGACATCGAGAACCACACCCGGGTCACGCCCAGCATGAACGTGAACATCACGGTGAGGATGCCGATGATCGCGCCGACCGCGATCACGTCCGCGAGCCGGTCCAGACCCACCGACTTGAACGCCGAGGAGAAGCCGCTCTCGGGGTCGATGTCCTTGTAGTTCTGCATGCCCGTCAGCACCAGACAGGCCGCGACGTACAGCACCATCGAGATCGCCAGCGAGTAGATGATCGCCTTCGGCATGTGCCGCTGCGCGTCCTTCGACTCCTCGGCCGCGGTCGACATGGCGTCGTAGCCGAACACGGCGAAGAACACCGTCGCCGCGCCGGTGAACGCGCCGCCGATGCCGAACGGGAAGAACGGGTGGTAGTTGGCCGTGTGGATGTGGAACACACCCACCCCGATCACCACCAGCACCACGATCACCTTGAGTGCCACCACGAACGTCTCGAAGCGGGCGGCGCTGCGCATGCCCAGGTTGAGCAGCCAGGCGATGAGCAGGCACAGCACGACCGCGAACAGGTCGACCCGGTGCCCCGCGCCCGTCCCGGGCGCCCCGAGCATCCACGAGGGCAGCTGTGCGCCCAGGTCCTGGACCAGGAAGCCGAAGTAGCCGGAGATCCCGATCGCCACCACGGCCACGATCGCCGTGTACTCCAGCAGCAGGTCCCAGCCGATGAACCAGCCCGCGAACTCGCCCAGCACCGCGTAGCCGTACGTGTACGCCGACCCCGCCTTCGGGATCAGCCCCGCGAACTCGGCGTACGACAGCGCGGCGCAGGCGCTGGCGACACCGGCGACCAGGAACGACACCAGTACCGCCGGTCCGGCCTTGCCGTTCGCCACCGTGCCCGCCAGCGTGAAGATGCCCGCACCGATGATGCCGCCCACGCCGATCGCGGTCAGCTGCCACAGGCCCAGCGACTTGTCCAGCCTGGTGCCCTCGGTGACCTCGGTCTCCTCGATGTGCTCAATGGGTTTGCGGCGGAGAATCCCCTCACCCGCACGGAGCCTGTTCACAAGCCTCACCTCTTCACCGTCGGCAAACGGCTGACGGCGGATCATGATGGCTCAGCGAGGCGCCGCAGGGAAGACGCCACGCACGGCCCCGGCCGGTGTCCGCCTCCGGCCGGTCCCGGCGGCCGACGACGGGGCGGGCCCGCGGCGCGGCCGGCCACGGCGCCCTACGGCACGACCGTCACCGGCCAGCGTCCCGCCTTCACCAGCCGCACCGCCACCGAGCCGATGATCCGGTGCCCGGCCTGCTCCGAGGCACCCACCACCACCGCGTCCGCCTTCAGCTCGTCCGCCGCCCTCACCAGGCCGTTGTAGGGGTCGCCGCGGAAGGTGTGGAACTCCCAGCGCACCTCGAATATCCCCTTGACCCGTTCGGCGGCCTCCCGGATCTGCGCGATCAGATCCTCGGCGATCTCGTCGGTCGTCTCGGCCACCGGCGCCCCGAGCGCCGCGCCCGCCGCGAGCACCGGCTGCACGTACACCACGGCCAGCAGCGCGTGCTGCCGCCGGGCCAGACCGCCCGCGTACGCGGCGGCACGCAGCGAGGAGTCGGAGCCGTCCACCCCGACGACGATGACCTTCGGCCCGTCCGTTCCCCGCTCGAACGTGTGCGAGCGATGTCCGTGCTGTTCCGTCACGGACCGAGGCTATCGGAATCAGCAGTTCCAGCCCACGCGCGGGCCCCGCTCGACGGGCGGGGCGCCCCGGCCCTTCCTAGAGTCGGAACCATGACCGCCACCGCGGAGCCGGCCGCCCGCAGAGGCGCCGGCGGTCCGACACGCCCGCCCGCCGTCCGGCGCCTCGGCTGGGTCCCGGAGGCCTTCGCCACCCTGTTCGCCGCGCTCGGCCTGCTGTGCGCCCTGCTCGCGATCATCGCCCCGCTGCGCGGCCCCCTCCGCCCGGTCGTCCGCACCCTCGACCTGCTGCTGGTGCCCATCAGCGCCAACCTCGCCTACGCCGTCTTCCTGTTCCTGCTGGCCGGCGCCACCGCAGCCCGCAAGAAGATCGCCTGGTGGCTGGTCGTCGTCTATCTCGGCCTGCTCGTCCTCTCCGACGTGCTCGGCGTCGCCGTCGGCCTGTACGCCGCGTCGCTGCCCTCCCTGGTGCTGTGCGCGCTGCTGCTGCTCCTGCTGGTGGTGGCCCGGAGGGAGTTCTACGCCGCCTCCCGCCGGGGCGCCGTGTGGCGGGCGCTCGCCGTGCTGATGGCCGGGCTGGCCGTGGCGATCCTGCTCGGCTGGGGCCTGCTGCTGCTCTTCCCGGGCAGCCTCCCGGCGGCCCAGCACCTGGCCTGGGCGGCCGACCGGGTGTGCGGCGGACTGGTCTCCGGCAGCGCCTTCACCGGTCGCCCGCCGCGCCGGATCACCTTCGTGCTGGGCCTGCTCGGTGCCCTCGCCCTCCTCAACGCCGCCGCCACGCTGTTCCGTTCGCAGCGCCTGGAAGCCGCCCTGCACGGCGACGAGGAGACCCGCATCCGCGCCCTGCTGAAGGCGTACGGCGCGCGGGACTCCCTCGGCTACTTCGCCACCCGGCGCGACAAGGCCGTCGTCTTCTCGCCCAGCGGCAAGGCCGCCGTCACCTACCGGGTCGAGGCCGGCGTGTGCCTGGCCAGCGGCGACCCCGTCGGCGACCCGGAGGCATGGCCGCACGCCATCGACGCCTGGCTGGACACCGCCCGCCGGCACGCCTGGGCGCCCGCCGTGATGGGCGCCTCCGAGGACGGCGCCCGCGCCTACGCCCGCGCCGGCCTCGGCGCCCTCCAGCTCGGCGACGAGGCCGTCGTGCACGTGGCCTCCTTCGACCTGGGCGGCCGGGACATGCGCGTCACCCGGCAGGCCGTGCACCGGGTCCGCCGCAGCGGAGCCGTCTGCCGCGTCCGCCGGCACGCCGCCCTCACCGAACGCGAGATGGAGGAGATCGTCGACAAGGCCGACGCCTGGCGGGACACCGAGACCGAGCGCGGCTTCTCCATGGCCCTGGACCGGCTCGGCGACCCCGCCGACGGCGACTGCCTCCTCGTGGAGGCCCTCGGCGAGGACGGCCGGCTGCTCGCGTTGCTCTCCTTCGTGCCCTGGGGCGGCGACGGCGTATCCCTGGACCTGATGCGCCGTGACCGGACCGCCCCCAACGGTGTGATGGAGTTCATGGCCGCCGAACTGTGCGCCGCGGCACCCAAGCTGGGCGTGCGCCGGATCTCCCTGAACTTCGCGGTCTTCCGGTCGGTCTTCGAGGAGGGCGCCCGCATCGGCGCCGGGCCGGTCCTGCGGCTCTGGCGCCGCCTGCTGCTGTTCTTCTCCCGCTGGTGGCAGCTGGAGGCCCTGTACCGCTCCAACGCCAAGTACCACCCCGAGTGGTACCCACGCTTCATCTGCTACGGCGACACCGCCTCCCTCGCCCGCATCGGACTCGCCTCCGGTATCGCCGAAGGCTTCGTCTCCGTACCGTCGTTGCGCAAACTGTGGGGAAAGGGGCACTCGAAGACCGGGCAGCGGGCCGCCGTCCCGGCGGACCTGCCGTCCCGGCCGGTGCTCGGCCCCGACGGAGGGGACGAGGCCGGGCCCGCCGCCCCGGACGCGGGCCTGCCCGACCAGGTCCGCGTCCGGTACCGCACCCTCGACCGGCTGCGCGCCCGCGGCACCGACCCCTATCCCGTGGGGGTCCCCGCACCCACCCACGCCCTCGCCGACGTACCACCGGGCGAGGACGTCAGGGTCGCCGGACGCGTGATGCTGGTCCGCGACTTCGGCGGCATCGTCTTCGCCGTGCTCCGCGACTGGTCCGGCGACCACCAGATCGCCTTCACCCGCGAGGGCTCCGGTCCGCGGCTCGACCGCTTCACCGCCGACGCCGACATCGGCGACCACATCACCGTCACCGGCCGTGCCCGGTCCAGCGACCGGGGCGAACCCACCGTCTTCGTCACCTCCTGGCAGCTCACCGGGAAGTGCCTGCACCCGCTGCCCGACAAGCGGCGCGGCCTCGCCGACCCCGAGGCCAAGGTCCGCCGCCGCTATCTGGACCTCATCTCCGGCCCCGACGCCCGGGCCGTGATCCGCGCCCGCTCCGCCGCCGTGCAGGCCCTGCGCCAGGGCCTGCTGGACCGTGGCTACCTGGAGGTCGAGACCCCGATGCTCCAGCAGATCCACGGCGGCGCCAACGCCCGCCCCTTCACCACCCACATCAACGCCTACGACCTCGACCTGTACCTGCGTATCGCCCCCGAGCTGTATCTGAAGCGGCTGTGCGTCGGCGGCCTGGAGAAGGTCTTCGAGCTGGGCCGCACCTTCCGCAACGAAGGCGTCTCCCACAAGCACAACCCCGAGTTCACGATGCTGGAGGCCTACCAGGCCCACGCCGACTACGACGTCATGCTCGACCTCGCCCGCGAACTGATCCAGGGCGCCGCCATCGCCGCCTTCGGCGCCCCGGTGGCCCGCAAGGACGGCGAGGAGCACGACATCTCCGGGACCTGGCCGGTCAAGACCGTGTACGGGGCGCTCTCCGAGGCGCTCGGGGAGGAGATCGGCCCCGGCACCGAACTGCTGCGGCTGCACCGGCTGTGCGACCGCACCGGGGTGCCGTACACCGCCGACGACGGTCCCGGCGACGTCGTACTGGAGATGTACGAGCGGCTGGTCGAGCACCGGACCGGAGCGCCCACCTTCTACAAGGACTTCCCGGCCGACGTCTCCCCGCTCACCCGGCAGCACCGCGCCGACCCCCGGCTCGCCGAACGCTGGGACCTCGTCGCCTTCGGCACCGAACTCGGGACGGCCTACTCGGAGCTGACCGACCCCGTCGAACAGCGCCGCCGGCTCACCGAGCAGTCGCTGCTGGCCGCCGGCGGCGACCCGGAGGCCATGGAACTGGACGAGGACTTCCTCCAGGCCCTCTCCTACGCCATGCCCCCGACCGGCGGCCTCGGCCTCGGCGTCGACCGGCTCGTCATGTTCCTCACCGGCCTGACGATCCGTGAGACGCTCCCGTTCCCGCTCGTGCGCCGCCGTTGAGCGGACCGCTCACTCCGCTGTCCGGGTGCATTCCCGCCGCCGCACCGGAGCCGTTGTGGCGCGGCGGAGCCCGACGGGGCGACTGATGGGTCATGCAGAAGGATCAGTTGTTCACGCGGCGCCGGATGCTCCTCGCCGGCGCCGCCGCACTGGGAGCCGCGGGTACCGCCGGAGCCGTCCTGGCCTCCGGCGGCGAGGAGACCGCCCGGAGCACCACGGCCCCCGCCGCCGGCCCGCAGGCCCGCCAGGCGCTGGCGCCCTCCGCCTACCGGCTCCAGCCGATCACCGGATGGGGGCCACCGCGCACCGGGCCCCGCAAGCTCAAGGTGCGCACGCAGCCCATCCTCCAGGTCTCCGGACGCGGCCGGCACATGGTGCTGACCTTCGACGACGGCCCGCACCCGGACTACACCCCGCACATCCTCGACACCCTTGCCAAGTACGACGTCCGGGCGATGTTCTTCGTGTGCGGGGAGTGCGTCGTGGACAACAGGAAACTGGTGGCCCGCATGGCCGAGGAGGGGCATGTCGTCGGCAACCACACCTGGACCCACCCGCTGCTGACGACGCTCGGCCGCAAGGAGATCCGCTCGGAGATGGAGCGCACCAGCGCCGTCATCGAGGACACCTACGGCGAACGCCCCCAGTGGTTCCGCGCCCCCTACGGCGCCTGGAACCGGGCGGCCTTCCAGCTGGGAGCCGAGATGGGCATGGAGCCGATGGCCTGGACCGTGGACACCACCGACTGGATGGAGCCCGGCACCCGCACCATCATCGACCAGGTGGAGAACGGCGCCGCCCCCGGCGTCGTGGTCCTGTCCCACGACGCCGGGGGCGACCGCTCGCAGACCGTCAGCGCGATCCGCGAGTGGCTTCCCCGTCTCATCGACTCGGGATACCACCTCGTCGTGCCGCCCCGCCGCGTGTGACGATCCCGCGCCGATCCCGGGCCTCGCCGGCCCGCGCCGGCCTTCCGCCCGCCGGTCCGCGGCGCTTCAGGTGACCGCGACCAGGCGGGCGAAGACGACGACGTTCCCGTCGTATCCGTTCTGCTTCGAGAAACCGCCGCCGCAGGTGATGACCCGGAGTTCCGGTGTCCCCTTCGAGCCGTACACCCGGTCACCGGGGAAGTTGTTCTTCTCGAAGACCTCGACGCCGTAGATCTCGAACACCGCGGTCCTTCCGTCCTGACGCAGGATCTCGACCTGGTTCCCCTTCTTCAGCGCGCCGAGGCCGTAGAACACCGCGGGGCCCTGCTTGTTGTCGACGTGGCCGACGACGACCGCGGTGCCCTTCTCGCCGGGGGAGACGGCGCCGGTGAACCAGCCGGCCAGGCCGGGGTTCTCCGGCGGCGGCGCGGCGACCCAGCCGTCCGTGTCCAGGCCGACCGGCACGACGGGCGCGTCCACCTGGATCGCGGGGATCCGGACCCGCTGCACGACGGAGAACGGCAGCGAGGCGGGCGCGGGGGCGAAGGTGCCCAGCGTGGCCCGGGCGTCCGGGGCCGCCGCCGAGGCGGGCTGCGGCGGGCCGACGTCGAACTCCCCGGAGCCGTTCCGGATGAGTGCCAGACCGGTCAGCAGAACAAGCGCTATGACGCCCCACGGGGCGCGCTTCCTCCGCCGCTCCTCCTCTTCGAAAAGCTCGGAGAGCTTGGACGCAGACATTCGCCATCCCCTTTCGACGCGGTCGCCGCCACGTCCATCGCGCATGGGAAAACGCTAAATCCCGCGCACGCGACGGGCGACGGGGCCATGGGCGAACGGGTGGCCCGGCGCCCGTTCGGTGCGCCATCCGAGTTGCCGTTCACAGGAATTTTCTGACGGTCCGTGACCTGCGGCAATATCGGATTGTGTGGTTTTCTGTCGGCGTGTCGGATCACCAGGACGGACCATTCTCGACATGCGGGCGTGTTCCGCGCGTCTGAGGGTCGTCCCGGGAGGTGCTTTCTCGCCGATCCACCGGGGACGGGCCCCGGTGACCTCCCGCGGAGGATCACATGCGCAACCAACGTGCCCTGGCGGCGGCGTGCACCACGGTCGCCGTCCTCGGGCTCGCCGCCCCCGTGGCCGTCGCGGACGGCATGGGCAACGGGGGCGGCCCGAGCAACACCGACACCACGGTCGTCGTCCCCGGCACCGGCAACATCGGCACCTTCAGCGGAAACGGCGTCCTCCCCGGCAACGGCGTCTTCCCCGGCAACGGGAATTTCAACGGCAACGGTCGCCTGCCGGGCAACGGGAACTTCAACGGCAACGGGAACTTCAACGGGAACGGCAACGGGAACGGCAACGGCCGTGGGAACGAGGGCTTCAACAACGGCCGCGGCAACGGAGGCTTCGGCAACGGCCGTGGGAACGAGGGCTTCGGCAACGGCCGTGGGAACGAGGGCTTCGGCAACGGCCGCGGGGGCGAGGGCTTCGGCAACGGCCGCGGGGGCGAGGGCGGCAACCGCGGAAACGACTTCGGCCGCGGGGACGATTTCGGCGGTGAGGGGCGCGGGGGCCATGAGGGCTTCGGCTCGCGTGACATCTTCGTCACTCCCGACATCGTTTCCCCCGGGGGCCGTCTCACCGTCATCGTGAACGGCTGCCGGGGCGGCACGGCGAGTTCCGACGCGTTCGGCACCATCCGGCTGGAGCCGTTCCACGACGACAGCGCACGGGGTGTCGCCGTCGTCGACCACGACGTCCGCCGCGGCCGGTACGACGTCACCGTCCGCTGCGACGGCCGCACCCTGACCCGCCGTGACGCCTTCACCGTGCTCGGCGGTGTCAACGGCGGTATCGGCGGAAGCAGGATCACCGGCGCGACGCCCACCGACATGGCCATCGGCGGCGGCCTGGTGGCCTCGGCGCTGATCGGCGGTGGTGCCTTCTGGCTGCGCAGGCGGCACGAGAAGCGCGTCTGAGCCCCCGTCCGCCCGTGAGCCCGCCCTCCGTCCCCTCGGCAGGGCGCACACGTCTCGACAGGCCGTCGCCCCGGTCCCCTGCGGGGAGCGGGGCGACGGCCTGTCGAGACGCGATCGGTCGGCGGACTCCGCTCCCGCGGCCGGGGGTTATCCGGTCGCGCCCGGGAACAGGCTGAGGAACGGTTCCGCGGTCACCGCGATGCCCCGGCTGAACGGCGCGTCGAAGTCCCAGATGAGGAACAGCATGAAGGTGATGGTCGCGCAGAACAGACCGGCCAGGATGAGCTCCCGCCGGGTGCGCCGGATCTGCAGGGCGAACACCATCCCGACCGTGATGAGCCCACCGGTGATCAGCCCCCACCACACGACCGACGGCATGGTGGCCCCGGTGGAGTCGGCACGCGCGTTGCGCGCCTGGTCGGCGGCGGCCAGCTGGTCGAGCAGCGGCTGGTAGGCCTGCGCCTCGAAGTCGTTGCTCGGCCGATAGTCGGTGACGTCCGCCCGGACCTTCTGCAGCAGTGCGGTGCCGCGGTCCGTGACCTGCTCCTCGTCCGCCATCTCGCGCCACTCGGTGTGCACGACGTAACCGACGTAGGCGTCCAGGTCCGCCCGGATGCGGTCACGGACCTCCGGCGGGTAGACCCGGACCCGCTCCGAGATCTCGTGCAGCGCCTGGGCCTCGGACTGCACTTGGTCCTGGGCCGTGTTGCGGGCCTCCCACACGCCCGCGATGGCCAGACCCAGGACGATGGCGTAGATGACGCCGATCCACATCGTCATGTACTCGATGACGTCCGGGGTCTCGCTGGGATCCTCGTCCTCGGCGACGGCCCGGTGCCGCACCAGTGTGATGACGACCACCACGGCACAGGCCGCCAGCATCGCGAGGACGAGAACAAGCCAATCCGACAAGTGATGCCTCCAGTGGTGAGGGTGCCGGCGCGTCAGCGCGGGCGCAGCGCCGCGACGGCGACGATCGCGGGGACGGTGATGAGCAGGACGTAGGTGACGGGCGTGGTGCGCCCGCGCGGGGGGTGGCTGATGGCGTGCGGGTGGTACGCCGGGAAGCTCACCGGGGTCGAGGAGGGCCGGGGAGTGGGCCTGGGGGTCGGCCTCGGCGTGGGTTTCGGGGTCGGGGTGGGTGTGGGGGTCGGCCGGGGAGCGGGGGGAGCCGGGGGCGCCGGAGCGGGCCGGGCGGGCGCCCTCGGCGTGGGCTCCGGCTTCGGCGTGGGCGTCGGCGTGGGCTCCGGAGTGGGCGTCGGCTTGGGTGTCGGCTTGGGCGGAGGGGTCGGCTTCGGCGGGGGAGTGGGGGTGGGCGTCGGTGTGGGCGTCGGTGTGGGCGTGGGCGTGGGCGGACACGGTGGCGGGGTCGGTGTCGGACAGGGCGGAGGCGGCCAGTGGTGGCCGCCGGCGCGGGCCACCGCCACCGTGCCGTCCGGGCCCGCCGAGGCGTACGCGCAGGCGTCGGCCGACGCGCTGCCGACCGGGCAGCCCACCAGGGTCCAGGTCAGCGCCATCAGGGCCAACCCCCGTGCCGTGGGCGCGCATCGAGTCACTTCGGGTCCATGCACGACGGAGATCATGAGGCGCGCGACGCGGCCGTACGCCGTAGTGCGCCGAGATTGCTCCGAAAGGGGGAGATCACGTGATCAATGGTTTGACGGCCTGAAGAGCCTGGATCACACCATCCGTCCGGATGTGCGCACTCCGCCGACGGACCGCGGCACAGGTGCCGGAAAGAATTTCCGGCCGCCGTTGAACACGACGACCCCCGCGGTGCGTACCCATGGTCGTGCGGCGGCGTGGCAGGCGCTGCGATATCCAGGCGATAATGGGGAGTCGACGATGAATACCTCCTGGCGGACCGCCTCACTGGTGGCCACAGCCGCCTCGGTGCTGGCGCTGACGACGGCGTGCGGTCAGGACAACACCACCACTCCCGCTTCGGCGGCCCAGAACGTCGGGGCCACGGCCGCGGCCGGCGACTACGGCAACCCGGGCAGCGGCACCACGACCGGCGCGGGCAACGGCTACGGCGCCGACGGCGACAAGAGTTCGGCCTCTCCGGCCCCGGTCACCCCCGCGGGCAAGCTCGCCGTGGCCAGCAACCCCGACCTGGGCAATGTGGTGACCGACGGCTCCGGCCTCACCCTCTACCGGTTCGACAAGGACACCGCCAACCCGCCCAAGTCCAACTGTGCCGGAGACTGCGCCACCACCTGGCCGCCGGTCCCCGCCGACGACGCCACCGCCGGCACCGGCATCGACAAGGCGCTGCTCGGCGAGGTCACCCGTGCCGACGGTTCCAAGCAGCTCACCATCGGCGGCTGGCCCGCCTACCGGTACGCCAAGGACGTCAACGCCGGTGACGTCAACGGCCAGGGTGTGGGCGGCAAGTGGTTCGCGCTCGCTCCGACCGGCAAGAAGGCCAAGCTGTCCGATCTGCCCGGCCTGTCCGTCCACAAGGACCCCAAGCTCGGCGAGATCGTCGTGGACAAGGACGGCCGGACGGTCTACCGCTTCATGAAGGACCAGGCCTGGCCCAAGTCCGTCTCCAACTGCACCGGCGCGTGCCTGGAGAAGTGGCCGGCCGTCGGCCCGGTGAACGCGGACGACACCGAGGGCGTGAAGAAGAAGGGCCTGATGCCCTTCACCCGCCCCGACGGGGTCAAGCAGATGACCGTCAACTGCTGGCCGATCTACACCTTCTCCGGGGACAAGGCCCCGGGGGACACCAACGGTCAGGGCGTGGGCGGCACGTGGTACGCCGTCTCGCCCGACGGAAAGCCGGTCGGCGCGCCGGGCAACTAGATCACCTCCCCAGGGTCGATCGCCCCGCCCGACCCGGCGCGCGACCGAAGATCCGCCCCCTCCGCACCGCACGGAGGGGGCGGATCGTTGTGTCCGGGGAACGCAGGGAAGGCGGCGGGCGGCGCACAGCCGTCACACAGCGGGGCCATACGGGCACTTGCCGCAGGCAGTGACCGGGAACGGATGGTCAATTTCCGTTTCGGGTCGCTCCTTTGGCGGGCGATCAGTAGCCTCAGCTCGAACACCGGATCGCCTACACCTGTCCACGCCTTGGAGAGATACATGGAGCGTCCCGCCTGGGCACCACGGAGCATCGACATCTCGGTGCCGAGCGTCTCGCGGATCTACGACTACTACCTGGGCGGTTCGCACAACTTCGAGGTCGACCGGGAAGCGGCCCGCAGGGCCATGGAGTTCATGCCGGGCCTGCCGAAGATCATGCAGGCCAACCGGGCGTTCATGCGCCGGGCCGTGCGCTTCGCCGCCGGGGAGGGCATCACCCAGTTCCTCGACATCGGCTCCGGCATCCCGACGTTCGGCAACGTCCACGAGGTGGCCCAGGCGGCCGTACCCGGTGCCCGCGTGGTCTACGTCGACCACGACCCGGTGGCCGTCGCCCACAGCGAGGCCGTGCTGGCGGGCGACGACGACACGGACGTGGTCGCCGCCGACCTCCGCAAGCCCCACGAGATCCTCGCCAGTCCCCGACTGGAGCGGCTGATCGACCTGAATCGGCCAGTGGCCCTCCTGCTCGTTGCCATACTGCACTTCGTGGAAGACGCGGACGACCCGTACGGTGCGGTGGCCGAGCTGCGCAAGGCGCTCGCGCCCGGCAGCCTGCTGATCCTCACCCATGCCTCGTACGAGGGAATCCCGCTGCCCGCCGAGCGGGCCGAGGGCGCGGTGGACGTATACAAGGGCATTCGCAACCCGCTGATCATGCGCTCGCGCGACGAGATCGCGCGGTTCTTCGAGGGGTACGACATGGTGGAACCCGGACTGGTGCAGATGCCGCACTGGCGCCCGGACTCGGCGCCGGAGGACGAGGATCCCTATGCCTTCTCCGGGTTCGCCGGCGTGGGGCGTACGGCGTGAGCGCGGAGCCGGACGGGCCGGAGGACAGACTGCGGCGGCTGACGACGATCTGGGGCCGGGCGGTCTTCCCGGTGACCTCGACGTCGCTGACCCGCGCCGAGTTCGAGGAACAACTCCTGCCGCTCGCACGCCGGTTGAGCCGGCTGCTGCGCGCCCGCAGCTTCGACGCCGACGCGGCGAAGGCCGTCGGCGCCGCCCTCGTCGGGGCGCACTGCACCGACCCCGAGGCGCTGGCCCGCTCCCTGGACTGCGTCGACGCCTACCTGGTCCTGTACTGCGGCGAGGACGGCCCCCAGGACGAACTGCGCATGCGTTCCTCGCGGTTGCAGCACGCGATGGCCGCCGGGTACGCGCAGGCGCTGCGCGAGCGCACCCTCGCCGAGCAGGAGGCCATCGCCCAGGCCGCGTTGCAGGCCCAGGGTGTGGTGGCCCAGGCGCTGCACGCGAGCGAGGCCCGCTTCCGGGCGGTGTTCGAGGGCGCGGCCATAGGGGTCGGCATCGCCGATCTGGACGGCAACGTCCTCCAGGTCAACGAGGCGCTGCTGCGCATGTTCGGTCTCTCCGAGCAGACCCTGCGCGGCCGGCGCGTCCAGGACTGGGTGCACCCGGAGGACGCCCCGCAGATCTGGCGGCTCTACCACGAACTCGTGCACGGCGACCGCGAGCACTACCACGTGGAGAAGGCCTTCAACCGCCCCGACGGCACGGTCCTGTGGACCAACCTGACGGTCTCCCTGCTGCGCGACGCCGACGGCGCCCCGCAGTACCAGCTCGCGCTCATGGAGGACACCACCGAGCGCCGCCTGCTCAACCTCCGGCTGCGCTACGAGGCCACCCACGACGCCCTGACCGGCCTGCCCAACCGCACGCTGTTCTTCGAGCGGCTGGAGAAGGCCCTGAACGCCGCCGAGGGCCAGCGCTTCGGCCTGTGCTACCTGGACCTGGACGGTTTCAAGACCATCAACGACAGCCTGGGCCACGCGGCCGGCGACCGGCTGCTGGTGGAGGTCGCCGACCGGCTCCAGTCGTGCGCGACCGCACCCGGCGAGATGGTCGCCCGGCTCGGCGGCGACGAGTTCGTGGCCCTGACCACCGGCCCCGGCACCGAGCGCAAGGTGGACGAACTCGCCGAGCGCATCATGAACGCGCTGATCACGCCGGTCAGCATCGACGGCCGCGACCTGCTGGTCCGCGGCAGCCTCGGCATCGTCGAGGGACCCGCGGGCGAGCGCACCGCGGCGGAGGTCCTGCGCAGCGCCGACATCACGATGTACCGGGCCAAGTCGGCGGGCGGCAACCGCTCGGAACTCGCCGACCCCGAGGCCGACGCCCGCGCGATCACCCGCCACGGTCTCACCACGGCCCTCCCGACGGCCCTGGAACGCGGCGAGTTCTTCATCGAGTACCAGCCCCTGGTCCATCTCGGCGACGGCAGCGTGCGCGGCGCCGAGGCCCTGGTGCGCTGGCTGCATCCCCAGCACGGCGTGCTCGGCCCCGACCGCTTCATCCCGCTCGCCGAGCACACCGGCCTCATCGTCCCGCTGGGCCGCTGGGTCCTGGAGGAGTCGATCCGCCAGGCCCGTGCCTGGCGCGAGCGCCACGGCGACCGGACCACGGCCGGCCCGCTGCGCATCAACGTCAACCTCTCGCCCTGCCAGCTCAGCCATCCCGGGCTGGTGCAGGACACGGTCGACATCCTGGAGCGCGCGGGAGTCGCCCCGGACGCGCTGTGCCTGGAGGTCACCGAGTCCGCGCTGATCGGTGCCGACGACGACCTGCTCAAACCCCTGCGCCGGCTCGCCGAGATGGGCGTCGACATCGCCCTGGACGACTTCGGCACCGGCTACTCCAACCTCGCCAACCTGCGCCGCCTCCCGGTGAGCGTCCTCAAGCTCGACCGCTCCTTCACCCAGGGCATGCAGCAGTTCCCCGCCGACCCCGTCGACCTGAAGATCGTCGAGGGCATCGTCTCCCTGGCCCACAGCCTCGATCTGGCGGTCACGGTGGAGGGCGTGGAAACCGGCGCCCAGGCCGAGCAGTTGCGGATCCTGGGCTGCGACACGGCCCAGGGCTGGTACTACGCCCGCCCCGGCCCGCCGGAGCGGCTGCACGAGCTGGCACTGGCGGACGCGACGGGCTGAGGCCGAGCGGCCGGGGTCGAGCGGGCGGGCGGATCCTGCCCCTCCCGCACCGCCGCGGCCACGGCGGCAGCGGCGCGCACGAGTGCCGCGGTGGCCGTGGAGCGGGACTGTTGCGGCCAGGCGATCGCCAGCATCGAGGGCGGTGCGTCGGGGACGGGCCGGTAGACGACGCCCGGACGCGGATACCGTCCGGCGACGGAGGCCGGCAGCACGGTGACCAGCCGGCCCAGCGCGACGAGGGTCAGCAGCTGCGCGAGGTCGCGGCCCTCGCGCCGCATCTCTTCCAGGAACCGGTGCAGATCACCGGGGCGCAGACCGAGGTCGGCGAGGTGCACCCGGTCGCGGGCGGCGAGCGGGTGGGCGGCGGCGAGGACCGCCACCCGGGGCTCGACGGTCAGCGTCTCGCTGTCCAGGCCGGTGCGGTCGAACGGCTCGTGGACCAGCGCGGCGTCGGCCTCGCCGCGCCGCAGCAGCCGCGGCTGTTCCTGCCATCCGCACAGCCGGACCGAGACCGGGGCCGCGGCGGGATCGGTGGCGTAGTGCGTCAGGAGCGGTTCCAGCAGCCCCGCGTCCCCGTCGGCCTTGACCGCGAGGACCAGTCGCGGCTCCGGGCCCGCCGCGCGCTGCGTCCTGCGCCCGGCCGCCTGGAGGGCGTCCAGCGCGATCCGCGCCTCCGCGAGCAGCACCTCGCCCGCCGGGGTCAACGCGACGCTGTGGGTGGTGCGTTCCAGCAGGGTGACACCGAGATCCGCCTCCAGCCGGCGGATCGCGCGGGACAGCGGAGGCGGTGAGATGCCCAGCCGCTCGGCGGCGCGGGCGAAGTTCAGTTCCTCGGCGACGGCGACGAAGTAGCGCAACGGGCGGGACTCCACGGCTCTCCCTCTGCTCGGTATTGCCCTCAGGGTAACAACCCTGATCCGGTCGATCCTTCAGTTCCCGGGCGATGCGGAGGAGGCTCGGGGACGTCCTGTTCCGCAGAGCTTCCGGAGTCTCCCTTGATCCTCGTCACCACCCCGACCGGCCAGATCGGCAGCCGCGTCCTCGACCTGCTCCTCGACGCCGGGGACGCGGCGGGACCGGTCCGCGTGGTCGTCCGCGACCCCGAGCGCCTCCCCGCGCGGGTGCGGGCCCGCGTGGACGTCGTCCGCGGCTCGCACGCCGACCCCGACGTCGCGGCCAAGGCGTGCGCGGGCGCCGACCGGGTGTTCTGGCTGGTGCCGCCGAGGCCCGCCGCCGACAGCGTCGAAGCCCACTTCCAGGACTTCACCCGGCCTCTCGTGGACGCGATCGCGTCCGACGGTGTCGAGCGGGTCGTCGCCGTCTCCACCCTGGGCCGCGGGGTCGCCGAGAACGCCGGGCAGATCTCCGCCTCGCTGGCCCTGGACGAGGCGATCCGGGCCACCGGCGTCTCCTACCGGGCGCTGTGCCCGCCGTACCTCATGGAGAACCTGCTCCACCAGGCCGGCGCGATCCGTGACGACGGTGTGCTCGCCATGGCGGCGCCCGGCGACCGCGTGCTGCGCACCTGCACCACCCGCGACCTCGGCGCGGCGGCGGCGCGGCTGCTGCTCGACGCTTCCTGGACGGGGCAGGACGACGTCCCCGTGGTCGGCCCCGACGCGCTGACACCGGAAGGGATGGCGCGGGTCGTGGCCGAGGTGCTGGACAGGCCGGTCCGCTTCCGGCGGCTCGGCGGCACGGAGTACAAGGCGACGCTGCTGCGGTACGGGGCGAGCGAGGCGTGGGCCCAGGGCCTGGCGGACCTGGCCGCCGCGACCTCCGCACAGGGGTTCTACGGAATCGCGGCGTCCGCCACGCCCGGGACCGCGCCCACCGCCTTCCGTACGTGGTGCGAGGAGGTGCTCAGGCCGGCCGTCCTGGGCTGACCGCGCACCGCGTCAGCGCTCCAGCAGCATCCGCTGCAGCTCCCGGGCCGCCCGCGGCGGAGCCACGTCGCTGCGGTGGGCCAGGGCGATCGTGCGGTGCAGGCCGGGGCGGGCCAGCGGGGTGACGCGCAGCCCCCGGCCCGCCCGAGCGGCCACCATCCGCGGCACCACGGCCACGCCGAGACCGGCCCGCACGAACCCCAGCACCGCGTCCATCTCGCCCCCCTCCACGGCGAAATCCGGCTCGAACCCGGCGGAACGGCACGCGGCCACGGTCAGCTCCCGCAGGTCGTATCCGTGCCGGAACATCACCAGCCGTTCCCCCTCCAGATCGGAGATCTCGACGACCCGTCCGCCCCGGCCGGGTTCCGGCGCCTCCGGGGAGGACACCACGACCAGATCCTCCCGCAGCAGCTCCACGGTGGTCAGCGCGGGCGCCGGTGTCGGCAGCGGCAGCACGACCAGCGCGAGGTCGAGCGCGCCCCGGGCCAGCTCCCGGACCAGGTCGTGCGAGCCGCCCTCCTCGATCAGCAGGCGGATCCCCGGGTACCGGTCGTGGAAGGCGCGCAGCACATCCGGCAGCAGGCCCGTGCACAGACTCGGCGTCGCCCCCAGCCGTACCCGCCCCCGCCGCAGCTGCACCAGCTCCAGCACCTCGTGCCGGGCGGTGTCCGCGTCGGCCAGGATGCGCCGGGCCAGCGGCAGCAGGGCCTCGCCGGCGTCGGTGAGCGTGATGTTGCCCCGCGCGCGCAGGAAGAGATCCGCGCCCAGCTCCCGCTCCAGCGCCTTGATCTGCTGCGACAGTGACGGCTGGGCGACGTGCACCAGCTCGGCGGCCCGGGTGAAGTGCCGGGTCTCGGCGACGGCGACGAAATACTGGAGCTGCTGGAACTGCATGGTGTCACGATAGCCTTTGTCTATTGAATCCAGCCGGACCATGTCTTGGACCGATTGGCCTGTTCGGCCCTAGCGTCGTGCGCATGGCTCTGGCAACGCGGACGGACCGACGGCCGTCCATGGCGCGCACGCTGTGGGACTCCTCCGTCGGCAAGAAGACGGTGATGGCCGTCAGCGGCGTGATCATGCTGCTGTACCTGGTCGCCCACGTCATCGGCAACCTGAAGATCTTCTTCGGTGCGGGGGAGTTCAACCACTACGCGCACTGGCTGCGCACGGTCGGCGAACCCTTCATGCACTACGAGTGGACGCTCTGGCTCGTCCGGATCGTCCTCGTCGTCGCCGTGGTCGCCCACGCCACGTCCGCCTACCAGCTCAGCCGCCGCGACATCAAGGCACGGCCGGAGAAGTACGTGCACAGGAAACCGCGGGCGAGCTACGCCACCCGCACCATGCGGTGGGGCGGCATCATCCTCGGCCTCTTCATCGTCTGGCACATCCTCGACCTGACCACCGGCACCGTGCACTCCGGCGGCTTCCAGGAGGGCCACCCGTACCAGAACGTGGTCGACACCTTCTCCACCTGGTACGGCAACGTCATCTACATCGTCGCGATGCTCGCGCTGGGCCTGCACATCCGGCACGGCTTCTGGAGCGCCGCCCAGACCCTCGGCGTCGGCAGCCGCACCCGCGACCGCGCCCTGAAGACCGTCGCCGACATCCTCGCGCTGCTGCTCACGGCCGGCTTCATCGCCGTACCCGTGGGCGTCATGACCGGAGTGGTGAGCTGACATGACCGACTACGTGAACTACACGACCGGCGAACCGGCCGTCGACGGCAAGGCACCCTCCGGCCCGGTCCACGAGCGCTGGGACACCCGCCGCTTCGAGGCCAAGCTGGTCAACCCCGCCAACCGCCGCAAGCACACGATCATCGTCGTCGGCACCGGCCTGGCCGGCGGCTCCGCGGGCGCCACGCTCGCCGAACAGGGCTACCACGTCGTCCAGTTCTGCTACCAGGACTCCCCGCGCCGCGCCCACTCGATCGCCGCCCAGGGCGGCATCAACGCGGCGAAGAACTACCGCAACGACGGCGACTCGATCCACCGCCTCTTCTACGACACCGTCAAGGGCGGCGACTTCCGGGCCCGCGAGTCCAACGTGCACCGGCTCGCGCAGATCTCCGTCGAGATCATCGACCAGTGCGTGGCCCAGGGCGTGCCCTTCGCCCGCGAGTACGGCGGCCTGCTCGACACCCGCTCCTTCGGCGGCGTGCAGGTCTCCCGCACGTTCTACGCCCGCGGGCAGACGGGCCAGCAGCTGCTGCTGGGCGCCTACCAGGCGCTGTCCCGGCAGATCGCCGCCGGGAACGTGGAGATGCATCCGCGCACCGAGATGCTCGACCTGATCGTCGTGGACGGGCGGGCCCGCGGCATCGTGGCGCGGGACCTGATCACCGGGAAGATCGACACCTACTTCGCGGACGCCGTCGTCCTCGCCTCCGGCGGCTACGGCAACGTCTTCTACCTGTCGACCAACGCAATGAACTCCAACGCGACCGCCGTCTGGCGGGCGCACCGGCGCGGCGCCCTCTTCGCCAACCCCTGCTTCACCCAGATCCACCCCACCTGCATCCCGCGCACCGGCGACCACCAGTCCAAGCTGACGCTGATGAGCGAGTCGCTGCGCAACGACGGCCGGATCTGGGTGCCCAAGGCACAGGGCGACACCCGCCCGCCGAACCGGATCCCCGAGGAGGAGCGCGACTACTACCTGGAGCGCATCTACCCCTCCTTCGGCAACCTGGTCCCGCGCGACATCGCCTCCCGCGCCGCGAAGAACGTCTGCGACGAGGGCCGGGGGGTCGGGCCCGGCGGCCAGGGCGTCTACCTGGACTTCGCGGACGCGATCCGGCGCATGGGGCGCAAGGCCGTCGAGGCCAAGTACGGCAACCTCTTCGACATGTACCAGCGGATCACCGACGAGGATCCGTACGAGGTGCCGATGCGGATCTACCCGGCGGTGCACTACACGATGGGCGGCCTGTGGGTCGACTACGACCTGCAGACCACCGTCCCCGGCCTGTTCGCGATCGGCGAGGCCAACTTCTCCGACCACGGGGCCAACCGGCTCGGTGCCTCGGCGCTGATGCAGGGCCTGGCCGACGGCTACTTCGTGCTGCCGGCCACGATCAACGACTACCTGGCCCGCAACCCGCACCAGGACCCGGTCACCGACGAACACCCCGTCGTGCAGGAGGTGCTGGCCGAGACCGAGGACCGGATCAACCTGCTGCTGTCGGTGGACGGCGACCGCACCCCGGACTCCTTCCACCGCGAAGTCGGCGAACTGATGTGGGAGTTCTGCGGCATGGCCCGCACCGACGCCGGACTGCGCAAGGCGCTGGAACGCATCCCGCAGATCCGCGAGGAGTTCTGGCGCCGGATCAAGGTGCCCGGCACCGGCGAGGAGTTCAACCAGTCGCTGGAGAAGGCCAACCGCGTCGTCGACTACCTGGAACTCGCCGAGCTGATGTGCCTCGACGCACTGCACCGCGCCGAGTCCTGCGGCGGCCACTTCCGCGAGGAGTCCCAGACCCCGGACGGCGAGGCGGCCCGCAGGGACGAGGAGTTCGCCTACGCCGCCGCCTGGGAGTTCACCGGCACCGGCGAACCCCCCGTCCTGCACAAGGAAGACCTGGTCTTCGAGTACGTCCACCCCACCCAGCGGAGCTACGCATGAAGCTCACCCTGCGCGTCTGGCGGCAGAAGAACGCCGACGCCGAAGGAGCGATGTCCACCTACGAGGTGGACGACATCTCGCCCGACATGTCCTTCCTGGAGATGCTGGACGTCCTCAACGAACAGCTCATCCTCTCCGGCGAGGAGCCGGTCGCCTTCGACCACGACTGCCGCGAGGGCATCTGCGGCGCCTGCTCGCTGGTGATCAACGGCGACGCGCACGGGCCGGAGCGCACCACCACCTGCCAGCTGCACATGCGGTCCTTCCGGGACGGCGACACGATCGACATCGAGCCGTGGCGGGCGTCCGCCTTCCCGGTGATCAAGGACCTGGTGGTGGACCGGTCGGCGTTCGACCGGATCATCCAGGCCGGCGGCTACATCACCGCCCCCACCGGCTCCGCGCCGGAGGCCCACGCCACGCCGGTGCCGAAGGCCGACGCCGACTTCGCGTTCGAACACGCGGAGTGCATCGGCTGCGGGGCGTGCGTGGCCGCCTGCCCCAACGGGGCGGCGATGCTCTTCACCTCCGCCAAGATCAACCATCTGAACGTGCTGCCGCAGGGGGCGCCCGAGCGGGAGACGCGGGTGCTGGACATGGTCACGCAGATGGACGCGGAGGGGTTCGGCGGATGCACGCTCACCGGCGAGTGCGCCACCGCCTGCCCGAAGGGGATTCCGCTGGTGTCGATCACGAGCATGAACAGGGAGTGGCTGAGGGCCACCCGGAAGGCGGGGAAGCGCTGATCGCCGTGCGGGACCGCGCGGGCGGGCTGGTCGCTCGCGCGGTCCCCCGCGCCCCCGCGGGGCGCAGCTGAGCGTTCGTCCGTGAAGGGGCGGGCGGGCGGGGCCGGGAGTGGTGCTCATCCCCGGCCCCGTCTGGTTCCCCGGCTCCCTGTAGTCTCCGCCCATGATCTTCGGGAACAAGGGGAGGGAGCGGTTCCTCGACGCCGTAGCAGGTTTCGAGGCCGCTGTGCTGAAGCGCGACGGTGAGCGGGCGCAGCACGAGCAGCAGCAGTTGTACCGGCACTTCCACGACGCGGGAGAGCAGGAGGTCACGCAGGCCGGGCCGCGGCTCGCCGCGCTGCTGCCGGAGGTGCCGCCGGGGCCGGACGGCGCCATCGCCGTGGCGGTCGGTGCCTGCGTGGAGCGCGGTGCCGACCCGGCCGCCTGCGCGCCTCACGTGTTCGACGGCCTCGCCCGGACCCTCGCCGCCGTCGAGCTGTTCTGCGCACGCTGGGCGGCGACCGGCGGCGGCCGGTTCCCGGACCCGGAGGAGCAGCCGGACGCGGCCCTGTTCGACCGGGTCGGCCGGGAGACCGCCGTCGCCTGGCTCACCCTGCACGAGTGGGAGCGGGCCTCCGTCGCCATGCTCAACCACACCGCCGTCCGCACCACCCTCGCCCCGGACACCCGCGCCCGCCTGTTCCAGGCGCTGCGCTCGGTCGAGGAAGCCTCCGGGCACGACTTCAAATGCCTCGCCTACGCCCTGCTCGTCCTCGACGAACCCCTCGTCGTCCTGCACCGCCCCACCGGCACCGGCTACGCCATGCGCATGACCGGCATCGGTGACAACTTCCAGCTGCACACCCTGCTCGCCGACGTCCTCATGGGCGGCGGCCACCTGCCCGGCCGCGCCCCCTCCGCCGAGGAGGCCGCCGTCTGCCGCGACCAGCCCGGCCAGGTGCCCACCACCGGCTCCTTCGACCTGGTCGCCCCCTCCGGCGACGTGCTGTGGAACGAGGGCACCCCCTCGGACATCCCGGTCGTGGACGGCGTACGACTGCTCGTCCTGGACCCGCCGTCGTACGAGCGCAGCTGGCCCGCGGGCCGGTTCTTCCCGCACATGACCGGCGACCTCGTCCTGGAGCGCGTGCTCGAACCCGAGGAGGCCGGGCGACTGCTCGCCGGATGCGTGGCCAAGAACGGCTGACCCCGCCGTTCAGCATCCCCACATCCGCTCTCCTGGCACAGGTCACGCACCGGCCAACCGGCATCGGAAGAACTGGAGCGGCGGGCCGTGACACCGGCCCCGCCGCTGTCGCCGACCCGGCCCGTGACCAGGAGAGAGCCATGACCGGCGTTTCCACCCTCGATCGTCCACCGCAGCCCGCGGCACCCACCCGCTACACCGTCACCCTCGCCCGCGACGAGGCCGACGTGCGCGCCGCACAGCGGCTGCGGCACGAGGTCTTCGCCGGGGAGATGGGGGCCCTGCTGACCAGCGCGGAGCCGGGGCACGACGTCGACGCCTTCGACGCCCACTGCGACCACCTCCTCGTGCGCGACACGGTGACCGGCCAGGTCGTCGGCACCTACCGGCTGCTGCCGCCGGAGCGGGCCGCCGTCGCCGGGCGGCTCTACTCGGAGGGCGAGTTCGACCTGGGCGCGCTCGACGCGATCCGGCCCGGCCTGGTCGAGGTCGGCCGCTCCTGCGTCCACCCCGACCACCGCGACGGCGCCGTCATCGGCCTGATCTGGGCCGGCATAGCCCGCTACATGACCGACCGGGGTCACGAGTGGCTGGCGGGCTGCTGCTCCGTGCCGCTCGCCGACGGCGGCGCCCTCGCCACCGGCACCTGGGAGCGGGTCCGCGCCAAGCATCTGGCACCCGAGGAGTTCCGGGTACGGCCCCTGCTGCCGTGGACCCCGAACCCCGAGGCCCCGGCCGCCCGCAGCGAGCTGCCCGCCCTGCTGCGCGGCTACCTCCGGCTCGGCGCCTGGGTGTGCGGCGAGCCTGCGCACGACCCCGACTTCGGAGTCGCCGACCTGTACGTCCTGCTGTCGATGCGCCGGGTCGACCCGCGCTATCTGCGGCACTTCCTCTCCCTCGTCCCGGCCTGATGAGCGTCTGGCTGCCCACCGCGCCCTGCACCCCGGGCGCGTGCGTGGAGCCGGCCCGGGCCGCCGCGGCCGTACCCCGTGCCGTGCTGCGGCTGACCGCGGTCGTGGTCCTGGTGCTGGCCGGGATCGCGCTGTCCCCGCTCGGCGGGAGGATCCCCGCCGAGTGGGTCAGACGGTGGTGCCGGGCGATCGTGCGGGCCATGGGGGTCCGGGTCCGCGTCACCGGCGCCGCCGCACCGGCCGGCGGGCTGCTGCTGGTCGCCAACCACGTCTCGTGGCTGGACATCCCGCTGCTCACCGCCGTCCGCCCGGCCCGGATGCTCGCCAAGACCGAGGTCCGGCAGTGGCCCGTGGCGGGCGCGCTGGCCGCCCGCGGGGCCCTGTTCATCGAACGGGACCGGCTGCGCGCCCTGCCCGGCACGGTCGCCCGGATCTCCGGCGCCCTGCGCGAGGGCGCCGCCGTGACCGCCTTCCCGGAGGGCAGCACCTGGTGCGGACGCGCCCACGGCCGCTTCCGCCGGGCCGTCTTCCAGGCCGCGCTCGACGCCGGCGTGCCCGTCCAGCCGGTCCGCCTGCGCTACCGGCTGCGGGACGGCGGGCCCGGCACCGCGGCGGCCTTCGTCGGCGAGGACACCCTGCTCTCCTCCCTGTGGCGGGTGGCCCGGGCCCGGGGGCTGGTCGCCGAGGTGGAGGTCCGGCCGGTGATACCGCCCGGCGCCCACCCCGACCGCCGCTCCCTCGCCCGTGCCGCCCAGCCGGCCGCCCCCGAGCCCGCCTGGACCCACGCGACCCTGGTCGCGAGCGCGCTACAGGGGCCGCATGACCAGCTCGGCCAGCCGCAGATAGGCGTGCACGGTGGCCGGACGCAGATCCTTCAGCTCCCAGCGAGCTGACTGCAGCCCGGTGTCGAACGGCACCTCCACCACCTGCTCGGCCGGGACGCCCAGCCTCCCGTGCACGTCCTCCGGCAGGCCGCGGCCGGCGGCGCCGTCGGTCCGGGTGGCCAGGACGACGGCCTGGTCGGCGAGGCGGCGCCGGCCGCCCTCGCGGATCCGGTCGAGCGTGGCCGCCGCCGCGTCGAGGAACCAGTCGGCGGTGCCGCAGCACACGACGAGCCGGTCCGTGTGGTCGAGGACCACATCCGCCGTCCGGTCCAGCACCGTCGGCGCCCAGTCGGTCAGCACGAAGGAGTAGTACGGCGCCGTATGGGCCAGCACCCGCAGATACTCCTGCGCGTGCACGGAGTTGGGGCGGAATCGTCCCGAGCGGTGCGCGATCACCTCCAGGCCCGAGGGCAGGCGGGTGGTGAGGGCGCGGACCTCGTCGTACGACGGGCCGAGCGGCAGCGCGGCCAGATCCCGCGGCACGGCCCGGTTGCGGCCGGAGGGCAGGAACGGGCCGAGGGCGCCTTCGGTTGCGGCGCCGTCCAGGGCGAGGACGGGTTCGGCCCGCGCGGCGGCCAGCAGGGAGCCCAGGGCCATCGTCGCGGTGGCCCGGCCGCTGTGATGGAACGCGCCGACCAGCGTCACCCGCCTGCTGTGCGACAGCGTGGCGCGCAGACCGGCCAGGCGCCGGTGGAACTCGGCGCGGGCCGGCCGGAAACGCGGACGCAGCAGCCGGTCGACCGGCGGGGCGGGGTCGGGCCGGACCGGCGGGGTGAGCGGCACGGCGGCCGGTGACCGGCCGGCCACCGGCGGGGCCGGCGGCCCGCTCCTGGCGTCGTAGCGCAGCCGGGCCATCGCGATGTACCTGGCCAGGGCGTCGGCGACCTCGCTGGCCGTGGGCCGGCGGGCCGGGTCGTCGTCCAGGCAGCGCAGCACCAGGCGCCGCAGCTGCTCCCAGCCGTCCCCCTGCCACAGATGCATGCCCTCCGGCAGGTTCGGCACCTCCACGCCGGCCTTGCTGCTGATGAGCTGGAGCATCGCCCCCAGCGCGCGCATGCTGTCCGCGACGGTCGGCGCCGGTCCGGCGCCCAGATACCGGCCGTCGACGGCGTAGTCGGACAGATCGCCGAGGACGATGGTGCGGCGCAGCACGTACACGCTGTCCATGCCGAAGTCGGCGGGCACCAGACCGCCGGCGTGGCACAGGGCGAGCGCGTTCGCCAGATGCCAGGACAGCAGCAGACCGCGCACCAGGTCGAACGGCGCGGTGCCGTCCTCCAGGGACCGGGCGAACACGTCCGACAGCCGGGGCGGCTGCCCGTCCGGGGTGTCCTGGTCCCGCACCGGGGCCATCGCCAGCCACGGCGGGGAGTCGTCCGGACCGGTGGCGAGCAGCGCCGGCGCGTACTGGGCCTGCAACCGGCCCAGCACCTCCGCCTCCACCGCGATGAGCTGCGCGTTGGCCGCGGGCAGGTCGGGCCGGGGGGTGCGCAGCACCGCCTCGGTGCCCTGCGCGTCGGTCCCCCGGTACAGCACCGTACGGCGGCCCCGGCGCCGGTCGCGCAGCCTGTACCCGCCGAGCCGCACCGGGTCCTCGCCGGTCAGCGGCTCCCAGTCGTCGGCGGGCTCGCCGGTGCGGTCCGGCTCCGCGCGGTGCAGGCCGGGCACCCGGTCGAACGAGACCCCGAACCGGGCGAGCAGCCGGCGTTCGACGCTGGTGAAGGGCTGGTGGGAGCCGGGGAGCTGGGCCGAACCGTCCGGGTGGGCCAGCCAGGCCGGGAAGTCCGGCGAGTTGCCCGCGAGTTCCTCCAGATGACGGCCGATGCGCCGGCTGGTGCGCAGCAGTTCGGCCTGCGGCACCGAGTCCAGCAGCACCGTCTTCGATTCCTCGGCGAAGTCGAACACCCGGTGCTTGGCGGGCAGCGGTCCCGGCACCGGCGCCGGATGCGGCCGTACCAGGCCGCCGAGGAACACCTCCGCCAGATGCGAGGTCGTGGCCGGCCACGGCACCGCCGACCGCACCAGCCGCATCACCGGCACCGACAACGGGGAGACCGCCGCCAGATGTGCCGCCAGCCGGTACGCCTCCGGGGTCGCCGCGTCCCGGAAGTGCTGGGCGCTGGTCAGGTCCCGGGCGGCGGTCACACTGCCGTACGGGTCGGGGCGGACCAGCAGCGGCAGCTCCACCGTGGTGCCGGGCGAGGCCAGCAGCCGCGCCCAGTGCCCGAGCGATCGGGGGGTCGGCTCCAGGACGGGCACCGGCACCCCGTCGAAGGGGGACACCTCCGACGGCAGCACCGGGTCACGGACCTCCCAGGCCGCGTTCGCGCCGCCGATCCGCCGGGTCGTGGCCAGCCAGCGCTCCGCGGCGATGCCGGACGCCTCCCACATCTCCGGCGGCAGCGTCTGGAGCACCGCGACCGGGCCGCGCGCGGCCCACTGTGCCAGCAGCCGGTGCAGGGCCCCCGACCGCCAGGCGGCGCCCATGCCGTCGCTGACCACGAGCACGAGGGTGCGGCCCGAGGGATCGTTGACCGTGCTCAGCGGCAGCGTGCCGCTCCCCGGCCGGAACGGCCGGGCGCGCAGGCAGGGCTCCCGGGCGCCGCGCGTGTCCAGGCCGAAAACCCGGGTGGTGGCGAACGCGCCCAGCCGTTCCAGCAGTGCGCGCAGTTCGGCGCCGAGCCGGTGCCACAGCAGCATCGACAGACCGTCGTCGACGAGCAGTGCCAGGTTCAGCCAGCGCTCCCGCACCGGCCGCTCCACCACGTCGGGCAGGTTCGTCTCGGCGAGCTGGGCCGCGGTGCGCTCCTCGTCGATCTCCGTGCGGTGGCGGCTGTCCAGCCGGCGGCGCAACGGCCGCAGGGCCCGGCCCAGTTCGAGTTCGTCGCCGAGGGCCTTGTCCTCGGGCACGCGCACCGGCAGCGCCCGCCGCGGCTCGGGGACGGCCGGGGCGAGCCGCACCTCCGGTACCGGGGTCTGCCGGGCCGCCGCGTACAGGGAAGGGGCGGTGAGGTCGGGCAGGTCCGGGTCGTCGGGTTCCGGCGCCGGATGCTGCGGGGCGGTCCGTTCCGGCCCGGGATCGGGGGCCGGCACGGGGCCGACCGGCGCGGGCGCCGGATCCCGCAGGAGCGGCGCGCAGGCGTCCGCGGGCAGTCGGCGGGCGAGCCACAGCACGTCGAGGACCTGGTCCGCGTCCAGCTCGTGCCCGCAGGCGGTCAGCACCCGCAGCACCTCGGCCAGCCGTGCGCCCCCGCCCGCCGCCACGCTCACATCGCCCCGGTGAGCTGGTGCAGCACGGCGTCCAGCAGACCGTCCGCGTCCAGGTCGACGCCCCCGGTGCGCAGGAACACGGCGTTCAGCAGCTGGTCGGTGGCCAGCTCGCCCAGGGCGCGGCGGCGCAGGAAGGCGTCGATCAGGTCGTCCGCCTCCCGCAGCGCCTCCTCGCCCAGGTGCGCGGCGACGATGGTGCGCAGCCGCTCCTCGTCCGGCACCGGAAGTTCGAGCCGGAGACAGCGGCGCAGGAACGCGGGCGGGAAGTCCCGCTCCCCGTTGCTGGTGATGATCACGACGGGGAACTCGGCGCACTGCACGAGCCCCTGGTGCACCCGGACGGCGCCCCGGTGGTCGGAGGTCTGCACCTCCACGTCGGCCGTGCCCTCCGGCAGCCGGACCAGCTCCTTGATCTCGAAGTAGCCCTCCTCGAACACGGTGAGCAGGTCGTTGGGCAGATCCACATCGCCCTTGTCCATCTCGTCGACGAGCAGGCAGCGCGGGGCGGCCGACGCCACCAGCGCCGTGCCGAGCGGCCCGAGCCGGATGAACTGGCCGATGGACGGCTCGCCCTCGCCGCGGTCCCGGCTGAGCGTGGTCTCCCGCAGCCGGCCGATCGCGTCGTACACGTACAGCGCGTCCGGCACGGTGGAGCGGCTGGTGACCGACCAGCGCAGCAGCTCGCCCAGGCACAGTTCGTGGGTGATCGCCCGGGCGAGGGACGACTTGCCGGTGCCCGCGGGCCCGGTCACCAGCAGCGGGCGCCGCAGGTGCAGGGCCGCGTTGACGATGTCGGCGTGCCGCGGGTCGATCACGTACGGCAGCTCGGGGCGCGTCGCCCGGGCCGGGGTGAAGCGCCGCCAGGGCGGCGCGGAGGGGAGGCTGACGGCCCGGGGCACGCCGTCGCCTCGGAACAGGCGCCAGTCGGCGTCGGCGGCGGATGTCATGGGCCCTCCTGGGGTTCGGACAGATGCAGACGAGGGACGGCACGGTCGGCGTCGGCCCACGCGAGGACCGGCCGGCCGGGGAACTCGGGCGGATTGGCCTGGGCGTTGGCCCGGTAGCTGTGGACACCGTCGGGCAGCTCCCGGGTGGCGACCTCCGCCATGTGCCGGACGCTGTGCGCGGGCCCGTCCTCGCGCCGGTCCCACATCACCACAGGTATGCCCAGCGCCAGGCAGGTCTGCACGATGCGGTCCCGGGGAGGACCGGGCGGTACGTCCACGGAGACGCGCACGGTGTCGAGTTGGTTGACGAGCCGGGAGTAGAGCGCGTCCCGGTCCGTGGGTTCGGACACCACCAGAGCCTTGCCCGAGTCCAGCCGGTTCCACCGGGTGCGCCACCGGGAGACGAACCGCCCGTTGCGGCGCAGCAGTTCGGGGCAGTGCACCACCAGCGGGAACTCCACCCCGAGCACACCGGGCACCAGCTCGGCCGGGTCGCGGGCCGCCCACTCGTCGACGGGCAGATTGAGGCCGCCGCGGTCCACGAGCACCTCCACCAGCGGCGGGCGCTCGTCCTCGGCCGACGGCGTCAGCGAGTCCAGGACGCGCAGCACCTCGCGCGCCGCCTCCGAGGCGGTGTACGACTTCACGCTCTCGGCGGAGACCTGCCGGGGCCCGGTCCCCTCGTCGCACCAGATCCGCAGCCGGTGCCGGTTCCGCCCGGCCTCGGTCACCTGCACCAGGACCCGGATCCGTACGGCGCGCCCGCGGGCCGACCGCGCCCATTCCTGCGCGTCGTAGCGGCGTTCGCCCAGCGCCGAACGGTCGATGCCCAGGCGCCGGGCCACCCCGTCCGCCCAGATCCGCAGCCGCGCCCGCTGGGTGTCGGGGGAGAGGGCGCCCACGTACTCGATCACCCGCAGCAGCGCCGGCACCCGGCGTTCGCCGCCGCTCGCACGGCCGTCTCCGGGCAGGCCCTCCAGATGGTCGAGCAGCGCGTCCACGGTGTCACCGCCCGGCCGGGCCGCGAGGTGCGGCAACGCGGCCCGGACCGCCTCGGGGAACCGGCCCAGCACGGCCGGGGGGATGGCGCGCAGCAGTTTGCGCAGCTCCGTGTACTCGGCCGCGGACAGCAGCCGGGGCGTGCGGGACAGGGCGCCCGCGGCCAGGATCCGGTCGGCCGCCCGCGGGGAGTCCCGGCGCAGGATCCCGGTCAGCGCCGCCAGCGCCCGCGGATGCGTCAGCACGAACGCGGCGAACTCCTCGGGGGAGGGCGGGACGACGTCGCTGCCCGGGCCGACACCGCACAGCCGGGCGAGCCGGCGAGCGCAGTCGCCGCGCCCGCTGCCCGAGGGCAGCGCCTCCTCGATCGCCTCCACCAGCAGCTCGAAGGCGGGGTCGTCGGGTTCCACCGGCGCGGGCCGGACCCCGTCCAGCACGCCGAGGGGCCGCAGCTCTTCCTCGACGGCCTGCCAGGGGATCGCCCAGCTACGCCGGATGACGCTCTGGAAGCCGAGCGCGAGCGGTGCTCCCGCGCCGCCCTCGGGCAGGAAGTGGCCGACGACCAGCCCGACGACGGCCTGCTCCTCGCGGCACCACAGCGGGCTGCCGCTGTAGCCGGGGCCGACCGCCATGCCGGTGGGCTCGCCGTCCAGGTAGGCCAGCGGGCCGTGCAGCGCGGCGACGGTGAGCCGGGCGACGGTGGAGGCACGGCCGCCGCCGTGCCAGGCGTCCGCCTTGTGGCCGACCGTCATGGCGGCGTGGTGCGGGCCCGGCGGAAGCCCACCGGCCGGGGCGTCCACGCGCAGCACGGCGAGGTCGCCGAGCCATTCGGCGCTGCCCGCGCCGACCGCTCCGCCGCCCTGGGCGCGGGGCGGGATCCAGTGGGCCACCCGGGCGAGGTACTGCCGGCTGCCGCCGTGCGTCTCCCCGTCGGGCACCTCGACGGGCACCTCCTCCACGCCCGGCGCCCGGGCGTCGAGCATGTCCCTGCCCAGCGCCGCGTTGACGACGTGCGCGCAGGTCAGCACCGTGTCGGAGCCGAGCACGAAGCCCGCTCCGGCGGCCTTGCCGTCGTCGGTGCGCCGGATGCACACGACATGCCGGGCCGGGTTCCCGGAGCTGTCCCACCGGTTCCGGAACCACCCCACGCGTCACTCCGCGGGGGGTGTCAAGCCGGTGTCCGGGGCGGGCTTCCAGCTGGCGGTGACGGTGAGATGCGCCTGCCCGGTCGCGCCGACGATCCCGAACTTGAGGTCCTGGCCGACCTGCACCCCGAAGGTGACGGTCAGTTCGGTCGGCGGTTCGGGCACGGCCGTGGCGGCGTCGTGGACCTCCTGCAGCAGCGGGCCGATCGGCCGCAGCGCGCCGCGCAGCGCCTCGGCGGCGAAGTTCGCGACGGCCCGGCCGCCCGCGCCGACCGGCACGGCCCGGCCCATGCCCTCCGGCAGGTCGTCGTCCGGTGGGGCGGGTGCCGCGCCCGGGCCGGGCGCGAGCAGGAACCGCACCGGAGTGCCGTCGGACAGCGCGAGATCGGGTGAAGTGGCCACGGTCACATTATCGGCGGCATCCCCCCGCGGACCGCTGGAGTTGTCCAACTCGGTTATCACATCGATGCCTTGGGAACCGGTGGGCCCTCCCTCGCTCAGGGCATGACCCGCGCCAGATACGGCGCCGTGACGCTGCCCTCCGCCCGGGCCACCCGTTCCGGCGGCCCGGCCGCCACGATCCGGCCGCCCCGGTCACCGCCGCCCGGCCCCAGGTCGATCACCCAGTCGGCGCCCGCGACCACCGTCATGTCGTGCTCGACCACGACGACCGTGTGCCCGGCGTCGACCAGCCCGTGCAGCCGGTCCATCAGCACCTCCACATCGGCCGGGTGCAGTCCGCTCGTCGGTTCGTCCAGCAGGTACAGGGTGTGGCCCCGGCGCCCGCGCTGGAGTTCGCTCGCCAGCTTGATCCGCTGCGCCTCCCCGCCGGACAGCTCGGTCGCGGGCTGACCGAGCCGCAGATAGCCGAGGCCCACGTCGAGCAGGGTGCCCAGGCTCCGGGCGGCGGCCGGGACGTCCGCGAAGAACTCCGCGGCGGACTCCACGGTCAGGTCCAGCACGTCGGCGATGCTCCGCCCCCGGTACGCCACCCGCAGCGTCTCGGGGTTGTAGCGGGCGCCCCCGCAGTCCGGGCAGGGCGCGTACGTGCTCGGCAGGAACAGCAGCTCCACACTGACGAACCCCTCGCCCTGGCAGGTCTCGCAGCGCCCTCCCGCCACGTTGAAGGAGAACCGCCCGACGCCGTACCCGCGCGCCCGGGCCTCCTCCGTGCCGGCGAACACCTTCCGTACGACGTCGAACAGGCCCGTGTAGGTGGCCAGATTGGACCGCGGGGTGCGCCCGATGGGCTTCTGGTCGACCCGGACCAGCCGCCCGACGCCCCGCACGTCCTCCGTCAGCTCACCGATGAGCGTGGACTTCCCGGAGCCGGAGACGCCGGTGACGGCACTGAACACGCCGAGCGGGAACTCGGCCGTCACCCCGCGCAGGTTGTGCCGGGTCACCGGGCCCACCGTCAGCCAGCCGCGCGGCTCCCGGACGGCACGCGCCGGTCCGGGCGACTCGTCGAAGAGGTACACGGCCGTCGCCGACTCCTCGACCGAGGCCAGCTCGGCCACCGGCCCGCTGTACAGCACCCGCCCGCCGTGCTCGCCCGCGCCGGGCCCCACGTCCACCAGCCAGTCCGCCCCGCGCACCACCTCCAGGTGGTGCTCGACCACGAACACCGAGTTCCCGGCCGCCTTGAGCCGGTCCAGCACGGTCAGCAGCGCCTCGGTGTCCGCCGGGTGCAGTCCGGCGGACGGCTCGTCCAGCACGTACACCACGCCGAACAGCCCGGAGCGCAACTGGGTGGCGAGCCGCAGCCGTTGCAGCTCGCCCGCCGACAGGGTGGGGGTGGCCCGGTCCAGGCTGAGGTAGCCGAGCCCCAGCTCCACCACCGGCGCGATCCGGGACTTCAGATCGGCCGTCAGCACCCCGGCCGTCTCGCCGCCGCCGCCGTCGAGCAGCCCCACGAGATCGGTCAGCGGACGGGCGGCCAGCTCGGCGATCGTCCGGCCGCCGAAGGTCACCGCGAGCGCCTCGGGCCGCAGTCGGCCGCCGCCGCAGGCCGGGCAGGGCGTGCTGGTGAGAAACCGCTCCGCCTTCGCCCGCAGGGTGGCCGACTTGGTGTCGGAGAACGTCTTCAGGACATACCGGCGGGCGCTCGTGTACGTGCCCTGGTACGGCCGCTGGATCCGTTCCGCGTCCCGGACCGGATGGACGGTGACGACCGGCTGCTCGTCCGTGAACAGGATCCACTCGCGCTGTCCGGCGGGCAGCTCGCGCCAGGGCCGGTCCACGTCGTAGCCGAGCGTGTCCAGGATGTCGCGCAGGTTCTTGCCCTGCCAGGCGCCCGGCCAGGCGGCGACGGCGCCCTCGCGGACGGACAGCGACGGGTCCGGGACGAGCAGTTCCTCGGTGGTGTCGTGCACCTGTCCGAGGCCGTGGCACTCGGGACAGGCACCGGCCGCCGTGTTCGGCGAGAACGCGTCCGAATCGAGCCGCGCGGCGCCCGCCGGGTAGGTGCCGGCGCGCGAGAACAGCATGCGCAGCGAGTTGGAGAGATTGGTGACCGTGCCCACCGAGGAACGCGAGGTGGGGGACGAGCGGCGCTGCTCCAGCGAGACCGCGGGCGGCAGGCCGGTGATCTCGCCGACCTTCGGCGCTCCGACCTGGTGGATCAGCCGGCGCGCGTACGGCGCGACCGACTCGAAGTACCGCCGCTGGGCCTCGGCGTAGACGGTGCCGAACGCCAGGGACGACTTGCCCGAGCCGGAGACACCCGTGAAAACGGCCAGTACGTCCCGGGGGATGTCCACGTCGACGCCCTTGAGGTTGTGCTCGCGGGCGCCGCGGACGCGGACGTAGGGGTCATGGGGGCTGTGCATCAGGGGGAAACTCTAGTCACCCCCGTGCGTCACGGCTGCGGAGGGTTGCCCCGGTCCTGCGGCCGGGTGCCGAATTCGTCCCTCAGCTTGTCCTGCCCCGTGTCCACCTGCGACCGGTACTTGTTCCCGGTGCGCTGGTCGATGTAGTCCCCGCCCTTGTCGATGCCCTTGTCGGCCGTGCTCTCGTGGCCCTTGAGCATGCCCTTGATCTTGTCCATGAAGGACATGGCAGCCCTCCTCGTCGCTTGAGGCTTGCCCTCTCAGGGTCACCGGCCCGGGCCTGGTCCGCATCTCGAAGGGGTCACCGGGCCGGCGCGAAGAGCGCGGCGAGCCGCCGGTAGGAGTCCCGCAGGGCCGCACGGTCGTGGGTGCTGGTGGTGACGAGCACCTCTTGGGCGCCGGTCTCCTTCAGCACCGTCTCCAGCTCGTGCGCGACCTGTTCCGCGGTGCCGGCGACGTGCCCGGCGAGGCCGGACTCGTAGAAGCCGCGTTCCTTCGCGGTCATCGTGCGGGCCTCGACCGACTCGGCGGAGGCGAGCGGCGGGAAGCTGCCGTGTGTGCGGGAGTACGCCATCGACCAGGCCTCGGGAACCAGCAGCCGCCGGGCCTCGGCCTCGGTGCCGGCGACCGCGACCGTCCCGGAGACCACGACGTACGGCTCGGCCGCCCAGGGAGACGGGCGGAACAGGGAGCGGTACTGGTCGATGCCGCGGAGCAGCTTCTCCCGGCCGCGCAGGTCGCCGATGACCATGGGCAGGCCGGCGCGGGCCGCGATCCGCGCGCCTTCGCCCATGGCCAGCACGAACGGCGGCACCCTCAGGCCCTCCGCCGGGCGGGCGTGCACGCCGGCCGGCGAGCCGCCGGTGAACCAGTCCAGCAGTTCGCCGAGCTGGGCCGCGAAGTCGTCGGCGTCGCCCTTGTCCCGGCCGAGCGCCCTGCGCACGCCGTCGGTGAAGCCCACGGAGCGCCCCAGCCCCATGTCGATGCGCCCCGGGAACAGCGACTCCAGCACCCCGAACTGCTCGGCGACGACCAGGGGCTGATGGTTGGGCAGCATGACTCCGCCGGTGCCGACCCGGATGGTGCGGGTGGCCGAGGCGACCGCGGCGGCGAGCACGGTCGGCGCGGAGCCGGCGACCCCGGGCACGCCGTGGTGCTCCGACACCCAGAACCGGTGGTAGCCGAGCGTCTCCGCCTCCCGGGCCAGCGCGACCGTGTCCCGCAGGGCCTCCCCGGGCGGGCGCCCCTCGCGGGTGCGGGAGCGGTCGAGGACGGAGAACCGGGTCCGGGCGATCACTGTGCTGCTCACACAGGGTTCAACGCCCTCGCGGCCGGGGGATTCCCGTGGGGCCGACGTCCGTGCCCCGAGCGCCTGCCGTTCGCGGTCGTCAGCGGCGGGGGGCGGGTGTGCCTGCGGAGCAACGCCGCCGCGGGAGGCGCGGGAGCGGGAGGGAAGCCTGCCCGGCGCCCTGCCGGATTCCCGGGACGGGGCCGGTCAGCCCTCGTCCTCGATCCGGAAGCCGACCTTCAGGCCCACCTGGTAGTGCTCGATGCGGCCGTTCTCGATCTGGCCGCGGACCTGGGTCACCTCGAACCAGTCCAGGTTGCGCAGGGTCTGGTCGGCGCGGGCGATGCCGTTGCGAATGGCCTGGTCGACGCCTTCGTGCGAGGTGCCGACGATCTCGGTGACCCGGTACGTGTGGTTCGACATGCGGGTGCTCCTCTCGTGTCACGCCGTACTCCACCGTGCCGCATCCCCGCCCCGTCCGCACGGCGTCACGGGGAACCGGCCGGTAGCGCTTGACCTCCGCATTGGTCCATACCAAAATCCAGCACACCCGTACGAGCCCGTGCGCTCGTCCCCCCACGTCGGGCCTCCACCCCTGTGCCAGCATCCTTGCCAGACAGAACAGGACCCCTCGTGAGACGTCGTCTGCTCGCCCTCATCTGTGTCACCGGCTCCCTCGTCAGCGGCTGCGGGATGCTGCCCGGCGACCACGAGCGGAAGACCGTCACCGTGTGGCTGATGAAGGACAGCGCCTCGAAGGACTTCCTGCGGCGGTTCACCGAGGACTTCGAGAGCAGCCACAAGGACCTGCGCCTCGACATCCGCATCCAGGAATGGACCGGCATCGTCGAGAAGGTCCGCGCCGCGCTCAAGGGCCACTCCGGCGACGGCCCGGACGTCATCGAGGTCGGCAACACCCAGGTGCCGCTGTACGCCGACGGCGGCCGGCTCGTCGACCTCACCCTGGAGTCGATGCGGGACTGGGGCAAGGAGAAGTGGCTGCCCGGCCTCGCCCAGCCCGGCAAGGACGGCAACAAGCAGTACGGCATCCCCTGGTACGCGGCCAACCGTGTCGTCATCTACCGCAAGGACCTGTTCGAGCAGGCCGGCATCACCGAGCCGCCGAAGACCCGCGACGCCTGGCTCGCCGACACCCAGAAGCTCAACTCCGGCGGCGACCAGGGCATCTACCTCGCCGGGCAGGACTGGTACACGCTCTCCGGATTCATCTGGGACGAGGGCGGAGACCTCGCCCAGGAGAAGGACTTCGAGTGGCGGGGCACCCTGGACAGCCCGGCCGCGCTGCGCGGCATGGACTTCTACCGGCGGCTCCAGGCGCTCGGCGAGGGACCCGCCGACGCGGACGAGGAACACCCGCCGCAGGCCGGGGTGTTCGCCGGCGGCAAGGTCGCACAGATCGTCGCCGTACCCGGACTCGTCCAGTCGATCGTCCGGCAGAAGCCGGACCTGAAGGACAAGATCGGCTTCTTCCCCGTGCCCGGCCGCACGGAGGGGCGGCCCGGCACCGTCTTCACCGGCGGCTCGGACCTGGTCATCCCGCAGAACACCGACGACCAGTTCGCCGCGACCACCGTCGTCGCGGCCCTCACCGGAGCCAAGTGGGACACCGAACTCGCCCGCACCATGAACTACGTGCCCAACAAGACCACGCTGGCCGACGCGGTCGCGAGCGAGGAGGGGGTCGCCGCCATGGCCGCGGGCGCGGCTCACGGCCGGGCGACCCCCCACACCCCTCAGTGGGCCGACGTCGAGGCCGACAACCCGATCAAGGAGTACATGACCCGGGTGCTCAAGGGCGCGGACGCGGCCACCGAGGCCCGCCGGGCCTCGCGGAAGATCACCGAGGCGCTCGCCCCGAACGTCGGCTGAGCCACCGCGGCCGGCTCACCGCGCCACGCTCAGCGACAGCGCGAAGCGGTCCCGCGCGTCCGTCCACCAGTGGGTCAGCTCAAGGCCGGCGGCGGCCAGTTCGCCGGTCACACCCTCTTTCCGGAACTTGGCCGACACCTCGGTGCGCAGCTCCTCACCGGCCGCGAAGTCCACGGCGAGGTCCAGCGCGGGCACCTTGACGGTCTGGGCGGTACGGGAGCGCAGCCGCATCTCGATCCACTCGCGCTCGGCGTCCCACAGCGCCACATGGTCGAACGCGTCCGGATCGAAGTCGGCGCCCAGTTCGCGGTCGACCACGGCCAGCACGTTCTTGTTGAACGCGGCCGTCACCCCGGCCGCGTCGTCGTACGCCCGGACGAGCACCTCCTCGTCCTTGACCAGGTCCGTGCCGAGCAGCAGCCCGTCGCCCGGGGCGAGCAGCGCGCGCACCGAGGCCAGGAACGCGGCGCGTTCGGCGGGCAGCAGATTGCCGATCGTGCCGCCGAGGAACGCCACCAGCCGGGGGCCGGGCGTCTCGGGGAGGGCCAGCGGAGCGGTGAAGTCGGCGATCAGCGCATGGACGTCGAGGTGCGGATGCTCGGCGACGAGGGCCTGGCCGGCCTGGGTGAGGGCGCTCTCGCTGACGTCGACCGGGACGTAGGCGGCGAGCGAGGGGAACGCCTCGATCAGATAGCGGGTCTTCTCCGAGGACCCCGAGCCCAGTTCGACCAGGGTGCGGGCGCCGCTGGCGGCGGCGATCTCACCGGAGCGGGTGGCGAGGATCTCCCGCTCGGCGCGCGTGGGGTAGTACTCGGGCAGCTCGGTGATCCGCTCGAACAGCTCGCTGCCGTGGGCGTCGTAGAACCACTTGGGCGGCAGCCACTTGGGGGTGGTGGTGAGGCCGTGCAGGACGTCGGCGCGCAGTGCGGCGTCCGTGGCGTCCTCGGGGAGGGTGCGGGTGACGTGCAGGGGGCTCAACGGCAGGGCTCCTTCGGTGGTGGGGGCGCTTCCGCTCGAGCGGAGCCGAGGGTGGGGGACGCCGCCGGATCCTCCAGCGGGGCGAGCAGCACGCCGGCGCGGCTCGCGGTGAGCACGGTGCGGTCGGGGACCTCCCGCCAGAGCGGGTCGTCGTCGTACGGCTCGGAGGCGACGACGGTGCTGCGGCCGGGCTCGGCGCGGTACCACAGCGAGTCGCCCCAGGCGGTGGCGGCGATCGTGTCGCCGTCGGTCAGCAGCAGGTTGAGACGGGAGGCGGGGGCCGCCCGGGCGAACCGGCGGACCGTCTCGCCCAGGGCCCGGTCGGGTTCGTCGCCGGACCGCAGCCGGTGCAGTACCAGCGCCCAGACGAACGCCGAGTCGTTACGGGCCTGGAGCGACAGCAGATCGACCGGCGGCAGCACGGGCACCAGGGGGGCCGCCGAGTCCGGCCAGCCCGCGACCGCCCCGTTGTGGCTGAACAGCCACCGCCCGGCCGCGAACGGCGCCGCCGCGGCCTCGGCGTCCGCTCCCGCGAGGGTCGCGTCCCGGACGGCGGCGAGCACGGCGCCCGAGCGCACCACCCGGGTCAGATCGGCGAAGGACAGGTCCGCCCAGATCGGGCCGGCCCGCCGGTAGCGGGCCGGCACCGGATCCTCCCCCGCGTACCACCCCACCCCGAAGCCGTCGGCGTTCACCGTCCCGTGCCGCTGCCGCCGGGGCGCCCACGACTGACGGAACAGACTGTGCGGGGGCTCCACGAGGAATCGGCCGAGGGGCTCCTCGGGGCCCAGATAGGCGAGGTGGCGGCACATCAGACCGCCTCCGAGCGGGCGGTACGGAACCCGGAGAAGATCTGCCGGCGGATCGGGTAGTCCCAGTTGCGGAACGTGCCCCGGCAGGCCACCGGGTCCACCGCGAACGAACCGCCGCGCAGCACCTTGTACTCGGGGCCGAAGAACACCTCCGAGTACTCCTTGTACGGGAACGCCCGGAAGCCCGGGTACGGCAGGAAGTCGCTCGCCGTCCACTCCCACACGTCACCGATCAGCTGCCGTACGCCGAGCGGCGACTCACCGGCCGGGTAGCTGCCGGCCGGGGCGGGCCCGAGGTGCCGCTGGCCGAGGTTGGCGTGCTCGGGCGCCGGGTCGGCGTCGCCCCACGGGTAGCGGCGCGAGCGGCCGGTGGCCGGGTCGAAGCGGGCCGCCTTCTCCCACTCCGTCTCGGTGGGCAGCCGCCGCCCGGCCCAGCGGGCGTAGGCGTCCGCCTCGTACCAGGACACGTGCAGCACCGGCTCGTCCGGCGGCACCGGCTCCGTGATCCCGAACCGGCGCCGCAGCCACTGGCCGCCGTCCCGCCGCCAGAACAGCGGGGCCACCGTGCCGTGCTGCCTGATGTGCGCCCAGCCCTCCGGCGCCCACCAGCGCTCGGTGCCGTATCCGCCGTCCTCGATGAACGCCTGGTACGCCGCGTTGGTCACCGGGACGGTGTCGATCCAGAACGGCTCCACCTCCCGCGGGTGCGCCGGGCGTTCGTTGTCCAGTGCCCAGGGCTCACCGGAGGTGCCCATCGTGAACGGGCCGCCGGGCACGAGGACTTCGGCGGGACCGGTGAACGGCGGGGCCGGCTCCGGGTCCGGGGCGGTCAGGACCCGGGGGCCCTTGCGCAGCTGGTGGGTGATCAGCATCGTCTCGTCGTGCTGCTGTTCGTGCTGGGCGACCATCCCGAAGGCGAAGCCGGCCTCGGTCAGCCGGGTGCCGTGGAAGTCCGCCGACTCCAGCAGGTCCAGCGCCCGCCCGCGTACCTCGGCCGCGTACCGGCGCGCCTCGGCGGGCGCCAGCAGCGGCAGCGAGGGGCGCTCGGACCGCGGATGCTCGAAGGCGTCGTACAGGCTGTCGATCTCGGGCCGCATCGCCTCCCGGCCGCCGACCGTCCGCAGCAGCCACAGCTCCTCCTGGTTGCCGATGTGCGCGAGGTCCCACACCAGGGGCGACATCAGCGGGGAGTGCTGCGCGGTGAGGTCGGGTTCCTCGACGCAGCCGGTCAGCAGCGTGGTGCGGTCACGGGCGGTGATCAGGGAGGCCAGCGCACGCTTCCGCAGCGCCTCGATGTCGGTCTCGATGTCGGTCTCGGTCTCGGGGGCGGTCATGTGCGGATGTCCTTCCTCCCGTGGGCGGTGCGGGTGCCCCCGGCCGGGCCGGGACGGGACCGGGGCGGATCCGTGGCGGACAGCCCGGCCGACAGATCGTCGGCCGGGCAGCGGCCCCGGGCGACGTAGCGGTCCCGGTACGCCGCCACGGCGTCGGTGATCCGGGTGCCGGCGCCGAGCCGGGGCAGCGCCCGCAGGGCCGCCGCGAAGCAGTCCTCGGCGGCGGCGCGCAGCTCCGGGTCGGCGAGCCCGTACCGGGCCGCGGCCACCCACAGCGGGTTGTGCGGAGCGGGCAGGTCCAGGGCCCGCTCGGCCAGCGGCCGCACGGTCCGGTAGGCGGTCTCGGCCGCCTCCGGGTCGTCGAACAGCGCCGCCGTCACCGCGAGCGGCACGAGCCAGCCGTCCTCGCCGGGCTGCGCGTCGATCATCCGCAACTCCAGATGACCGCGCGGCCGGATCGGCGGGAACAGGGTCGTCAGGTGATAGTCGAGGTCCGCCCGGGTGGGCGGCCGGGGCCGCCCGGAGCGCGTCCACTCCCGGAAGGTGAGCCCCTCGGGCACCTCCCACGGGCCGCTGTCCCGGCGGACGCACATCACCGGCGAGTCCAGCACATGCCGGGCCCAGGCGGCGCGGGGTTCGCCGTTCAGCGGGGGAGCGCCGGCCCGGCCGGCACCGATCTCCATCCACATCAGCTGGCGGGTGGACTGCCAGCCCGTGGGCCGTCGGCCGAGCAGCGGGGAGTTGGCGAACGCGGCCACCAGGACCGCGCCCAGATGGTGCGCCAGCCACCAGCGCCGGGTGTGCCCCAGCGGGCCGGGCTCCTCGTGGCCGGCGTCCACGCAGACCTGGACGGACGCCGAGGTGCACATCATGTGCCGGCCGGCCGGACCGGTACGGTCCAGGCAGGCTTCCATGGCGTCGTAGCGCGGCTCGTGCAGGAACCTGCGCGGGGCGTGCCAGGGATCGTGGCCGATGCCGGCGAGCCCCAGACCGTCCTCGGCCAGCACGGCCCGGACGGTGTCCAGATCGGCGGAGACGGTGTCGACGCACTCCGTCAGGGAGGCGGCGGGGGGCGAACTCAGCTCCAGCTGGCCGCCGGGTTCGACGGTGAGCGCCGATCCCAGGGGCACGGCCCGCAACGTGGCGTAGGCCGCTTCGAGTCGTTCGGGTGTGACAGGGAGCTGCGGCAGCTCCAGCGAGTGGACGAGCCACTCCAGCTCGACACCGAGTGTGCGGGGCGGTCCGGTCTTGAAGCAGATGCCCCGGACCAGCGCCTCCACCTCGGCTTCGGTGACGGCTGTGCGGTGCTCCGTACAGTCACCGCCGTCGCTCTGCGTATCGGACATGTCGGGATCCTCCTGAGGTTCCACCATGCCACCGACCCGGTGTGCGGGCCGGGCAAGCATTCGTCTACCCAAGACCCTTCGGCCGATTCGCACAAGGGTGCCCATCCGGACGTTCGGGATTCGTCACCTCCGTTTCCCTGGGGGTTCGCGGACCGTTCCGGGGGCGGGAAACTCCGTTGCACCGCATCACCAGCATCACCCAGGATGCGTACATGAGCACGACGGGGGAGACCGCGCGGTGCGCGGTCGTGGCGCCCACGGGGGTGGCGCCGTGAGCGCGCGCCTGCGCGGGATCGCCGCGGAGACGGAACAGATCGTGGCCGCGGGCCGGTACCGGGCACCGGACGGCCGGGAGGTGCCGGTCGCGGACGCGATCGAGGCCGCACGGGCGGGTACCCGCATGTTCGGTCCCGCGCCGGTGCCGGTGCCCCCGGTGTCGGCGGCCGAGGGCGGTACGGCCTTCGAGGTCACCGGCGAGAGCAGCCTGGAGGCGGCCCGCCGGCTGGCCGGCACCCACCCCGTCGCCGTGCTGAACTTCGCCTCGGCCCGGAACCCGGGCGGCGGCTACCTGAACGGCGCGCAGGCCCAGGAAGAGGCTCTGTGCCGCGGCTCCGCGCTGTACACCTGCCTGCTGACGGCTCGCGCCTTCTACGACCACCACCGCGCCCACCGCGACCCGTTCTACACGGACCGGGTGATCCACTCCCCGGCCGTCCCGGTCTTCCGCGACGACCGCGGCCGGCTGCTCGACGAGCCGTACCCGGCGGGGTTCCTGACGGCCGCCGCCCCCAACGCGGGCGTGATCCGGCGTACGGCGCCGGAGCGGGCCGCCGAGGTGCCCGGCGCCCTGGCGGTCCGGGCCGAGCGGGTGCTGGAGACGGCCGCCGCCCACGGTTACCGGCGGCTGGTGCTCGGCGCCTGGGGCTGCGGCGTCTTCCAGAACGATCCGGCGCAGGTCGCGGGCGCCTTCCGGGCGCTGCTGGGACCCGGCGGCCGGTTCTCGGAGACGTTCGCGCAGGTGGTGTTCGGGGTGCTGGACCGGACACCGGGAGGGATCGTGCGGGAAGCGTTCGCACGGGCGTTCCCGGAGTCCCGGGAGCCGGCGCGCGTCCCGGGCGCGCGAGGGCAGCGACAGGGACCGGCGCAGCCGTAGCGGGGCCCGGCCTCGGCGGTGGCGGTCGGTGCCGGCCTCGGTGGCGGCGCCCGGGTCGAGCCTCGGTGGTGGCGCTCGGATCCGGCAGGTGCCGTGCCGGTCAGGTCCAGCCGTAGCGCTCGTGCAAGCGCTGCCGGACCCGATCGAACCGCATCCGGTCCAGCGCGCTCGCCTCCCGGCGCATGCCCTGTTCGTGCAGGCGCAGCACACGGTCCACGTCCACCCAGGAGTCCCGGCCCGACCGGTCCCACGGCCCGCTGCCGATCGCCACCCACTCCCGGTCGCCGTCGTGCCGCTTGCTGGACAGCTGGACGGCGAGGAGTGTGCCCGCCGCCTCCCTGGCCACGACCAGCACCGGACGGTCCTTGCCCCGGCCGTCGTTCTCCTCGAACGGCACCCAGGTCCACACTATTTCCCCGGGGTCGGGGTCGCCGTCGTGCGCCGGGGAGTACTCGGTGCGCACCCGGCCGACCTCACGCGGGTCGGCCTCGGTGGTGGCGTGGGGGCCCAGGCGGCCCGGGACGTTCTCTTCGGTAGACGTGCTCACGCAGGCACCCTAGTGGTCCGCGCAACGCGTCTCCGGGGCCGGTGCGTTACTCCGGTGCCGCGCCGGGGTGCGCAACGGGCGCGGTGTCCGGGCGCGCACCGATCCGCATGCCGGGGCGACGGCGGTGCACGGTCAGGTACGTCAGCCCGGCCGCGCCGGCGGTGACGCTGCGCGCGGCGCCGTGCGGCAGCCAGACCAGGGCGCCCTCCGTGAGCGGCTCCGCCGCGCCCGAGGGGCCCTTGCCGAGCGTGCCGTCCCCGGCGACGACCAGCACCAGCACGTCCAGTTGGGCCTCGGTGTGGACGGAGATCCGCCCGCCCGGGGCCAGCCGGACCACGTTGGCGTCGAGCTGCCGTCCGCTCTCCGTGAGCTTCCACAGCACCCCGCCCGGTACCCGCGGCGCCTCGGCGAGTGCGCGGGTGTCGCACAGGACGCGCGGGACGGCCGCCGGCGGGTGGGCCGGTCCGGTGCCGGACGCGGACGGCGACGTCATCTGGTGTTCCTCTCGGATGCTGCGTTCCCTGCCCCGGGGGGCCCGGCCACTTTACAATTAACACATGTAGAATTCGTGAAAAAGGAGCAGCGGGGAGAGGGGAATCCGGACGTGAGCACGCGGGAGAGCCCGCGCCGCCGAGAGGTGCTGGAGGTGCTGCGGACGGCGCGCTCGCCGCTCGGGGTCGCGGAGGCCGCCGAGCGGATGGGGCTCCATCCCAACAGCGTGCGGTTCCACCTGGACGCCCTGGTGGCCGACGGCCTGGTGGAGCGCCGGGCCGAGGCGCCCTCCGGACCCGGCCGGCCCCGTACCGTCTACGCCGTGCGCCCCGGCATGGACCGCGGCGGCGCCCGCGACTACCGACTGCTCGCCCGCATGCTGCTCAGCCGATGGGCCGCCGCCGACCCGGCCGAGGCGCGGGCGGAGGCCCGGGAGACGGGCCGGGCCTGGGGCCGCTTCCTGACGGACCCGTTCCCGCCGTACGAGCCGACGACCCCCGAGCGGTCGGTGGCCAGGCTTCTCACGCTGCTGGACGGCCTGGGATTCGCGCCGAGCCCGGAAGGGGGCGGCGCGTCCGGGGGGCCGCCGCAGCGGATCCGGCTGCGGCACTGCCCGTTCCTCGAACTCGCCGAGGAGCAGGGCGGTGTGGTGTGCTCGCTCCATCTGGGCCTGATGCAGGGCGCGTTGGCGGAGCTGAGCGCACCCCTGACGGCCACCGACCTGGAGCCGTTCGCCGAACCCGACTCCTGCGTCGCCCACTTGGCAGCGACACCGGCCGCCTGACCCCCGGATCCCCGGATCCCCGGATCCCCGGGCCGCCGGGAGTCCGGCCGCGTCCCGCCGCCCGCGGCGAACTCCCCGGCCCGCGCACCCCGCGCCGCCCATCCCTCACAACCCGCCGCCACCTCCGGCGGAGAAAGGCCCGCGTCGATGAACGCCACCTCCGCCGCCACCGCCACGGCGGTCACCTTCGTCTGGCTCGGGATGGTGCTGGCGATCTCCTTCCTGGAGGCGCCGCTGAAGTTCCGTGCCCCCGGGGTGACCCTCCCCGTCGGCCTGGGCATCGGACGGCTGGTGTTCCGCGCGCTGAACACCGTCGAGGCGGTGCTCGCCGTCGTCGTGGTGACCGCCGTCGCCCTCGGCGACGCTCCGGCCGGGGTCGTCGCCCCGGCCGCGGCGGTGGCCGCGCTCCTCGTCGCCCAGCTGGCCGTCGTCCGGCCCCGCCTCAACCGAAGGTCGGACCGGGTCCTCGCGGGCGAGGAACTGCCCCGCTCGCGCGGCCACCTGTGGTACGTGGCGCTGGAGGTCCTCAAGGCCGCCACCCTGACCGTCCTGGGAATCGCCCTGCTCACGGTCTGATCCCGCACCAGGTCACCACCCGTCGCGAGACCCCGGCCGGCCGGTGGGGCCGGCTCGTGCCGTCGGTCCGGCGCCATTCCGCTCGGGCGACGCGTCGAGACGACTGTAGAGTCGGCCGCCGGAGAGCCGCGGGGGACGGGTCTCGCTCAAGGGGGCACGGAACATGCGGACACCTGGAGAGATCTGGGAGCAAGCCGATCCGCCGGCCCGTCGGCTGGCCGGACTCGCGCTCAACCCGGCCGTGCCGCAGGACGTCCTGCTGCGTCTGCTCGCCGAGGCCCCGCTCGCCGTCCGGATGGTGCTGTGCCGGGACCGCGATCTGCCGGCCGCCGTGGTGGACGCCGTGATCGCGCACCCCGACCCGCGCACCCGCGGCTTCTTCGCCGTCAATCCCCATGTCGACCCGGCCCGGCGGGCCCGGCTGGTGGACGACCCCGACTGGATCGTCCGGTGCCACCTCACCGAGGGCCCCCGGACGCCTCTGCCGCACCGGCCGAGGCCCCTGCCCGACGACACCGTCGTACGCATGATCACCACCTACGACGGTGAGGAGCCGCTGGGCTCGATCGGTTTCTGGCAGCAGATGTCCCGGGAACTGATCCGCTCCCTGCCCACGCACCCGGTCGCCGAGGTCCGCCGCTGGGGCGCCGGTCAATGGGGCTCGCTCTCCGCCGAGCGGATGGCCGCGCTGCTGGCGGACCCGGACGACGGCGTGCGCGAGCGGGCTCGGAGCATGGCGCGCTGGGAGGACCCGGCGTGGGTGGAGAGCATGCTGCCCGAACGGCCCTGCCACGCCCGCTCCGACATCCTGCTCAACCGCGCCCTCAGCCGTGCCGTCGTGACGGGCGTCCTCACCGCGCCGGCCCGCGAGGGCGAGCGGGCGACGATCGCCCTCAACCCCACCCTCCCGGCCGACGCGGTGGTCCTCCTCGCCGCCGACCCGGACCCCGCGGTGCGGCGGCGCATCGCGGGCCGCGCCGACCTGCGCCCGGCCGAACGGCACGCACTCGTCGCCGACCCCGACCCGGACGTGCGCGAGGCGGTGGCCCGCCACCCGGGCCTCGGCCCGGACGAGCGCCGTGCGCTCGCGACGGACCCCGACGCGAAGGTGCGGCTGGCCGTGTCCGTCCACCCGGCGTTCGGCGAGGAGGAACGCGCGGGCATCGACTACGAGGTGCCGCTGGACCGCCCGTTCGGCTACCACCCGGCGCCCGCGGAGCCCCGCGACCCCCCCGACGTCCGCCGGGACGCGCTCTCCGGACACCCGCTGCTGCGCCGGAGGGCCGCGCGCGAGCACACCCTGCCGGCCGACCTGGTGGCCCGCCTGGCGGAGGACGACGACCCGGGCGTCCGGGTCCTGCTCGCCCAGAACCACCCCGACGCCCCCGCGGAGCTCCTGCTGCGCAGCTTCCTGGAGTACACCGGCCCGGAGCGCGACCGACTGCCCACCCGGCCGAACTTCCCGCGCACCGGACTGTCCGGCCTCGCCGGCCACGCCGATCCGCTGGTCCGCGCCCTGGTCGCCCGGGACCCGGCGACCGAGCCGTCCGTCGTCGAGCGGCTCACCCACGACCCCGACCCTGAGGTCCGGGCGGCCCTGACCCGCCACCCCGGCCTGCCGGCCCACCGGCTGTCGGAACTCCTCGGGGACCCGGAACTCGCCCATGCCGCCGCCGCGAACCCGGCCCTGGCCCCGGAGACGATCGACCGTCTCGTGCGGACGCACGGCCGGGGCCCCTGGTGAGGGACCCCGACCGTGCGGTGAACCGATTCCTCAGCGCTCCTGATCCACCGTCACCTTCTGCGGCGGGGGAGCCGTCACCCCGTTGAGCGTGGGCGAAGCGCCGTTCGGCACCGGCCCGTTGTCGCCCACCGTGGCGAGCAGCTTACGGGCGAGACCCAGGCCCGTACCGCCCATGGTGAGTGCCTTGGCGAACAACTCGCCCATCCCGTCGGCACCGTTGAGGAGCACCATGTTGTCGACGTTGCCGAACGCGGACGCGCCCGCCTGGACGATCTCCGGCCACTTCTCGGCGAGTTGCTGGGCGACGACCGCCTCCTGGTTCTCCGCGAGGGCCGCGGCCCGGGCCTTGATGGCCTCCGCCTCCGCCAGACCCTGGGCCCGGGTCGCCTCGGCCTCGGCCAGACCCTTCGCCTGCGCGGCGGCGGCCTCCGCCTCACCGGTGGCCCGGGTGGCGGCGGCGGTCGCCGTACCGCGGGTCTTGGTCGCCTCGGCCTCGGCCCCCGCGGCGGCCTTCACCCGGGTCGCCTCGGCCGCCGCCGCCAGTTCCGTCTCCTTCGCCCGGGCCTCGGCCGCCGAGATCCGCGCGTCGCGCTCGGCCTCGGCCAGTGTCCGCGTCTCGTACGCCCGGGCGTCCGCCGGCTTGCGCACGTCCGCCTGGAGCTGCTGCTCACGCCGGTGGGCCTCCAGTTCGGCGACCCGGGTCTCCTGGACGACGACCTCCTGCCGGGCCCCGGCCGCGGCGAGCGGGCCGGCCTGCTGCGCCTTCGCCGCCGCCTTGTCCCGCTCGGCCTGGTAGCCGGCCTGGAGGATCTCGCTGTCCCGGGTGGCCTCCGCCATCCGCGCCATCGACTGCTGCTCGGCCTCGGTGGCGAGGCGGTTCGCCTCCGCCTGCGCGATGCGCGCGTCCCGCTGCACGGCAGCGGCGTGCGGCATCGCCAGGTTCTGGATGTACCCGGTCGGGTCCTCGATCTCGTGGATCTGCAGCGAGTCCACGATCAGGCCGAGCTTCTCCATCTCCGTACCGCAGGCGGCCCGGGTCTGACCCGTGAGCTTCTCCCGGTCGCGAATCATGTCCTCGACCGTCAGCCCGCCCACGATGGACCGCAGATGACCGGCGAAGACGTTGTGCACCCGCTCCGCCATCAGCCGCTGCTGGTCCAGGAAACGGCGGGCCGCGTTCGCGATCGACACGAAGTCGTCGCCCACCTTGAAGATGACCACGCCCCGCACCTTCAGCGGAATGCCCTGGTGGGTCACGCAGTCCACCTGAAGCTCGGTCTCGTTCAGGTCGAGCGAGAGCTTGCGCACCGCCTGCACCCCGGGCAGCACCAGGGTGCCGCGCCCGGTGACGATGCGGAATCCCATACCCTCCTCGAGTCCCTCGGTACGGTGCTTGGACCCGGAGATGATGAGCGCCTCGTTCGGCTCGGCGACCCGCCACATCATCTTGAACACACCGATCAGGACGAGAACGGCAACGACGACCGCCCCCGCAACGACGCCGACCATCATCGGCATACGCCCCCTTTGCATGGTGCCCGTTCGGCACCGAACGAAGGGAGTGTGCGCCCGTCGGCGCCCCGGGTGAAGACACCGGCGCATCCTTGTTGCAATCTTGACGCACGCCGCTCTCACCTGGGGCGGAGCGGGCTCACCTGTCGTATGCCGCCGTGACGTAGACCGTTCTCGGCGGCAGGTGCTCCACCACCATCACCACCGTCCCGGTCACGAGCCGCGAGGTGCCGTCGGCCGGGTGGGCGAGGAAGTGCTCCGCGCCGCCGCGTACCCGCACGATCACCTCACCGACCAGACCGGGCCCGACCGTCCCCGTCACCCGCCCCATCAGCCCGACCATCGACGCGTCGCCCATGGCACCAGGGTAGGGGGCGGGCCGGCCGGGCGGACCGGTCCCGGGACGAGGCGGCTCCCGCCGCGGGGTTCCGTCCCGGACGGAACCCCGCGGGTCGGAACCTACTCGATGTCGATCTTGAAGGTGCTGGTCCTGTTGCGGATGTCCTCGGCGTTGCCGCTCATCCGGAGGTTGCGGAAGGTGGCTTCGCCGACCGCCGGGCCCTGGCCGGGTTCCGGCAGTTCGTTGGCCCAGATGCCGAAGCCGGACTTGGCGTCGAAGGCGTCACCGCTCTTCTTCGATCCGGTGATGGAGACGTCGGTGAAGATCGTGTCCTTCACCGGGAACTGGGGCTGGCCGCCGACGTAGTTGGTCTGGAACATCACGCCTCCGTAGGTGGAGTCGTCGATGTCGACGTCGTTGACCCGGATCCCCTGGAACACCTTGGAGGCGGAGAAGGCCCAGATGGCCGGGAAGACCTGGGAGCCCCAGAAATGACCGCCGGTGCGTTCCAGGGAGACGTTCTCGATGGTCGTGGGACCGGTTCCGAAGCCGTTCATCGGGTAGCCGAAGTCCAGCGAGGAGATCGTGATCCCGGAGTACACCAGGGTGTCGGCGATACGGATGTTGCGGAAGGTGTTGTCGTAGCCGCCGTAGACGGCCACTCCCGCCGCTCGCCAGGTCAGTGTCGAGGTGAGGTTCTCGTAGAGGTTGTTCTTCTCGTCGGCGCCACCCGCGTCGATGGCCGAGAAGAGCGCGAAGCTGTCGTCACCCGTCGCCCGGGCGTCGTTGTTGACCACGTGGTTGTCCGTGGAGCCGTTGGTCATGTTGATGCCGTCGGCGAACGTGTCCCGGATGCGGGAGTTGCTGAGGGTCATGCTGTCGGTGTTGGCGCCCCAGTAGAGGCACACCATGTGCTCGGCCCAGATGTTGTCGATGGTGATGCCGGAGACGTTCGAGAAGTCGAACACCTTGCCGGGGCCGTCGATCCGGGAGGTGTAGTTGCCGAAGTAGGCGAACCCGGCGAACGTGGAGCCCTTGGCGCTCGCCTCGGCCCGGAAGCCGACATCGGTGTTCTCCTGCGAGGAAGGCGCGTGGAAGCGGGTGAACCACGGCCCGGCCCCGACGACCTTCACCGCCTTGCCGTAGACCTGGAACTTGCTGGAGGTCTCGTAGTCGCCGGCGGGCAGGTAGACGCCGACGAGCTTGCCCGTCGTGTCCATGCGGACCAGGTCCAGGGCGTTCTGCACGTCCTGGTGCGAGAAGCCGGCCGGGACCGCGTAGGCGGCCGGGTCCGGGTTCGGCGCCGCTGTCGCCTGCTCGGTGTTGACGAAGTCGATGGCGTAGCTGGAGGTGTTGGCCGAGTCCTTCTGCAGCCGGATCTTCGAACCGGCCGGGACCGTCTTGCCGAGCAGCAGGTTCGCCTCGTCGTAGATGTGCCGGGGCGCACCGGAGCCGGGCGAGTTTCCGGGGGAGGTCTCGTTGCCGTAGAGCCAGGCGTACTTCGAGGTGAGGTCGATCGCCTTGAGGAACTGCCCGTCCACGTAGACGTCGAGTGTCGTGCTGGTGCCGTCCGGGATCGAGAAGCGGGTGACGAGGGTGTTGGTCGCCGCGCGCGTGGTCCACTCGACGTACTGGCCGGTTCCCGTGAGGGTCACCGCCTTGCGCCCGCTCGCCTCGCCGGCGAGGTCGCCGACGGTCCGGTTCGGGCCGACGAGCTTCGCGCCGCCGCCGAGGGTGCCGTCCTCGGCCTCGTACATGTCGTACGGCATGTCCGCCCCGCGGCCGACGAACAACGGCTGCGTCGTGGTGTTGTTGGCCCGCTTCACGGGCAGCTCGTTGGCGTCGTCGGCGATGACCGTCCTGACCGTGTACTTGCCGTTGCCGGCCGTCCAGGAGCCGAGGCCGACCGGAGCGGTCGTCTGTCCTGCCGCGATGGTGCCGTTGTAGGACCCGCTGAGGGTCTTCACGGTGGCGCCCTTGGCGTCCTGGACCGTGAGCGTCACGGTGTGGGCGCCGGAAGCCGAGTCGGTCGTCCCCTGGTTCCTGATCGCGACGGTGAACTTGACCTCGTCACCGGCCGAGGCACTGGACGGGGTCCAGGACACGGGCGAGGCCAGCAGGTCGGAGCTGGACACCGGCTTGACCACGAGGGCGTCGGGGCGGGTGAAGACGTTGTTCGCCTCGTCCTGCTCGATGACCTTGTGGGACGGGTCCACCACGGCGCCGACCGGGTAGCTGCCCGCGTCCCGTGTCCCGATGCTCGCCGTGACGGACTTCGACTCGCCGGCCGCGAGGGCGGGGACGTCGGCCGTGGCGGCCTTCGTGCCCCCCAGCGTGAAGTCCAGGTCGGTGGCCTTCGCCGCCTTGCTGCCCTTGTTGGCGACGGTCGCCGTGAGGCTGACGGTGTCCGACTCGACCGGGGCGGAGGGCGTGCTGGTGATGCCGGTGACCTTGAGGTCCGGGTTGGCGGCCGGGGTGCCGATCACCTGGAACTCGGCGACCTGCGCCCCCGGCGCACCGGTGTTCTTGGTGAACTTCAGCCGGATGTCGGCCGCGGAGCCGGAGACCGGGATGGTCACCGTGTTCCCGCTGCCGGGGGAGAAGGTGTAGTCCTTCGCCGCCGCGAGGGTCGTGAAGGACGTCGCGTCCTGGTCGCGGCCCAGCACCTCGATGTTCTGGGTGCGCGCGGACCAGGCCGCGTCCGGACTGAGCTTGACGACGATCTGGCCGAGGTCGGCGTTGGCACCCAGCTTGGTGGTGAGGGTGGCCGGGTAGGCACCGCTCGCGCTTTCCCAGTAGGTGCTGGTGAGGCCGTCGTTGGCGTTGGCGGCGAGGTAGGTGAAGGTGTCGGAGGAGGCCTCGATGGGCTTGCCCTGGGCGAGGTTGCCACCGGACGCCCCCGGCCGGGTGACGCTGTTGCTCGCCGCCGACACGTTGCCGGCCGCGTCCTTCGCCTTCACGTAGTAGGTGACGGTCGACGTCGTCGGCGGGCTGTCGGTGTACGTCGTGACGTCACCCGCGACGGACGTGACCAGTTGGTCGTCGGCGTAGACGTCGTAGCCGGTGACCTTGACGTTGTCGCTCGACGGCTGCCAGGTGAGCTTCACGTCGCCGCCGGACTGCGTGTAGGCGAGGCCGCCGGGTGCGGTGGGAGCCTGGGTGTCACCGCCGGATCCCTTGCGGGTGACGCTGTTGCTGTCGCCGGAGACGTTGCCGGCGGCGTCCCTCGCCCGGACGAAGTAGGTGATGTCGGTGCCGGCGGGCTGGGTGTCGGTGTACGTCAGGACGTTCCCGGCCACGCTCGCCCGGAGCCGGCCGTCGGCGTAGACGTCGTAGCCGGTGACGCCCGTGTCGTCGGCGGCCGCGCTCCAGGTGAGCTTGATCTGGCCGGTGCCGGGCTCGGTGTAGCTCAGGTTGGCGGGCGCGGTGGGTGCCTGGGTGTCGCCGGTCGCAGGCCCGTACACCTCCAGCTCGGACAGCTGACCGGCCGGCCAGCCCGTGTTGGCGGTGAACAGCACACGCACGTACCGCGTCGTGGTGGTGTCGAGGCTGATGGTCGTGGACTGGTCGTTGCCGCTGTCGAAGGTGTACGCCTTGGACTGCGTCAGGTCGGTGAAGTTCTGGTTGTCGGCCGAGCCCTGGATCTTCAGGGTCTGGGTGCGGCTGGGCCATCCGCTGGGCAGCCGCAGCGTCACCTGGTTCACCTTGACCGAGGAGCCGAGATCGACCTGCACCCACTGCGGGAAGGCGTTGTTCCTGCTCTCCCAGTAGGTGGCGCGGTTGCCGTCACCGGCGTTGGCCGCGCCGTACACGTCGGCATGACCGCTCTCGCTGAACGGCTTGCCCTGGGCGAGATTGGGCGTCGAGGCGTCGGTGGTGAGCACCTGCATCTCGGCGAGCTGCGCGGTGCCGGCGACCGAGTTGCCCTGGAAGTCCGCCCGCACGTACCGGGCGAGGGTCGCGGGGAAGGAGACCTTCACGGTGTTGCCGTTGCCGGGACCGAAGACGTACTGCGCCGAAGACTTGAGCGTGGCGAAACTCTTGCCGTCGGCGCTGCCCTGGAGCGCGAAGGTCTGCTTGCGGGTCTGCCACGGGGCGGGCAGGCGCAGCACGACCTGCCGGACGCGCCGGGACCTGCCGAGGTCGGTCTGGACCCACTGCGCCGACTTCTTCCCGGCCTGCCAGTAGGTGTTGCCGTCGCCGTCGTTGACGTTGGCGGCGGAGTGCGTGCCGAGGGTGCTGCCGGCCCTGGCCGCGGTGCCGGCGGCGGCGTTCGGGCCACCGGCCGCGTACGCGTCGAGGGCCGGCAGCCCTAGAACCATGACGGTGGAGGCCAGCGCGGCGGTGGCTGCGCGCCGTCTCCACGTACGGGGTTGGCGGAGAGTCATGCGGTGTCGCTTCCTGGGGAGGCTCGCGTGCCCGAGCGGCACGCGAGGGGCGGCTCTTTTCGGGGCTGAGCGGTGGTGCGGTGGGGCGGGACGGCAGGGTGATCCGTCCGGGGGCACGGCCGCACCGGCCTCTCCTGGATCGCGGGAGGCGGGCAGGGCATGCGTCGAGGTCACGCAGGGGCGACCGTGCGCATTTTCTTTCGTTGATTCATCGCAATATTGCAGAGCGCTCGTGATCCCGTCCACGGGTGCGACGGCACGAGTTTCGTCGGCCGTGTCCGTCCTCGCGCGGCCTGCGCGGGGTTCGGGCGACCCCGGGAGGCGAAGGGGCTGGTGAGGGGGATGTCGACGCGGGGAGGCCCGCCCCGCCGGCGGGACGCCGCTCTCGTGCTCGGCGGCCGGGTGTGCCAAGTGGCGCATGAAGCACGTCCGTTCGCGGCGCGGACAGACGGTGGGACGATCGACGGGTCCTGCTGTCAAGTTTTTGCGTGATCTGTTCTATGTATTGCGTGCGCCCCGACGTTGGTGGTTGAGTGGCCGCCGCCACACAGCGAGCAGCCGTGTGTGCAGCCCACGCTCACGGCCAAAAGGGGTCCCTCGATGAGAAGTTCCGGGTTCCGTCGCACCGCCGTCGCCGCGATAGCCGGCACGCTCGCCCTCGTCTCCACCGCCTGCGGGTCGGGTGGGGGTGGTGCGGGGGAGGGCAGGACGCGGATCACGGTGAATTGTGAGCCGCCTCGGAGTGCCCGGGTGGATCGGGGTTTCTTCGAGGCCGATGTGGCGTCGTTCGAGAAGCGGAACTCGGGTGTGGATGTGGTCGCGCATGATGCGTTCCCGTGTCAGGATCCCAAGACTTTCGACGCGAAGCTCGCGGGTGGCCAGATGGAGGATGTGTTTTACACGTACTTCACGGATGCGCGGCATGTGGTGGATATCGGTCAGGCGGCGGATCTGACGCCGTATCTGAAGGAGCTGAAGAGTTACGGCTCGATCCAGAAGCAGTTGCGGGACATCTACACGGTCGACGGCAAGGTCTACGGCATTCCGCGTACCGGGTACTCGATGGGGTTGGTGTACAACCGGGCGTTGTTCGAGAGGGCGGGGCTGGATCCGGACGAGCCGCCGGCGACGTGGGAGCAGGTGCGGGTGGCGGCGCGGAAGATCGCGGCTCTGGGTGGGGGCACGGTGGGGTATGCCGATTACAGTGCGCAGAACCAGGGGGGCTGGCATTTCACGGCCGAGGTGTATTCCCAGGGCGGGGACGTGGTGGACGCGGCGGGGGAGAAGGCCGCGGTGGATTCGCCCGCGGGTCGTGCGGTGCTGCGGAATCTGCATGACATGCGGTGGGTCGACGATTCGATGGGCAGTAAGCAGTTGCTGGTCATCAATGATGTGCAGCAGTTGATGGGGGCGGGGAAGCTGGGGATGTATCTGGCCGCTCCGGACAACATCCCGATCCTGGTGAAGGAGAAGGGCGGTCAGGACAAGGATCTCGCCCTGGCGCCGATGCCGGGGGGTGAGGGCACGCTCATCGGCGGCGACGGCTATATGTTCAACAAGCGTGACACGCCCGCGCAGATCCGTGCCGGCCTGAAGTGGCTGGATCATATGTTCCTCACTCCGGGCAGGGGTTTCCTCGGTGACTACGCGCGTGCCAGGAAGAACGGCGCCCCGGTCGGGCTGCCGGAGCCGCGGTTGTTCACGGGGGCGGCGGACGCGGAGGACCAGCGGGTGAAGAAGGCCAACGCCAATGTGCCGGTGGAGAACTACCGGGCGTTCCTGGAGGGCAATCGGCGGTTGCGGATGAAGATCGAGCCGCCGCGTGCCCAGCAGATCTACTCGGTGCTGGACGCCGTGGTCTCGGCGGTGCTGACGAAGGAGGACGCGGATGTCGATCAGTTGCTGAAGGACGCGTCCGAGAAGATCGACAGTATTCTGGCCCGGGGCTGAGCGGTGATGACGAAGACGGCCGAGCGGCGGCCGGTGGCGAAGGCCGTCGCCTCTTCGGTCGCCGGGCCGCCGCCGGCGGGGGCGGGGCGGGTGCGGCGGCGTCTGGCCGACCAGGTCCGCGCCTATGCTTTCCTTCTGGGCGGGCTGGTGTGTTTCGCTCTGTTCTCGTGGTATCCGGCGATCCGTGCGGTGGTGATCGCTTTCCAGCGGTACACGCCCGGTGCGTCACCGCGGTGGGTGGGTACCGCCAATTTCAGCCGGGTCTGGCATGATCCGGAGTTCTCGGCCGCCTGGCGCAACACCCTGGTCTTCACGCTGCTGGCCCTGCTCATCGGTTTCGCGGTGCCGTTCCTGCTGGCTCTGGTGTTGAACGAGTTGCGGCATGCCAGGGCGTTCTTCCGGGTGGTGGTCTACCTTCCGGTGATGATCCCGCCGGTGGTCAGTGCGCTGTTGTGGAAGTGGTTCTACGATCCCGGTGCGGGGCTGGCGAACGAGGCGTTGCGGGTGCTGCACCTGCCCACGTCGAACTGGACCAACGGCACCGACACCGCGCTGGTCTGTCTGGTGATCGTGGCGACCTGGGCCAACATGGGCGGTACCGTCCTGATCTATCTGGCGGCTCTGCAGGGTATTCCGGGGGAGTTGTACGAGGCGGCGGAGCTGGACGGGGCGAGTCTGTGGCAGCGGGTGCGGTATGTGACGGTCCCGCAGACCCGGTTCATCATGCTGATGCTGATGCTCCTGCAGATCATCGCCACCATGCAGGTGTTCACCGAACCGTTCGTCATCACCGGCGGCGGGCCGGAGAGTTCGACGGTCACCGTCCTGTATCTGATCTACAAGTACGCGTTCCTCTACAACGACTTCGGCGGTGCCTGCGCGCTGAGCGTGATGCTCCTGCTGCTGCTCGGCGCGTTCTCCGCCCTCTACCTGCGGCTCACCCGTACTGACGACTGAGAGGAGGGCCGGCGATCATGTCCACCAGACCGGACGGCCACGCGGTGCGCACGCTCGTGTCGCCGCTCACGCTGTCCAAGAGACGCGGAAAGGCCGTGTACTGGACGGTGTTCGGCGCGACCGTGGTGCTTTTCGCGCTCGCTTTCCTCTTTCCCGTGTACTGGATGGTGACGGGGGCGCTGAAGTCCCCGGACGAGGTGACGCGGACCCCGCCCACGCTGGTCCCGCACGGGTGGCACACCCGCGCCTACACCGATGCCTGGGACCTGATGGAGCTGCCGCGGCATCTGGTGAACACGCTCGTCCAGGCGGCCGGTGCGTGGGCTTTCCAGCTGGTGTTCTGCACGGCCGCGGCCTATGCCCTGTCCCGGCTGAAGCCGGCCTTCGGCAAGGTGGTCCTCGGCGGTGTCCTCGCCACCCTCATGGTCCCGGCCCAGGCGCTGGTGGTGCCGAAGTACCTGACCGTCGCGGACCTGCCGCTGATCCACACCAGTCTGCTCAACGACCCCCTCGCCATCTGGCTGCCGGCGGTCGCCAACGCCTTCAACCTCTACCTGCTCAAACGGTTCTTCGACCAGTTGCCGCGTGAGGTGCTGGAGGCCGCCGAGATCGACGGTGCCGGCCGGCTGCGGATCCTGTGGTCCGTCGTCCTGCCCCTGTCCCGGCCCGTCCTGGGCGTGGTGTCGATCTTCGCACTGGTCGCCGTCTGGCAGGACTTCCTGTGGCCGCTGATGGTCTTCTCCGACACCGACAGACAACCCATCAGCGTGGCCCTGGTCCAGCTGTCGCAGAACATCCAGCTCACCGTGCTCATCGCCGCGATGGTCATCGCCAGCATCCCGATGGTGGCACTCTTCCTCGTCTTCCAACGGCACATCATCGCCGGGATCACCGCGGGCAGCACCAAGGGCTGACCCCCTCGCCCCGCGCGCCCGGACCCGCTCGGGCGCCCCTCCACCTGCGCGCCGCCGCCTCCATCCCTTCCTCCCCCGCTACGGGAGGCGGCGGCGCGCGGCACCACGCTGCGCCGACCCCCACCCCCTGCTCATGGCCTCCGGCCGTGAGCCACACCACGCATGCCCGAAAGGAACCGTCATGGACGCGGCCGACCAGAACTGGTGGCGTGGCGCCGCCATCTACCAGGTGTACGTACGCAGCTTCGCGGACGGCAACGGCGACGGCACCGGCGACCTCGCGGGCGTCCGGGCGAGACTTCCCTACCTCGCCGAACTCGGCGTGGACGCCCTGTGGTTCACGCCCTGGTACCTCTCGCCGCTGGCCGACGGAGGCTACGACGTCGCCGACTACCGCACCATCGACCCCGCGTTCGGCACCCTTGCCGAGGCGGAGAAGCTGATCAGCGAGGCACGCGATCTGGGACTGCGCACCCTCGTCGACATCGTCCCCAACCACGTCTCCGACCAGCATCCCTGGTTCCGGGCCGCACTCGCCGCCGGGCCGGGCAGCCCCGAGCGCGAACTGTTCCACTTCCGTCCCGGACGCGGTGAGAACGGCGAGCTTCCGCCCAACGACTGGCCTTCCGAGTTTCCCGGTGCCCCGACGTGGACCCGGGTACCGGACGGCGACTGGTACCTGCACCTGTTCACGCCCCAGCAGCCCGACCTCAACTGGGCTCACCCCGCGGTGCTCCGGGAGCACGAGGACATCCTGCGGTTCTGGTTCGAGCGGGGTGTCGCGGGCGTACGGATCGACTCCGCCGCACTGCTGGCCAAGGACCCGGCTCTGCCCGACCTCGTCCAGGGGGACACACCGCATCCGTTCGTCGACCGCGACGAGCTGCACGACATCTACCGCTCCTGGCGGGCCGTCGCCGACGAGTACGGCGCGGTCTTCGTCGGCGAGGTGTGGCTGCCCGACACCGAACGCTTCACCCGATACCTGCGCCCCGACGAACTGCACACCGCCTTCAACTTCGACTTCATGACCCGTCCCTGGGACGCCGCCGAGTTGCGCCGGTCCATCGACCGCACGCTCGCCGAGCACGCCGGTATCGGAGCACCGGCGACCTGGGTGCTCTGCAACCACGACGTGACCAGGACGGTCACCCGGTACGGCCGCGAGGACACCGCCTTCGCCTTCGCCGCCAAGCGGTTCGGCACACCGACCGACCTCGCGCTCGGCACCCGCAGGGCACGGGCCGCGGCGCTGCTCTCGCTCGCGCTGCCCGGCGCCGTCTACGTCTACCAGGGAGAGGAACTCGGCCTCCCGGAGGCGGAACTGACACCGGACCGCATCCAGGACCCCATGCACTTTCGCTCCGGCGGCGTCGATCCGGGCCGCGACGGCTGCCGGGTCCCCCTGCCCTGGGCCGCCGACGAGCCGTACTGCGGCTTCGGCTCGACGGTGGAGCCGTGGCTGCCGCAGCCGGCGGACTGGGCGGCCTACGCGGCCGACAGACAGGCCACCGCGCCGGAATCGGTCCTCACCCTCTACCGCACGGCACTGCGCATCCGCCGCACCCGCCCCGGCTTCGGCGACGGACCACTGCACTGGCTCGCCTCACCCGAGGGCGTGCTCGCCTTCAGCCGGCCGGGCGGTCTGGTCTGCGTGGTCAACACGGCCGCCCCACCCGTCGAACTCCCCGCCCACACGGCGGTCCTGCTCACCAGTGGCCCCCTGGACGACACGGGCAGGCTGCCGCGGGACACGGCGGTCTGGCTGCGCGCCTGACCGCCCCCACGCGGCCGGCCCCCGGACCGGGGCCGAGGTGCCTCAGCCGGCCTCCGTCGGCTCCGCCAGCCGCTGCGGCGGCCACCGCTCGTGCCAGCGCAGCTCCGCCTCCAGCTGTGCGGCCAGCGACACCAGGAGCGGCTCGCTGTGGGCCGGGCCGAGCAGTTGCGCGCCCACGGGCAGGCCGGGGCCGGCGAACCCGGCGGGCACGTTCACCCCCGGCCAGCCCAGCACGTTCCACGGCCAGGCGTAGGGGCAGGCCGCGATGATGGCGCGGTCCGTGGCCAGCCCGCCGAGCTTCGTGAAGGCGCCGATCCGCGGCGGCGGCACGGCCGTCGTCGGCGCGAGGATCACGTCGTACGACCGGAAGAACCCGCCGATCCGCCGGTGCAGCACCGCCTCCGCGCGCCGGGCCGCGCGGAGCGGGGCCCCGCCGAGCAGCCGGCCCAGCCGGGCCGCGCCCCGGGTGCGCGGGTCCAGCAGCGCGGGGTCCGGGGCCTCGCGGGCCCGTTCGGCGATGCCCGCGGTGGCCCGCGGCACGAAGGTCAGCCCGATCTGCCCGTACGGCGGATCGGCCTCCTCCACGGCATGCCCCAGCCCGGCCAGCGTCTCGGCGAGTTCGACGACCCGGGCGCGGATCTCCGGGTGCAGCCGGGCGGACACGGCGGTGAACGGCGGCTTGAGGGACAGGGCGATGCGCAGCCGGCCCGGGTCGCGGCCGACGGCGTCCGCCACCGTCAGCGCGGGCGGCCGGTACGGGTCCCGGTCGTGGTTGCCGCTCGCCGCGTCCAGCAGCAGGGCCGCGTCGGCGACCGTACGGGCCAGGGTGCCGTTGACCGTGATGCCCTGGAAGGACTCGCCCCACGGCCAGGTCGAGATCCGCCCGCGCTGCGGCTTGATGCCGATCAGATGGGTCCAGGAAGCCGGGATCCGTACCGAGCCGGCGCCGTCGGAACCGAGCGCGGCCGGGACGAGCCCGGCGGCGACGGCGGCGGCCGACCCGCCGGAGGACCCGCCCGGCGTGTGCTCGCGGTCCCAGGGGTTGCGGGTCTCACCGAACGCCGGGCCCTCGGTGAACGGCCACTGCCCCAGCTCACAGGTGTTGGTCTTGCCCACGATCACCGCGCCGGCCGCGCGCAGCCGTCGTACCGCCTCCCCGTCCGCGGCCGCCGGCGGAAAATCACCCCGGCAGCCGAACGCGGTCGGCTCGCCCGCCACGTCCATGTCGTCCTTCACCGCCACCGGCACCCCCAGCAGCGGGCGCCGCGCTCCGGCGGCCAGCTCCCGGTCGGCGGCGTCGGCCTCGGCGAGAGCTGCCTCGGCACGCACGATCCGGAAGGCGTTCAGCGACGGCTGCGCGACCTCGATCCGCGCCAGGGTCCGCTCCACCAGCGCACGCGAGGTCACCTCCCCGCGGGCGAGCGCGTCTCGGGTCTCCGCGAGGCCTGCGGCACGGTCGGGCGTCATGGGGGAGCACCTCCGGGAGACTCCGGGCACGATGTCTACCGCACGGTAACGTCCGGACGGGAGCGGCGTACGGTTTTCGCACGGGTGTCTCGCAGGAGGCGGCGCGGAACCGCTCGGATCACTCCGCCAGCAGTCGGCGCAGCCACTCCAGCCGGGCGGTGCGGGCCGCGTGGGAGAGGGGGGCCTGCGGGGCCAGGGCGTCGAAGCCGTGGCAGCCGCCCGGCCAGACGTGGAGTTCGGCCGCGCCGCCGGCCTGCCAGATACGGGACGCGTAGCCGACCACCTCGTCGCGGAAGGTCTCCGCGGAGCCGACGTCCAGGAAGGCCGGGGGCAGGCCGGACAGATCGGTGGCGCGGGCGGGGGCGGCGTACGGGGGGACTCCGGGGCCGCCGCGGCGGTCGCCGAGCAGGGCCGTCCAGCCCGTGTCGTTGGCGGTGCGGTCCCATACGCCCCGGCCGGCCATCTGATGGCTGGAGACGGTGTCGTTGCGGTCGTCCAGCATCGGGCACATCAGCAGCTGGCCGAGCGGGCGCGGGCCGCGCCGGTCCCGGGCGAGCAGAGCGAGCGCCGCGGTGAGACCGCCGCCCGCGCTGGCGCCCGCGACGACGATCCGCTGCGGGTCGCCGCCGATCTCCTCCGCGTGCCGCGCGGTCCACAGCAGACCGGCGTACACGTCCTCGACCGGGGCCGGGTACGGGTGTTCGGGCGCGAGCCGGTATTCCACCGACACCACGACCGCGCCCAGTTCGCGCGCCCAGACCAGGGGGTCGGTCAGGCCGACCCGGTTGGTGCCGGCCACCAGGCCGCCACCGTGCACGTGGTAGATCACCGGCAGCGGAGCCGGGGTGTCGGCGGCCGTGGGGCGACAGACGAGGAGGGGGACGCCGGGGGCGCCCTCGGGGCCGGGCGCGGTCCGTTCCTCCGCTTCGAAGGCGCCGTCCAGGGTGACGTCGACCAGCTCGACGAGTGTGCTCCGCCGGGCGGCGGGGACATCGGCCACGGTGAATCCGGGCTCGATCACGCCCTGCATCGACTCCAGGACGGCGGCGAGTTCGGGATCGAACGGCGGCGGGACCAGGGGCATGGCTTCTCCTTCCTCGACTCGTCGGGCTGCGACCGGCCGTGCGGCGGTCGGCCGTGCGGCAGCCGCCCTCCCGCGGTGGCGTCCGGCCCGCGCCCGCCCGTGAACGCCGGCCCCGTTCCGCCGGAGCCGTCGTACACCGGTACGAGCCGTCTACCCCGTCATGCCCGGAGGACGACCTGCCAGATGCGGCGATCCGGCGGACGGCGGCGGAGAGTGACGGACGGCGGCGGACGGCGGGCGGCGTGGGCGCGGGGCAGGCACGTGCGCCGTGTCCGGGCATCCGTGGGGGGACCGGAGGTGATCCGGCCGGTGATCCGCACCCGAGGAGGACGGACGGCATGGCGAAGGGCCGGAGCCGTGCGGGCTCCGGCCCTTCCGCGGGTCCCGCGGGTCAGGCGGCCGCGCCCACGTTGCCGTGCAGACGGGCCACGACCTCGGTCAGCTGGGCGGCGACCTCGGTGTCGTCGACCGGGTGGGTCTCGGCGAAGCGGGTCACGGAGCCGGGGATGGACAGCTTGATGTCCTCGATCACCTTGCCGCCGGCGATGCCCACGGCCTTGCGGGTGTCGTCCTGGGCCCACACGCCGCCGTACTGGCCGAAGGCGGTGCCGATCACGGCGACGGGCTTGCCGCCGAAGGCGCCGGAGCCGTACGGGCGGGACAGCCAGTCGATGGCGTTCTTCAGGACGGCCGGGATGGTGCCGTTGTACTCGGGGGAGAAGAACAGGAAGGCGTCCGCGGACCGGGCGGCCTCGCGCAGCTTCACGGCGGCGGCCGGGACGTCGCCTTCCACGTCGATGTCCTCGTTGTAGAACGGCACGTCGGCCAGACCCTCGAACAGCACCACCTCGGCGCCCTCCGGCGCGAGCTTCACGGCCGCCTCGGCGAGCTGGCGGTTGTGCGAACCGGCGCGAAGGCTGCCGACGAGCGCGAGGATGCGAACAGACATGGGGTTCTCCAAGGGGCTGAAACTCACTGGCACGATCCGGACCGGGGTCCGTTTAAGTTTCTAGCACCATAAGCGGACCGCGGTCCAGTTTTCTTCCCGATGCTTTACGCTGTCTTCATGTCCAGCGCCCTGCCACCCTTCCCCGAGTATCAAGAGCCCCGCGATGCCCACCAGTTGCTGGAGGTCGGCCCCGCTTCCGACGAGCCGTGCCTGCGGGCCGACGCGGCCCGGAACCGGGCGCGGCTGCTGGAGGCCGCCGCCCGGCTGATCGCGGAGCACGGGGTGGCCGGCGTGACGATGGAGGCGGTGGCCGCCGCTGCCGAGGTGGGCAAGGGCACGGTCTTCCGCCGCTTCGGCGACCGCACCGGGCTGCTGACGGCACTGCTCGACCACTCGGCGAGGCGGCTTCAGGCCGACTTCCTGAGCGGGCCCCCGCCGCTGGGGCCGGGGGCGGCGCCCCTGGAGCGGCTGCGGGCGTTCGGCGTGGCCGTGCTGTACCGCTCGGCCGAGCAACTGGATCTGCAACTGGCCGCCCAGCCGGAGCCGACCCGCCGCTTCGTCCACCCCGCGGCCGGGTCGCTGCGCACCCACGTCACGATGCTGCTCCGGCAGATCGTGCCGGACGCCGACTGCGAGCTGCTGGCCCACACCCTGCTGTCCTCGCTGGATCCCGCGCTGATCCACCACCTGACCCGGCAGTGCGGGATGCCCATGGAGCGCCTGGAGACCGGCTGGCTGGACCTGGTCGCCCGACTGACCGGCACGGAGTCGCCCCGGTAGGACGGTCGCCGTCCTGCCGGGGCGCGGTCGGCCGGCGCGGCCGGTCAGCCGTCCTGGCCGGTGAACATCCGCACCAGCCCCCGCGGAGCGTCCGCGTGGAACAGCAGGGCCTGGCCGCGCGCGGACTCCGCCGCGGACGCCTCCGCGCGCGGGAACATCCGGGCCTCGTAGGCGGCCAGCGCGGCCTCCGTGTCCCCGGGGTGCGAGGCCAGCGCGAGGCCCAGTTCGGCGCCGTCGAGCAGGGCCAGGTTGGCGCCCTCGCCCGCGAAGGGGGACATCAGATGGGCGGCGTCCCCGAGCAGGGTGACCCCCGGTACCCGGTTCCAGCGGTGGCCGGCCGGCAGGGCGTGGATCCGGCGGGGCACCAGCGCGCCGTCCGCGTCCGAGACCAGCGCCCGCAGGCTCTCGTCCCAGCCGTCGAACTCCTTCAGCACGGACGCCTTCGCCGCCTCGGTGTCGGTGAAGTCGATGCCGTCCAGCCAGTCCTCCGGCGCCTCCACGGCGACGTACACATGCAGGCTGCCGTCGGTCGCGCGGTGCGCGAGGAAGCCGCGGCCCGGGCCGAGCGCGAAGAGCATGCCGCCACCGACCACCTCCGCGCTCGCCGGGTGCCGGGTGTCCGCGTCGGTCAGGTCCGCCTCCACGAACGACACGCCCGTGTACAGGGGCCGGGCGGCCGAGAGCAGCGGTCGCACCCGTGACCAGGCGCCGTCCGCGCCGACCAGTACGTCGGTGGTGAACTCGGTGCCGTCCGCGAGTGTCACCCGGTGCCGGCCGCCGTCCAGCGGGCGGGCGCCGGTGACTTTGGCGCCCCAGCGGACCGTGCCCGCCGGCAGCGAGCCCAGCAGCAGCGCGCGCAGCTCGCCCCGGTCTATCTCCGGGCGCCCGCCGATGCCGTCGTCGGACTCCGCCAGCCGGACGGTGCCGTACCGGTCCAGGACCCGCACGGACTGGCCGCCGGGGTGGACCCGGGCCAGGAACTCCTCGTGCAGCCCGGCGGCCCGCAGCGCCTCCTGGCCGGAGTCGTCGTGGATGTCGAGCATGCCGCCCTGCGTCCGGGCGTCCGGTGCGGCGTCCAGGTCGAACAGTGCGGCCTCGATGCCGTGCACGTGCAGCACACGGGCGAGGGCGAGCCCGCCGAGGCCCGCGCCGACGACGGCGACGGGGTGGTGGGGCAGGGGTGCGGGGGTCATGGGGCCTCCTGGCCTTCGGTCGGTACGGCGGTCCGCTCGATGCCGGTGATCAGGGTCTGAAAGGCCCAGGACAGGCGGGCCTCGGGGGTGCCGGACAGCAGCGCGCCGGCGTCGGCGGCGATGCGGGGGTGGGTGTCGGCGGGCGTCTTGCGCAGGGCCCGGGCCAGCGCCTGCCAGTCGCCCGGTGAGTCCTCGCCGGCGTGCTCGGCGGCGGTGGCGGTGGCGTGTTGCAACAGCAGGTCCACGCCCCACGCCGCCTGGGCGCCCGGCACCCCGCCCGCGTGCAGCAGGTCCAGCAGGGTCTCGATCAGACGCAGATAGTGCGGGCCGCTCGGCCGGGCCGTGAGCGTCGAGCGGGCCAGGGACGGATGCTCCAGGAGCATCGCCGTGTAAGCGGTGAGCACCCGCTCCAGCCGCTCCCGCCAGCTGCCCTCGGCCGGTGCGGGACCGACCGTGCCCAGCAGCTCGTCCAGGACGGCCGCGTGCAGTTCGTCGGTGTTGCGGACGTAGACGTAGAGCGAGGCGGGGCCGGTGTCGAGTTCCTGCGCGAGCCGGCGCATCGTCACCTTGCGGAGCCCCTCCGCGCGCAGGATCGCGACGGCGGCGGCGACGATGCCCTCCCGGGTGAGGGCGGGCTTGGCGGGGCGGTCCCGGCGGGAGCGGGGGGCAGCGGTCATGTCCTCACCGTAACGAACATGTTCGTCACGAACAAGTTCGACACGAACAAGTTCGACACGAACATGTTCGCAATGCCGAGCGGGTGGCCACGCGCCACGCACATGTCGGTCGGGCGGCGCGGGCGCGGTGACGAGGCGCGCACATGTCGGTCGGGCGGCGCGGGCGCGGTGACGAGGCGCGGACGGGTCGGTCGGGGCGGCGCGGGCGCGCCCCGTGGCACGAGCATGTTCGTCCGGCGGTGCGTGCCTGCGTCCGCTTCGTCGAACGATGAACCAGCCCGCCCCGACCGCCCCCGCCCCCGGGTCCTCTGCCAAGATGCGGTCTGTCATGGTGCAGATACCGAACACGCCCACGAGTGCCGATGTGGCCCGCCTGGCCGGCGTCTCGCGCGCGACCGTCTCCTACGTCCTGAACAAGACCAGCGCCGTACGGATCAGCGAAGCGACCCGCCGGCGCGTGCACGAGGCCGCCCGGGAGCTGGGGTACGTGCCCCACGCCGCCGCCCGCAGCCTGCGCGCCGGGCAGAGCCGCATGGTCCTCATGCCCGCCCCGGCCATCCCGGTCGGCCCGCTCTACGGCAGGTTCCTCAACGAACTCCAGTGGGCGCTCGGCCGGCTCGACTACACCGTCGTCCAGTACGGCAGCGTCGGCCTCCAGGGCGACGAAGCCGTCCGCGCCTGGGCGGAGTTGCGGCCGGTCGCCGTGCTGGTGCCGGGCGCCGGCCTCGGCCCGCAGGGCGTCGCCGTCCTCAAACGCTCCGGGGCCCGGGCCGTCGTCACGCTCGGCCCGGGCCGCGTCGAGGGAGCCCACGCCCTGCTGATGGACCATGACGCCGTCGGCCACTGCGCGGGCGCGCATCTGTACGCCCGGGGCCGTCGCCGGATCGGTGTCGTCATGCCCGAGGAGTCGGGGCTGGAGGCCTTCTCACGCCCCCGGCTCGCCGGTGTACGGGAGGCGCTGCGCGGCACGGACGCCTCCGTCACCGTGCTGCCGCTCGCCTACACCGAGGAGTCCGCCGCCGAACTGGCGGCGAACTGGCCGGAGTCGGGCCTGGACGCCGTGTTCGCCTACAACGACGAGTACGCGATGCTGCTCATGCGCGCCCTCCAGGACGAGGGGGTGCGCGTCCCGGAGGACGTCGCGCTCATCGGGGCCGACGACCTGATGCTCGGCCGCCTGCTGCGGCCCCGGCTCAGCACGGTCCACATCGACCTGCCCTCGGGACGCGACCTCGCCGAACTGGTCGACCGCGCGGTGCGCGACCCCGGCGGCGAGCCCGAGGTGCACACCGTGCTGGGGGCCTCGGTGGTGCGGCGCGAGTCCAGCTGACCCCGGCCCCCGGCGCGTCACTACTGCTGCGGCTGCTCCTGCTCCTGCGGCTGCTGCTGGGCGGCGATGCTCTTGCGCACCTCGTCCATGTCCAGCTTGCGGGCCTGGTCGATGAGGTCGGCGAAGACCGGCGCGGGCAGGGCGCCCGGCTGGGCGAAGACCGCCACCTGATCGCGGACGATCATCAGTGTCGGGATCGAGGAGATACCGAAGGCCGCGGCCAGCTCCGGCTGCGCCTCGGTGTCCACCTTGCCGAACACCAGGTCCGGGTTCTCCTGCGCGGCCTTCTCGTAGACGGGCGCGAACTGCCGGCACGGCCCGCACCAGGACGCCCAGAAGTCGATGAGAACGAACTCGTTCTCGGTGACCAGCTGGTCGAAGTTCTCCTTGGTCAGCTCCACGGTGCTGCTCATGGCGTGATTCCCTCTTCCTGGTGTGGGGTGTGCCGACGGCGGAAACACGGCCGCCGGGCCGCCTATTCCACGCCTGTCCCATCCGTGCACGCCTGTGTCCCGCGCGCGTACCCATGTGGCCGTGGCGCACACCACCCACCAGACTGACCCCATGACGGAAACGGAATCCATCGCGTACGACGTCGTGGTGATCGGGGGCGGGCCCGTGGGGGAGAACGTCGCCGACCGCACCCGCGCGGCGGGCCTCACCACCGCGGTCGTGGAGAGCGAACTGCTCGGCGGCGAGTGTTCGTACTGGGCCTGCATGCCCAGCAAGGCCCTGCTCAGGCCGGTCATCGCGCAGGCGGACGCCCGCCGCCTGCCCGGCCTCGCCCAGGCGGTCCAGGGCCCGCTCGACACCCCGGCCGTTCTGGCCCGCCGGGACGACTACACCTCCCACTGGAAGGACGACGGCCAGGTCGCCTGGCTGGAGGGCACCGGCACCGACCTGTACCGCGGCCAGGGCCGGCTGGCAGGCCCCCGCACGGTCACGGTCACCGCCCCCGACGGCACGGTCACCACCCTCACCGCCCGGCACGCCGTGGCCGTCTCCACCGGTACCCGCGCTCAGCTTCCCGACCTGCCGGGAGTGGCCGAGGTGAAGCCCTGGACCAGCCGCGAGGCGACCAGCGCCAAGGCGGCTCCCGACAGGCTGATCGTCGTCGGCGGCGGTGTCGTCGCCACCGAGATGGCCACCGCGTGGCAGGCCCTGGGCTCACGGGTCACCCTGCTGGTCCGCGGCAAGGGCCTGCTGAACCGCATGGAGCCGTTCGCGGGCGAACTGGTGGCCGAGGCCCTCGCCGAGGCCGGCGCCGACATCCGGACCGGCACCTCCGTGGAGTCCGTCACCCGCGAGAACGGCACGGTCGTCGCCGTCACCGCCGCCGGCGACCGGATCGAGGCCGACGAGATCCTCTTCGCCACCGGACGCGTCCCGCACACCGACGACCTCGGCCTGGAGACCGTCGGTCTGGAACCCGGCTCCTGGCTGGACGTCGACGACACCCTCCGCGTCACCGGCACGGACTGGCTGTACGCCGTCGGCGACGTCAACCACCGGGCCCTGCTCACCCACCAGGGCAAGTACCAGGCGCGCATCGCCGGTGCCGCGATCGCCGCCCGCGCCGCCGGCAGCCCCCTCCTGGACGAGCCCTGGGGCGCGCACGCGGCCACCGCCGACCACGACGCCGTCCCCCAGGTCGTCTTCACCGACCCGGAGGCCGCCGCGGTCGGCCTCTCCCTCGCCGAGGCGGAACAGGCCGGCCACCGCGTCCGCGCCGTCGACGTCGAGTTCTCCTCGGTGGCGGGCGCGGGCCTGTACGGCGACGGCTACAAGGGCCGCGCCCGCATGGTGGTGGACCTGGACGACGAGATCCTGCGCGGGGTCACCTTCGTCGGCCCCGGGGTCGGCGAACTCATCCACTCGGCCACCGTCGCGGTCGCGGGCCGTGTCCCCGTCGGTCGCCTGTGGCACGCCGTCCCGTCCTACCCGACGCTGAGCGAGGTGTGGCTGCGGCTGCTGGAGGCGTACCGGGACAACTGAACGGGCGACCGGGGCGGGCCGGACCGAGGCCCCGGCCGACCGTCCCCGATGGCTGAACGGGTGGCTGCGGCAGGTCGAGTCCGGGGGTCCCGGCCGCCGTCTCCGATGGTTGAACGGGTGGCTGCGGCAGGTCGAGTCCGGGGGTCCCGGCCGCCGTCTCCGATGGTTGAACGGGTGGCTACGGCAGGTCGAAGCCGAGGGCCTCGGCCGCCGTCTCCGGGGTCGGCCGGGCCCACAGGGCCGCCACCGCCTCGTTGGTCGACAGGGAACGCAGCTCCGCGCGGTCCAGGTACAGCGTGCCGTCGAGGTGGTCCGTCTCGTGCTGGACGATCCGGGCCGGCCAGCCGGTGAAGACCTCGTCCAGCGCGTGGCCGTCCTCGTCCTCGCCGCGCAGCCGCACCTCGGCGTGCCGGGCCACCACCGCCTGCCAGCCCGGCACGCTCAGGCAGCCCTCGAAGAACGCGGCCCGGGCGGTACCGACCGGCTCGTACACCGGGTTGACCAGCACCCGGAACGGCTGCGGGACCCGGCCCCGGGCCACCGCGACCTCCTCCGGCACCGGCGCCGGGTCCTCGATGACCGCGATCCGCAACGGAATGCCCACCTGCGGCGCGGCGAGCCCCACACCGGGAGCCGCGTGCATGGTGAGGCGCAGGGCCTCGACGAACCGGGCCAGCAGCGCGGGGCCGAGCTGACCGTCGTACGGCGCGGTGCCGCGCCGCAGCACGGGCCGGCCGGCCGCGACGATGGGCAAGGGGCCGCCGGCGGCGAGGAGTTCCTCGACCCGCTCGGCGAGCGGCATGTCATCACGGGGAGGTGCCATCGCGTCAGCATGCCACGCCACGCCCCTCCGCCGCCCCCTGTGGCGCAGCTCACCAACACCTCGGGGAACTCAGCCCTTTCGCGGGCCGACTACTGGACCACCATCGCTTCCGTGCCGGCGGTCCGCCCTCGGCACCGAGTCCCCCGAAAGAAGCCCGCCGATGACCACCGCTCCCTCGACCGCCCCGGCCGAGGCGTCCCGCCCCGCCCCCCGCAGCCGCTGGGCACCCCTGCGTCCCCTGGTGCTGCGCCTGCACTTCTACGCCGGCGTGCTCGTCGCGCCGTTCCTGCTGGTCGCCGCCGTCACCGGTCTGCTGTACGCGGGCTCCTTCCAGGCCGAGAAGCTCGTCTACGGCCATGAACTGACCGTCCCGGCAGGGGAGCGCGCGCTGCCGGTCTCCGCCCAGGTGGCGGCCGCCCGCAAGGCCCACCCGGAGGGCACCGTCTCGGCCGTACGCCCCTCACCCGAGGCCGGTGCCACCACCAGGGTGCTGCTCTCCGGTGTCCAGGGCGTCGACCCCGACCACACCCTCGCCGTCTTCGTCGACCCGTACACGGGCAGGGTGCGCGGGGCGCTGGAACAGTACGGCTCCACGGGCGCGCTGCCCCTGCGCACCTGGATCGACGAACTCCACCGCGACCTGCACCTGGGGGAGACCGGGCGGCTCTACAGCGAACTGGCCGCCAGCTGGCTGTGGGTCATCGCGGGCGGCGGTCTGGTGCTGTGGTTCGCCCGGCGCCGCGGCCTGCGCCGGGTCCGCGGCACCAGCGGCCGGCGCCGCACGCTCGGCCTGCACGGCACGGTCGGCGTCTGGACCGCCGCGGGCTTCCTGTTCCTGTCCGCGACCGGCCTGACCTGGTCCACGTACGCCGGTGCCAACATCGACGAACTGCGCACCTCGCTCGGCCAGGCCACCCCGTCGGTCTCGGCGGCCGCGGCCGGCGGCGAGCACGCGGGCCACGGCACGGCGGCGGGCACCGGCGGCACCGCCGAGCACGGAGCGGGTCTGGACAAGGTGCTCGCGGCGGCCCGGGCCGAGGGGCTGAGCGACCCCGTGGAGATCGTGCCGCCCGCGGACGCGCACAGCGCCTACGTCGTCAAGCAGATCCAGCGCAGCTGGCCGACCAAGCAGGACTCCGTCGCCGTCGACCCGGCCACCGGCCGGGTCACCGACGAACTGCGGTTCGCCGACTACCCGGTGCTCGCCAAGCTCACCCGCTGGGGCATCGACCTGCACACCGGCTCCCTCTTCGGTCTCGTCAACCAGATCGCCCTGGCGCTGCTGGCGCTCGCCCTGGTCCTGCTCGTCGTATGGGGCTACCGCCTGTGGTGGCAGCGCGGCCGGGGCGCCGCCTTCGGCCGGCCCGTCCCGCGCGGCGCCTGGGCCGAGGTGCCGCCGTACCTCCTGGTCCCGGCCCTCGCGGCCGTCGCGGTGCTCGGCTGGTTCGTGCCGCTGCTCGGCATCCCGCTGGCCGCCTTCCTCGCCGTCGACATCCTCCTCGGCGAGATCGCGCACCGGCGCGGACGCCGCACCTACGGGAGTGTCAGCGGCGTGAAGTAGCGTGGGACGACACGGACGACAATGCCGACGACACGCCGACTGGGGCGCCGACACGCGGACAGCGGCGTCGCACGCCGACGCGGCCCGGCGCCCCCGAGGCGGCCGGCCCGGGAGGAACGGGGGAGAGAGGACATGGCGCGGGAAGACGGCCGGGCCCGGCGGCGCGGCCAGGGCGAACTGGAGGGCCAGGTCCTCGGCGCGCTGCGCGAGGCGGACGGCCCGGTCACCGCGGCCTGGGTGCAGGAGCGCCTCGGCGGCGACCTCGCCTACACCACCGTCGTCACCATCCTGACCCGGCTGCTCGCCAAGGACGTCGTCGCCCGCGAGCGCCACGGCCGGTCCTTCCTGTGGACGCCGACGGCCGACGTGGCCCGGCTGGCCGCCCTGCGCATGCGCCGTCTGCTGGACGGCGAACGGGACCGCGAGGCCGTCCTCGCCAGCTTCGTCACCGCCCTGCCACCGGGCGACGAACAGGTGCTGCGGGCGCTGCTCGACATCCCGGGCGCGGACGCCGGCGGTACGGAGGACTGACCGCTCATGGGGGTCTTCGTCTTTCTGCCGCTGGTGCTGCCGCTGTCCGCGTGGCCGGTCGCCCGGCTCGCCGAGACCCGGCTGCACCCGCGCACCGCCACCCGGCTGCTGACCGCGGTCGCCGTCGTCATGGCCGTGTGCAGCACGCTGTGCCTGGCCCTGCTCATGGTGGTCGGCACCGCGCAACTGCCCGGCAATCCCCTGCCGGACGGCTGGTCCGACCCGGAGGTGCGGGCCGCCGTCCCGCACGACGAGGTGGCCGGCCGGGCCGCGATTCCGGCGCTCGCCGTCGTCGCCGCCGCCTGCGCCCGCACCCTGGGGCGGCACCGCCGGGTCACCCGCAGCGCCCACCGGGCCCTGGCCGGGGTGCCAGGGCCCACGGTGGCGGTCCTGCCCGACAGCACGCCGTACGCGTACGCCCTGCCCGGCGGCCGGAGCCGGGGCCGGATCGTCGTCACCACGGCGCTGCTGGCCGGGCTCGCCCCCGCCGAGCGGCGCGCCCTGTTCGCCCATGAGCGCGCCCACCTGACCGCCCGTCACCACCGCCATCTGCTCGCCGCGCACCTGGCCGCCCGCGCCAACCCGTTCCTGCGCCCACTGCGCACCGCTGTCGTCTACACGGCCGAGCGGTGGGCGGACGAGGAGGCGGCCCGCTCGGTGGGCGACCGGCGTACGGTCGCCCGCGCCATCGGCAAGGCGGCCCTGCTCTCCCCGGGCACCCCGGTGCCGACCCTGGCCGCGCTGGCGTCGACCGGGCCGGTGCCGCGCCGGGTGGCCGCGCTGCTGGCCCCCGCGCCCGTGGCCCGTACCTGGCCGTCGGCGTTCACCTCGGTCGGCCTGGCCGCCTGGGGCGCCGCGGCCGGGGCGCTGGTGTCCCTGATGTCCTCGGCGACCTCGGCCGTCACCCTGTTCCTCGTCCTGCACACGGCGACTCCTTTCTGACCGCGCACGGCGGCACCCCTGTGACCGGGAGGCCGCCCGACGTTCGCGGCCCCGGTGCCGACCGTGATCCGGGACAAGCCGAGGGCCCGGCCCCCCGACGGGGGGCCGGGCCCGGAAACGTCCGCCTCACTCCTGCGGGAAGTCACCCGCCAGCGCGGAGGCGATCCGCAGATGCGGCTCCGCCTCCTCGTGCCGGGCCTGCCGCTGGAGCGTGCGGCCCAGCATCAGCCGGGCGTAGTGCTCCACCGGGTCCCGCTCCACGATGGCCCGCAGCTCGGTTTCGGCACGACCCAGCTGGGCCGAGTGGTAGTAGGCACGGGCCAGCAGCAGCCGGGGACCGGTCTGCTCCGGCACCTCCTCGACCAGCCCGGCCAGCACCCGCGCCGCACTCGCGTAGTCCTGCGCGTCGAAGAACAGCTGCGCGCGCTCCCAGCGGTCGGCCGCCGTCCCCTGGTCGTAGTACGTGGTCCCCACTTGCGTCTCCACTCGTGACCTCCTTCGACGGGTCACAACGGAGAGAGGTAGTTCAATATTCCACTACATGGGGCAGCGTTGCCGCGGGGCATCGCGCGGGCGGGACCTCCGCTCCCGCAGGGCAGCCGGCGCGGCAGCCCCTGGACGACGTCGATCGCCCCGCGGGTGGTCTCGCGGCCCCGGCCCACCGCGGCCCGCCACTTCATCGTCGGTCGCCCACACCAGGGAACCGGGCGTGGCTCCTTCGGAAACCGTGCTCGCGGTGAATAACGTACATAGCCAAATCTGCAGAGCGCCGGTTGTGCCCTCGGATGCGGTCTCGGTATCGGACGTCTGGTCGAAAACAACCGAAATGCGTCACTCGTACCGGGTAAACGGCTGATACGCCATAACTTGTGTGGTTTCGCAGCCGTTTCATCGTGCGCGGGTGAGCGCCCGCAACCGTGTCTGGAAGGGCAGGGAACCCATGAAACGGGCTACCCGAAACAGTGTGATCGCCGTCGCCGCCGTCTCCGGTGCGATGGCCGTGACGGGAACGGCGTACGCCGATGCCGCGGCGAACGGCTCCACGAGCGCCTCGCCGGGACTCATCTCCGGCAACGGCATCCAGTTGCCGGTGCACCTCCCGGTGAACGTGTGCGGGAACACCGTGAACGTGGCCGGACTGCTCAACCCGGCGATGGGCAACAGCTGCGCCAACGTCGGCGGCCACGCCACAGGGAAGGAAGGGAAGGAGGGGAAGGGAGGCACGTCGGGCGGTGCCACGGCCCACAGCAGCACGCACGACTCGCCGGGCGTCCTCTCCGGCAACGGCATCCAGCTCCCGGTGGATCTGCCCGTGAACGTCAGCGGCAACAGCGTGAACGTGGTCGGCATCGGCAATCCCGTCTTCGGCAACCAGTCGGTGAACACCTCGGACGCCCCCGACGAGCCCGCACCGCCGCGGGTCACTCCGCCGGTGCACTCCGAGCCGCCGGTCCGGACGCAGCCGCACGACCCTCCCAAGGCCCACCCGAAGCCGGCCCCCGTCACCGTGTCGCAGCCGTCCGGCACCCTCGCGAACACCGGAGCGGACGACACCTGGGCCGTGGCCGCCGTGAGCCTGGCGTCACTGATGGGCGGGGCGGTGCTGTACCGGCGCTTCCGGCCGCGGACCACCGTCCGGTAGAACGCATCCGGGCCGCCCCGGCCGACGGGGGCGGCCCTCTTCGGCCGGGAGCATGCCCGCTCCCGGCGCGGGCACCGGCCGCGTCGCCGCGGGCCGGGGCCGCGCGGGGTCACCACCCGGTGAACAGCAGATGGTTCAGCAGGAGCGCGGGCACCGCCTGCGCGGCGAGCCAGGCGCGCGGTCGCGGCAGCAGCGCGCCGGCCGGGAGCAGCCACATCGCGAACGGCAGCCAGATGCGCTCCGTCTCCGCCTTGCTCATCCCCGACAGATCGGCGGCCAGCAGGGCGAGCAGCGCCGCCGCCACGACGAGGGCGAGCCGGGCCTCGGCCCGGGGAGCCGTACGGCGGCGGGCGAGCACCGTTGCCGCCCGCCGCAGCCCCGCCGCCGTGGCCAGGCCGGTGATCAGCACCGTGCAGGCCAGGTTGGCCCACACCCAGTAGCCGTACGGGCGGATGCCGCCGACGCCCTGGTAGTAGCGCGTGACCAGCAGCCGGTACCCCTCCCACCAGTCGAACCCGGCGAGCGCGAGCGCCACCGGCACGACCGCCGTCCCGGCCAGGAGCAGCACCAGCAGGACCGGTCGTGCCCGGACCCGGCGCCGCCCCGCCACCAGAACCGCCGCGCCGATCAGCGCGAAGAGCGTGAGGCCGTAGGAGAGACAGCAGGCCAGGCCGAACAGCAGCCCGCTGCCCGCCGCCCAGGCCACGGACCGGCCGGTGACCGCGAGGGCCAGCAGGGCCACCGACCAGGCGGCGACCGCCGCGAAATACCCGTCGGCCGAGGCGCCCACCCACACGGCGGCCGGAGCCATCACCAGGAACGGCGCCGCCCGCCGGGCCAGGCGCTCGTCGGCCAGCGCCCGCACCGCCACCAGCACCGCCACACAGGCCGTCACGCCGACGGTGATGCACCAGGCACCGGCCCAGCCGCCGCCGCGCAGACCGATCCGGTCCAGGAGGACGAAGGTGAGGGTGGCCGCCGGCGGATGACCGGCGATGTGGGCGGGCCAGGGGTCGGGGGAACCGCTCACGATGTGGTGGGTGAAGTCCCGCAGGGCGGCCGGGATGTCGTGGAAGCGGCCGATGACCGTGAGGTACTCGTTGCGGGTGGTGAGCCGGCCGGCCACGCCCCGCTCCCAGCCGTCGACCAGCGCCAGCGACCAGGTCCAGGCCAGGGCCGTCGCCCAGGCCGCGAGGAGCAGTCCCCGCCACGGCAGCCGGACGGCGACGGACGGCCCGTACGCCACCACGGCGACCGCCACCAGCACGGCGGCCGGCGTGCCCGGCCCCAGGTGCGGGTCCCAGTCGGCGAACAGCGGCGGCCAGTGGACGAAGAGGGTGCGGTAGGTGTCCTGGAGGTGCCGGCCGACGAACACGGCGACGAGCACGAGCAGGACGGCGGCCGAAGCGGCACTGAGGTCGGCGAGGCGACTGCGGAGACTCACACCGGAACGCTAGGGCGGCGTCCGGGGGAAAAACGGGACCGGCGGCCCGACGTCAGACTTTCGTCATGGGTCGCGCGCCCGTTCCGGGGGTGCTCCCGGCCTACCGTCGGACCATGCGGAACGACGACCCACGCCTTCCCTCCTCGCCCGGCTTCTGGCGCAGCCCCCTGCGTGGCACCCGGTTCACCTCGGTGCTCGGCCTCGTGCTGCTCGTCGGCATCACCGTGCTGTTCGTGACGGGCCTGGTGTCGTACGCCGCCTACAACCCGGGCCTGTCACCGGTGAACGACCAGACCCCGGACAAGGGAATCCTCGGCTTCTATCTCTTCGCCTGGCCGACCGACCCGTCCTGGCTCTACCGCCTCACCCAGGGCCTGCACGTCACCCTCGGCATCACCCTGATCCCGGTCCTGCTGGCCAAGCTGTGGTCGGTGGTACCGAGGCTGTTCGCCCTGCCCCCGGCCCGCTCGCTCGCCCACGCCCTGGAGCGGATCTCCTTGCTGCTGCTGGTCGGCGGCGGGCTGTTCGAGTTCACGACCGGCGTCCTCAACGTCCAGCTCGACTACGTCTTCCCCGGCTCCTTCTACCCGCTGCACTTCTACGGCGCCTGGGTGTTCTTCGCCGCGTTCACGGCGCACGCGGTGCTGAAGACGCCGACGGCCGTCCGAGCGGTGCGGCGACGCGGACGGGACCAGGGGGAGTTGGTGCCGCCGCGCCCCGATCCGCCCACCGTCTCGCGGCGCGGGGCGCTGTGGTTCGTCGGGGGCGCCTCGCTGCTGCTCCTCGCCACGACCGTGGGGCAGAGCATCGGGGGAGCGTTGCGGCGCACCGCCCTGCTCGCGCCGCACGGCGGAGCCGACCCGGGCAGCGGACCGAACGGCTTCCAGATCAACAAGACGGCCGCGTACGCCGGGATCGTCGCCGCGGAGACCGGCGAGGAGGCCTGGCGGCTCGTCGTCACCGGCCGCACCGGAACGGTCCGCCTCAGCCGCGCGCAGCTCCTCCGCATGCCCCTGCACAGCTCGGCGCTGCCCATCGCCTGTGTCGAGGGCTGGTCCACGACGGACCAGTGGTGGCGCGGGGTCCGGCTGCGCGACCTCGCCGCGCTCGTCGGCCACGACGGCGACCCGCCGGACGTGTTCGTGGAGTCGCTCCAGCGGCACGGCGCCTTCCGCCGCGCCGCCCTGCGCGCCAACCAGGTGGCCGACCCGCGCTCCCTGCTCGCCCTGTACGTCAACGGCGAGGACCTGTCCCCCGACCACGGCTACCCGGCGCGGGTCATCGTGCCCGCCGCACCCGGTGTGCTCAACACCAAATGGGTGGCCCGGCTGACCTTCGGAGACCTGTGATGCGTCCGCGCCCGCCGCTCGGCAGCCCTTTCCAGATCCTCCTGCTGGCCTGCTCGTTCGCGCTCGCCGCCTACGCCGGGGTGCGGCTGTTCGCGGGCGACTGGCGCGGCGTGGCGCTGTGGCTGGTGGGGGCGGCCCTGCTGCACGATCTCGTGCTGCTGCCGCTGTACGCGCTCGCGGACCGGGCGGCCGTACGCGGCCTGGACGCCGCCGGCCGGCGGGCGTGGACGATGTACCTCCGCGTCCCGGCCGCCCTGTCCGCGCTGCTCCTGCTGGTGTGGTTCCCGCTGATCAGCGGGATGGTGGACCGCCGTTACCGGTCGGCCACCGGCCTGTCGGCGGACGGCTTCCTCGCCCGCTGGCTGCTGATCACCGCGGTGCTGTTCGGCGGCTCGGCGCTGCTGCTGGCGACGAGGGTGTCCCCGCTGGAGCGAATGCGACGGCGGGGGAGGCCGCGCAGGGCGACGAAGCGGCGCCCGCCGGCCGTCCACTGACCTGCCGTACGCCAGCCCGCCCGGCGCGCGTACCGCAGCAGCGCCGGGGTGCCGAGCCGCGCCCACGGGAAGGCGCCGCCGCCCGTCCCGCCCTCGGCGCCGCCGCCGCCCGCCCCGGCCCCGGTGCCACCGACCACCTGCACCTCGGCCAGCTCGTCGACGTCCACCGCGGCGGTCTCGGCGATCAGCAGGCCGCCGGGGCACAGCAGCCGGGCCACCCGGTCCAGCAGGGCGCGCGGGTCGCCGCCGATACCGATGTTGCCGTCCATCAGCAGGACGGTGCCCCAGCGTCCCTCGCCGGGCAGCGGCTCGAACACCGACCGGCGCAGGGCCTGTCCGCCCAGCCGCACGGTGTGGTCGACGGCGGCCTCGCTGACGTCGATCCCGAGGACGGTACGGCCCCGCACGGCGAGTTCGGCGACCAGCCGCCCCGGTCCGCAGCCGACGTCGAGCACGGCGCCCTCGCACCGGTCCAGCACCGCCTGGTCGACCGGGTCGGCCCGCGCGCACCACCGCTCCACCTCCAGCGGCAGCAGCCAGCCGTCGGTGCGGCGCAGGAACAGCGGGCCGCGCCCGGTGCGCAGGGCGGCGGCATAGGGATCGGCCCCGGCCCAGGCGACGGCCGGCGGTGTGCCCCTCATCGCCCGGCCCCGGGGTGCGCGGTGCACCGGGCCAGCCGGGCGGCGAACCGGCCGTGCGGTGCCAGGGCGGCGACCGCCGCCGCGTCGGCCGCGGTGTCCACGTCCCGCAGCCGTGGCAAGTCGTGCACCCGCAGCCCCGCGGCCACCAGCCGCCGCCGCTGCACGGCGCCCGTCTCGGGTGCGGACATGGGCACGCCCCGCAGCAGGGCCGGGTCGGGCCGGGCCAGCCCCAGCGCCCAGAAGCCGCCGTCCTCCGCCGCGCCGAAGCAGGCGTCGTACCCGGCGAAGTCCACGGCGAGCAGCTCCGGGGTCACCTGCGGGGTGTCCATGCCGATGAGCAGGGCGGGCCCGGGGCACCGCGCGAACGCGTCGGCCAGCCGCAGGTCCAGGCCGCCCGCGCACTGCGGTACGACGTCGAAACCCGGCGGCAGCCAGGGGCCGGGGGCCCCGTCGAGCACCAGCACGCGCCGGGTGGCGGGGGTGTCGGCCACGGCCCGCAGGGTGTCGGCGAGCGCCGCCTCGGCCAGCGAGGCCGCCTCGGCGGGGGTGAACGGCGGGGTGAGCCGGGTCTTCACCCGCCCCGGCAGCGGCTCCTTGGCGATGACGAGCAGGGTGGTCACCGTACGGTCCTCCCGTCGGCCGGGGGCTCGGCCAGCACCCGGCTCATGTCCCGGACCGCCTGCCAGGTGCCGCGCCAGGTGCCGGTCACCTTGGAGGAGCCGGTGCGCGGCCGGTACGGCACGTCGTGCTCGGCGATCCGCCAGCCCGCGTCGGCCGCGCGGACCACCATCTCCAGCGGATAGCCGCTGCGCCGGTCGCTGAGACCGAGCCCGAGCAGCGGCTCCCGGCGGGCGGCGCGCAGCGGGCCGAGGTCGTGCAGGCGCAGTCCGGTCCGGCGGCGCAGCAGCCGCGCCAGCGCGAGGTTGCCGGCCCTGGCGTGCGCCGGCCAGGCGCCCCGGCCCCGCGCCCGCCGCCGTCCCAGGACCAGGTCGGCCTCGCCGTCGCGGACCTCCCGGACGAAGGGCACGAGCAGCGCGGGGTCGAGGGAGGCGTCGCAGTCGCAGAAGCAGACGATGTCGGCGGTGGCGGCGGTCAGCCCGGCATGGCAGGCGGCGCCGAAGCCGCGGCGCGGTTCGGGGACCACGGTCGCGCCGAGGGCGCGGGCGATGTCGGCCGAGCCGTCGGTGGAGCCGTTGTCGACCACGAGGGCGCGCCAGCCGGCCGGGATCCGGGCGAGCACCCAGGGGAGGGCCTCGGCCTCGTCCAGACAGGGCAGCACCACGTCCACGCCCGCCGGTGATGATGGTGTCGAGGGGGTCACGACGTTCACCCTACGAACGGGAAGCGGACATTTCGGACCGCCGCTCCTTACGAAACGCGGACGTCGACGGCGGGGCCCGGCCTCGGGTGCGACACCCGCGAGGGCCCGGTGCGAGGCTGGAGGCATGCAGCAGCCGCACGTGCCCACGAGGGGCGCAGCCACGGACGGGACCGCAGCCGGCCCCGCAGTGCCCGCTCCGCCCGCCGCCCCCGGGACCGCCCGGGTCCTGGTCGTCGACGACGACACGACCGTCGCGGAGGTCGTCGCCGGATACCTCGGCCGCGCCGGTTACGCCGTCGACCGGGCCGACGACGGCCCCACCGCCCTCGTCCGCGCCGCCGCCCACTGGCCGGACCTGGTGGTGCTCGACCTGATGCTGCCCGGCATGGACGGCCTGGAGGTGTGCCGGCGGCTGCGCGCCCGCGCCGCCGTTCCCGTCGTCATGCTCACCGCCCGGGGCGACGAGGACGACCGCATCCTCGGCCTGGAGGTCGGCGCCGACGACTACGTGACCAAGCCGTTCAGCCCCCGCGAACTGGTCCTGCGCGTGCAGTCGGTGCTGCGCCGCACGCGTCCCGGGGCCGACACCCGCCCGCTGGCCGCGGCCGGCCTCGCCGTCGACCCCACCGCCCGCCGCGCCACCCGGAACGGCACCGAACTCGCCCTCACCGTCCGCGAGTTCGACCTCCTCGCGTTCTTCCTGCGGCACCCGGGGCGGGCGTACGGCCGCGAGGATCTGATGCGCGAGGTGTGGGGCTGGGACTTCGGAGACCTGTCCACCGTGACGGTCCACGTCCGCCGGCTGCGCGGCAAGGTCGAGGACGACCCGGCCCGGCCGCGCCTGATCCAGACCGTGTGGGGCGTCGGCTACCGCTTCGACCCCAGCGGCGGGGAAGAGGCGGACTGACATGCGCGACACCCTGCTCATCGCCCTGTACGCCTTCGCCGGGGCCGCCTTCACGGGCCTGGCGGGAGCCGTCGCGCTGCGGCTGCTGCGGCGCCGCTCGCTGACCGCGTCCCTCGCCGTGGTCGCGGCGGTCGGCGTGGGCGGCGTGCTCGCGGGCACCCTCGCGGTCGCGTGGGCGATGTTCCTGTCCCCGCACGACCTGACGGTGGTGACGACGGTCGTCGCGATGGCGGCCGTGGTCTCCCTGGCGACCGCGTCGATACTGGGCCGCTGGGTCGTCGCCCGCAGCCGCGAACTCGCCCTGGCGGCCCGCTCCTTCGGCGAGGCCGGCGACTTCGCCGCCCCCGCGGCCCCGGCCACCGCCGAACTGGCCGAGGTGAGCCGCGAGTTGGCCGCGACCAGCGCGAAGCTCACCGCGTCCCGGGAGCGGGAACGCCTGCTGGAGACCTCACGCCGGGAACTCGTCGCCTGGATCTCCCACGACCTGCGCACCCCGCTCGCCGGTCTGCGCGCCATGGCGGAGGCCCTGGAGGACGGCGTCGCCGCCGACCCCGACCGCTATCTGAAGCAGATCCGCACCGAGGTGGAGCGGCTCAACGACATGGTCGGCGATCTCTTCGAACTCTCCCGCATCCACGCCGGCACCCTCCCGCTGACCCCGTCCCGGATCTCGCTCTACGACCTCGTCGGCGACGCCCTGGCCGGAGCCGATCCGCTCGCCCGCGCCCACGGCGTCCGGCTGGTCGGCGACCGGGTGGAGCCGGTGCCGGTGGAGGTCGACGCCAAGGAGATGAGCCGCGTCCTGGGCAACCTGCTGGTCAACGCGATCCGCCGGACCCCCGCCGACGGCACGGTCGCCGTCGCCGCCGAGCGCTCGCCCGACGGGGTCGTGCTCTCCGTGACGGACGGCTGCGGCGGCATCCCCGAGGAGGACCTGTCCCGCGTCTTCGACACCGGCTGGCGCGGCACCCACGCCCGCACCCCGCCGGCCGGGGCGGGCCTGGGCCTCGCCATCGTGCGCGGGATCGTCGAGGCCCACCAGGGCCGCGCCACCGTACGCAACATCCCCGGCGGCTGCCGCTTCGAGGTCACGCTGCCCCCCGCCCCGTAGCCCGGACCGCGCCGCCGGGCTCACCCGGCGGCCGCGAACTCCCGCATGCCCTCGGCGAAGCCGACCTCCGGCTTCCAGCCCAGCTCGGCCCGCAGCCGCGAGGAGTCGGCCGTGATGTGCCGTACGTCCCCGAGCCGGTACTCCGCGGTGACGACGGGCGCGGGCCCGCCGTGGGCGTCGGCCAGCGCGCGGGCCATCTCGCCGACGGTGTGCGGCTCGCCGCTGCCGGTGTTGTAGACGGTGAGCACGCCCGGAGCGGACCCCGCCTCCAGCGCCACGGCGTTGGCCGCGGCCACGTCCCGCACCTGCACGAAGTCCCGCCGCTGGCGCCCGTCCTCGAACACGCGGGGCGCCTCCCCCCGGGCCAGCGCGGAGCGGAAGAAGGAGGCGACGCCGGCGTAGGGGGTGTCGCGGGGCATCCGGGGCCCGTACACGTTGTGGTAGCGCAGCGACACGGCCGACCCGCCGACCGAGCGGGCCCAGGCGGCGGCCAGGTGCTCCTGCGCCAGCTTCGTCGTGGCGTACACATTGCGCGGATCGGCCGGCGCGTCCTCGCCGACCAGCCCGGGAGCGAGTTCCGCGCCGCACACCGGGCACCTCGGCTCGAACCGCCCCGCGTCCAGATCGGCGACGGCCCGCGGCCCCGGCCGGACGACTCCGTCGCGCGGGCAGGTGTAGCGTCCCTCCCCGTACACCACCATCGAACCGGCCAGCACGAGGCGCCGTACGCCCGCCTCGGCCATGCCGGAGAGCAGGACGGCGGTGCCCAGGTCGTTGCGGGAGACGTACTCCGCCGCGTCCTCGAAGCCCTTCCCGAGCCCGACCATGGCGGCCTGGTGGCACACGGCGTCCACGCCTGCCAGGGCCTGCCCGACCGCCGCGGGATCGCGCACGTCGGCGGCGGGATCCGCGCGCACGTCGAACACGATCGCCTCGTGCCCGCGCGCCGTCAGCGCCTCGACGACATGAGAGCCGATGAACCCGGCACCGCCGGTGACCAGTACACGCATGGACCCACGCTAGGCCCGCGACGCCGGCGGGCCAGGGGGCCGCGCCCGTACGTCACGACTCCGTAAGGGGCACGGGGCACCGGCCGGGCGGCCTCACAGCCGGACGGACAGATGGCGGGGCCCGCGCAGCATGGCGTTCTGCCGGTACGGAGGAGACTCCTCGGCCAGGCGGGCCGTGCCCAGCCGGGGGAGCAGCGCGCGGAGCGCCGTCTCGGCCTCGATCCGGGCGAGCGGTGCGCCGTAGCACAGGTGGATACCGCCGCCGAAGCCGAAATGCTCGTTGTCGGTGCGGGCGGGGTCGAACCGGTCCGGGTCCCGGAACGCCCGGGGGTCGCGGCTGCCCGAGGCCAGCACCAGGAAGACGGAGGTGCCCTGGGGGATCGTGGTGCCGGCGATCTCCACGTCGACCAGGGGCGCCCGCTCACGCATGTGCACCGGGGGCTCGTAGCGCAGCAGTTCCTCCACCGCGAGCGGCAGCAGATCGGGCTCGCGGTTCAGCCGCTCGATGTGCTCGGGCTCGCGCAGCAGGGTCAGCACCCCGTTGGTGATCAGGTTGACGGTGGTCTCGTGGCCGGCGATGAGCAGCAGCGACGCGGTCACCCCGAGTTCGTCGTCGGTGAGCCGCAGCGACGGATCCGGTTCGGCGACGAAGGCGGAGAGCATGTCGTCGGCCGGGTTGCCGCGACGCTGTCGGGCGAGCTCCAGCAGGTACTGCCGCATCTCGCTCCCGGCTTCCCGGCCCGCCCGGTCCGCCTCGGCGGTGTCCTCGCCCGGCCGTACGTCGGCCGCCGCGACCAGGGCGTCGGACCAGCCCCGGAACAGCGGCTCGTCCTCGCGCGGCACGCCGAGCAGCCGGCAGATCACCGTGACCGGCAGCGGGTAGGCGAAGTCGTCGACGATGTCGACCGGCCGGTCCGTGGGAAGCGCGTCCAGCAGCTCCCCGGTGATCCGGGCGATCTCCCCGCGCATGGAGTCGACCCGGTCGGGGCTGTGCGGGGGGCCGAACGGCCGCATGGCCAGGGTGCGCAGCCGGTGGTGCTCGGGGTCGTCGAGCCGCAGGAACGACGGGTCCTTGTGGTGCTCGGACGCCGACCAGGTGCACAGCGAGCGCTCGTCGGCGCTCAGCCGGGGGTCGTGCAGCAGCGCGGCGATGTGATGGTAGCCCCCGACCAGACAACTGCCGTCCGCCTGCCACACCACGGGCCCGGCCTCGCGCAGCTCCGCGTAGAGCGGGTACGGGTCGGGGCGGTTCGCGTAGTCGGTGATCCGTGCCAGCAAGGTGTCGGAGGCCATGGTGACTCCTCGGGTCGGACGGTGACGCGGGTCAGCGGGGCGGCTGCACCACCATCAGCCGGCGATCGGGCAGGTGGCCGGTGAGCGCGACGACGGGCTCGTGGGAGAGTCCCTTCGGGTCCGGCACGTCGGACGGAATCGGCACGTCGGCCGCGATCGCACGGTCCGCCGCGCCGGGCGGGGGCGGGAACGGAGCCGCGGTCTCGATCAGGTGCCGGTAGTAGTCGAGCGACTTGGCCATGTCGACGGTGACCGCGGCGGTGACCCGCCCCCGGTAGCCGTAGACCACCGCCAGCCGGCGTGCCTCCAGGGAGCCCTGGGCGATGACGACATGGTCGGAGTAGGTGGGCACGCCCACCGACTTGATGTTGAGTCCGAACTGGGTCGACCAGAACGTCGGCACGGCGAGGTGCGGCCGCTGCAACGGACCGGGATTGATCATGTTGTGGGCCGCCACCTCGGCCTGGGCGACCGCGTTGCCCCAGTGCTCCAGCGACAGCATCTGGTACCCGAACAGCGGGTGCGGGAACCGGGAGACGTCACCGGCCACGAACACGTCGTCGGTGACGATGCCGTACATGTTGAAGGCCCGGCACCCCGCGTCGCAGGCGATTCCGCGCGCCCCCGCCGCCAGCCCCGACTCCGCCAGCCACTCGACGTTGCGGACCGCTCCCAGCGCCACCACGCACACGTCCGCCTCGACCCGGGTGCCGTCGGACAGGTCCGCACCGACGAACCGCTCGTTCCCGTCACCGAGCAGCGCGGTGACCGTCACCCCGCAGCGCAGGTCCACGCCGTGCCCGCGGTGCATGACGGCCGCGAGCTGCGACAGCGTCCCGCCGAGGGCGCCCACCAGGGGCGCGGGGCCGCGTTCGGCGACGGTGACGTCCAGTCCTCGCTCCCGGCAGGCCGAGGCGATCTCCGAACCGGTGAAACCCGCGCCGATCACCAGCACCCGCCCCGGCCCGGCGTTCAGCCGCTCGGCCAGCCCCGAGGCGTCGTCCCGGGTGCGCAGCGTGAACACCCCGTCCAGGGCGGCTTCCCGCGCGTCGGGCCAGGGGCGCGCCCGGGTCCCGGTGGCGATCAGCACCCGGTCGTACGGCAGTGACTCGCCATCGGCCAGCAGCACCCGTCTCTCCAGCAGGTCCAGGCCGGTGGCGGCCACGCCCAGCCGCCAGTCGGCGTCCGGGTCCCGGCGGGTGGGCAGCGCCGTGGAGTCCGCCGGCACATCGCCGATCAGCACCTGCTTGGACAGCGGCGGCCGGTCGTAGGGCGGGTGGGGTTCGTCGCCGACCACGGTCAGCGATCCGGTGAAGCCCTCCTCGCGCAGCGTCTCCGCGGCCCTCAGCCCGGCGAGGGACGCGCCGACGACGACGATGCGGCCGTCCCGCGGTTCACCCGCCATCGGCCGCCACCGCCTCACCGGCGAGAATGGCCTGGACCGGGCAGGCGGCCACGGCCTGGCGCACCCGCTGCACCTGGTCCTCGGGCACCGACGGGGCGTACAACAGCCCCTCCTGTCCATGCAGTTGGAACACGTCCGGCGCGAGGAACACGCACTGCGCATAGCCCTGGCAGCGCGTGAGGTCCACGACGATCTGCATGGTCACCGCTCTCCTCGCATCGACGCCTTTCGTTCCATCATGGACAGCGGTACGACGGCCCGCCACGCGAAGCCGTGCGGACCGCGACGCGGCCGGTGCCCGGCGGACCGCGACGGCCGGACCAGGGCGGGCAACGGCGCGGCGGCGCCCGGTACTCCCCGGACGTGTCCCCGGTCCGCCCGAACCGCGCGGTTTTCACCGGGCGTTGACGGTGAGCGTCGACACCGTGCCGCGAACGGACGGCAGCGGCGGCGGGGGTGAGAAGGGGGCGCGTCCGGAAGCGGCGGGCCGGGAACGGGGACGCGACGGGGGGCAGCCGGACCACGCGGCTTCCCGGCCCGCGTGCTCAGAGGTCGCGTTCCTCCAGCGGCCGAACGGCGGGGCCCTGCAGGATGCGGCCGTCCGGGGCGAAGCGAGAGCCGTGGCACGGGCACTCCCACGCCTGCTCCGCACGGTTGAAGGCCACCACGCAGCCGAGATGGGTGCAGCGGGCCGAGACCGCCTGGAGCCGGCCGCTGTCGTCGCGGTGGACGGCGCACTGATGCCCGCCCAGACGCATGACGGCACCGTCTCCCGGGGCGAGGTCGTCGGGCGAGGATGCCGTGGCCGAGGGCAGCCGGTCGCCGACGAAGTGCCGCGCCACCTGGCCCTGGTGCTTGAGGAACGACATCCCTTCGCGGACCACGGAGGCCAGTCGGCGCGGATCGTACAGGCCTGCCCACTCGACCGTCTCGCCCGCGACCAGGTCGCTGATCAGCCGGCCCGCCATGATGCCCCCGCTCAGGCCCCAGCCACCGAAACCGGTGGCCACGTACGTGTGGCGGCTGCCGGGGTGGAACGGCCCCACGAGAGGCACCGAGTCGGTGGAGTCGTTGTCCTGGGTGGCCCACCGATGGGTGAACGTCAGGCCCGGGAAACGGTTGTCGGCCCACGCGGTCAGCCGGGCGAACCGCTCCTCGACGTCGGCGGTGCCGGGGGTGAAGTGCTCCCCGGTGGCGATCAGCAGCCGTTTGCCGTCGCCGTACGGGGCGCTGCGGACGGACCGGGTGTTCTGCTCGGTGGTGATGTACATGTCGCGCGGCGCCCGGTCCGCGTCGAGGGTCCCCGCCACGACCAGCTCGCGGCGCGGCGAGAGCCGGGTGAAGAGCAGCGCCCGGTCGAAGATCGGGTAGTGCGTGGCGATCACGACCTCCCGGGCCCGCACCGACACCCCCGCGTCGGTCGACAGGACGCAGGGTTCGCCCTCGGTGAGGCCGGTGACACGCGTCCCCTCGTACACGGCGCCCCCGCGACGGCGCAGGTCGTCCGCCAGCGCGAGCAGGTACTTGCGGGGATGGAACTGCGCCTGACCGGTCACCCGGACCGCACCGGCGACCGGGAAGGGCAGATCCGTCCCGGTGACGAACTCGGCCGGCAGACCCGCCTCGCGCGCCGCCTCGGCCTCCGCCCGCAGCTGCGCGACGCCCTGGGGGTTCTCGGCGTACGTGCAGGCGGCCGCCTCCTCCCAGTCGCAGTCGACACCGAGGTCGGTGACGATCTCGGCGGCGCGGCGGATCGCGGCCGTCTGCGAGCGCGCGTACAGGCGCGCGCCCTCGGGGCCGCGGGTGCGGCGGAGATGGTCGTACACCAGGGTGTGCAGGGCGGTCAGCTTGGCCGTCGTGTGGCCGGTGACCCCGGCCGCGATCCGGTCGGCCTCCAGCACAGCCACCTCGCGGCCCCGCCGGACCAGCTCCCAGGCGGTGCTGAGCCCCGCGATCCCGCCGCCGATCACCGCGACATCGACGGTGATGTCCCCGGCGGGCGGGGGAGCGGGGTCGCCGGGCGGCGCGGTCTGGAGCCAGTACGATCCTCGGATTCCTCGCTCAGCGTCCATGGCCGCCGAGTTCCCGCCGTGCCGACGTGACACGCACCACCGGGGCCGAAGGCCGCGGTGCCTGCTCCCGACCGGCGGGTTTCAGTGGGCGGGACAAGGTCTTTTCCTCGCGCAGGCGGGTACTCGATGCCCCGCACGCGCGCCGGAGGCCGGTACGCCCGGCCCTGGCACGAGCTGACAAGGAGGGACCTATGGGTACGGTCAAGGAAGCCGTCGACGTCGAAGTTCCGCTCACCGTGGCGTACGGCACGTGGACGCAGTTCGAGGAGTTCCCCAACTTCATGGAAGGCGTCGAGGAGGTCCGGCAGCTCGACGACCGGCACAACCACTGGACCACCAGCATCGGCGGGGTGCGGCGCGAGTTCGACACGGAGATCGTCGACCAGCTCGCGGACGACCGGATCACCTGGCGGTCCATCGCGGGAGACACCCACCAGCGCGGATCGGTGCGGTTCGAGCGGATCGACGACACCCACACCCGCGTGGAACTCACGCTGGACGTCGAGCCCACCGGCCTCGCCGAGAAGGGCGCGGACGCCCTGGGCATGATCGACCGGCGGGTGAAGGGAGACCTGCACCGCTTCAAGGACTACATCGAGCGCGGCGGCGGCGAGCGCGGTGGCTGGCGCGGCCGTATCCGGCCCGGAGACCCCGGCTCGACCCTGTGACGAGACGCGGGGGCATGCGCTCGGCACGCCCACGCGCCCCACGGTCGCGGAAGCCCGCGACCGTGGGGCGTCGCTCCGGGCGGACCGGCCCGACATCGTGACGCGGATCTTCCGGAGTGAGTCTTCCGGTACGGCGGCTCACCGGTCCGTCAGCCGGCCGCCGCCGGTGCGTCACTCCTCCACCACCACCCGGATCGTGGCCAGCCGCCCGTCGGCCGCGTCGGGCAGGTTCATGCCCGCCGCGACACCGGTGGTCAGGTAGCGCAGGACGGGCTCGGTGAGGCGTTCCCCCGGCAGGACGGCCGGAATACCCGGCGGATAGGGCGTGATCATCTCGCCGGCCGTCCGGCCCGCGGCACTGTGCACGGGTACGTCTTGGTGACGGCCGAAGTAGGCGTCACGGGGCAGCAGGGCCTGCTCCACCCGCAGCTCGGCCGGGGACGGCACGTCGACGCGCGGCGCGTCCCGCAGTTCACCGGCGTGGCCGGCGAGATCGCGCAGGGCGGTGAGCAACCGGCCGGTGCTGTGGTCGTCGTCGGCGTGGGTGAGCTGGGCGCTGATCCGCCGGTGGTCGAAGAGATGCATGTCGACGTGGTGGTGCGCGCGCAGCCAGTCGGCGGCCCGGTAGCCGGTGACCCCCAGCGCACCGATGTCCATGACGACCGGCAGGGGATCGAACTCGGCGGCGCGGCCGGGCCCGCAGAAGTCGTGCGCGTCGTTGACGTGGATGCCGTCGATCCCCTCGATCGCGGCCCGGGTGCGCTCGGCCAGCCTCAGCGCGTGGTCCATGAGGCCGTGCCCGTGCTGGACCATCTGCCGACGCCAGGCGTCGATGCCCGCGTACAGCAGGACGTTGGGGCTCGTCGTGCCGAGGAGGTCGGCACGGGAGGCGAGTTCGGCGGGGTCGACGAGGTCGCCCTGGAGATGGAAGACGGAACCCTGTTCCAGGCCACTGCCCATCTTGTGGATGCTGGTCACGCAGACGTCGGCGCCGGCGTCCATCGCCCAGGACGGCAGCTCGTCGTGGAACGGCAGGTGCGCTCCCCACGCCTCGTCGACGATCAGGGGTTTGCCCCGGCGGTGGCAGATCTCGGCGATGCTCCGCAGGCCGGCCGCGCTGCCGTACGGGGTCGGGCTGGTGACGAGGGCGCCGTCCGCCTCGGGGTGCTCGGCGAACGCCTTGTCGTAGGCGGCCGCCGAGGGGGCGTGGGCGAGGTGACGCTCGGAGTCCCACTGCGGTTCCACCCAGACCGGCTCGACGCCGGACAGGATGAGCCCGGCGATCACGGACTTGTGGGCGTCCCGGCCGACGACCAGGCGTCCGCCGGGGCGGGTCACGGCCAGCATGGCGGCCTTGACCGACAGGGAACTGCCGCACGTGGAGAAGTACGTCCGCTCCGCGTGCACGGCGTCGGCCATCAGCCGCTCCGCCCGCTCCAGCACCCGCCCTCGACAGAGCCGGTCGTCCAGCCCGCCGTCGGCCAGTACGTCACCGAGGTACACGGCGTCCCCGAGCACCGCCCGCGCCCGTGGATCCGCACCGCGGGCCCGCTTGTGCCCCGGAGGGGAAAAACCCAGTTCGTCGGTCCGGTGATAGCGGGCCAGGGCGTCCAGCACGGGTGCCTCGTCGTGGTTGTGATCCATGGCCCGGGGGTTCCCCCCACCGCTGTCCGCATGCCCGCGCCGGGGCCGGTCGCGCCGTCGTTCGCCGCGTCCTTCGCGGCGCGCCGGACGACGGGAACAGGACCGTACGGCCCCGGGCGGTATCAGCGGCTGTATCGAGGGCACTCGGCTGTCGGCACCGCCCGCGGCGCGCCCCGGCCGTTCACCGGTGCCCCTAGTGCTGTCACGCCCCAGGAGGTGCCGTCACCGTGGCCGAGAGCGCCGATTCCTCCAAAGACGCCCGGCTCTCGCCGCAGGAGCGCCTCGCCCTGTCGCGGATCGAGACGCAGCTGCGCCGCGACCGCCGGTTCGCCCGCCGGATGAGCGGACGACCCACCGGGATGTGGCTGCGACTGACCGTCGCCGTGCTGGCCACGGCCTCGGTATTGCTGGCGGTCATGGGGATACGCACCTCGGACCCCACGATGCTCTGGGGTTTCGCGGTGGTGTGGCCGCTGACGCTGCTGCTGGGCGGGCGGCTGCTGCGCCGCGCCCGCCGGGGCGGCGGCCCCTCCGGCCGGGACCGGCGATGCGCCTGAGGACGAGCGATCCCCACGCCCCCGGATACACCCGGCAGCGCTGTGGTCGCGGATTCCGCTACCTGGACACCACCGGCCGTCCCCTCACCGACCCGGCGGAGCGCGAGCGGCTGAGAGCGCTGGTCATCCCCCCGGCCTGGACGGACGTATGGATCTGCCCCGAGCCCAACGGCCACATCCAGGCGACCGGCACCGACGCGGCGGGACGCCGTCAGTACCTGTACCACCAACGGTTCCGCGAGCAGCAGGAGACGGCCAAGCACGACCATGTGCTGGAGGTCGCCGCGACCCTCCCACGGCTGCGGCAGCGCGTGACCGAGGACCTCGCCCTGCGCGGCCTGTGCCGCGAACGCGTCCTCGGCTGCGCGGCCCGGCTGCTGGACCTGGGCTTCTTCCGGATCGGGAACGACGCCTACACCAAGGACAACGACACCTACGGCCTGACCACGCTGCTGCGGGAGCATGTGTCCTGCCGCCGGGACCAGGTCCGCTTCACCTACTCCGGGAAGAACTCCAAGGAGGTGACGCGGACCCTCGTCGACGAACCGGTCTCCCGCGCCACCCGTGCGCTGCTGCGCCGGCACGACGGCCGGCCGCGGCTCTTCGCCTACCGGGAGGGCCGGGACTGGCACGACGTGCACGCCGCCGATCTCAACGACTACCTGCGCGACGGCGCGGGCACCGATCTCACGGCGAAGGACTTCCGGACCTGGCACGCCACCGTACTGGCGGCCGTCGCGCTCGCCGTCTCCGCGCCGGTGGCCGAAGACTCCGACACCGCCCGCACACGCGCGGTGCGCCGGGCCGTCCGGGAAGTGGCCGACTACCTGGGCAACACCCCGGCCGTCTGCCGGGCGTCGTACATCAACCCGCGCCTCATCGAGCTCTACGAGGAAGGCCGCACCATCGCCCCGGCCCTCGGCTCCCTGGGAGCCGGCGCCGCGCCCGGCTGCCCGGCCACGCAGGGCGTGGTCGAGGAGGCGGTCCTGCGGTTCCTCGCGTAGCGGGCCACCGGCGGCCGACACGCGCGGCGTACGGCATCACCAGGGACCAGGTGCCGCGCCCACCGGTGCCGCGCACCGGCATGCCGCGGATCGGGCCGGTCCCGGCCGCGCGGCAGCCGGTCCCGGCGGCGCCGGCCTCTCTCAGCCCTTCCGCAACGCTGTCCCGGCCTCGCGGGAGCGCCATTCCTCCACGGTCTCCTGCTGCCGGCGGGCCCGTTCGAGGAGCGAGTCGAGTTGCCGGGCGTCCAGACGCTTCTCCGCCCGGGTGAGACCGCGCAGCGTCTCCCACCCGGCCGTCTTGCCCTCCACCGCGATCCGCAGCGCCTCCAGCTCCAGGAAGGTGCTGAGCGGAGAACGCCGCACCAGGCGGCCGTTGCCCTTCAGCCGGGCCAGCTTCTCGGCCGTCCAGCCCGCGCAGACCTTGTAGCGGCGTACCGGCACGCCGAGGTCGCGCATGATGCCCAGCAGAGCCTCGCGGTCCTGGGCGATCTCGGCGCTCACCGGGGCGAGGGCCTCGGCGAGCGCCGAGCCGCGGACCGAGCGCACCAGATGGCGGATCCGCTCGGTGCCGGCGGTGGCGCCGGCCAGATGATCGTTGAGGTAGATGCCCAGCAGGGCCAGGTCGGCGCCGCGCGTGTCCTCGGACCGGAGCGTGCCGGAGCGTCGTCGTTCGTTCATCGCGTGTCGCCTTCGTCCGTTCACCGGGGCGACGGGACCGGACCCCGCCGCTTCCCGCAGCGAGTACCCCCGCCGGGCGGCGCGCACCGCGTGGGTGCCCTGCCCGGCAGCACGCTCCGCGGCCACCGGCGCCCCACGCCCCCGCTCGGCCGGCGTCACCTTTCGGCGTCCCCCTCCGGGATCGTGGGTCAGGACCTCACGGATCAGAGGGCTGGCAGGGGCCGGCAGCCGATTCCCTCCCCCGGCCGGCCGTACTCCTCGCACGTCATGGGCCCACCCGGTCCTTCGACCGGTGGGACATCCGACCACCGGCCCGGCCAGCCCCGCCGACCGGTGATCCGGCACGACCCCGTGCGCACCCCGGTCACCGTCGGACGGCGCGGCACCCGCCGGACGACCGTCACCGTGCGTCCCCGCCGGTGAGCGGAATGGTCCGGCCGCCCTCCTCGGCGAGCCGACGGGAGATCGCTCGGGCCGCCGCGCGTCGGGGGTGCCGCTTCGCCGGGCCAGCTCGGCGAGCGTCTGCGCGCGATGGTCACCGTCGAAGGGGCCGAGCAGGGTGAACGCCCGGTCGATCACCGGTTGCCCCTCGGCAGGTCTGCCTCCCGTCTCACCGGGGCGCCGTCGTCGGACATCGCCTCGCCCTCTCGCCGTTCCGTTCATCGGAATCGCTCATGCCGGTGTACGGGCCTGCTTCCTACGGTGACACAAGCAGGAACCGTGCCCCGAAGCTCGGAGGAGACCCGCATGACCTCGACCGGACTCGTCGACGTACACGCCCATTTCGTCACCGACAGCTATGTGGCCGCCGCCCGGTCGGCCGGTATCGACCATCCGGACGGGATGCCCGGCTGGCCCACCTGGAGCGTCGACGGGCATCTCGACCTGATGAAGCGCTCGGGGATCGAGAAGTCCTACCTGTCGGTGTCCTCACCGGGGGTGCACTTCGGGGACGACACCGAGGCCCGCGCCCTTGCCCGAGAGGTCAACGAGTTCGGCGCCCGCGTCCGCGCCGGGCATCCGCAGCGCTTCGGCCTCTTCGCCTCCCTGCCCCTGCCCGACATCGAGGGCGCGCTCGCCGAGGCCGCCCACGCACTCGACGTCCTCGGCGCGGACGGAGTGACGGTGGAGACCAACCACCACGGCCTCTACCTCGGCGACCCCCGGCTCGAACCGCTGTGGCAGGACCTCGACCGGCGCGGCGCCGTCGTCCTCGTCCACCCCACCTCGCCGCCCCACGCCGCCGACCTCGCCCTCGGCAGGCCGCGGCCGATGCTGGAGTTCCTCTTCGACACCGCCCGCAGCGTGAGCGACCTCCTCTTCGCCGGCGTCCTCGCCCGGCACCGGCGGATCCGCTGGGTGCTGACCCACGGAGGCGGAGTACTGCCGCTGCTCGTGGACCGCTTGGAACTCTTCCGCCAGTTCGGCGCCGGGCCCGCGGACGCGCCCGGCGCCGTGGAGCAACTCGGACGCCTCTGGTACGACATGGCCGGAACCCCTTTCCCGCGCCAGATCCCGGCGCTGGACGCGGCGTTCGGCACCGAGCGACTCCTCTACGGCAGTGACTCCTGCTGGACGCCCGGTGACCTGGTGCTCGCCCAGGTGGACTCCGTCGACTCCGCGGTGCAGCCGTCCGCCACCGACACCTGGCGGGACCTCACCACCCGCAACGCGCGTCGCCTGTTCGCCGCGGACGCGCGATGACCGCCGCACGGGCGTGCACCGTCTGTCGCCGCCCACCGTCCAGATAGCGGGCGGACGCGTGCACGGCCGCCTTCTGGGCCGAGACGCCGGCATGGCTCCGCGACCGGCCCCGTCCCGGCACCGGAGCCGGAACGGGGTCGGTCGCGGAGCCTGCCGGCAAGGGCTACCGGGCTGCCGTCGCCGTGTCAGTCGACGGTGATCCAGGTGCCCTTGTCCGGGTGCCAGTGGATGGTGGCTTTCTGGAAGCGTTGTGCTCGGCCTCCGTCGGCTTCGTCGGTTTCGTCGGTGGTGGGGTAGCCGAGGGCGCTTTCGTGTCCTGCGGCGTGGAAGGCGTCGTAGATGGCGTCGTGTACGACGTGGGTGCCGGTGGCGGGGGACCACAGGAAGAGTCCTCGTTCGAAGAACTGGTAGCGTCCGCGGGTGCCGTCGGGGGCGGGTGAGGCGTCGGCCTCGTCCATGGTGGGGAAGCCCCAGCGTCGTTCCGCGTCCGTCGCCCAGAAGGTGTTGAGGATGTCGCCGTAGACCGCGTGGGCCGCATCCGGGTGCCACAGGATGATCCCGTGCTCGAACTGCTGGAACCGCCCGTCCAGCGAGGCGTCGCGTTCGCCCCGCACCGGCCGGCCGAGGACGCTGCCCGGACCGCCCATGCTGTCGTACTTGACCGCGATGCTGCCGTACGGCACGAGGTCGTCCAGGTTGTCGTAGCGGCGGGGCGAGAACCCGCGGAGCCCGTCGGGCCACTCCCGTTCCTCGGCCACATGCCCGAAGTCGTACTCCTCGCGGACCACCGGCCGGGTGTGGGCCGCGTCCGCCCAGCGGACGAACAGGGCCACGTGGTCGATGCCGCCCGAGTCCCGCAGCAGGGCGTCACCGGACTGGAGGTCGTCGGCCGGGATGCCGGACGTGACGTCCCACAGGCCCCAGGTGGTGAGGGAACTGCTCAGATGCCAGGCCATGGACACATAGCCCGAGCAGTCGGGGCGATAGCAGCCGAACCGGTTGTCGTGACAGCCGCTCTGACCGTACGGCACCTGTTCGTCGATCCACGACCAGGCGCGGTCCATCGCTTCGCCCCGCCCGATCGGTTCGTCGGGGCCTGCCGCGCTCGCGGACGGTGTGGCGCAGAGGGTGGCCGCGAGCGTCACCAGCGCCAGAGCCGCCAGGCGACGCACCGTGCGGTGAAGAAACCTCAAGGCAGCTCTCCTGTTCAGTCGGCGGTGATCCAGGTGCCCTTGTCCGGGTGCCAGTGGATGGTGGCTTTCTGGAAGCGTTGTGCTCGGCCTCCGTCGGCTTCGTCGGTTTCGTCGGTGGTGGGGTAGCCGAGGGCGCTTTCGTGTCCTGCGGCGTGGAAGGCGTCGTAGATGGCGTCGTGTACGACGTGGGTGCCGGTGGCGGGGGACCACAGGAAGAGTCCTCGTTCGAAGAACTGGTAGCGTCCGCGGGTGCCGTCGGGGGCGGGTGAGGCGTCGGCCTCGTCCATGGTGGGGAAGCCCCAGCGTCGTTCCGCGTCCGTCGCCCAGAAGGTGTTGAGGATGTCGCCGTAGACGGCGTGGGCCACATCCGGGTGCCACAGGATGATCCCGTGCTCGAAGAGCTGGAACCGCCCGTCCAGCGAGGCTGCCTCCTCGGCCCGGACCGGCCGGCCGAGCACGCTGCCCGGACCGCCCATGCCGTCGTACGCCGCCCCGATCGTGCCGTAGGGCTGGAACGCCTCGTCCTCCAGTGCCCGGGCGACGTCCTCCGCCTGGTCGTACCGCTCCGGGTACGCGGAGCGCTGGACGGCCTGGGCGAGCTGCCCGGCGGTGCTGCCCTCCATGCCGGGCTCCATCTGCAGAGCCACCTCGAAGAACTTCCCCGCCGCGTAGTCGACGTCCGTGACCTGTTCGGGCGAGCCCCAGCCCTGCGAGGGGCGCTGCTGGAAGACGCCGAGCGAGTCCCGGTCCCCGCACGACAGGTTGTTCATCCGGGACTCGACCCAGCCCGTCTCGAACCCGGCGAGCATGACCTTCCCGGACACGTTCATGCGCTGGCCGACCTCGTAGACCTTGCGGGTGACCGCGATGTCCCGCTCCTCGGGGACGTAGCAGTACAGCGTGGCGGGGGCGGTGTGGTTCAGGGGGCCGGGGATGCCCTTCGGGGGCTTCACGGTCCGGGCGCTCGCCGGGCTGCCGCTCAGCGCGGTCAGGACCATGAGGACGAGCAGGGCCGCGCCGCCGGGTCTCGCACGTCGTGATCCGACGCCTCTCATCTGTTCCTCCTGTGCCGGGGATCAGCCGGCATGTGGCGGTATAGGACGGGGTGTGGCGCAAGGTGGTGCGGAACGCGGGTTACGGGTTGATGCCGTCGTACTGCAGCACCCGGTACGGCGACTGGTGGGGCTGCCCGTTCCACTGCGACACGATCAAGGTCAGGGAGGTGGGGCCGGCGCTGCCCGGGTGGATGTATCCGCCGTAGAGGAAGGGGAGTTGCGGCTTGCCCCAGTGGTTCGGCGGCCAGGCGGCGTCGCCGACGATCTGCGGTTTCGGCGCGCTCCACACGGCATCGGGCCGGGGCGCGGTGCGGGTGCAGATCGAGTAGTCGGTGACGTCGAAGTAGCTCATGCAGTACGTGCCGCCGATGCGCTTCACCGAGAACTCTCCGATGTTGTTCCCGGAGAGGATGACCGAAGGCTGGACCGCCCGGGTCCACTGCCAGCTGCCGTCGAGGTAGGCCCAGTTCTCCTGGGCGCCGAAGTTGCCCGCGCGGAACTCCTCCGGCCGGATGCGGAACAGCTGGATCGCCCCGCCGTCACCGGTGTTGCGGTGGCTGCCGTTCCAGCGTTTGGAGAAGATGTACAGCCAGCCGTCGGGGTCGATGCCCGCGAACGACCACATCCCGTACATGGACTGGTTCACCCCCTGGGTGTCACCCGCCCAGTGGTAGGGGTAGTCCTGCCAGGTCACGCCGTGGTCGTCGGAGTAGGCGACGCCGGACATCCGTGAGCCGTCGTAGCCCGCCGGCGGCTGCCAGACCTCCACGGAGGTGTACTGGATGTAGGTGCGGCCGCCGAACTCGATGCAGTCGTTCGGGATGCGGCTGACCTCGAAACCGTGCCCGTTGTCGGCGTTGTGCCGGTAGTCGAAGAGCTGCCCGGCCGCGCCTCCCGTGGGCATGGCCCAGGTGAACGAGATCGGTGTCGTGCCGGAGGCGTCGAAGGCGGCCTGGTTCAGCATGACCGGGGAGCCGAGGTAGTCCCCGCCCAGCGCCGGTTCGGAGAAGGAGTCGCCGAAGACGTAGCCCCAGGTGTTGTCGTGCTCCCGGTGGTAGGGGATGGCGAGATCCCCCGACCCCAGCCCCTGCGAGCGCGCCGAGTCGCCGGGCTGCTCGCACAGGGGCGTACCGCGCTGGGCCGCTGCGGCCCGGGGAGCGGCGGCGATCGAGCTGCCCAGTGCGCCGGCGCCCAGGGCGGCGACCGCGCCGGCCCTCAGGAGCGATCTGCGGGTGAGCGAGTGACGGTCGGGGTGTGCGGGATCGGACATGATCGGCCCTCCAGGGTCGGCTCACCGCGGCCAACGCGGTTTCGGGTGGGGGATGTCGGTCCGCGAACGCCCCGCCGGATGGTCCGCGTCTCCTCACGCTCGGGTCGTCTTCCGGGGCATCACGCGGCGCTCGCTGCGCCACGGCTCCGGGAACGGTCCCGGGTGCTCCGCAGCGGCCTGCCCATCCTGGGGAGGGGTGTTGAAAGGATGATGAAATCCCCGTTCACAGCCCGGATTCGGCGCGACTCGATGGCGGGGAGGAGACGCAGAGCGAGGTACAACAGGCACGTGGCCGGGACGGGCGTGAACGACATCTCCGCCCCGGCCTGCCGCGGCGCGGCCCGGCACGGAACTGGACGACTACCGCACGCGCACGCCGGGTGCATCAGGGGAAGCGGGCCGACGCGCTGCCTCCGGCCTGCTCCTTCACCGGGATTCCATCGCTTCCCGGTACATCTCGCGCCGTACGACGAAGAGACTCAGGAGGGGGCACACGTGAGAGGAACCACCAACGGGTTGCGGCTGATGGCCACATGGATGGTCGCCGCCGTGGCCATGATCGTGCCGGCCGGTCCGGCACAGGCCGCCGACCGCACCGCGCCGCCACCCATGGCGAACGGATTCGGCCTGACCCAGGTCGACGCGGCCGCGGGCGGGCCCACCGACTTCACCCTCACCGTGACCACGCCCGAGGTCACGGGCAAGCACCACATCAAGATCATTCTGCCGAGCGGCTACTACGACAATCCGGACAGACGCTACCCGGTGCTGTACTTTCTGCACGGTTCGCCCGACGACCCGGTCCGGCAGACCTACCCGGCGCTGACCATGTCGGACTCGATGATCACCGTCATTCCGGACGGCGGCGCCCGGGGCTGGTACGCCAACTGGCTCGACCAGAGGACGCGGCTCGGGGCCCAGAACTGGGAGAACTTCCACCTCAAGCAGGTGATCCCGTTCATCGACGCGAACCTGCGGACCCTCCCCACCAAGAAGGCCAGGGCCGTCGCCGGCGTCTCCATGGGCGGGTTCGGCGCCCTCCACTACGCCCAGGTCCGTCCGGATCTGTTCAGCCAGACCGCATCCCTGTCCGGAGACATCGACCTGTCGGCCAGGTCCATGGACCTGCGGCTGGCCGTCGTCGCCTCCGTCACCGACGCGTTGGGCGCGATCTGCGGTTCGTCGTCCGGAGCCTGCGACCCCGACAACTCCCCCTACCAACCCGGCGTGGACAGCGACGCCCTGTTCGGCTCGCCCTACCCCGTGTTCAACGCCGACTGGCGGTGGAACGAGGTCGACCCGGCGGCGCACATGGACAAACTGGCCGGTGTGGGGGTCTCCCTCTATGTGGGCAACGGCGCCGGCTCACCCGTCGAACCGGAGTTCTGGCTCGAAGGCGCCGCCCGGCACGTCAAGGACAGCATGGACGCTCTGGGCATGTCCTACCACTACGTCGACTACGGCGACGGTTCCGCCTGGGGTACCCAGTGCAACGGCGGCCACAACGCCGGCTGTTGGGAACAGGATCTCCGGGACCTGATTCCCAGGCTGGAGCGGGCCTTCGCCTCCTGACCGTCCGGAACCGCCGGCGGCGGGCGGCGCTCCTGGCGGCGGGGCACATCCGCCGGGCAGCGCCGCCGCCACGCCGCCGCCCCCCGCTCACCGAGGATGCAGCCGGCCCTTGCGCGCGGTGGACTGGCGTTCGGAGTTGCGGCCACCCGCTCCGGCGTCACCGCTCGCGGCTCCGCCGAGTCCCGCCCGGCGGTCGGAACCCCGGTTCCCCCTCCTGGGGGCAGCACCGGTCGCCGCCTTGTCGGGGCCGTCGTTCCGGCGCCGGCGGCCGGATCGCCGACCGGGCTGGGTGCCGGTCTTCCGGTCGGGCCGGGACGCCGTCGGTGCGGCCGGCTGGGGCACGTCGATGGTGACGGGCACGCCGGAGGGCTCGCGGGCGCCGGTGATGGTGGCCAGTTCGGCGTCGGTCGACGTCACGCGGGCCGTCCGGGGGCGGATGCCGGCGTCCGACATGAGGCGGGTGATGTCCCGCTTCTGGGTGGGCAGAACCAGCGTGACCACGCTTCCGGAGCCGCCGGCGCGGGCCGTGCGTCCGCCCCGGTGGAGGTAGTCCTTGTGGTCGGTGGGCGGATCGACGTTGACGACGAGGTCGAGGTCGTCGACGTGTATGCCCCGGGCCGCGACGTTCGTCGCCACCAGCGCGGTGACATGTCCGTTCTTGAACTGTTCCAGGGTGCGGTTCCGCTGGGGCTGGGAGCGGCCTCCGTGCAGCGCCGCCGCACGGACGCCGACGGCCAGGAGCCGCTTGGCGAGCCGGTCGGCGGACCTCTTGGTGTCGAGGAAGAGGATGACGCGGCCGTCGCGGGCCGCGATACGCGTGGTGACGGCGCTCTTGTCGGTCTCGTCCTGGACGTGGAGCACGTGGTGCTCCATGGTGGTCACCGCTCCCGCGGAGGGATCCACGGAGTGCACCACGGGGTCGGTCAGGAACTGCTGCACCAGGCGGTCGATGTTGCGGTCCAGGGTGGCCGAGAAGAGCAGGCGCTGCCCGTCGGGCCGTACCTGCTGGATCAGCTTGGTGATCTGCGGCAGGAAGCCCATGTCGGTCATCTGGTCGGCCTCGTCCAGCACGGTGATCCGTACCTGGTCGAGCACGCAGTCCCCGCGTTCCACGAGGTCGTTGAGCCGGCCGGGGGTCGCCACGACCACGTCGGTGCCGCGCCGGAGCGCACCGGCCTGCTTGGTGATGGACAGCCCGCCGACCACGGTGGCCAGCCGGAGGCTCACCGCCGCCGCGTACGGGGCGAGCGCGTCCGTCACCTGCTGCGCGAGTTCACGGGTGGGCACCAGCACGAGGGCGAGGGGCGCCTTGGGCTCCGCACGCCGTCCGGCCGTGCGGGCCAGCAGCGCGAGCCCGAACGCGAGGGTCTTGCCGGAACCGGTGCGTCCCCGTCCCAGCAGGTCACGGCCGGCCAGCGAGTTGGGCAGGGTGGCCGCCTGGATGGGGAAGGGGGTTTCCACACCCTGCGCGGTGAGGGTCTTCAGCAGTTCCGCGGGCATGTCCAGATCGGCGAAGCGCTCGACAGCGGGAAGTGCGGGTGTGGTGCTCGTCGGCAGCCGGAACTCTCTCGGCGCCGGCGCGGGCGGTCGGGGCGAGGAGGTACGCCGGGTCGGCTTGCGGGGCCTGCGGGACATGAATCTGCCTTCCTGGAAACAGCACAAACCGAGGTCCGCACCGTTATGGTGCGAACCCCGGTGAGTGGATACGCGTCCGGCGATCAGGCGGGGACGATGTTCTCCGCCTGCGGGCCCTTCTGGCCCTGCGTGACGTCGAAGGAGACCCGCTGGCCCTCCTGGAGCTCACGGAAGCCCTGGGTGGCGATGTTCGAGTAGTGGGCGAAGACGTCCGGGCCGCCGCCGTCCTGCTCGATGAAGCCGAAACCCTTTTCCGAGTTGAACCACTTGACGGTTCCCTGTGCCATGACCTTCTCCTTCTGTTAGGCAGAGGCCCCATCCGGAGACGCCGGTAAAACAATAATGCGCCGATAGGATAAACATTCCCGTCAGGCGCACATGGGTTCATGGGTACCACAACTGCAACGCGACGACGGTAGCACAGTTCGCAGGCCCGTGGTGATCCAGGACGCGGCTCGACCTGCACCGGACTCCGGCGGCCCGGGTCGGGGCGGAGGGGCGAGGGATGCGCCGGGACGTACGGCACGGGGGCGGCGGCCCGCCGCGTACGGCCGAAGGACCCCGGCCGTACGCGAGCGAGGGAAAGGCCGGCTCTCCTCCGTTCTGTTTCCGAGCTCCCCCTTCGACGCCTCCCGTACATTGGATGCGTGGGTGCCACGCGCTTCGGTGAGCAGCCGGTCGGCGACGAGGTCGATTACGCCGCGCTGTTCGCGGCCATTCCCAGCCCCTACCTGGTGATCAGCTCTGCTCTGACCATCGTCGGCGTCAATGCGGCCTACTGCCGGGTAACCGGGCGAACCGGTCAGGAACTGCTCGGGCAATACCTTTTCGACGCCTTCCCCGACAACCCCGCCGACGAGGGCGCCGACGGGGTGCAGAACCTGTCGGCCTCCCTGACGCGGGTGCTGACCACGGGGAATCCGGACACCATGGCTGTCCAGCGGTACGACATCCCTGTCGCCGGGCAGCCCGGGACCTTCGAGGAACGCTGGTGGTCGCCGGTCAACACCCCGGTGTTCGGCTCGGACGGCAAGGTCGCCTGGATCATCCACCGGGTCGAGGACGTGACCGGCTTCGTGCGCGCGCGCCGGCAGCGACGGCCGGACCCCGTCGACCGGTCGGGTCGCCCGGAGACGACGGGTATGGAGGCGGAGCTGTACGCCCGGGCCCAGGAACTGGAGCGGTTGAACGAGGAACTGCGGCGGGCGCACGCGCGGGAGCGGCAGGTGGCGATCACGTTGCAGGAGGCCATGCTGCACTCGCCCGACCTGGCCCGGCACTCGAATGTGGCCGTGCGCTACCTGCCGGCCGTCGGCTCGCTCAACGTGTGCGGCGACTGGTACGACGCCGTCGACCTGAGCGACGGCCGCTTCTTCGTCGCCGTGGGCGACGTGGTCGGACACGGCCTGGAGGCCGCCACGGTGATGGGAATGCTGCGCAGCGCGCTGTCCGCGGCCAGCCGTGCCGTCGCGGGCCCGGCCCAGGCGCTGGAGGTGCTGGGCCTGTACGCCCGCTCCGTGGACGGCGCCCTGGCGGCCACTGCCGTCACCGCGCTGGTCGACACCCGGTCACGGCTGATCATCTACTCCAGCGCGGGCCATCCGCCGCCCGTCCTGATGCACGCGGACGGCAGCTGCCAGACTCTCGACCAGGCCACCGATCCGCCTCTCGGCGCCCGGCTCACCCATGTACCGCGTCCGCAGGCCGGCGCCGCCTATCGCCCGGGTGACGTCCTCGTCCTGTACACCGACGGTCTGATCGAGCGCCGCGACGAAGACATCGACACCGGGCTGCATCGCCTGACCGACACCCTGCGAGACTGCCTCGGACGGGCCCCGGACGACCTGGCCGACACCCTGCTCGAGCGCCTGGGCGTCAGGCACGGGGCGCAGGACGACATCGCCCTGGTCGTGGTCGGTCTCTGACCGCCGCGTGCGGGCACCATGGACGCCGCGCCCCTGTGTCCGGCACACGGTCACGGCCGCCGCCTCCGTGACCGGGAACACGAAGTTGCGGACGGGCGCGATGTCCCTTGAATGGAAGCAGCGGTTTCCGTATGCGTGCCCTGAGGGCCGGCGCGCTGCGGCGCGTCGCTCCCGGGACTCCTGGCACTCGGGGAGCGTGAGGAGGGACGACCATGCGACAGAACCTCATCCGCACCGAGCGCATCGCGGCGAGTTACGACGTGGTGAACGGCTGGACCGTCCTGGAGATCGACGGCGAGATAGACGTGCACACCCAGTCGGCGATTCGGGAGGCGGTTGCCGGGCTGCTCCGGGAGGGGCACCGGTACTTCGTTCTCGATCTGTGTTTCGTGCCCTTCCTGGACTCGACCGGGCTCGGCGCGGTCGTGGCGATCACCAAGCGCATCCGCGGGTACGGAGGCATGATGCGCATCGCCTGCCATTCCGGCCGGATGCTCAAGGTTTTCCGGTACGGCGGCTTGAGCGACGCGTACGAGTTCTACGACTCACCGGTCGAGGCGACGCAGCGGAAGCCGTCGAACGCCGATTACGTGCGCCTGCCCGAAGGCCTCGACGGCTGAGGCAGGCCGCCCCGGCCGGCAGGACGTCGTGCCCGGCCCCGAGGGCGACCGCTCGCCCCGAGCCCGGCCGCGGGAAAGGTGGAGCGCCGGAGGATGGAAGCCGGGATCCGGGGTAGACGCGGCATCGTCGGTCGTTGAGCCGGCGGAGACAGACCGATCGACCGGGAGGGACCCATGACGGCGACGACGACCGTGCAGACTGTCGAGCAGATCACGGACGTGCCGGACGTGCCGGAGGTGGC
>NZ_JBVJYH010000017.1:0-135861 GCF_055600785.1 Streptomyces sp. NPDC038200
GCCTGGGGGATCTACAGCGGTTACGAACTGTGTGAGAACACCCCGCTCCGGGAGGGCGGCGAGGAGTACCTGGACTCGGAGAAGTACCAGCTCAAGCCCCGCGACTGGGAAGCCGCCGCACGGGAGGGCCGCACCCTGGCGCCCCTCATCACCCGGCTCAACGAGGTGAGGCGCCGCAGTCCGGCCCTGCGCCGGCTGCGCGATCTGCACTTCCATCACACCGACAAGGACGCGGTGATCGCCTACTCGAAGCGGAGCGGATCGAACACGGTTCTGGTGGTCGCCAACCTCGACCCCCACCACACCCAGGAGGCGACGGTCTCGTTGGACATGCCACAACTCGGCCTGGAATGGCACGAGTCCGTGCCGGTGCGCGACGAGCTCACCGGCGAGACCTACTACTGGGGCAGGGCCAACTATGTGCGCCTCGAGCCGGGTCACAGGCCCGCGCACGTGTTCACCGTCCTGCGACCGTCCACCCCGCAGACCGGAGGGTCACCCACAATATGATCGTCAACGAGCCCGTTCCGGACACCTTCGAGGACACTCCCGCCAAGGACCGGGACCCGGAGTGGTTCAAGCGCGCCGTCTTCTACGAGGTGCTGGTCCGCTCCTTCCAGGACAGCAACGGTGACGGCGTCGGCGACCTGAAGGGCCTCACCGCGAAACTCGACTATCTCCAGTGGCTCGGCGTGGACTGCCTGTGGTTGCCGCCGTTCTTCAAGTCGCCGCTGCGGGACGGGGGTTACGACGTCTCGGACTACACCGCCGTCCTGTCGGAGTTCGGTGACCTCGCCGACTTCGTGGAGTTCGTGGACGCCGCCCACCAGCGCGGCATGCGCGTGATCATCGACTTCGTCATGAACCACACCAGCGACCAGCACCCGTGGTTCCAGGAGTCGAGGCGGGATCCGGACGGCCCGTACGGCGACTACTACGTCTGGGCCGACGACGACAAGCAGTTCCAGGACGCCCGCATCATCTTCGTCGACACCGAGGTCTCCAACTGGACGTACGACCCGGTACGCAAGCAGTACTACTGGCACCGCTTCTTCTCGCACCAGCCGGATCTGAACTACGAGAACCCGGCCGTCCAGGAGGAGATGATCTCCGCTCTGAAGTTCTGGCTGGATCTCGGCATCGACGGGTTCCGGCTGGACGCGGTGCCGTACCTGTACCAGCGGGAGGGCACCAACTGCGAGAACCTGCCCGAGACCCACCAGTTCCTGAAGCGGGTGCGCAAGGAGATCGACGCCCAGTACCCGGACACGGTGCTCCTGGCCGAGGCGAACCAGTGGCCCGAGGACGTCGTCGACTACTTCGGCGACTATTCCACCGGCGGCGACGAGTGCCACATGGCGTTCCACTTCCCGGTGATGCCGCGCATCTTCATGGCCGTGCGCCGCGAGTCGCGCTACCCGGTCTCCGAGATCCTCGCCAAGACGCCCGCCATCCCCTCGCACTGCCAGTGGGGCATCTTCCTGCGCAACCACGACGAGCTGACCCTCGAAATGGTCACCGACGAGGAACGCGACTACATGTGGGCCGAGTACGCCAAGGACCCGCGGATGCGCGCCAACATCGGCATCCGCCGCCGCCTCGCGCCCCTGCTCGACAACGACCGCAACCAGATCGAGCTGTTCACCGCCCTGCTGCTGTCCCTGCCCGGCTCGCCGATCCTCTACTACGGCGACGAGATCGGCATGGGCGACAACATCTGGCTCGGTGACCGCGACGCCGTCCGCACCCCCATGCAGTGGACCCCCGACCGCAACGCCGGCTTCTCGTCCTGCGACCCGGGACGGCTGTTCCTGCCCACCATCATGGACCCGGTCCACGGCTACCAGGTCACCAACGTCGAGGCGTCGATGTCCTCGCCCTCGTCGCTGCTGCACTGGACCCGCCGCATGATCGAGATCCGCAAGCAGAATCCTGCCTTCGGACTGGGGTCCTACACCGAGCTGCCGTCGTCGAACCCGGCGGTGCTCGCCTTCCTGCGCGAGGCCCCCCTGTCCAAGGACGGCGGGGACGACCTCGTGCTGTGCGTCCACAACTTCTCCCGCTTCGCCCAGCCGACCGAACTGGACCTGAGCCGGTTCGGCGGACGGCACCCCGTCGAGCTGTTCGGCGGGGTCCGGTTCCCGGCGATCGGCGAGCTGCCGTACCTGCTCACCCTCGCGGGGCACGGCTTCTACTGGTTCCGGCTGCGCCGCGACCCCGCGTAGTCCGGCCACCGTCCGGCCGGGTGGGGCGGGCCCGCGTTTCCACCGCCCCACCCGGGGCACGCATCAGTAACACCCCGACGACACACGGGGAAAGGACGTGACTCCATGGCGCAAACGGTCACCCCCTCCGGCACCTCCGGTTCACTCCTCACCTCGCTCGACCCCCTGTTGCGGGCCTGGCTCCCCCGACAGCGCTGGTTCGCGGGCAAGGGACGTCCGGTCACCGGCTTCACCCCGGTGACCGTCACCGAGCTGCTGCCTCCCGAGGGCCGACTCGGCCTCTACCACCTGCTCCTGCGGGTCCACCAGCCCGCCGCGCCCGGCGCGCCGCCGCATCCCGGCGACTGCTACCAGCTCCTCGTGGGAGTGCGCGAGGCGCTGCCGCCCAGGCTGGCGCCCGCGCTGATCGGCCATGTGACCGAGGGCCCGCTCGCCGGACGCACGGTGTACGAGGCCCTGTACGACCCCCGGCCGGCCGAGGTGCTCCTGGAGGCCCTGCGCACCCGGGCCCGCGTCGGCGCGCTGCGTTTCGAGCGGGACCCGGGGCAGGAGATACGCGCGGGCCTCGTGGCCCGGCTGATGACCGCCGAACAGTCCAACTCGTCGGTGGTCTATGGAGATACGTTCATCCTCAAGCTGTTGCGCCGGGTCGTGCCCGGCGTCAACCCCGACCTGGAGCTGCCCCTCGCCCTGGCCCGCGAGGGCTGCCCCCGGGTGCTCGCGCCGACCGGCTGGCTGCACGCGGAGCCGGGCGGGGAGCCGTATGTGCTCGCCGTCCTCCAGCCGTACGTCAGCGGGGCGAGCGACGGCTGGGAGCTGGCGCTGCGCGAGCTGGCCAAGGGCGAGGACTTCGCCGCCGAGGCCCGCGCGCTCGGCCGGGCCACCGCGGAGGTGCACACCGCCCTCGCCCGCGCCCTGCCGACCGCCACTCTCGGCCACACCCAGCTGGAGCTGCTGGTCGACGGCATGACCGAGCGGCTCGCCGCGGCCACGCAGGCGGTGCCGGCGCTGCGGCCGTACGAACGCGGGCTGCGCTCGGCCTACACCGCCCTCGCCGACCTGGCCTCCGAGGGCCGCACCTGGACCGCCCAGCGCGTCCACGGCGATCTGCACCTGGGGCAGTGCCTGCGCTCGCCGTCCGGGGACTGGGCGCTGATCGACTTCGAGGGCGAGCCGGCCCGGCCGCTGGCCGAGCGGCGGATGCCGCAGCCGCCGGTGCGGGACATCGCGGGGATGCTCCGCTCCTTCGACTACGCGGCCCACTCGACGACCCCGCCGGCCCCGGACTGGGCGCACGCCTGCCGGGCCGCGTACTGCTCCGGGTACGCGGAGGCGTCCGGCCGCGACCCGCGCACCGACCCGGTGCTGCTACGGGCCTACGAGACCGACAAGGCGGTCTACGAAGTCGTCTACGAGGCCCGGCACCGCCCCGAGTGGCTCCCCGTGCCGCTCTCGGCGATCCGTCGCCTCGCCACGTCCGACCCGACCTGACCCGCCCCTCGCCCGGGAGACTCGCTCGTGACGTCCAAGAAGTCAGCCGCCCAGAACAAGTCCGGCAAGGCCAAGGCCGCACGGAAGGCCAAGGAGCCGCAGGCCACGCGGGTACCCCCGCAGCCGGCACCGCCCGTACCGGAGATCGCCGTCTCCCCCGCCGTCGACGCCGGTGACCGTGCGCGGCTGCTGCACGGCACCCACCACGATCCGCACGCCGTGCTGGGCGCGCACCGGGTCCCGGGCGGCGTCGCCTTCCGCGCGTTCCGCCCCTCCGCGCAGGCGGTCACGGTGGTCTCCGGCGAGCTGCGCTCGGAGCTGCACGACGACGGCGACGGCTTCTTCTCCGGCCTGCTCCCGCTCGCCGAGGTCCCCGCCTACCGGCTGCTCGTGACGTACGACGGCACGGTCCACGAGACCGAGGACGCCTACCGTTTCCTGCCCACGCTCGGCGAGCTGGACCTGCATCTGATCGGCGAGGGCCGGCACGAGCAGCTGTGGCAGGCGCTCGGCGCGCACGTCACCACCCACCAGGGCGTGGCCGGCACCCGGTTCGCGGTGTGGGCGCCGAACGCGCGGGGCGTCCGGGTCACCGGCGGTTTCAACTTCTGGGACGGCACCGGTTCCCCGATGCGCTCGCTCGGTGCCACCGGGGTCTGGGAGCTGTTCGTGCCGGGGATCGGCGAGGGCGAGCCGTACAAGTTCGAGATCACCCGCCCGGACGGCTCGCGCACCCAGCGCGCCGACCCGCTGGCCCGCCGTACCGAGGTCCCGCCCGCCACCTCCTCGATCGTGCACGCCTCGCACCACGAGTGGGGTGACGCGGAGTGGATGGCCCACCGCGGCGACACCCCGGTCCACGCGGCCCCCTTCTCCGTCTACGAGGTGCACCTGCCCTCCTGGCGGCCGGGGCTGTCGTACCGCCGGCTCGCCGAGCAGCTGCCCGCGTACGTGCGCGAGCTGGGCTTCACGCACGTCGAGCTGATGCCGGTGGCCGAGCATCCGTTCGGCGGTTCCTGGGGCTACCAGGTCACCGGGTTCTACGCCCCGACGGCCCGCCTCGGCACGCCCGACGACTTCAAGTACCTGGTGGACCGGCTGCACCAGGCCGGCATCGGGGTGCTGATGGACTGGGTGCCGGCGCACTTCCCGCGGGACGAGTGGGCGCTGGCCGCCTTCGACGGGCGTCCGCTGTACGAGCACCACGACCCGCTGCGGGCCGCCCACCCCGACTGGGGCACGCTGGAATTCGACTTCGGCCGCCGCGAGGTGCGCAACTTCCTGGTGGCGAACGCGGTGTACTGGTGCGAGGAGTTCCACATCGACGGGCTGCGGGTGGACGCGGTCGCCTCGATGCTCTACCTGGACTACTCGCGCGAACCGGGCCGGTGGACGCCGAACGAGCACGGCGGCCGGGAGAACCTGGACGCGGTGGCCTTCCTCCAGGAGATGAACGCCACCGTGTACCGGCGCTGCCCCGGCGTGGTGACCATCGCCGAGGAGTCGACGGCCTGGGACGGCGTGACCCGGCCCACCCATCACAAGGGGCCGAGCGGCTTCGGCGGCCTCGGCTTCGGCCTGAAGTGGAACATGGGCTGGATGCACGACTCGCTCCAGTACATGAGCCACGAGCCGGTGCACCGCGCCTACCACCACCACGAGATGACGTTCTCGATGGTGTACGCCTACAGCGAGAACTACGTCCTGCCGATCTCCCACGACGAGGTGGTGCACGGCAAGCGGTCCCTGGTGTCGAAGATGCCGGGCGACTGGTGGCAGCAGCGTGCGAACCAGCGCGCCTACCTGGGCTACATGTGGGCCCATCCCGGCAAGCAACTGCTCTTCATGGGGCAGGAGTTCGCCCAGGGCGCCGAGTGGTCCGAGGCGCACGGCCCCGACTGGTGGCTGCTCGACCCGTCGTACGGCGCCGAGGCGGACCACCGGGGCGTGCGGGACCTCGTCGGGGACCTGAACGCGGTGTACCGGGCGACGCCGGCCCTGTGGCAGCGGGACACCGACCCGGCGGGCTTCCAGTGGATCACCGGGGACGCGACGGACGACAACGTCTTCGCGTTCCTGCGCCTGGACGCCGACGGCACCCCGCTGCTCGCGGTCTCCCACATGGCCCCGGTGGTCCGGCACGACTACCGGATCGGGGTCCCCGACGACGTCCCCGCCTGGCTGGAGGTCCTGAACACGGACGCGGCCCGGTACGGCGGCGGCGACGTCGTCCACCCCGACGTCGTCAAGCCGGAGGCTCAGGGCCGGCACGGCCGCCCCGCGAGCATCCGGCTGACACTGCCACCACTGGCCACGGTGTGGCTGCGCCCGGCCTAGGGCCTCTCGTTTGGATCATGCCGGGCTCGCGGGCCCGCGCCGCCCCTTCGGCGGCTCCTGCCCGCGGGCCCGCGCCCCCCGTCGCCAGGTCCTATCCGCGGGCCCGGGCCATCCCCTTCGGCAGGTCGCCGCAGTGCAGCACCCCGAGCCGCTGGGTGGCGCGGGTCAGGGCGACGTACAGGTCGCTCGTGCCGTAGGCGCCCGGCTCCACCACCAGGACGGAGTCGAATTCGAGGCCCTTGGCCTGGCGGGGGTCGAGGAGCACGACGGTCCGCGTCAGGTCGGGTTCGGCGCCGGCCGTGACGCCGTCGAGCCGGGCGGCCAGCGTCCGGTGCAGCTCGCGCGGGGCGATGACCGCCAGCCGGCCCTCGACGGGGGTGAGTTCGGCGACCGCCTTCGCCACCGCGCCGGGCAGGTCGTCGCGGACCTGCCGCACCCAGGGCCGGTCCCCCGTCGAGCGGACGGAGGCGGGCGGGTCGAAGTCCGGGTTCTCGGCGCGCACCACGGCCGCGGCCAGGTCCATGATCTCGGAGGGGGTCCGGTAGTTGACGCCCAGACGGGTGTGCTCCCAGCGGTCCTCGACGTAGGGGGCGAGGATGTCCTCCCAGGATCCGACGCCGGCCGCCTCCGCCGTCTGGGCGGGGTCGCCGACCAGGGTCATCGAGCGGGTCGGGCTGCGCCGCATCAGCAGCCGCCAGGCCATCGGCGACAGTTCCTGCGCCTCGTCCACGATGATGTGCCCGAACGCCCAGGTGCGGTCGGCGGCGGCGCGCTCGGCGGCGCTGCGGTGGTCGGTCTCCTCCTGCCGCTCGGCGAACCGTTCGGCGTCGATGATGTCGTGCGCCGAGAGCACCTCGGAGGCCTCCGGGTCGCCGTCCTCCTTGTCCTCGAACTCGTAGGTGCGGGAGGCGTACGAGACGTCCAGCACGCCCTGCGCGTAGGCCACCTGGGTCTCGCGTTCGCGTTCGGCGCGGGCCCGCGCCACCCGGTCGTCCTCGCCGAGGAGTTCGGCCGCCTCGTCCAGCAGCGGGACGTCGGCGACGGTCCAGGCGCGGGTCACCGGGCGGCGGATCGCGTCGGCGTCCCGCTCGGGCAGGTACCCGTCGGGTTCCGCGAGGAGATCGGCCACCAGCCGCTGCGGGGTGACCCGGGGCCACAGCTGGTCGATGGCGTCCCAGACCTCGGGGTTCTCGGCGAGTTCGTCGCGGATCTGGGTGACGTCGGAGGCGTCGAGCAGGCTGCTGCCGTCGTAGGGGTCGGTGCCCACGCGCTCGGCGTACAGCTCGGTGAGCGTGTTGAGGATGTGTCCCTCGAAGTACTCGCGGGCCGCGTTGTGGGGCAGCTTGGCGGCGCGGGTGCGCTCGCGGGCGACGCTCACCAGACCGTCGTCCAGCATGAGCACCTCGCGGTCGTGCTCGATCGCGATGACCGGGTCGGGCAGGGCCTGCCGGTCGCGGACGGCGGCGGCGAGGACGTCGGCCATGGCGGCGCGGCCCTTGACGGCGGCGGCCTCGGGGGTGTCGGCGCCGGTGGCCTTCACACCCGGGTACAGCTCGCCGACGGTGGCCAGCAGCACCCCGGTCTCGCCGAGGGAGGGCAGCACCTCGCCGATGTAGCCGAGGAAGGCGGGGTTCGGGCCGACGATGAGGACGGCCCGGCGGGCCAGCAGTTCCCGGTGCTCGTACAGCAGGAAGGCCGCGCGGTGCAGGGCCACCGCGGTCTTGCCGGTGCCGGGGCCGCCCTCCACGACGAGCACGCCGCGGTGGGGCGCCCGGATGATCTCGTCCTGCTCGGCCTGGATGGTCTGCACGATGTCGTTCATCCGACCGGTGCGCGCCGAGTTCAGCGCGGCCAGCAGGACGGCGTCGCCGTTGTGGTCCTCGTGGCCGGTGCGGGTGGCGTCACCGAGGTCGAGGATCTCGTCGTGCAGGGAGGTGACGGTCCGGCCCTCGGTGGTGATGTGCCGGCGGCGGCGCAGGCCCATCGGGGTGTGGCCGGTGGCCAGGTAGAAGGGGCGGGCGACGTCGGCCCGCCAGTCGACGAGGACCGGGGTCCGCTCGGTGTCGTCCTCGCGCAGCCCGATCCGGCCGATGTGGTGCTTGATGCCGTCGGCCAGGTCGATCCGGCCGAAGCAGAGCGAGCCGTCCACGGCGTTCAGCGCGGCGAGCAGCCCCGAGCGCTCGGCGACCAGGATGTCCCGTTCCAGCCGGGCCTGCATGGGCTTGTCGCCCTGGGCGAGCGCGTCCGTGACGGAGGTCTCGGCCTCGCCGCGCAGCACGTCCACGCGCGCGTACAGTCCGTCGATGAATTCCTGTTCGTGCCGCAATTCATCGTCCGGAAATTCGGTGTTTGACAATTCCGCTCCCGCCCGGATATACTCTGCTCAGTGAACTTCTCCGCGACCTCTCTCCAATGAAGTCGCGAATCACTGAATATACGCACAGAAATCCCCCGAGCGCAATTGCTCAGGGGATTTTTTCGTGGGTGGGTGCCGCTTTACAGCACGTCCGCCAGGTCGGCCAGCAGCCGGCGCTTGGGCCGGGCGCCCACGATCGACCGGACCGGTTCGCCGTCCCGGAAGAGCAGCAGCGTGGGCGTGGCCATCACACCGTAGGAGATCGTCGTCTGCGGATTGCGGTCCACGTCGATCTGTACGACCTTCAGCCGGTCCCCCTCCTCGAACGCGATCTCCTTCAGCACCGGCGCGAGCTGCCGGCACGGCCCGCACCACTCGGCCGTGAACTGCACCAGCACCGGAAGATCGGAGCCGATCACCTCCGCCTCGAAATCGGCGTCGGTCACCTCGGTCAGTCCGCTCACCAAGCTCACCGCGTCAGCCCTCCCAGTTCGCATGCGGGTTCCGGGCCCCCCGGAACCAGCGCGTCGGCGGCCAGGCCGTCGCGGGCCCGCTCGGCTCGCGAGAGCTGACCCGCGACCGTCTCGCGCACCGCCGTCAGCTGTCCGATGAGCGCGTCCAGCTCGGCCAGTTTGCGCCGGTAGACCAGCAGCGACGCCGGACAGGAGTCCCCCTCCGGATGGCCGGCCCGCAGGCACTCCACGAACGGCCGTGTCTCCTCCAGGTCGAAACCGAAGTCCTGGAGCGTGCGGATCTGCCGCAGCAGCCTGAGGTCGCTCTCGTCGTACGTCCGGTGTCCGTTGCCGTCACGCCGGGCCGGCAGCAGCCCCCGGGTCTCGTAGTACCGCAGGGTGCGTGTCGTGGTCCCGGCCCGCGCGGCCAGCTCGCCGATGCGCATGCGGGAAACGGTACGGGTTGACGTGGGCGTCAAGGCAAGACCGCCGGGCCGCTACGCGTGCACCACGCCGGCCGACTCCTCCACCTCCAGCAGCGAGGCGCTGTGCCGCTCCTCCTCGAACTTCCGGCGCCCGCCGCGCAGCCCGAACAGCCGCTTGGTCAGGGCGATGTAGAGGACCGCGAGGATGTTGAGGACCAGGGTCGCGATCTTCAGCCAGCTGACGTGCTCGGTGAGTTCGTAGATCTCCAGCGGGAGGAAGGCGGCCGTCGCCACCACCGTCAGGTACTCCGCCCAGCGCTTGGCGTACCAGAGGCCGACCGCCTCGACGATCTCGATCAGCGCGTAGGCCAGCAGCAGCGCGGCCACCAGCAGGAGCGTGGAGTGCCGGTAGCCGAAGGCCTTCTGGACGGAGCCGACGACCGGCGAGTGGTCGAGGTCGTAGTGGAAGTGCCGGAAGACCGGGCGGAAGACGTCGAGGTACTCGTCGAAGAGCCGGCGGACCGCGTCCTGGCTGTTGCTGAACTTCCACACCGCGGCCGCGACCAGCACGATGAACACCCCGCGCACGGCCCGCTCGACGGCCAGGAAGCGCAGCACGAACAGGTCCCGGAGCACCTTGCCGCGCGGCACCAGCGGCGCGTCCGCGGCCGGTCCCGAGCCGCGCGGCTCGCCGAGCACGAAGTCACCGCAGCGCAGGCACCGCCAGACGTCCCCGAGCGCCGTCCGGGCGTGCAGCCGGATCCGCAGCCGGGGATCGTCGGGCGCGTAGGTCACATGCCCCTTGCGCGCGCAGGTCCGCCGGTCCCAGTCGATCTTCATCCCCCGTGCCTCCGTACAGATGCCGACACCCGTACTGACGCCGGTGCCGGACGTGCCGTTGCGTTGATCGCCACGGCAGGTTACTGCGGCGGGGTGACCGTACTCTCCGTCGTCCCGTACTCCCCGTCGTCCCGCACCGGCTTCGGGCCGGGCTCGGTGAGTCGGGCGGACCGCGGCCCGAGGGCGCGGGGGCGGCGGCGTCAGCCGGCCGTGGTGTCCACCAGTTCCTGCTTCCCGGACTCCGGCTCCGGCGCGGCGGACGCGTGGCGCGGCAGCAGGACGGCGACCAGGACCGTGCCGATGCCCAGGATGACCGCGCCGACCAGGCTGGTGTGGGCGACCGCGTCGGAGAAGGCGGAGCCCACCGCGTCGGACATCTGCCGGGCGCCGGCGGCCAGTTCGGCGGCCTGCTGCTTGAGCTGCGCGGCCTGCTGCGGGTCGGTCGCCTGCTGGGCCCGGGCGGCGGCCTGGTGCGCCTTCTCGCCGATGCCCTGGGCGACGGCGTACCCGGCGCCGACCGAGTCCTGCGCGGTGTCCAGGGCGTCGGCCGGGAGCTTGCTGCCGGCGGTGGCGTCACCGAGGTGGTTGCCGTACGAGGTGGCGAGCAGCGAACCGAGGATGGCGATGCCGAGCGAGCCGCCCAGCTCCAGCGAGGTGTCGTTGACGGCGCCGCCGACGCCCAGCTCGGACTCCGGGAACGCGCCCATGATGGCGTCGGTGCAGGGCGACAGGGCGAGGCCGATGGCGAGGCCCAGGATGATCAGGGGCGCCACGAGGTCGCCGTAGGCGGAGCCCGCGTCCACCCGGGTGAGCAGGGCGAGGGCGGTCGTACCGCCGACCATGCCCGCGCTGACCGTCCACTTCATGCCGACGCGCGGGGTGAGCCAGCCGGTCAGGGCCGAGCCGACGAAGACGGCACCGGCGAGCGGCAGCATGCGCACACCGGTCTGCAGGGCGTCGTAGCCGAGGACGAACTGGAGGTGCTGGGTGAGGTAGTAGAAGGCGCCGAAGACGGCGAGGAAGAACAGGGCGACGGCGAGGTTGGAGCCCGCGAACCGGCGGCCGGCGAAGCGGCGCACGTCCAGGATCGGGCGCGGATGGCGCAGCTCCCACAGGACGAAGGCGATGAGGCCGACGCCGGCGGTCACGGCCGCGCCGACGGCCTTGGCGCCCCAGCCGAAGTGCGGCCCCTCGATGATCATGTAGATGAGCGCGCCGGTCCAGACGACGGAGAGCAGGCCGCCGACGTAGTCGATGCGGTCGTGATGGCCGGCCCGGGACGGCGGGACGAGCACGAAGGCGGCGACGAGCGCCACGGCCGCGATGGGCACGTTGATCAGGAACGTCGAGGACCAGCCGTGGTCGCGCAGCAGGGCGCCGGCGACGACCGGGCCGGCGGCGATGGCGAGCCCGGCGGTGGCGGTCCACAGGGTGATCGCCTTGGCCCGCTCGGCGCGCGGGAAGGTGGCGGCCAGCAGGGAGAGCGTGGCCGGCATGATCAGGGCCGCGCCGACGCCCATCACGGCACGGGCCGCGATGACGGTGGCCGCGCTGTCGGCGAGGTAGCCGAAGACGGCACCGCCGCCGAAGACGACGAGGCCGAGGACGAGTGCCCCGCGCCGGCTGTACTTGTCGCCGATCGCGCCGAGCAGCAGCATCAGCGCCGCGTAGGGGACGGTGTAGCCGTCGATCACCCATTGCAGGTCGGCGCTGGAGAGCCCGAGGTCCTTCGTCATGTCGGGCGCCGCGACCGTGAGGGCCGTGTTCGCCATCACGATGATCAGCAGGCTGAGACAGAGCACCAGCAGCGCCCACCAGCGCCGGGCGTAGGGGCGCTCCATCCTTTCGACCGGTTCGGTCATGACGAGTCGCATGGCAGGGGTGGCCTTCCTCGGATCGCGACGGGACTTGCACAATGGCGTGCAATTGCACAACCATGTGCAATGTACGTCCTTGCACAGCAGTGTGCAAGTCGCTCCGGGAAGGCCGCGGGGAGGCAGAATGACCGCCATGACCACGGGTAACACCAGCCGGGCGGATGCCAACCGGCGCCGCATCCTCGACGTCGCCCTCGCCGAACTGCTGCGCGATCCCGACGCCTCCATGGACCAGATCGCGCGCGCCGCGGGGGTCGTACGACGGACGGTCTACGGCCATTTCCCCAGCCGGGAGGCGCTGATCAGCACCCTGGTGGACGAGGCCGTCGCGGCCCTGGCGGACGCCGACGCGCAGGCCCGCGCCGGCGTGGCGGACCCGGCCGAGGCGGTGGCCCGCTCGGTGCTCGCGCTGTGGCCCGTCGCCGACCGCTACCGGCTGCTGATCGCCCTGGCCCAGCGCACGGTCACCGTGCAGGGCATCCGCGAACGCCTCGCCCCGCTGCGCGAGAACAAGGTCCGCCTCCTGCAGCGCGGACTGGACGAGGGCGTGTTCGCCTCCCCCCTGCCCGCGGCGGCCCTGGCGTACGTGCACGAGCAGATGCTGTTCGCGGTGATGGAGGCGGTGAACGACGGGCTCGTGGCCGTGGCGGAGGCGGGCGACGCCGCCACGGTCACCGTCCTGACCGCGGCGGGCGTGCCCGCCGCGCGGGCCACCGAGCTGGTGGCCGAGGTGTCGCGGCGCACGTGACGAAGCCGGGCGGCCGGGGTACGGGGGAGTACCTCGGCCGCCCGGCGGCGGTCACCGGACGCCCGGCCCCGGTTCAGGCGGGGCCGGACGTCCGGGGCTCTTCCGGTGGATCAGGCCTTGGCCAGTTCCTTCTCGTCGTCCTCGCGCGGCTCGGGAAGGCCGCTCACCGAGGAGTGGCCCTCGTCCAGCAGCGTCGTCTCGTCGAACGGCAGCTCACCGGCCAGCACCCGCCGCACCCGGACCTTGTCGATCTCCTTGGTCCACGTACCCACCAGCACGGTGGCGACCGCGTTGCCCGCGAAGTTCGTCAGCGCCCGCGCCTCGCTCATGAACCGGTCGATGCCGACGATCAGCCCGACCCCGTCCACCAGCGCCGGCTTGTGCGACTGGAGACCCCCCGCCAGGGTGGCGAGCCCGGCGCCGCTGACCCCGGCCGCGCCCTTGGACGCCAGCAGCAGGAACAGCAGCAGCGGGATCTGCTCACCGATCGACATCGGCGTGCCCAGCGCGTCCGCGATGTACAGCGATGCCATGGTCATGTAGATCATCGTGCCGTCGAGGTTGAACGAGTAGCCGGTCGGCACGGTGATGCCGACGACCGGCCGGCTGACGCCCAGGTGCTCCATCTTCGCGATCAGCCGCGGCAGCGCGGACTCCGACGAGGAGGTGGACAGGATCAGCAGGAACTCCCGGGCGAGGTACTTGAACAGGGAGAAGACGTTCAGACCCGCGATGATCCGGAGCAGCGCGCCGAGCACGACGAAGACGAAGAGGAAGCAGGTGACGTAGAAGCCGAGCATCAGCACGGCGAGGCTCTTGAGCGCGTCGACGCCCGCGGAGCCGACCACGGCCGCGATCGCCCCGAACGCGCCGACCGGCGCGGCCCACATGACCATGGACAGGATGCGGAAGACGAGCCGCTGGATGTGCTCGACACCGCGCAGCACCGGCTGCCCCGCCGCTCCCATGGCCTGCAGCGCGAATCCGGCGAGCAGCGCCACCAGCAGCGTCTGGAGCACCTGGCCCTGGGTGAACGCGGACACGAACGTCATCGGGATGATCGACAGCACGAAGTCGACGGGCGGCAGCGCGTCGCTCGCCACCTGGTCGTGCCCGGTCTGCTTGAGCGCGTCGGTCAGGTGCAGCCCGTCGCCGGGGTGCAGCACGTTGCCCACCACGAGGCCGATGGCGAGCGCGACGAGCGACATCACGAGGAAGTAGCCGAGGGCGATACCGCCGACGGCGCCCACCTTGGCGGCCTTCCGTACGGAACCGATCCCGAGCACGATCGTGCAGAAGATGATCGGCGAGATCATCATCTTGATCAGGTTCACGAACCCGGTGCCCAGCGGTTTCAGTTCCACCGCGGCATCGGGCCAGATCAGCCCCACGGCGATGCCGAGCGCGACCGCCACGATGACGGCGATGTACAGGTAATGAGTCCGGTCCCGCTTCACACGGGGTGCGGCAGGTGCCGTATCGGAAGTGCTGGCGGCCACGACTGCCCTCCTTGACGTCTTCGTCGGCGAACAACCGGCGTGCGGCTCACGTCCGGGCGTTGTTGGGGAATGCCGTGACTATCTCCCGGCCTGTGAGGGCGGTCACCCTTCCGTTCATTTAGTTCACACTTAACCGGAGAGGCACACTGCTGACATGCGCCTCCCCACCCTCCCGCGACCGCGCAGCCTGGCCGGCCAGCTGTTCGCCATGCAGGCGGTGCTGATCGCGGTGGTCGTGGCCGGGTACGCGCTGTTCACCTACGTCAGCGACCGGCGCCAGGCCGAGGACGCGGCGGCCCGCCAGGCCACGGCGGTGGCCCGGTCGATCGCCGACTCCCCCTCGGTCCGCTCGGCGATCCGCACCCCGGACCCCACGGCCCGGCTGGAGCCGTACGCCCTCCAGGTCACCCGGGACGCGAACGTCGACTTCGTCACGATCATGAACCCGTCCGGCATCCGCTGGACCCATCCCGACCGGAAGCAGATCGGCAGACGCTTCCTCGGCAACATCGGCGCCGCCCAGCACGGCCACACCCTCACCGAGACCTACACCGGCACGCTCGGCCCGTCCGTCCGCGCGGTGACCCCCATCGACGACAACGGCCGGATCGTCGGCCTGGTGAGCGCCGGCATCAAGGTCGAGACGATCAGTGCCCGGGTCCAGGACCAGGTCACGGCCCTGCTCGGCGTGGCCGGCGGGGCCCTGCTGCTGGGCGCGGTCGGCACGTACGTGATCAACGCCCGGCTGCGCCGCCACACCCACGGCATGAACGCCACCGAGCTGAGCCGGATGCACGACTACCACCAGGCGGCGCTGCACGCGGTACGGGAGGGGCTGCTGATGCTGGACGGCCGGTACCGGGTGGCGCTGATCAACGACGGCGGCCGGGAGCTGCTGGGCGTGGGCGGCGCCTCGGACGCCGACGTGATCGGCCGCTCGGTGGCGGGTCTGGGGCTGCCGGCTCCGCTGACGGGCGCCCTGCTGTCCTCCGAGCCCCGCGTCGACGAGGTGCATCTGACGGCGTCCCGGGTGCTGGTGGTGAACACCTCCCCGGTGTCGGGGGGAGAGCAGCGGGGCACGGTCGTGACGCTGCGCGACGTGACCGAGCTGCAGTCCCTGATGGGCGAGCTGGACTCGGAGCGCGGCTTCACCCAGGCCCTGCGCTCCCAGGCGCACGAGGCGGCCAACCGCCTCCACACCGTCGTCTCCCTGATCGAGCTGGGCCGGGCCGAGGAGGCGGTGGAGTTCGCCACGGCCGAGCTGGAGCTGGCCCAGGCCCTCACCGACCAGGTGGTGGCGGCGGTGAGCGAACCGGTGCTGGCCGCGCTGCTGCTGGGCAAGACCGCCCAGGCGAACGAGCGGGGCGTGGAGCTGGTGGTCTCACCGGACAGCCGGCTCGACGACGGCCTGCTCCCGGCCGAACTGCCGTCGCGGGACCTGGTCACGATCCTCGGCAACCTGATCGACAACGCGGTGGACGCGGCCCAGGGGACCGTGGGGGCCCGGGTGACGGTGACGGCGTACGCCTCCTCCGCCGAACTGGTGCTCCGTGTGTCCGACACCGGCCCCGGGGTCGACCCCGACCACGCGGACCTGGTATTCCAGCGGGGGTTCTCCACGAAGCCGGCCGGGCCCGGCGGGCGGGGGCTCGGGCTGGCCCTGGTCCGGCAGGCGGTGACCCGCCACGAGGGCACGTTGACGGTGGTGGAGTCGGGCGAGGACGGCGAGGGCGGAGCGGTGTTCGAGGTGCGGTTGCCGTTGCGCACGGCCCTGGGCGGCGGCGGATGACGAACGAGCAGCAGCCGATCCGGGTCCTCGTCGTCGAGGACGACCCGGTGGCCGCCGACGCGCATGTGCTCTACGTCGGCCGGGTGCCCGGGTTCGTCGCGGTCGGGAAGGCGCACACGGGGGCGGAGGCGCGGCGGATCCTGGACCGCACCCCCGTGGATCTCCTCCTGCTGGACCTGCACCTCCCCGACGTCCACGGTCTCCAGTTCGCCCGTTCCCTGCGGGCGGCCGGGCATCACGCGGACGTGATAGCGGTGACCTCGGCGCGGGATCTGGCGGTGGTGCGCGAAGGGGTCTCGTTGGGCGTCGTCCAGTACGTCCTGAAGCCGTTCACGTTCGCCACTTTGCGGGACCGGCTGGTCCGGTACGCCGAGTTTCACGCGGCGGTGGGCGAGGCGAGCGGGCAGGACGAGGTGGACCGGGCCCTGGCGGTCCTGCGGGCCCCGTCGCCCGCGGCCCTGCCGAAGGGGTTGAGCGGGCCGACCCTGGAACGGGTGACGGGCACGCTGCGCGAGGCACCGGAGGGACTCACCGCGGCCGGGGTGGCGGAGGCGGTGGGCATCTCACGGATCACCGCCCGCCGGTATCTGGAGCATCTGGTCGACGCGGGCCGGGCGGGGCGGAGTCCGCTGTACGGGCAGGTGGGGCGGCCGGAGCTGGTGTATCGGTGGGTGTCGCAGGGGCGCTGAGGGCGTCGGCTGCGGCGCGCGCCTCGGCGGCCTCCTTCGGGGCGTTGGCACGGGTGTAGGCGTCGGCGGCCTCGAGGTAGTAGGCGCGCGCCTCGGCCGGGCGGCGGGCGTCTCTGTGGACGCCGGCCAGGCCGTGCAGGGTATGGCCCTCGCTGTACCAGTCCTCGAACTGCCGGCGGACCTTGCGGGCCGTGTGGAACGCCTCGATCGCCTCCTCCAGCCGGCCCGCGTTCCAGAAGGTGATGCCGAAGTTCTGCCACGCCCCGGCCTCCCCCTGCAGGTCGCCCAGGAGCCGGAAGAGACCGCGGGCCCGCTCGTTGGCCTCGAGCGCTTCCTCCACGCGGCCCAGCACCGCGAGGGCCGCGGCGAGATTGCCCCACGTCATGGCCTCATCGTGATGCCTGCCGAGTTCCCGGAACCGGTCGCGGGACCGCTCGTAGGCCTCGATCCCCTCCTCCACGCGGCCCAGCACCAGCAGGGCGTTGCCGATGTTGCCCGATGTCATGGCCTCGACGAGGTGTTCCCCGAGTTCCCGGAACAGGTCGCGGGCCTGCTCGAACGCCTCGATCGCCTCTTCCGCGCGGCCCAGCCCCCGCAGGGCGTTGCCGAGGTTGTTCCACGCGACGGCCGCCGAGCGGCGATCACCGATGCGGAGGGCGGCGCTCCGGGCGGCGACGGTGACGGCGACCTTGTCGTCGAAGTGCCGCCGCAGGTCGAGGTACGTCCCGAGTGCCATGACCAGGTGTGACGCCGTCTCCGCGTAGCGCTCCTCCCGCACCCAAAGGGCGGCCGCCACCAGCCCGGCCCGCTCCCCGTCGAGCCACGCCAGGGCCTGTCGCTGGTCACCGAACCGCGACGGCTCCGCCTTCCCCGGCAGCCACCGCAGGCGGTCGTCGGCCGCCCCCGCCCATCGCAGGTAGCAGGCCAGCACCCGCTCCCGCGCCTGTTCGCCCTCCTCCCGGAACCCCTCGTCCCGGGCCACGACCCCCGCCCCGAAGGCACGCACCAGATCGTGCAGCCGCCACCGCCCGCGCCCGCTCCCCCGCTCCACGAGATGCGCTCGCGCCAAGGCCCTCAGCTCCCGCAGCGGCGCCTCCTCGGCTCCGGCCAGCGCGGCCACGACCTCCTCGCTCACCTCCGGCCCCGGCGCGAGCGCGAGCAGGCGCAGCAGACGGGCCTGCTCGGCGGGCAGGCGACGGTACGACAGGTCGAACGCGGCACGCACACTGCGGTCACCGTCGTCGAGCGCGGCGAGCCGGTCGTACGACGTCGCCAGCTCCTCGGCGAGTTCCGCGACCGACTTGCCGGGGTCCTCCGCCAGCAGCGCCACCGCGATCTGCAGCGCCAGCGGCAGATATCCGCACAGCCCGGCCAGTCGCGCCGCCGCCTCCGCTTCCTCCCCGACCCGGCCGTCGTCCGGATCGGCGATCCGCAGCGCCCGGTCGAGGAGTTCGTACGCCGCCCCGGGCGTGAGCTGGTCCAACGGCACCAGCCGGGCGCCCAGTTGGGCCAGCCGGTCCCGTGACGTGACCAGCACCCGGTGCCGCCGCCCGCCGCCCGGCGACAACGGCCGCACCTGGTCCGGTGACGACGCGTTGTCGGCGAGGATCAGCACCGCCTCCCGGTCGGCCAGCACCGACCGGTACAGCCCGGCCCGCTCGTCCGCCGCCGCCGGGATGTGCTCCGGATCCACGCCCAGTGCCCGCAGCAGGGACTGGAGCGCCTGGTCGGCGTTGACGGGCGCGTCGTCGTACCCGTGCAGGTCCACGAAGAGCACCCCGCCCGGGAACCACCCCTCCTCCCGCGCCGCGTACGCCGCCTGCACGGCCAGCGCCGTCTTGCCGATGCCGCCGAGCCCGGACACGGCGGTCACCAGGACGGCCTGCTCCCCACCGGGGCCGGCGGGGTCCAGCGCGGCCCGCAGCCGCCGCAGCTCCTCGTCCCGGCCCGCGAACCCGGCCGTCCTCGGCGGCAGCGCGTCCAGGGCCGTCGGTGCCGGCGCCTGCTGCCGGTACTCCGCCTTGCCGATGACCGTCCCGCGGTAGTCGCCGCCCAGGAACTCGACGCGATCGCTCACCCGGCCCCGCCCCCCGACCCGAACGGCACGGCGTACTGGACGATGCACACCCCCAGCCCGGCGACCGCGGCCGCCTCCAGCACGGACACGATCAGCAGGCCCGCCGAGACGTCACCCCCCGCCCAGTACACGACCAGCGCGCTCAGCGGTACGACGCAGAAGGCCAGCAGATCCACCACGCACTGCACGGCCTTCCGGGACACGCGCCGGGCATCGCCCCGGTGCGCGGTCTCCCACCGGAAGACCTCGCCGCCCTCCGCCCGGGCCATGGCGGCGAGGCGGGGCGCCAGCTCCGCCCGCACATAGGCCCCGATCGCCGAGATCTTCTGGTCGTTGACGAGGTACGTCCAGCCGAGGACCACGCACACCGGCGGCAGCGCCAGCAGCATCGCCGGCTGTCCGGACTGGGCCGCGGCGGCGATCACGGCCGCCACGACGGTCAGGGTGACGTACAGCAGGTTGTCCCGGAAGCCGATCCGGGTCTTCTGCTCGTCCTTGACGGTCTGGTACTCGGTGAGCAGCAACTGCCCGATGGTGACGTCTCGTTCCGGCACTCCAACCCCTTCCCCCCGCAGTACCTTATGCGTGTGCCGGAGACGAAGCCCACTGTTCTGGTCCTGACCGCCCTCGCGCTGGAGTACGCGGCGGTCCGTGCGCACATCGCGGGACGGGAGGACCGGACCCATCCCGACAACGGAACCTTCGTGGAGGTGGGCCACCTGCCCGGCACCCCCTGGCAGGTGGCGAGCGCCGAACTGGGCGAGGGTGCCAAGAACACCGCCGCGCTCACCGCCTCGCTCATCGGCTGGCTGCGCCCCGAGGCCGTCCTGTTCGTCGGCGTGGCCGGCAGCCTCAAGGAGGACATCGCGCTCGGCGATGTCGTCGTGGGCACGAAGGTGTACGGCATCCACGGCGGCAAGCAGACACCCGAGGGACTGCTGCTCCGCCCCGAGGCGTGGTCCGGCTCCCACGCGCTGCTCTCCGCGGCGCGTACCGCCGTACGCGACCTGGCCGGCGTGCGGGCGCACTTCAAGCCGATCGCCACGGCGGACGTGCTGCTCGCCGACGCCGGGTCCGAGATCGCCCGGCACGTCCGCGAGCACTACAACGACGCCGCCGCGTTCGAGATGGAGGGCGCGGGAGCCGCCCACGCGGCCCATCTGGAGGGCCGGCAGGCCCTCGTCGTCCGCGGCATCAGCGACCACGCGAACGCCGCGAAGGCCGCGGCGGACGCCGGCGGCTCGCAGGAACGGGCGGCGGCGCAGGCGGCGGCGGTGGCCGCGGCGGTGCTGCGCACGTACCGGCCCCGGGGCGGCGGTTCGGGCGACGCCGGGGACGGACACCGAGCCCGCCAGGGGGGCGACCACATCGAGTTCCGGGGCGGGACCTTCTTCGGCCCCGTCGTGGGGAAGCAGGTCGGAGGGGAGCCGCGGTAGGGGCACGCGCGGACGGACGCGCCGACGCCGCGTGCCAATCCCGCGCAGACGCATTGACCTGACTAGACCACTCCTCTTACCTTCACACGGCAGTCATCTCCGCGCCACCCCCACGTGTGCTCAGGAGGTCATGCCCGTGCGTCCCACCGCCGCCCTCTCCGCCCTCCTCACCACCGCCCTCGCCGCCACCGCGCTCACCGCCTGCGGCAGCGGCTCCGGCAGCAGCCCGGACACGATCAAGGTGTCGTACAAGCAGTCCACCGACAACTCCGTCAAGGTGATGGACACCTATCTCGCCGGCATGAAGAAGCAGTTCGAGAGCGAGCACCCCGGCAAGAAGGTGGAGTTCGTGCCGATCAAGGCACCGGACTCGGAGTACTACACCAAGCTCCAGCAGATGCTCCGGTCCCCGCGGACCGCCCCGGACCTCGTCTACGAGGACACCTTCCTCATCAACTCCGACATCACCAGCGGGTACCTGAAGCCGCTCGACCCGTACCTCGCCCGGTGGCCGGACTGGGACCGGTTCGTCGACAGCGCGAAGGCGGCCGCGAAGGGCCGGGACGGCAAGACCTACGGCGTTCCGGACGGGACCGACACGCGCGGGCTCTGGTTCGACAAGCGGGTGTTCGCGAAGGCCGGGCTGCCCGCGGACTGGCAGCCGAAGAACTGGGACGACGTGCTCGCCGCCGCGCGGACCATCAAGCGGAAGGTCCCCGGTGTCACTCCGCTCAACGTCTACACCGGCAAACCCGCCGGCGAGGCCGCCACCATGCAGGGCTTCGAGATGCTGCTGTACGGCACCGGCGACGGGAAGCGCGATCCGCTGTACGACAGCGCGAGCAGGAAGTGGGTCACCGGGTCGCGGGCCTTCAAGGACGCGCTGGAGTTCGTCGAGACCGTCTACCGGGAGAAGCTCGGCCCGGACGTCTCCGACGCCCTCGACCCCAACTTCTCCACCGCCGTCCGCGGTGAACTCCTCCCCGAGGGCAGGCTCGGCATCGACCTCGACGGCTCCTGGCTGCCGCAGGACTGGCTGCCGGGCAGCGGGCACGAGTGGCCCGAGTGGTCCGAGCGGCTGGGCCTGGCCCCCATGCCGACCCAGCACGGGCAGGCACCGGGCAAGGTGAGCATGTCCGGCGGCTGGACCTGGTCCGTCCCGGCCAAGGCGGCCAACCCCGACCTCGCCTTCGACTTCATCAGGACGATGCAGACGAAGGACAACGCCCGCACGTGGTACATCGCCAACTCCGGCATCGCCGTCCGCAGCGACGTCGCCGCCGACCCGGCGTACGCCACCGCCCAGCCCGGCATCAAGTTCTTCACCGATCTGGTGGCGGCCACCCACTACCGGCCCGCGTACCCGGCGTACCCGAGGGTGTCGACCGCCGTGCAGGAGGCCATGGAGGGCGTCACGACGGGTGATCTGTCGGTGGAGAAGGCCGCGAGCGGCTACGACGCCACGCTCGAAGACGTCACCGACGGCCAAGTGACCGAGAGGTGAAGCGGCAGCGCCTGGTCATCCGGGTCCTCCCGCTGGCCCCCGCACTGGTCCTGCTGCTCCTCTTCCTCGCCGGGCCGATCGCCTACTGCGTCTCCATCGCCTTCACCGACCTCCAGCTGACCGGTCAGGCCCACTCCTCGTTCGTCGGTCTCGCCAACTTCCGCCGGGCCTTCCGCGACGAGGCGTTCCTCAACGCCGTATGGCTGACCCTGGTGTTCACCGTGCTGTCCTCGCTCGTCGGGCAGAACACCCTGGGGCTCGCCCTGGCCGCGCTGATGAAGCGCGCGTCGAAACCCGTCCGCACCCTCGTCGGCGCGGTCGTCGTCACCGCGTGGGTGCTGCCGGAGGTCGTCGCCGGGTTCCTGCTCTACGCGTTCTTCCGGCGCGAGGGCACCCTGAACGCGATCCTGGACTGGCTCCAGCTGCCCCGGCAGAACTGGCTGTTCACGCTGCCGATCCTCGCCGTGTCCTTCGCCAACGTCTGGCGCGGCACGGCGTTCTCGATGCTCGTCTACTCCGCGGCACTGGACGAGATCCCGGCCGAGATCACGGAGGCGGCGGAGGTGGACGGCGCCGGCGGGTGGCGGCGGCTGTGGCACATCACGCTGCCGATGATCCGCCGCTCCATCGGCACCAACCTCATGCTCAACACCTTGCAGACGCTCTCCGTCTTCGGGCTGATCTGGGTGATGACCCGGGGCGGGCCCGGGGACCGCAGCCAGACCCTGCCGCTGTTCATGTACGAGCAGGCCTTCCAGAACAGCATGATCGGGTACGGCACCGCGGTCGCCCTGCTCCTGCTGCTGGTCGGCTCCCTGTTCTCCGTCGTCTATCTGCGTCTGCTGCGGACGGAGGTCTGATGCCCCGCACGCGTGCCTCCCGGCGGCTGGCCGCCGACGTCTCGCTGCTCGCCGTGGCCGTGGCCTTCGCGCTGCCCCTGGTCTGGGTGCTGCTGTCCGCGGTGGACCCGCACGCCGGTCTGCGGGTCAAGGTCCCCGACGGGCTCACCCTGGACGGCTTCCGGGCGATCCTGACCGCGGACATCACCTACACCCCGCTGCTCAACAGCCTGGTCCTGTGCGGGGGCGGCACCGCGCTGACCGTCGTCTGCGCCGCCCTCGCCGCCTATCCGCTGTCCCGGTTCCGGTCCCGGCTGAACCGGCCGTTCCTGCTGACGATCCTGTTCGCGACGAGCCTGCCCATCACGGCGATCATGGTGCCGGTGTACGCGCTGTTCGTGCGGGTGAATCTGATCGACACCCTCCAGGGCACGATGTTCTTCTTCGCCGCCTCCCAGCTGCCCTTCGCCATCTGGCTGATGAAGAACTTCATGGACGGCGTGCCGAGGGAGCTGGAGGAGGCGGCCTGGACGGACGGGGCCTCGGCGGCGCAGTCCCTGGTCCGGGTCGTGCTGCCGCTGATGGGGCCGGGCATCGCGGTCGTCACCGTGTTCTCGTTCGTGATGATGTGGGGGAACTTCTTCGTCCCGTTCATGCTGCTGCTCACCCCGGACCGGTTGCCGGCCTCGGTCAGCATCAACGACTTCTTCGGCAACCGGGGCATGGTGGCCTACGGTCAGCTCGCCGCGTTCTCCGTGATCTACTCGACGCCGGTGATCCTTTTGTACGTTCTGGTGGCACGGAGGCTGGGCGGAGGGTTCGCGCTGGGTGGCGCCGTCAAGGGGTGACGCGAGGTAACACCAGGTCACGAGGGGTGACACCGAGTGTCAGCTCACGTTGCGCGATCAAGCCGTACGTTCGCACGATCCGTGATCTCGGCGGAACCGACCGTAGTCAGCGCACCGGCGTGCCCCTACCTTGTGCCGGGTGCGCCCTCCCTCAGCCCAACCGAACCCCCTGGCTCCCCCGTTCAACGCCCCGGCCGCCCGCAGGCTCCGCGCCGCCCTCGGCATGGGGCCCGAGCACGTCGCCTACGGGATGCGTGCCTCGTACGGGCTGCCGTACGTCACCCCTGATCTCGTGATCGCCTGGGAACGCGGCACCGTCGCCCCCGGAAACCCCGAAATCACCGCGCTGGCCGGTGTGTTGTGGTGCTCCCCGGGTGAGCTGATCGGCCGCCCGCGGACGCTGCGCGAGCACCGCGTCGCCCGTGCCGTCGCGCCCGAGGACGTCGCCCGTGCCGTCGGCATGGACCTGCGCACGTATCTGCGGGCGGAGGAGAGCGGGCAGTGGCGGGGCAACGAGCGCCAGTCGGCCGCGCTCGCCGGGATCCTGGACCTCGCCCTGCCCGACTTCGTCGCCGTCACCGGCCGCGAGGAGAAGCTCGCCGAGCTGCTGCACAGCGCGGTGACCACCCGCTGGCAGGCCTATGTGCGGCCGGTCACGAAGCTCGTCCCCCTGGACAAGGCCGTGCTGGAGCGGGTGCTCCAGGCACTGCACCAGGACTACCAGGGGCACATGGCCGCCACCCTCAGCTGGGGCGGCGGCGGCAAGGGCGCGAGCGAGTCGGGGCAGAGGTTCCTGGACGGGATCGTCGAGAACTTCTGGTCGGCCGTGGCGGACGGCACCGGCTGACCGCCGCTCCGCCGCCTCTTCACCGGCCGGCCGGTGAGCCGTGGGGCTAGAAGACCGACTCGGCCTCGTCCATCCGGTCCTTCGGCACCGTCTTCAGCTCGGTGACCGCCTCGGCGAGCGGCACCATCACGATGTCGGTGCCGCGCAGCGCGGTCATCCGGCCGAACTCGCCGCGGTGCGCTGCCTCGACGGCGTGCCAGCCGAAGCGGGTGGCGAGGACGCGGTCGTAGGGGGTGGGCACACCGCCGCGCTGGACATGGCCGAGGATGACCGGCTTGGCCTCCTTGCCGAGGCGTCGCTCCAGCTCGTACGCCAGCGCGGTGCCGATGCCCTGGAAGCGCTCGTGGCCGTACTGGTCGATCTCGCCCTTGCCGTAGTCCATGGAGCCCTCGGCGGGGTGGGCGCCCTCGGCGACGCAGATGACGGCGAACTTCTTGCCGCGGGAGAAGCGCTCCTCGACCATCTTCACCAGGTCCGCGGGGTCGAAGGCCCGCTCGGGCAGGCAGATGCCGTGGGCGCCGGCGGCCATGCCGGACTCCAGGGCGATCCAGCCCGCGTGCCGGCCCATGACCTCGACGACCATCACGCGCTGGTGGGACTCGGCGGTGGTCTTCAGGCGGTCCATCGCCTCGGAGGCCACGCCGACGGCCGTGTCGAAGCCGAAGGTGCGGTCGGTGGAGGAGATGTCGTTGTCGATGGTCTTGGGCACGCCGACGACCGGGAGACCGGCGTCGGAGAGCATCCGGGCCGCGGTGAGCGTGCCCTCGCCGCCGATCGGGATCAGGGCGTCGATGCCGAACTCCTCGACCATGTCTGCGGCCCCCTCGCAGGCCTCCCGCAGCCGGTCGCGCTGCAGGCGCGAGGAGCCGAGGATGGTGCCGCCGCGGGCCAGGATGCCGCTGACCGCGTCCAGGTCGAGCGTGCGGTAGTGCCGGTCCAGCAGGCCGCGGTAACCGTCCTCGAAGCCGATGACCTCGTCGCCGTACTGCGCCACCGCGCGGTGCACGACCGACCGGATCACGGCGTTCAGGCCGGGGCAGTCGCCGCCTGCGGTGAGAACTCCGATGCGCATCGTGCTGTGTCTCCTGCTCGCTGTCGTGTACCGGTGAGCCAGTGACGATTGTTTCACGTCCGCCGGACAGGTGAAGTCTTGACGGGCGCCTTATCCGGCAGCAGGGGTACTGTCAAGAGGGTTCTGCTCACCTCGGTGAGCGATTTTTATGCCGAAGACGCGACAGACGCGACAGAGCGCTATGAGGAACGGAGTGGACACGTGACGCGCAGCGTGTACGTGACCGGGATCGACCGCGGTGACGGCCGCCAGGTCGTGGAGCTGGGAGTCATGGAACTCCTGACCCGGCAGGTCGACCGGGTGGGGGTCTTCCGTCCCCTCGTCCACGATCGGCCCGACCGGATGTTCGAGCTGTTGCGCTCCCGGTACCGCCTCTCCCAGGACCCGGCGACCGTCTACGGCATGGACTACCACGAGGCGTCCGCGCTCCAGGCCGAGCAGGGTACCGACGAACTGGTATCCACGCTCGTCGACCGCTTCCACCTGGTGGCCCGGGACTACGACGTCGTCCTGGTCCTCGGCACCGACTTCGCCGACACCCAGCTGCCGGACGAGCTGTCCCTGAACGCCCGGCTCGCCAACGAGTTCGGCGCCTCGGTGATCCCGGTGGTGGGCGGGCGCAAGCAGGCCGCCGAGTCCGTGCTCGCCGAGACCCGCAACGCCTACCGCGCCTACGACGGCCTGGGCTGCGACGTCCTCGCCATGGTCGCCAACCGGGTGGCCCGCGAGGACCGCGACGAGATCGCCGAGCGGCTCGCCGACCGCCTGCCGGTCCCCCCGTACGTGCTGCCCGACGAGCCCGCCCTGTCCGCGCCGACCGTCGCGCAGATCGCCCAGTCGCTCGACGCCAGGGTGCTGCTCGGCGACGACTCCGGGCTGGCCCGCGACGCACTGGGCTTCGTCTTCGGCGGTGCGATGCTGCCGAACTTCCTGGGCGCCCTGACCCCCGGCTGCCTGGTCGTCACCCCCGGGGACCGCGCCGACCTGGTCGTCGGCGCGCTCGCCGCGCACAGCGCCGGCACCCCGCCGATAGCCGGCGTGCTGCTCACGCTGAACGAGGTGCCGAGCGAGGAGATCCTCACCCTGTCCGCCCGTCTCGCCCCGGGCACTCCGGTGCTCTCGGTGTCCGGCAACAGCTTCCCCACCGCCGAGCAGCTGTTCTCGATGGAGGGGAAGATGACCGCGGCCACCCCGCGCAAGGCGGAGACCGCGCTCGGACTGTTCGAGCGGTACGCCGACACCGCCGACCTGGCCCGCCGGGTCTCGGCGCCGAGCAGCGGCCGGGTCACCCCGATGATGTTCGAGCACAAGCTCCTGGAACAGGCCCGCTCGGACCGGCGGCGGGTCGTGCTCCCGGAGGGCACCGAGGAGCGGGTGCTGCGCGCGGCCGAGGTGCTGCTGCGCCGGGGCGTGTGCGACCTGACCCTGCTCGGTCCCGAGGACCGGATCCGCAAGAAGGCCGCCGATCTCGGCATCGACCTCGGCGACACCCAGTTGATCGACCCGGGCACCTCCGAGCTGCGGGACTCCTTCGCCGAGAAGTACGCGGCCCTGCGCGCCCACCGGGGCGTGACCGTGGAACTGGCCTACGACGTCGTGTCGGACGTCAACTACTTCGGCACCCTGATGGTCCAGGAGGGCCTGGCCGACGGCATGGTGTCCGGCTCGGTGCACTCCACGGCCGCCACCATCCGGCCCGCCTTCGAGATCATCAAGACCCGGCCGGACTCCTCGATCGTGTCGTCCGTGTTCTTCATGTGCCTGGCCGACAAGGTGCTGGTCTACGGCGACTGCGCGGTCAACCCGGACCCGAACGCCGAGCAGCTGGCGGACATCGCCATCCAGTCGGCCGGCACGGCCGCGCAGTTCGGCGTGGAGCCGCGGATCGCGATGCTGTCGTACTCGACCGGTACGTCCGGTTCGGGCGCCGACGTGGACAAGGTGCGCGAGGCGACCGAACTGGCGCGCTCGCGCCGGCCCGACCTGAAGATCGAGGGCCCGATCCAGTACGACGCGGCCGTGGAGCCGTCCGTCGCCGCCACCAAGCTGCCCGGTTCCGAGGTCGCCGGACAGGCCAGCGTGCTGATCTTCCCCGACCTCAACACCGGCAACAACACCTACAAGGCCGTGCAGCGCTCGGCCGGCGCGATCGCCGTCGGCCCGGTCCTGCAGGGTCTGCGCAAGCCGGTCAACGACCTGTCCCGGGGCGCGCTCGTCCAGGACATCGTCAACACCGTCGCCATCACGGCGATACAGGCCCAGAACCCCAGCGAGAAGGCGTCCCAGCAGTGAGCATCCCCACCCGTGTCCTCGTCCTCAACTCCGGCTCCTCGTCCCTGAAGTACCAGCTGCTGGACATGCGGGACAGCAGCCGGCTGGCGGTGGGCCTGGTCGAGCGCATCGGCGAGCAGACCTCCCGGCTCAAGCACACCTGCCTCGCCTCCGGCGACACCCGTGAGCACACCGGGCCGATCGCCGACCACGACGCCGCTCTCAAGGCGGTCGCGGGGGAGCTGAGCCGGGACGGCCTCGGCCTGGACTCCCCCGAGCTGGCCGCGATCGGGCACCGGGTGGTGCACGGCGGCATGTTCTTCACCGAGCCCACGGTGATCGACGACGAGGTGCTCGCCGAGATCGAGCGGCTGATCCCGGTCGCCCCGCTGCACAACCCGGCCAACCTCACCGGCATCCGCACCGCGCGGGCGCTCCGCCCCGACCTGCCCCAGGTCGCCGTCTTCGACACGGCGTTCCACACGACGATGCCGGAGTCGGCGGCGCGCTACGCGATCGACCCGAAGATCGCCGACCGCCACCGGATCCGCCGCTACGGCTTCCACGGCACCTCGCACGCGTACGTCGCCCGGGAGACGGCGCGGCTGCTGGGCAAGGACCCGTCCGAGGTCAACGTGATCGTGCTGCACCTGGGCAACGGCGCCTCCGCCTCCGCGGTGCGGAAGGGCCGGTGCGTGGACACCTCCATGGGGCTGACGCCTTTGGAGGGGCTCGTGATGGGTACGCGCTCCGGTGATCTGGACCCGGCCGTCATCTTCCATTTGGCGCGAGTCGGCGGAATGTCCATGGACGAGATCGACACTCTTCTCAACAAGAGGAGCGGCCTCTTCGGTCTGTGCGGGGACAACGACATGCGGGAGATCCGGCGCCGGATCGACGAGGGGGACGAAGAGGCCGCGCTCGCCTTCGACATTTACATTCACCGGCTCAAGAAGTACATCGGCGCCTATTTCGCGGTCCTCGGCTCGGTGGACGCGGTCGCCTTCACCGCCGGGGTCGGCGAGAACGCGGCACCGGTGCGGGAGGCGGCGATCGCGGGCCTGGAGGGTCTGGGTCCGGCGGTCGATCCGGAGCGGAACGCCGTGCGCGCGGGCGAGTCGCGGCTGATTTCGCCCGACTCCGCCCGGGTGGCGGTCGCGGTGGTGCCGACGGATGAAGAACTGGAGATCGCGACGCAGACCTACGCACTGGTCGGAAAGAACAACTGAATAGCACCTGAGCGGTGTGGCACTCATTTGTATCTTCCGCCAGACGGAATATTCCGTAGCGAAACAAACCGATAGGATCGCCCCATGCGCCGTTCGAAAATCGTCTGTACTCTCGGCCCCGCGGTCGACTCCCACGAGATGCTCGTCGCCATGATCGAGGCGGGCATGAACGTGGCCCGGTTCAACTTCAGCCACGGCACCCACGCCGAGCACCAGGCGCGGTACGACCGCGTCCGGGCCGCCTCCAAGGAGACCGGCCGTCCCATCGGCGTCCTCGCCGACCTGCAGGGCCCGAAGATCCGCCTGGAGACCTTCGCCGAGGGTCCGGTCGAGCTGGAGCGCGGTGACGAGTTCGTCATCACGACCGAGGACGTGCCGGGCGACAAGCACATCTGCGGTACGACGTACAAGGGACTGCCGGGCGACGTCTCGCGCGGCGACCAGGTCCTGATCAACGACGGCAACGTCGAGCTGAAGGTCCTGGACGTCGAGGGCCCGCGGGTGAAGACGATCGTCATCGAGGGCGGTGTCGTCTCCGACCACAAGGGCATCAACCTGCCCGGCGCGGCCGTCAACGTGCCCGCGCTGAGCGAGAAGGACGTCGAGGACCTGCGCTTCGCCCTCCGCATGGGCTGCGACATGGTCGCGCTGTCCTTCGTCCGGGACGCCAAGGACGTGCAGGACGTCCACCGCGTGATGGACGAGGAGGGCCGCCGGGTCCCGGTGATCGCCAAGGTGGAGAAGCCGCAGGCGGTGCAGAACATGGAGGACGTCGTCGCGGCGTTCGACGCCGTGATGGTGGCCCGTGGCGACCTCGCCGTCGAGTACCCGCTGGAGAAGGTCCCGATGGTGCAGAAGCGCCTCGTGGAGATGTGCCGGCGCAACGCGAAGCCGGTGATCGTGGCGACCCAGATGATGGAGTCGATGATCACCAACTCCCGCCCGACCCGCGCCGAGGCCTCCGACGTCGCCAACGCGATCCTGGACGGCGCCGACGCGGTCATGCTGTCGGCCGAGTCGAGCGTGGGCGCCTACCCGGTCGAGACGGTCAAGACCATGTCGAAGATCGTCTCCGCGGCCGAGCAGGAGCTGCTCTCCAAGGGGCTGCAGCCGCTGGTGCCGGGCAAGAAGCCGCGTACGCAGGGCGGCTCGGTGGCCCGTGCGGCGGCCGAGATCGCCGACTTCCTCGGCGGCAAGGGCCTGATCGCCTTCACGCAGTCCGGTGACACCGCGCGCCGGCTGTCCCGCTACCGCGCGACGCAGCCGATCATCGCCTTCACCACGGACGAGGGCACCCGCAACCAGCTGACCCTCAGCTGGGGCGTCGAGTCGCACGTCGTGCCGTTCGTGAACACCACGGACGAGATGGTCGACCTGGTGGACCAGGAGATCGCCCGGCTGGGCCGCTTCGACGCGGGCGACACCCTCATCATCACCGCCGGCTCGCCCCCCGGGGTCCCCGGCACCACCAACATGCTCCGCGTCCACCACCTGGGCGGCCAGAGCAACTGAACCGTGCCGTAAGGGCCTTGTACGGCACCGAGGGCGCCCCCTGGACAGGGGGCGCCCTCGGTGTTGTTGCGGCTCCCGAACCGGCTTGTGCGACCGCTCAGTCGGTCGTGTACACGTGCATGCCGGGCACGTGCAGGTTGCCGCCGAACTGCGCCGCCTGGACCACCTTGACGTGGGTGAAGTAGATCAGCGGGATGTTCAGCGGGGGCGGGCTGTCGGGGCTGAACGTCACCGGGATCAGCCCGAACAGGTTGCCCGAGATGCTCTCGGTGTACATCACCGTGTCGCCGCCGGTGATGGTGGACGTCGAGCCCTTGGACGCCTGGACGTGGTACGTCTTCTTCGCCTGCTTGTCGTCCACCGTCTGGTGCAGGTCGCCGATGTCGGTACCGCCGGAGATGACGTACTTCAGCACCTTCTTCGTGGTGCCGTTGGCCGTCTTCACCTCGACGATGCCCTGGTAGTCGGCGCCCTTGAGGAGCAGGGAGCTGGCGTTCAGGTACCAGGGGTCGTCCGCCACCGGCACCTTGTTGTCGACGCCGCTCTCGTCGTCCGTGGCCACCGGGCAGTCCTCGGCGGAGGCGGACTCGCTCGCCGACGGGCTCGGGGTGGCCGCCGCGGTCGCGTCCCCGGCCGTCCCGGTGGCGTCCTCCGCCGTCCTGGAGGCGGTGCCGGTGGTGTCCTCGGTCGTGTCCTTGACCGTGTCCTCGACCGTGTCCTCGGCCTTCTTCGCGGTGTCCTCGACGGTGTCGGAGACGCTGCCGCCCGAGTCCTTGCCGTCGGCCGTGTCCTTGCCGTCGCCCGCGGGGGTGCCCGTGGGGGACGAGGACGCGGACGGCGTCGGGGTCGCGGACGGCGTGCCGGAGTCCGCGTGGCCGCCGGTGAGGATGTCACCGATCGTGTCGCCGATGGTGTCGAGGACGTTCCCGCCGCCGCCCTCGGTCCGGGACGGCTCCGGCGCTGCCGTGTCGCCGGCGGAGCCCGAGTCCGAGCCCGACGAGCCGGTGCCGGTGCCGGTGCCGGTGCCGGTGCCGGTGCCGGTGCCCGAGCCGGAGTCGGAGGATCCGGAGGTCGCGGTCGGCTCGGGCGTGGCCTTGTCGCCGGAACCTGAATCCGGCGAAGAGGTGCCGCCCGTGCCCTTCGTGCCCCCGGTGTCCTGCGCGTCCTTGCCGTCGTCGCTCGCCGAGGGGGCCGGCGTGGCGGTGTCCGCGTCGCTCTCGGAGGCGGAGGGCGACGGCGAGGCCGAGGGGTCCTCGGTGTCGTCCAGCGCCTTGACGCAGTCCTTGTACTCGTCGGCCGTCAGGCTCTTGGCCGTCGAGGACGGGGACGGGCTGCCGTTGTTGTCGGCCAGGGCCAGCGACGACGTGAAGCCCATGCCCATGAGCACCGCCGTGGGCATCGCCACGGAGGCTATGGCCTTGCCGGCCGGCATGTGGAACCTGGTGAACAGCGGCTTTCTGGGGGCCGCGTGGCGGGGCCCGGTTCTCGCGCGGGACCCGTCCACGTCGGTCCCGCGGGTCACCTCGTCAGCCGGCACTGTGCCTCCCGTTCGCCCCGTTGGCCGGGCTCGTTCCTGACAGGTCGTTCTCCCACGGCGCCTTGTAGGGCCCGGCGGGTCGCACGTCGCCCACCGGGTCCGCGCCCTGGTGCGGCACCGGGGCCGTCTCGGGGGCACCGCCCTCGCCCGGGGCGGCCTCACCGGGCGGCTGCAGCTGCGGAGGCGCGCCCGGCCCCCAGGCCACGGCCATCGCTCCACCGACCAGGGAGAGCAGGAAGCCCAGGACGAAGCCGCCGAAGTTGGCCACGGGGATGGACACCAGCGCCAGCAGGATCGCGGCGACGCCCGCGAAGACCCGTACGTGCTTCTGGAACCAGAGGCTGACGCCCAGGACGATGAGCAGCACACCGATGATCAGGGATCCTGCTCCCGCGGTGGTCGACATCGCCAGCGTCAGGTGTCCGAACTGAAGATGGGCGTACGGGAAGTACATGATCGGAAGGCCGCCGAGCATGACGAACAGACCGGCCCAGAACGGACGCGTGCCCCGCCAGGCGCGGAACTGCAGCCTCCGGCGGGTGAACTGGCCGGGTGCGGCGGCAGGAGTCTCGGCGCTCATGGAAAACAGCTCCCTGGTGCGGCGTTGCTGTGGTGGTGATGTGTGCCGCGTGTGAGGACGCGGCCGGAGAGTGGACGGGCGGGGGCGCCACCGGCTCCCCCGCCCGTCATCGAGTGCTTAGTAGCACTCCTTGACACCCGTCGACAGCGACATCTTCAGGCCGCTGAGCTTGAAGGTGCCGGCCGTGGTCGCCCACGCCGTCTGCTTCACGCCGACCAGCGTGGCCTTGTCGGCCTGCTGCGCGAAGCCGAAGGGGTTGGCCTGCTCGCCGCCGCCCTTCATGCCCGGACCCTTGGAGGCGTCCTTGGCGGCCACACCGATGTCGATGTTGTCGAAGGTCGCATCGGCGTTCAGGTCGGCAACGTCGATGTAGATGTTCTCGGCCTGGACCTTGTCGTGGCCCTCGCCGCCGGCCCGCAGGATCAGGCTGACGTTGCCGAAGATCGGCACGTCCGGCGTGACCACGGACTGGCACAGGTTGGTGATCTCGGCGTGCTTGAACGCGGAGACGGCCACCGGGTGTGCCGTCTTCTTGCCGTCCAGCGTGTAGCCGCTGTCGATGGCCCCGTACTGCTCGAACCCGGTGCCGACGAGCTGGTCGGCGGACACCTTGAACGACTGGCCGGACACGCTGAACGAGGCGGCGAGAGCGCCCTGCGCGAGGGCGACACCTATACACGCCGTGGCGGCCACGCTGGGCACCATGACCACAGCGAACCGCTTCCATCTGGTCCCGCCACGCACCTGGGACTCCATATTTCCTCCTTCTCGGACGTACATCTCCTGGCCCGGACTCGCCCCAGTCGGCGGCTCAGCCGGGCAGGGATGGGAGAAGTGCTACGTCCTCGGGAAGGAGAGCGCCCGCGCTCGGTGGCGCGAAACGCGCCCGAATCACCGGCGATCACCCCCGAGCGACAACCACTGGTCGCGCCTGACACGCATCACGCACAACCCTGCTGGACAGGCTTCACCGGACGGCGAAGACCCCCCTGTCCTAGAGCCGGCGCCACTGCCGCCGGCTCTGCTCGGTGGGGACCCAGAGTCTCCCGTGACCCGGCCGGATGCCGGGGTACGGGAATGGACCGAGCGTCGCCGATCGTGGTGCATTCTCGCCCTGGACACAAGGGGGTTCGTTACTGGCTAGTAACGGCGGGATAACCGGAGGACGACCGACCGGTCTCGGAGTGCGACGCTCGGTGGCATCGATGGTCAGAGCAAAGCCGTTGATCCCTGGACGAAACCAGACAGACCAACGGCCTCGATTTACTCGGAGTAACAGGAGCAGCGATTACCAAGATTTGGTAAAGCGCGGCCACCGTGGCGCCTCGTCGGCGAACCTTTCACCCCGGCATCACATGCCGGGGTGTTTAGCGACTGGTCAGAACAGGGCGCGCGCCAGCGCCCTGCGTGCTCCGACCACCCGCGGATCCTCCGGACCCACGACCTCGAACAGCTCCAGCAACCGGACCCGTACGGCGTCCCGGTCCTCGCCCGCCGTGCGCTGCACGGTCTCGATCAGCCGCCCGAAGGCGTCCTCGACATGACCGCCCACCAGGTCCAGGTCGGCGGCGGCGATCTGCGCCGTGGCGTCCTTCGGCCGCTCGGCGGCCTCCTGACGGACCTTCTGCGGGTCCATATCCTGCACCCGCTGGAGCAGTTCGGCCTGCGCCAGCCCCAGCTTGGCCTCCGGGTGGGCCGGGTCGTCGGCCAGCACGCTCTGGTACGCCCGGACGGCACCGCCCAGGTCACCCGCGTCCAGCGCCTGCGCGGCCGCGTTCAGCGCCGCGTCGTACGGGCCCTCGTGCACCGCGGCCGTCGCGGCACCGCCCGGCTCGGCGTCCGGGTCGACGGTGAGACCGGTGATCCCGAAGCGCTGCTCGGCCACCTGCACCAGCTGGTCCAGGGTCTGCCGGATCTGCGGCTCGTCGGCCGCCCCCTGGAAGAGCGGCAGCGCCTGGCCCGCGACGACGGCGAACACGGCCGGGATGCCCTGGATCCCGAACTGCTGCATCAGCATCTGGTTGGCGTCGACGTCGATCTTGGCGAGCAGGATGCGCCCGCCGTACTCGACGGCCAGCCGCTCCAGGACCGGGCTCAGCTGCTTGCAGGGCTGGCACCACTCGGCCCAGAAGTCGATGACGACGGGTACTTCGGCGGAGCGCTGCAGGACATCGCGCTCGAAACCGGCTTCGTCGACATCGATGACGAGATCGGCCGGGGAGACGGCCCCCGCCCCGCCCTGCCGGGCGGCTTCGGCGCGCGCCTGCTCGGCCTTGCTCTTGGCCTCCTGGGCCGCCTTCACCGCGGCGAGGTCGACGACACCGCTCATGGACATGTTCCGTGGCTGCATGCGTCTATCCTCCCCCGATCCCGCGCCTGAGTGAAAAAAGCGATGTGCGGCGCCGGGTCCCCACCCACGCCTGACGGTCGTCGCCCGCGTACGTCCCTCGCGAGCTTTCGCTACGACCTGTAGCGTAATGCCATGAGGGCACCTCGCGACACCACGCCTCGGTGATCTCCCTCACGGCACCACACGACCCGCCGGTTATGGTCGTGGAATGCAGAGCCGCACCCCCGCCAGCCGTACCGGGCGCCCGCGCAGCGCCGCGGCGGACACCGCGATCCTGGCCGCGACCCGGGAGGCTCTGGTCGAACTGGGCTGGTCCAAGCTCACCCTGGGAGACGTCGCGACCCGGGCCGGGGTTGCGAAGACGACGGTGTACCGGCGCTGGGCGGGCAAGAACGAGCTGGTGATCGACGCCCTGGCCACCCTCTTCGACGAGCTGGTCCTGCCGGATCTCGGCAGCCTGCGGGCCGATGTGGAGGGTGTGGTGCTGCAGTTCGCCGAGCTGCTGGAGCAGCCCGCCACCAAGACGGCACTGATGGCGGTGGTCGCCGAGGCCACGCACGACGAGGCCCTGCGGCAGCGGCTCCGCGACAAGATCGTCGCCCGGCAGAAGCGACTGGTGGTCGAGGGCCGCCGACGCGCCCAGAGCCGGGGCGAGATCCCCGCCGACACCAACGACCCCGGCCCGCAGATCGACCTGATCTTCGACATGATCGCCGGCGCGGTGGTGCACCGCACCCTGGTCTCCTGCGAGCCGGTCGACGGCGGCTGGGCGGCGCGGTTCACCGCGGTCCTGCTGGACGGACTGGCCGCGGCCGGCGGCTGACCCGGCACGCGCCCGTCCCCGGCGCCGGAAGGACACCGCCGGGGCTGACGCCCGTTCGGCACACGGGAGTTCATCGACGTGACAACCGCACACCCCTTGTCACACTGTCATGTCACCGTCATTCTGGGTCCACGGATCTACTCGCATAGATCCCTCTCCTCTCGCCGCGCCGCTCCACCTGACAGCGTCACCCCACCCGCCAGGAGGACCGATCCCCGTGAGACCCCCTCACCCCCGCCGCCACGGCGCCGTCGTCACCCTCGCGGCCGCCCTGGCCGCCCTCGGTGCCGGGCAGACCCTCGGCGCCCCGGCCGCGTCGGCGGCTCCCCCCGCCCCCTCCGCCGCCGTGGCCACGGCCCAGGACCAGGCCGCCCGCGCCATCGCCGGTTCGCTCTCCGACCCCGCCTTCCGCGCCCGCCTCCGTACCGCGGCCCTCGGCTCCGACGAGGTGCCCGTCACCCGGCTGGCAGGCCGCGCCCTGAAGAATGCCCTCACCGCGGCCGACCACCGCATCGCCGCCGCCAAGGGCCTGGACGGCCGGGTCGGTTCCCTGCTCCGGCTGCGCCTCGGGGACGACTCCATGCGTCCGGCGCTGACCGCCGGCAGCACACCCTGGGTCGCCGCGGCGACCTCCGACGACGACACCGCCACCGCCTACGACAGCCGCGGCCGCGCCCACACGGTCGACGCGCGCACGGCACCCGCGCACCCGGTCTACGTCGTCGACATCGACGGGGACCGGGCACTCGCCGCCGGCCTGCGGGTCCTCGGCACGGAGCTGCGCCGGCTCGGCGTCGCCACCCAGGCCCCCGCGCCCACCGCCGCGCGGCACACCCCGGAGGCCACCGGGCGGGCCGCGACGGCCGCGTCCGGCTTCTGGACCACCCGGATCACCGCCGTCGAGCTCTCCGACGACGAGGAGCCCTGGGTCAAGGGCGACGCGGAGATCTACACCCTCGTCACCGGCTTCGGCCAGGACGGCAAGGTCCGCGTCGACCCGGTCGACATGCCGTACCTCGACAACGACGGCACCGTGTACCGGCCGAACCAGATCCTGGTCAACTGGTCGAACTACAAGTACGACCTGGCCGACGCCGTGATGATGGAGGAGGACGGCAGCACCAACTACCGCGACCTCGCCAAGGCCCTCGCCACCGCCCTGCTGACCATCGCCGACCAGGGCGCCTACATCCCGCTGGTGAACGCCGTCCTGGACGCCATCCCCGACGACTGGTGGACCGACGACCCGGACTACGTCGACTCCTGGTACACCCTGGCCCGCGGCGACAACGGCACCCGCGACGGCGCCCGGGGCAACGGCTGGATGACCCTGGAGCCGTATTTCGTACAGGAATTCTGAGGCGCACCCACCGCCGGACACGGCGACGGGCCGGCGGAGAGGCTCCGCCGGCCCGCACGCCCGCGGGGTCAGAACCCCGCGGGCTCCGTGTAGACGCCCCACTCGTCCCGCAGCACCCCGCAGATCTCGCCCAGCGTCGCCTCCGCGCGTACGGCGTCCAGCATCGGCTCGATCATGTTGGCGCCGGACCGGGCGGCGGCCAGCATGGCGTCCAGCGCGGCCCGCACCGCGCTCTCGTCCCGGGCCGCCTTGCGCTCGGCGAGCACCCGCACCTGCTCCCGCTCCACCTCGTGGCTGACCCGCAGGATCTCCAGGTCCCCGGTCACCGATCCGGTGTGGACGTTGACGCCCACCACCCGCTTGTCGCCCTTCTCCAGCGACTGCTGGTAGCGGAAGGCGGACTCGGCGATCTCTCCGGTGAACCAGCCGTCCTCGATCCCGCGCAGGATCCCGGAGGTGATCGGCCCGATCGGGTGCCGCCCGTCCGGGTGCGCCCTGAGGCCCCGCTCCTTGATCTGCTCGAAGACCTTCTCCGCGTCCGCCTCGATCCGGTCCGTCAGCTGCTCGACGTACCAGGAGCCGCCGAGCGGATCGGCCACATTGGCGACCCCGGTCTCCTCCATCAGCACCTGCTGGGTGCGCAGCGCGATCTCCGCGGCCTGTTCGCTCGGCAGCGCGAGGGTCTCGTCCAGGGCGTTGGTGTGCAGCGAGTTGGTCCCGCCGAGCACGGCGGACAGCGCCTCCACGGCCGTGCGGACCACGTTGTTGTACGGCTGCTGAGCGGTCAGCGACACACCGGCCGTCTGGGTGTGGAACCGCAGCCACTGCGCCTTCTCGCTCCGCGCGCCGTACACGTCCCGCATCCAGCGCGCCCAGATGCGCCGGGCCGCGCGGAACTTGGCGATCTCCTCGAAGAAGTCGAGGTGCGCGTCGAAGAAGAAGGAGAGGCCGGGGGCGAAGACGTCGACGTCCAGCCCGCGGCTGAGCCCCAGCTCGACGTACCCGAACCCGTCCGCCAGCGTGTACGCCAGCTCCTGCGCGGCCGTCGCCCCGGCCTCCCGGATGTGGTACCCGGAGACGGACAGCGGCTTGTACGCGGGGATCCCCGCGGCGCAGTACTCCATCAGGTCGCCGATCAGCCGCAGGTGGGGCTCCGGCTGGAAGAGCCACTCCTTCTGCGCGATGTACTCCTTGAAGATGTCGGTCTGGAGCGTGCCGTTGAGCACGCCCGGATCGACGCCCTGGCGCTCGGCGGCGACCAGGTACATGCAGAAGACGGGCACGGCCGGTCCGCTGATCGTCATCGAGGTGGTCACATCCCCCAGCGGGATGTCCTTGAACAGCACCTCCATGTCGGCGGCCGAGTCGATGGCGACCCCGCAGTGCCCGACCTCGCCGAGCGAACGCGGGTCGTCGGAGTCGCGGCCCATCAGCGTCGGCATGTCGAAGGCGACGGACAGGCCCCCGCCGCCGGCGGCGAGGATCATCTTGTACCGCTCGTTGGTCTGCTCGGCGTTGCCGAAGCCGGCGAACTGGCGGATCGTCCAGGTGCGCCCGCGGTAGCCGGTCGGATGGAGACCGCGGGTGAAGGGGTACTCCCCGGGCCAGCCGATCCGCTCGAATCCCTCGTACGTGTCACCCGGCCGGGGCCCGTACACCGGCTCCACGGGGTCGCCGGAGAGCGTGGTGAAGTCCGCGTCGCGCTTGCGTGCGGCGTCGTACCGGGCCTGCCAGCGGCGGCGGCCCTCCTCGATGGCGTGAGCGTCCATACCCTCGAATTTACTTGGACGTCCTAGTAAATGTCGATGGCAGACCGCCGTACGGTGTCCGTACGGCGGTGAGCGCTACGCCTTGGCGACGGCCGGGGCCTGGTCGCCGGCCCGTGCGTCCAGCTCGCGGCTGATCTGCCGCTCCACGAAGAAGGCGGCGGTGGGGATGGTGCCCGCGAGCAGCACCCAGAGCTGCTTGCCGACCGGCCACTTCGCCTTGGAGCCCAGGTCGAAGGCGAAGATCAGGTAGACGACGTACAGCCAGCCGTGGGCGATGGCGACGACCCGGGTGAAGTCGGCGGCACCGTCGACGTCCAGCCCGTACTTCGCGATCATGCTCAGGCACAGCAGCACCAGCAGGACACCGGTGGTGTAGGCCAAGACGCGGTAGCGGGTCAGCACGCTCTTTTTCATGGAGTCGAGCGTAACCACCCGATCCGGGAGATCTTGCCCCGGGTCACTGCTCGTCGAAGTCGTGTGCCGCCACGCGCAGCGGACGGAGCATCGCGAAGATCTCCTCGCACTCCTCCGCGTCGTACACCCCGAGTCCGAAGTCCATGGCCATCAGGGCGCGGGTGGCCGCGTCGACCACCTCGCGGCCCTTCTCGGTGATGACGGCGAGGGTGCCGCGGCCGTCGTTGGGGTTGGGCCGCTTGGCGACGAGCCCCGACTTCACCAGCCGGTCCACGGTGTTCGTCACCGACGTGGGATGCACCATCAGCCGCTCGCCGATCTTGGACATCGGCAGCTCGCCGGCCTTGGAGAAGGTGAGCAGCACCAGTGCCTCGTAACGGGCGAACGTGAGCCCGTACGGCTTGACCACCGCGTCCACCTCGGCGAGCAGGATCTGGTGGGCCCGCATGATCGAGGTGATGGCGGCCATGGACGGCACGCTCCCCCAGCGCTGCTTCCAGAGTTCGTCGGCGCGGGCGATGGGGTCGAACGGGAGGCTGAGTGGCTTCGGCACGTCATCAGACCCTACCGGCCGGTCATATGCCGGTCAGCTCCGTCTCGGGTTTCGGTCGCCTTCCCGTTCCCTCCCCGCTTCCGCGGGCGGCCAGGGCCAGCGCGCAGCAGCACAGGACGCCGAGCGCACCGGCGCCCGCCACGGCCGCCCGCACCCCCACCGCCTGCGCCGCCACCCCGGCCAGTGCCATGCCCACTCCCTGGACGGTCATCAGCCCGGCGCTCAGCAGGGTCATCGCCCGCCCGCGCAGCTCCTCCGGCACCGCCCGCACGAACCACTGGTCCAGTCCCGGGGTGTACGCCGAGCCGGCCCCGGACACCAGCAGGAGCAGCAGGGACACGGCGAGCCCGGGGTGCAGGGCGTAGCCGAGGTAGGGCAGCAGGCCGAGGCAGAGGAGGGGGAGCGCGACGCGCTCGCGCGCCGCGGGCCGCAGCCGGGCACCGGCGAACAGCTCACCCGCCACCGTGCCGACGGGCAGGGCGCACAGGAGCAGGCCGAGACCGGCGGAGTCGCTGCCGAGCGCGTCGGCGTACGGCGCGGCGAGGGCTTCGGGGACGACGGCGAAGGCGGCCGGTACCCAGAAGAGAAGGAGCAGCAGGCGGACGCGGGGGCGGGCGAGGAGCGGACGGAGGCCGGGCGGGGTCTCCGTGCGGTCGGGGTGGCGGGCGGGGCGGTGCCGGGTGCCGAGGCGGAGCAGGGCGGCGGAGGCGAGGAAGGTGCCGACCGTGACGAGGAGGGCGTGCCGGGGGGTGACCGCCGCGAGGAGCAGGCCGCCGAGGCCGTAGCCGACGAGCAGGGCACTCTGGGCGACGATGCGCAGCAGGGAGCGGCCGAGGACGAACAGATCGCCGTCGCCGAGCACGTCGGCGAGGGTGGCCATACGGGTGCCGGCGAACACCGGCGAGACGACGGCGAGGCAGCAGCGCAGGGCGAGCAGGACGCCGATGCCGGTGCCGGGCGCCGCCATCACGGCCACACCGGCCGCGCACACCAGGTCGCAGGTCACCAGCACCCGCCGGGCGGGGAAGCGGTCGGCGACCGGGGCGAGCAGGGTGCCGCCGACGGCGTAGGGCAGGAAGCCCAGGGCGAAGGTGAGCGCGCTGAGCAGGGGGGAGCCGGTGCGGTCGTAGACGAGGACGGAGAGGGCGACCTCGCTGACGATCACGCCGAGCATGGACAGCACGTGCGCGGCGAAGACGGCCCGGAACTCGGGCACGGCGAGGACACGGCCGTACCCGGCGGAACGCGCCGGGGCCGCCTGGGACGGTGCGGACATGCCGGGCAGCGTGCCCGGGCGGAGGCGGTGGCCCGTAAAGTTTCGCCCTGACACGAATGTTCCGGCACCGTGGGCCCGGCTCGTGGAGGATGTGCACCGGCCCGTCGAGAAGGTGCGCCCCGGCCCGTCGAGAAGGTGCCCCGGCCCGTCGAGGAGGTGGCCGTGCCCTCGCTTCTCCGCTTCGGCGAGGACGACTTCCTGCGCTGCCGGTTCGCGGTCTCGCCACTGTGGGAGACGCAGGAGGCGGTGCGGACGCTGAAGCGTCCGGACCGGCACGGATACCACGCGCCGTGGCTGCGCCGGATCCGTACGGCGGCGGCCGGGCTGGACCTCGCCCCGCTGTGGCTGCTGATGCCCCGGCGGGGACACTCGCCGGACTGGCTCGGTCCGCCGCCGATCGGGCCGGCCGCCACCTTCGAGGAGGAGATCGCGGCGGTCCGGGCCTCCGATCCGGAGGCGGCCCGCGCGGACACCGCCCGCGCGCTCGCGTGCACGCCGGGCGCGCCGGAGTCGGCGCGCGGCCGGGCCTGGCTGGCGGATCCGGCGCGGATGGTGCGGGAGCTGGCGGACGCCCTGGAGGCGGCCTGGCGGGTGCTGGTCGAGCCGGACTGGCTCCGGCTGCGGGCCCTGCTGGAGGCGGACGTGGCCTTCCATTCACGGCGGCTGGCCGAGGTGGGGCTCGGCCGGCTGCTGCCCGAGCTGGACCCGCGGCTGTCCTGGGACGGCCGGACGCTGACCCTCGCACTGCACGGCGCCTACGCGCGCGACCTCGGCGGCCAGGGGCTGGTGCTGATGCCGAGCGTGTTCTCCTGGCCCGATGTGATCACGGGTTTCGAGCCGCCGTGGCAGCCCGCGCTGGTCTACCCGGCCCGCGGCCTCGCCGGCCTGTGGACCGAGCCCGCGGCCCGGGTGCCCGAGGCGCTGGTACGGCTGCTGGGCCGCAACCGGGCGGCGGTGCTGGCCGCGCTGGACGAGCCGGCGACCACCAGCGCCCTCGCCCACCGCCTGCGGCTGGCCCCGTCCTCGGTGTCGGCCCATCTGACGGTGTTGCGCGACGCGGGCCTGCTGACCGCGCGGCGGTACGGCCACCAGGTGCTGTACGAGCGGACACCGCTGGGGATGGCGCTGGCGTCGGGGGGCTGAGGGAGTCGGCGGGGCGGGTCGCCGGGGGCGTACGGCGGGGAGGCGCGGTCCCGCCTGCCCCGGGACGGGCCGCGGCTCCGCGGTGTGGGAGGCAGGCCGCCGGGCCGGCGGTCAGCGGCGTCCGGTGCGCCGCAGACGGTGCCGGACCGCCCGCTGGGCCACGGGCCCCAGCTCCTCCAGCGCCGCCACGAGGGCACCCAGCTGTTCGAGCGCGCCCAGGGCCGCCTGGGCGCCGGCCGCGTCGACGCCCTCGTACAGTTCGATGCCCACGAAGGAGGCGGCGACCGCACGGGCGAGGCCCGCCGGGTCGGTGAACTCGCCGAGGGGGGTGGCGGCCAGGACGCGGACCAGGACCCGTTCTATCTCGGCGATCCACAGATCGAGCCCGGCCGCCGTGGCGGGCCCGAGGGCCTCGTGCGTCTGGGCGCCGGCCAGCAGCTGGCCGAGGAGGGCGACATGGCCGCCCGAGCGCTCCTGCTCGTGGATCTCCCGGCCCACCGCGAGCAGCTCGGAGAGCGAGCCGACCTCGGCCAGCCGGGGCCGGAAGCGGGACACGGCCTTCTCGGCGCCGTACCGGCAGGCCGCGGCGAGGAGTTCGTCCACGGAGCCGAAGTGGTAGAAGACGAGCGCCTGGTTGACCCCGGCGGCCGCGGCCACGGTGCGGGCGGAGGTCTTGGCGATCCCCTGCTCGGTGAGCGTGCGCAGCGCGCCCTCCAGCAGCTTGTGCTTCGTCTCCAGGGACTTGGCGGTCTCCGGGCTCACGCGCGCGCCTCCTCGCGGACCGGGCGCAGTCCGGGGCGTACCCCGCGGCGGCGGGTGTCGGTGTACGACGCCGTGAAGGAGCCCTGGTAGCCGAAGAGCGGGCCGAAGTAACGGTTCACCACCCGGACCCGGATCCGGAAGCAGCCGGCCGTGTCGTCGTAGGACTCGCGCACCTCGGCGGTGGCGCCGACGAGTTCGGGGACGCGGACGTCCACCGGGCCCTCCCTGAAGCGGTGTTCGCCGGAGCGGATCAGCAGGGAGCCGTCGGACTCGGCGTGGAAGTGCAGTTCGCTGGCGAGGTGCTGGTGGGTGCCGAGGTAGTCGAGGATGCGGTCGCCCTTGGGGCTGAGCACCATCTGGGCGTCGAAGCGGCGGGACCGGCCGGGCAGGTCGAAGGTGCGCACGAAGGTCACCGTCTCACGGCCGTAGGTGTCGGCGTAGGGCACGTTCTCGATCACGAAGGGGATGTTCCGGCCGGCCTGCGGCACCAGGATGTTGCGGGTGGTGCCGAGGGCCAGGAACGGCTTCACGAACGCCGGCCCGTGCCAGACGTGCTCCATCACGCCCCGGCCGGTGCAGCCCTCGCCGCTCGCCAGGCCCACCGAGAAGCGGCGCTGGAGCTGCGGGTGCAGACGGTCGAAGTCGGAGCCCAGCACGGTGCGGAACATCGAGGTCATGACTGCTTCTCCAGGGTCTGCAGGATGCGGGGGGCGCGGGCCCGGCCGGGCGGGGTGCGCAGGCAGCGGCGGGCGGCCGGGGTGGTGGCGAGCGGGGCCTTCCACAGGGCGAGGGCGGCACCGGCGAGCAGCAGCGGCGGGCACAGATAGGCCAGGGCGTCCGCGAAGGGACCGGGCAGTCCGGGGAGCGAGCCCCGGCCGAGCCCGGCCAGGCACAGGGCGAGGACGAGCCCGCGGACCGCCAGCTCGGCCAGCCAGTTGCGCAGCGCCCGCTCCGGGGTGATCCCGCGCTCCAGCCACAGCCGCAGCCGGTCGAAGGACCAGGCCGTCGCCCAGCCCATCAACGGGCGGAACAGCAGCCGGTCGGCGAGCGCGCCGAAGGCGCCCCAGCGGGGCCGGTAGTCGTAACCGGTGAGGAAGCGGACGCCGTCGGCGACCGGCACGTAACGCCAGTAGCCGCTGCCCTCGGCGAGCAGGGAGAGGGGGTGCGGGGAGGCGAAGCGCAGGGCGGAGGTGCGGGTGCCGTCGGGGCGCTCCCTCTCCCCCGCGGAGATCCCGGTGCCCGCGACCGTGAGGAACGGCAGCACGCGCGTGGCGTAGCGGAAGCGCTGGGGCTCGCCGTCCGCGCGCGGGAGGTGGGCGATCTCGGTGAAGCGCAGGTCCCAGCGCTGGTGCAGGGCCGGGTCCTGGGTGCGTGCCCACAGCTCGTCGAGGTCGGCGCGGACGAGCGCCTCTATGTAGAGCCCCATGGCCGCCTCAACCCCCACCTGATGTTTTGAGCGAGTGCTCAAACTCTCTGGGAGGGGAAGGTACCTGGTTTTGAGCGATCGCTCAATCACGGGGCGACGGAAAACCCCGGCCCTGCACGGACCGGGGTTCTCGAGTGCCGGGGACTACGAGGCGAGGTGACGCTCGACCGTCTCCACCTTGCTGGTCAGGCCGTCGGTCACGCCGGGCCGGATGTCCGCCTTGAGGACGAGCGACACACGCGGGGCGCGCTCCTCCACGACGGCTACGGCGCGCTTGACGACGTCCATGACCTCGTCCCACTCGCCCTCGATCGAGGTGAACATCGCGTCGGTGCGGTGGGGCAGCCCCGACGCGCGGACCACGCGGACGGCCTCGGCGACGTACTCCCCCACGTCCTCGCCGACACCGAGCGGCGTCACGGAGAAGGCGACGATCATGCGTTCACGGCCCCTTCCCGGCGGGCACGGGCGGCGATGACCGCGTCCTCGGCCTCGCGGCGCAGCTTGCGCTCGGCGAAGAAGCCTCCGGTGGGCAGCACCGAGAGGACGAAGTAGAGGGCGGCGGTCTTCAGCGGCCACTTGGTGCGGTTCCAGGCGTCCGCCCAGAAGATCACGTACAGGACGAACAGGACGCCGTGGATCGAGCCCATCACGGGGACCGCGTCGAAGTCGGTGGTCCGCTTCAGTACCGAGCACAGGAGCAGGATCAGGAAGGACACGGCCTCCGGGGCCGAGACCAGGCGGAGGCGGCGGAGGGCGGTGGCGGTCTTGATGTCCACAGGTCACCTTCGGTGGGAGTTTCGACGACGGTCTGCCGGTTGCGGCCTGCCGAAACGGCCTGCCGGTTTGTGAACGCACGCACAAGCGTTCCCCCATTGTGGCAAACCGCGCCCCTAGGGGTCCGCTCAGGGTGGGTTTCCACCCACGGGCCCTGTTCCGCCCACCCGGGGCGCCGCTACTTTCGCTGCGTGGCGATGTTCCGACTCCAAGGGAGCAAGGTGCTCGCCGTCGACATGACCGGGGACGCCGTGAAGGCGAAGAACGGCTCGATGGTCGCGTACGACGGGCAGATGGCCTTCAAGAAGCTGAGCGGTGGCGGTGAGGGGCTGCGCGGGATGGTCACCCGGCGGCTCACCGGCGAACAGATGACGGTGATGGAGGTGAAGGGGCACGGGACCTGCTGGTTCGCGGACCGGGCGGCCGAGATCAACCTGGTCGGGCTCCAGGGGGACAAGCTGTACGTCGAGGCGGGCAACCTGCTGGCGACCGACGCGGCGCTGCGCACGGGGACGACGTTCACGGGGCTGCGCGGGGCCTCGCAGGGCAACGGCCTGTTCACGACGACCGTGGAGGGACACGGGCAGGCGGCGATCGTCTCCGACGGCCCGGCGGTCGTCCTGCGCGTCAGCCCGCAGTACCCGCTGATCGTCGACCCGGGCGCCTACGTCGCCCACCAGGGCAACGTCCGGCAGTCCTTCCAGTCCGGTGTGACGTTCCGCACGCTCCTCGGGGAGGGCGGCGGCGAGGCCTTCCAGATCCGCTTCGAGGGTGACGGGCTGGTGTACGTGCAGCCGAGCGAGCGGCACACGATCGCGGGGGACCTGTGAGATGACCTTCCGAGAGATCAACTCCAAGATGGTCGAGGCGACCGTGCTGCCGGGGCAACGGCTGTTCAGTCAGCGCGGGGCGATGCTCGCCTACAAGGGAGAGGTGTCCTTCACCCCCAGCGTCCAGGGCGGCCAGGGCGGCCTCATGTCCATGCTCGGGCGCCGGGTGGCCGGCGAGGCGACGCCGCTGATGACCGTGGAGGGCAGCGGCACGGTCTTCTTCGGGCACGGCGGCCACCACGTCCATGTGATCTCCCTCTCCGGCGACACCCTCTACGTCGAGGCCGACCGGCTGCTCGCCTTCGAGGGCACGCTCCGGCAGGGCACGATGTTCATGGGCTCGCAGGGCGGGGTCATGGGCATGGTGCGGGGGCAGGTCAGCGGACAGGGCCTGTTCACGACGACCCTCCAGGGGCAGGGCGCGGTGGCCGTGATGGCGCACGGCGGCGTCTTCGAGATCCCGATCACCCCGCAGCGCCCGGTCCACGTCGACCCCCAGGCCTACGTCGCCCATCACGGCGAGGTCCGCAACAAGCTGTCCACCGCGCTCGGCTGGCGCGACATGGTGGGCCGCGGCTCCGGCGAGGCCTTCCAGCTGGAGCTGAGCGGCAACGGCACGGTGTACGTCCAGGCCTCGGAGGAGAAGCTGTGAGCATCCACGGAACCCCGGGCGCCGGACCCGTGGTGTACGACCCGATGACGCTGCCCGTCGACGACAACGTGAACGCGTACACGTTCTGCGTCGAGCTCAAGAGCGGCCAGTGGTTCCTCCAGAAGGGGAAGATGATCGCCTACTACGGGGCGATCGAGTTCAACGGCATCGGGCACGGCCGACTCGACCGACTTGTCCGCACGTCGTTCCATTCGCCACTGCACGCGAGCGACTGGGTCGTGGCGGAGGGCTCCGGCAAGATGCTGCTGGCCGACCGGGCCTTCGACGTCAACTCCTACGACCTGGACGACGGGAACTTGACCATTCGCGCGGGCAATCTGCTCGGTTTTCAGCCAAGTCTCGCGTTGAAACAATCGATCGTGCCGGGTTTTCTGACCCTTATCGGAACCGGCACGTTTGTGGCCGCATCCAACGGCCCGGTGGTGTTCATGGAACCTCCGATCCGGGTCGACCCCCAGGCGCTCGTCGGGTGGGCCGACTGCCCGTCCCCGTGTCATCACTACGACCACGGGTACCTCACGGGCGTACTGGGCGGTCTACGTGCGATGACGGGCTTCGGCGGGGTCTCCGGCGAGGAGCACCAGTTCGAGTTCGCGGGTGCCGGGACGGTCCTGCTGCAGTCGACGGAGACGCTCATGACGGAGCCGGCGACGGGGGCGGTTCCGCCCGAGCCGGGCGTCCCCGGAGGTGGCGGAACGGCACCGGGCGGACACGGTCCGCAATCGTCGGCCGTACCGCGCCTTCCCGGACAGCTGGGAGACCTCCAGCGTCGCTTCGGGCTGTGAGCGGTAGTCTGCGGAGTGTGACGTCGAACGCGTGCGCACTGTCACACCACCCGAAGTAGTTCGCCATTCAACTTCTTAGGTAGACTTCATTCATGGAGACCGAGACGGCCACGCGCTGGCTGACCGATGCGGAGCAGTGCGCCTGGCGCACCCACCTGGAGGTCAACAGGCTGTTGACGTATCAGCTCGAAAAAGATCTGCAGCCGTTCGGCCTGACGATGAACGACTACGAGATCCTGGTGAACCTGTCCGAGTCGGACGACGTGCGGATGCGGATGAGCGACCTCGCCTCCGCCACCCTGCAGTCCAAGAGCCGGCTCTCGCACCAGATCACGCGTATGGAGAACGCCAACCTGGTGCGCCGCGAGAACTGTGACACGGACCGGCGGGGGCTGTACGCCGTGCTCACGGACCACGGCATGGAGACGATGAGAAAGGTCGCTCCTCACCACGTCGCGTCGGTGCGTCGGCATTTCATCGACCTGCTGTCCCCGGACGCCCTGACGGAGCTGGACAAGGCGCTCAAGCCGATCGCGGAGCATCTGCGGGGGCAGCGCGGCCGTCCCTGACCGGCGGCGTCCCGCCGCCCCCTCCGCGACAACCGCCGTGTTCACCCATGCCCCGGCCCGGCCCGGCCGCCCCCGGGGCCGCCACGCCGGCCGCCGGGCACGCCGTGCCCCAGGGCCGGGGCATGGGCGGACAGGGCGCCGGCGAAGGCACGGCGTAAGAGACGGCGGAAGACACGGAGACAGTACGGCGGAGCCGTCAGCAAGGCGGCCCCGGGCGCGGTCACGGCACGGTCGTGGCCGGCCGCGCCGGGGGTACCGGTCCCGCCGAAGGGGCGGTGGTGGTGCTCAGGACGCCGTCAGGCTCGCGACCAGTTCGTCCGCCGCTCGGTAAGGGTCCAGCTCCCCGGTGACGATGCGCTCGGCGAGAGCACTGAGGCGGCGGTCGCCGTGCAGGTCGCCGATGCGTTCCCGCAGTGCGGTGACGGCGATGGTCTCCACCTCGCGGGCCGCGCGGGCCTTGCGGCGCTCCGCGAGGACGCCCCGCTCCTCCATCCAGGCCCGGTGCTTCTCCAGGGCCTCCACGACCTCGTCGACCCCCTCCGCGCGGGCCGCGACCGTCTTCACGATCGGCGGGCGCCAGTCGCCGGGACCACGGGCCTCGCCCAGGCTCAGCATGTGGTTCAGCTCGCGGGCGGTGGCGTCGGCACCGTCCCGGTCGGCCTTGTTGACGACGTAGACGTCGCCGATCTCCAGGATGCCGGCCTTGGCCGCCTGGATGCCGTCGCCCATACCGGGGGCCAGCAGGACGACGGAGGTGTCCGCCTGGGAGGCGATCTCCACTTCCGACTGGCCCACGCCCACCGTCTCGACCAGGACCACGTCGCAGCCCGCCGCGTCCAGCACCCGGATCGCCTGCGGGGCCGCCCAGGCCAGGCCGCCCAGGTGGCCGCGGGTGGCCATCGAGCGGATGTAGACGCCCGGATCGGAGGCGTGGTCCGACATCCGGACCCGGTCGCCGAGCAGGGCGCCGCCCGAGAACGGGGACGAGGGGTCGACGGCCAGGACGCCGACCCGCTTTCCCTGTTTGCGATAGGCAGTGACGAGCGCGGAGGTGGAGGTCGACTTGCCGACGCCGGGCGAGCCGGTCAGGCCCACCACGTAGGCATTGCCGGTCAGCGGGGCCAGCGCCGCCATGACCTCCCTGAGCTGCGGGGACGCCCCCTCCACAAGGGAGATCAGCCGAGCCACGGCCCGCGGCCGGCCTTCCCTGGCCCGGGCCACCAGAGAGGAGACGTCCTGCATCAAACAGCTCCGTTCACTTCAGCAACGTACTGGGGCTATGTACAGCGGAGTCAGGGCTTCGGCACCCGCACGATCAGCGCGTCACCCTGACCGCCGCCACCGCACAGCGCCGCCGCGCCGACCCCGCCGCCCCGCCGCTTGAGTTCCAGCGCCAAGTGCAGCACGAGCCGGGCACCGGACATGCCGATCGGGTGACCCAGGGCGATCGCACCACCGTTCACGTTCACCTTTTCGGTGGACACGCCGAGGTCCTTCATCGACTGCGCGGCGACCGCGGCGAAGGCCTCGTTGATCTCGATGAGGTCGAGGTCGGAGACCTCCAGGCCCTCCTTCTTCAGGGCGTGCACGATGGCGTTGGACGGCTGGGACTGGAGGCTGTTGTCCGGTCCCGCCACATTGCCGTGCGCGCCGATCTCGGCGAGCCAGGTGAGGCCCAGCTCCTCGGCCTTGGCCTTGCTCATCACGACGACCGCGGCGGCGCCGTCGGAGATCTGCGAGGAGGAGCCGGCGGTGATCGTGCCGTCCTTGGCGAACGCCGGACGCAGCTTGGCCAGGGACTCCACGGTGGTGTCACCGCGGATGCCCTCGTCCTTGCTGAACAGCACCGGGTCGCCCTTGCGCTGCGGGATCTCCACCGGCGTGATCTCGGCCTCGAACAGGCCGTTCTTCTGCGCGGCGGCGGCCCGCTGGTGGGACAGGGCGGCGATCTCGTCCTGCTCGGCGCGGCCGAGGCCGAGGCGGGTGTTGTGCTTCTCCGTGGACTCGCCCATGGCGATGCCCTCGAAGGCGTCGGTCAGGCCGTCGTGGGCCATCGCGTCGAGCATCTGCACCGCGCCGTACTTGAAGCCCTCGCGGGACTTCGGCAGCAGGTGCGGAGCGTTGGTCATGGACTCCTGGCCGCCCGCCACGACGATGTCGAACTCGCCGGCGCGGATCAGCTGGTCCGCGAGGGCGATGGCGTCCAGGCCGGACAGACACACCTTGTTGATGGTGAGCGCCGGGACGCTCATCGGGATGCCGGCCTTGACGGCGGCCTGGCGGGCCGGGATCTGGCCCGCGCCGGCCTGCAGGACCTGGCCCATGATCACGTACTGCACCTGGTCGCCGCCGATCCCCGCACGGTCGAGGGCGGCCTTGATCGCGAAGCCGCCCAGGTCGGCTCCCGAAAAGGACTTCAGCGAGCCCAGCAGCCGCCCCATGGGCGTCCGGGCGCCCGCGACGATCACCGAGCTGGTCGTTCCAGAAGACATGAGGTGCGATCCCCTTCCAGCTGCGCACAGCCGAGGAGTGAACGAGGGTTTACTTCGAATGTACTGACGGGTGGAGCACGCCGTCATCGGCCTGTCGGTGTGATCGCGCGCACGTTGCGTAACCACCGCGGGAGCGCTGCACTGAGTCCATGCTGACGCGAATCGACCACATCGGGATCGCCTGCCAGGACCTCGACGCGACCGTCGAGTTCTACCGGGCGACGTACGGCTTCGAGGTGTTCCACACCGAGGTCAACGAGGAGCAGGGCGTACGCGAGGCCATGCTCAAGATCAACGAGACTTCGGACGGCGGCGCCTCCTACCTCCAGCTGCTGGAGCCGACCCGCGAGGACTCCGCGGTCGGCAAGTGGCTCGCGAAGAACGGCGAGGGCGTCCATCACATCGCTTTCGGCACGGCGGACGTGGACGCCGACTCCGAGGAGATCCGGGACAAGGGCGTACGCGTGCTCTACCAGGAGCCACGCATCGGCTCCATGGGGTCGCGCATCACCTTCCTGCACCCCAAGGACTGCCATGGCGTTCTGACAGAACTGGTCACTTCGGCCCCTGTTGAGTCGCCTGAGCACTGACCCCCGTACATAAGGGCCGGTAGGGTTGGGGGCGGTCGTCCCTCTTCGCGGGGCGACCGCATGCCGGGGTCCGGGTTTCGGGGGACGAGCGTCGGGGCAGCAGCCCGTGCTCCGCCGTTGATCTGACACCATTCCCCGGGGGCCCCGTTCGGCGGATGGACGGAGCTCGTTGCAGAAGCTGACCAGGGGACGGATGGGACCGCGCAGTGCGGGGCTACGAGAGCCAGGAGCGAGAGCCGGCGGCTGACGTCGACCACCTCTCTCGGTTCGAGGCCGAGATGAAGCGGCTGAGGACCGAGCGGGAAAAGGCGATCCAGCACGCCGAGGACCTCGGCTACCAGGTCGAGGTGCTGCGCGCCAAGCTGCACGAGGCGCGCCGCACCCTGATGACCCGGCCCGCCTACGACGGCGGTGACATCGGCTATCAGGCCGAGCAGTTGCTCCGTAACGCCCAGATGCAGGCCGAGCAGCTGCGCCAGGACGCCGAGCGGGAGCTGAGCCAGGCCCGCGCACAGACCCAGCGCATCCTCCAGGAGCACGCCGAACAGGCCGCCCGGCTCCAGGCGGAGCTGCACCAGGAGGCGGTGAACCGGCGCCAGCAGCTCGATCAGGAGCTGGCCGAGCGCAGGGCCACCGTCGAGTCTCACGTCAACGAGAACGTGGCCTGGGCCGAGCAGCTGCGGGCGCGCACCGAGCAGCAGGCCCGCAGGCTGCTGGACGAGTCCCGCGCGGAGGCCGAGCAGGCGATGGCCGCCGCCCGCGCGGAGGCCGAGCGGCTGACCCGCGAGGCCCGGGAGCGGCTGCAGAGCGACGCCGAGGCCGCCCGCGCGGAGGCCGAGCAGCTCCTGCGCCGGGCCCGCACGGACGCCGAGCGGCTGCTGAACGCCGCCTCCACGCAGGCGCAGGAGGCCACCGAGCACGCCGAGCAGCTGCGCACGGCCACGGTCACCGAGTCGGACACCGCCCGCCGGCAGGCCGCCGAGCTGAGCCGGGCCGCCGAGGAGCGGATGGCGGCGGCCGAGGAGGCGCTGCGCAAGGCGCAGGCCGAGGCCGAGAAACTGCAGACGGAGGCGAAGGAGTCCGCCGCCAAGGCCCTGGCGAGCGCCGAGGCCGCCAACGAGACGCGCACGCGCACCGCCAAGGAGCAGGTCGCCCGGCTGGTCGAGGAGGCCACCAAGGAGGCCGAGAACACCAAGTCCGAGGCCGAGCAGCTGGTCGCGGACGCCCGCGCCGAGGCGGAGAAGATCGTCGCCGAGGCCGCCGAGAAGGCCCGCTCGATCACCGCCGAGGAGACCGCCACCCAGCTGTCCAAGGCGGCCAGGACCGCCGAGGACGTGCTCAACAAGGCGTCCGAGGACGCCCAGAAGACCACCAGGGCCGCCGCCGAGGAGGCCGAGCGGATCCGCACGGAGGCGGAGGCCGAGGCGGACCGGCTGCGCGCCGAGGCGCACGACATCGCCGAGCAGCTCAAGGGCGCGGCGAAGGACGACACCAAGGAGTACCGCGCCAAGACGGTCGAGCTGCAGGAGGAGGCCCGCCGGCTGCGCGGCGAGGCCGAGCAGCTGCGCGCCGACGCGGTCGCCGAGGGCGAGTCGATCCGTGCCGAGGCCCGCCGCGAGGCCGTCGCGCAGATCGAGGAGGCGGCCAGGTCCGCCGAGGAGCTGCTGGCCAAGGCCAAGGCGGACGCCGACGAGCTGCGGCAGAGCGCGACCGCCGACAGCGAGAAGGTCCGCACCGAGGCGATCGAGCGGGCCACCGGCCTGCGCCGGCAGGCCGAGGAGACCCTGGAGCGCGGCCGCAAGGAGGCCGAGCGGCTGCGGGCCGAGGCCGCCGAGCAGGCCGAGACGGTCGGCGCGGACGCCGAGAAGGCCGCGCGGGAACTGCGCGAGGAGACCGAGAAGGCCGTCGAGGCCCGCCGTGCCGAGGCCGCCGAGGAGCTGACGCGGCTGCAGACGGACGCGCAGGAACGGCTGGCGTCGGCCGAGCAGGCGCTGACCGACGCCCGTGCGGAGGCCGCCCGGATCCGCCGGGAGGCCGGCGAGGAGGCCGAGCGGCTGCGCGCCGAGTCGGCCGAGCGGATCCGCACGCTCCAGCAGCAGGCCGAGGCCGAGGCCGACCGGCTGCGCACCGAGGCCGCGTCCGACGCGTCCGCCTCCCGGGCCGAGGCCGAGACCGTCGCCGTACGGCTGCGCTCCGAGGCCGCCGCCGAGGCCGAGCGGCTGAAGGCGGAGGCCCAGGACACCGCCGACCGGGTGCGCGCGGAGGCGCAGGCCGCCGCCGAGCGGCTGGGTGCCGAGGCGTCCGAGACGCTGGCCGCCGCGCAGGAGGAGGCCGCCCGGCGCCGCCGCGAGGCCGAGGAACTCCTCGGTGCCGCCCGCGAGGAGGCCGACCAGGAGCGGCAGCGGGCCCGCGAGCAGAGCGAGGAGCTGCTGGCCTCCGCCCGCAAGCGCGTGGAGGAGGCGCAGGCCGAGGCGACCCGGCTGGTGGAGGAGGCCGACCGGCGCGCCACCGAGATGGTCGCCGCCGCCGAGCAGCACGCCCAGCAGGTGCGGGACTCCGTCTCGGGGCTGCACGAGCAGGCACAGGAGGAGATCGCCGGGCTGCGCTCGGCCGCCGAGCACGCGGCGGACCGGACGAGGCGCGAGGCCGAGGAGGAGGCGGACCGGGTCCGCGCCGACGCCTACGCCGAGCGGGAGCGGGCGAGCGAGGACGCCTCCCGGGTCCGGCGCGAGGCGACCGAGGAGTCGGAGGCCGCCAAGGCGCTGGCCGAGCGCACGATGGCGGAGGCGATCGCGGAGGCCGAGCGGCTGCGCTCGGACGCCGGCGAGTACGCCCAGCGGGTGCGCACCGAGGCGTCGGACGCGCTCGCCGAGGCGGATCAGGCGGCGGCCCGTACCCGGGCGGACGCCCGCGAGGACGCCAACCGCATCCGCTCCGACGCGGCGACGCAGGCGGACACCCTCATCACCGAGGCCCGCAACGAGGCCGAGCGGCTCCAGACGGAGACCATCGCCGAGGCCGACCGGGTGCGCACCGAGGCGCTCACCGAGGCCGAGCGGCTGCAGGCGGAGACCGTCGCCGAGGCCGAGCGCGTGCGTACCGAGGCGCTCACCGAGGCGGACCGGGTCCGTGCGGAGGCGCTGGCGGGCGCCGAGCAGCTCATCGGCGAGGCCACCGGCGACGCCGAGCGGCTGCGCGCCGAGGCCGCCGAGACGGTGGGCTCGGCCCAGCAGCACGCCGAGCGGCTGCGGGCGGAGGCCGAGCGGCTCAGGACGGACGCGGAGAACGAGGCCGAACGGCTCGTCAGCTCCGCCCGCGAGGAGGCCCAGCAGACCCTGGACGGGGCCCGCAAGGACGCCAACAAGCGGCGGTCCGAGGCGGCCGAGCAGGTCGACAAGCTCATCACGGAGACCACGGCCGAGGCCGACAAGCTGCTCACCGAGGCGCAGGCACAGGCGCTGAAGACCACCGCGGACGCCGAGTCGCAGGCGGACACGATGGTCGGCGCGGCCCGCAGCGAGGCGGAGCGGATCGTCTCCGAGTCGACCATCGAGGGCAACTCGCTGGTGGAGAAGGCCCGTACGGACGCGGACGAGCTGCTGGTCGGCGCGCGCCGGGACGCCACGGCGATAAGGGAGCGCGCGGAGGAGCTGCGCGACCGCATCACCACCGAGATCGAGGACCTGCACGAGCGGGCCCGCCGCGAGGCGGCCGAGACGATGAAGTCCACCGGCGACCGCTGCGACGCGCTCATCAAGGCCGCCGAGGAGCAGCTGGCGAAGGCGGAGGCGAAGGCCAAGGAGCTGGTCTCGGACGCGAACTCCGAGGCGGGCAAGGTGCGGATCGCCGCGGTCAAGAAGGCGGAGGGGCTGCTCAAGGAGGCCGAGCAGAAGAAGGCCAGCCTCGTCAAGGAGGCCGAGGAGCTGAAGGCGGAGGCGATCCGCGAGGCCCGGCGCACGGTCGAGGAGGGCAAGCGGGAGCTGGAGATCCTGGTGCGCCGGCGCGAGGACATCAACGCCGAGATCTCGCGCGTCCAGGACGTGCTGGAGGCGTTGGAGTCCTTCGAGGCGCCGTCCGGCGGCAAGGACGGTGGAGTCAAGGCGGGCGCGACCGTGGGTGCCCCCCGATCGGGTGGCAAGTCGTCAGAAAGCTAGCGGACGGGGTACGTTCCGGTGTCTTCTGGGGGCTTTGCCCGACTCGTTGGCAAGCCGTCCGACGGTCAGCCACCCAAAAGAGGTGCCATTCTCCAGATCAAAACCGTATCCGCTCGATGACACACCGCTTCGGCCCCTAGGATTTCCCCTATCACCTCACCGGTCTCATTCGACAGGAACCCCATGAGCGACACTTCCCCCTACGGCTTCGAGCTTGTGCGGCGTGGGTACGACCGCGCTCAGGTGGACGAACGTATCTCCAAGCTCGTCTCCGACCGTGACAGCGCTCTCGCACGCATCACCGCCCTGGAGAAGCGCATCGAGGAGCTGCACCTCGAAACGCAGAACGCCCAGGCTCAGATCACGGACGCCGAGCCGTCGTACGCGGGTCTCGGCGCTCGGGTCGAGAAGATCCTGCGCCTGGCCGAGGAAGAGGCCAAGGAGCTGCGTGAGGAGGCCCGGCGGGCGGCCGAGCAGCACCGTGACCTCGCGGAGTCGGCGGCCCAGCAGGTCCGCAACGACGCCGAGTCGTACGCGGCCGAACGCAAGGCCAAGGCCGAGGACGAGGGCGTCCGGATCGTCGAGAAGGCCAAGTCCGACGCCTCCCAGCTGCGTGCCGAGGCGCAGAAGGACGCGCAGTCCAAGCGCGAGGAGGCGGACGCCCTCTTCGAGGAGACCCGCGCCAAGGCCGCGCAGGCCGCCGCCGACTTCGAGACCAACCTGGCCAAGCGCCGCGAGCAGTCCGAGCGCGACCTGGCCTCGCGTCAGCAGAAGGCCGAGAAGCGGCTCGCGGAGATCGAGCACCGGGCCGAGCAGCTGCGCCTGGAGGCGGAGAAGCTGCGCACCGACGCCGAGCGCCGGGCCCGCCAGACGGTGGAGACCGCCCAGCGCCAGGCCGAGGACATCGTGGCCGACGCCAACGCCAAGGCCGACCGGATCCGCTCGGAATCCGAGCGGGAGCTGGCGGCGCTCACCAACCGCCGCGACAGCATCAACGCCCAGCTGACGAACGTCCGCGAGATGCTCGCCACGCTGACCGGCGCCGCGGTGGCCGCGGCCGGCACGTCGACCGACGACGAGCCGATCTCCCGGGGCGTTCCGGCGCAGCAGTCCCGGTAGTCCGGGCGGTCGTCCGGCGCTGTGACACCGTGAGGGGCGGTGGGACCCGGTCCCGCCGTCCCTCCGCCGTTCCCCGGCGGTTCTCTCCGGCTCTCTCCGCCGTTCCCAGGTCCTCCCAGGCCCGCTCAGGCGTTCCCCGGCGCTCTCCGGCGTTGCCCGGCTTCCTCCGCCGCATCCGGCGTTCCCCGGCTCTCCGCCGCACCCCGCGCTCTCCGCCGTTCCGGCGCTTGCCTCGGCTCGCTCGGGGCCGTTCGCTAGCGCAGGCCGTACAGGGGCGGCTCCTCGGTGCCCTCGCCGTTGACGACGATCCAGGTGCCGGCCGTGCGCAGCAGCCGCAGGCGTTCGGTGAGGCGGTTGGTGCGGACCATGACGCCGTCGTCCTCGCCGATCCGGTGCCCGTCGGCCGCGTCGAAGGTCCACAGCCGGCCCTTCGTGCCGAGTACGGCCACCCGGCCGTCGCCGGTGGGCGCCAGCGCGGCGGCATCGTCCACCGCGGCGCGCCACACCCGCCGTCCGTCGCGCAGGGCGTAGCCGGAGACGTGGTCGGCGCCGAAACCGCCGGGCTCCACCGTGGCGACGACGAGGGTGCCCCCGCTGATCGTCGCCCTCAGGGCGGCCTGGGCCGTGAAGCTCTCGCCCCGGACCCCTGGGAGGTCGAGGTCCTCGTCGTCGGCGGAGAGCGGGATCCGTACCGGGTCGCCGTCGTCGTCGGGATAGGACAGGACGGCCGCGACACCGCGCTCGTCGCTCTCCTTCAGCAGCAGGGTGAAGGGCTCGGCCGAGAGCACCACGGCCGTGTCGAGCGGGCTCTCCACCGGCAGCGCCTGGGTGGCGCGCTGCCTGCCGGTGGCGTTGTCCAGGGTCACGAGCCGCGCGCCGTCCTTCTCCCCCGTCCGGCAGGTGACCACGACCCGGGTGGTGCCGCGGGCCGCGGAGACGACCCGGGGCGCGCACGTCCGCCCCGTCTCGCGGCCCCGCAGGTCGGCGGTCCAGCGCGGCCGGCCGTCGGTGAGGCCGTACGCCCGCACCCCGGTGTCGGTCAGCGCGAGGGCCACGTGCCCGTCGGTCGCGAGCACGCTGTCCTCGCCGGTGCCGATCCCGGTGATCTTCCGCTCCCACAGCCTGCGGCCGGTGCGGGTGTCGACACCCCACACGGTGTCACAGACCTGGCCGTGGCGGGCGAAGGCGACCAGACCGACGCCGTCGGCGACGCCCCCGCTCATCCCGCACACCGACTCGCGCACGGGCGCCCGCAGCGTCCAGCGGCGGTCGCCGTCGTGGGCGGCGTAGGCGACCAGCGCGTCGGTGCGCACCCGGACCACGGTCGAGCCGTGCTCGCCGACGGTCCACACACCCTCGGCCCGCACGCTGGACGGCCGGTCCGGGCCGGCCCGCCAGGCGAGGTCCAGCACCGGTCCGCGCAGCCACAGGTACGCCTGCCAGCCGGGCCACAGCGCGCAGAGCACGCCCAGGACGGCCAGGACGGCGGGCACGGTCTTGCCGGGGCGCCGGTCGATGAACCTGCCGATGGTGACCAGGAGGGCGATGTACCCGACGAACGTCAGCGCGAACGCCAGCAGGAGCGTGGGGGCGGTGCCGTCCGGGCAGGGGCGGTACCGGCCGCCGCAGGAGTTGCCCGGGATCGACGTCCACCCGAGTACGTGGAACTCCACCGCGAGCCCGGCCGCGGCCCCGGCGGCCATCACCGCCAGCCCCGCCCGGACCGGATGCCACCCCGCGCCCGGTCTGCCGTCCTGGACCACCGCCGCCCCCGCCCGCGTCCCGTCCCCTCGGCGCCCCCCCCGGCACCGCCCCCGCCGATCAAGGGGGCTGGAGCATACCGCGGACGCTCGAGTGGCAGCCCACCGGAGGCCGTCCTAGCGTGGCCGCATGATCGAGCTGGAGGGGCTGACCAAGCGGTACGGCGAGAAGGTGGCGGTGGACCACCTCACCTTCTCGGTCCGGCCGGGCATCGTGACGGGGTTCCTCGGGCCCAACGGGGCCGGGAAGTCCACCACCATGCGGATGATCCTCGGACTCGACCGTCCCACCGCCGGTGACGTCCGCATCGACGGCACGCACTACGACCGGCTCGAGGACCCGCTGACGTACCTCGGCGCCCTGCTGGACGCCAAGGCCGTGCACGGCGGCCGGAGCGCCTACAACCACCTGCTCTGTCTGGCGCAGAGCAACGGCATCCCGGCGAGCCGGGTGGCCCAGGTGCTGGAGACGGTCGGGCTCACGGCCGTCGCGCGGAAGAAGGCCAAGGGGTTCTCGCTGGGCATGGGCCAGCGGCTGGGGATCGCGGGCGCGCTCCTCGGCGACCCGCGGATCCTGATGTTCGACGAGCCGGTCAACGGGCTCGACCCGGAGGGCATCCACTGGATCCGGAACCTGATGAAGTCGCTGGCCGCGCAGGGCCGGACGGTGTTCGTGTCGAGCCATCTGATGAGCGAGATGGCGCTGACGGCCGATCACCTGGTGGTCATCGGGCAGGGGCGGCTGCTCGCGGACACCTCGATGGCCGACTTCATCCGGGCGAACTCGCGGTCGTACGTCCGGATCCGCTGCCCGCAGCGCGAGCGGCTGCGCGATGTGCTGCACCAGGCCGGGATCACCGTCGTGGAGGCGGGCGGCGGAGCGCTGGAGGTGGAGGGCGGCAAGGCCGAGCAGATCGGTGAGCTGGCCGCGCGGTACGGGCTCGTGCTGCACGAGCTGAGCCCGCAGCAGGCCTCGCTGGAGGAGGCGTTCATGCAGTTGACGGCGGAAGCGGTGGAGTACCACGCGCAGGCCGGTCCGGAGCCCGCCCCGCGGGACCGGGGCGCCGGCTGGAAGGGGGCCTGAGCCATGGCGGCCGTCCAGGCGATCCGCTCCGAGTGGACCAAGATCCGCTCCGTGGCGTCCACGGTGTGGACGCTGTCGCTGGCCGTGGTGGTCACCGTCGCCGTCGGGACGCTGCTCTCCGCGTTGTCGAACAGCCAGTTCGACCGCATGCCCGCGCGGGAGCGGCTCTCCTTCGACCCCACGGTCATCAGCTTCGCGGGCATGACCCTCGGTCAGCTCGCCATGATCGTGTTCGGTGTGCTGGTCGTCTCGAACGAGTACAGCACCGGCATGATCCGGGTCTCCCTGGCCGCCGTACCGCGGCGCGGCACCTTCCTGTTCAGCAAGGTCGCGGTGGCCGCCGCGCTCGCGCTGGCCGTCGGGCTGGTCACCAGCTTCGCGGCGTTCTTCCTCGGCCAGGCGGTGCTGGGCTCCCACCGGGCCGGCATCGGCGACCCCGGTGTGCTGCGCGCGGTGTGCGGCGGCGGGCTGTACATGACCCTGATCGCGATGTTCTCCATGGGCGTCGCCGCGATGCTGCGCTCGCCGATGCTGTCCCTCGGCATCCTGATGCCGTTCTTCTTCCTGATCTCCAACATCCTCGGCAACGTGGACGCGACGAAGAAGATCGGCCGGTTCCTGCCGGACCAGGCGGGCAGCCGGATCATGCAGGTGGTGCCGCGCGTCGGCGACGACACGCCCTACGGCCCCTGGGCCGGGCTCGGGATCATGGCGCTGTGGGTGATCGCCGCGCTGGCCGGCGGCTACGTCCTCCTCAAGCGCCGGGACGCCCAGTAGTCCCCGGTGTCACCCCGCGTAATCCTCAGGCTTTACTTTCTCTTGGCCGGAACCGTCAGCGCACCGATATCCTCCTAACCCTTACGGGGGCGTGTGCCCCGCTGTCCTGAACCTTTCGATGGGTGCGGAGCATGATCGAGGCTGTCGGCCTGACCAAGCGCTACGGCGACAAGACCGCCGTGTACAACCTTTCCTTCCAGGTGCGGCCCGGAGCCGTGACCGGTTTCCTCGGGCCCAACGGCTCGGGCAAGTCCACGACGATGCGGATGATCCTCGGGCTGGACAACCCCACGTCCGGGGCGGTCACCATCGGTGGCTACCCGTACCGCAAGCTGCCCAACGCCCCACGGCAGGTCGGCGCCCTGCTCGACGCCAAGGCCGTGCACGGCGGCCGGACCGCCCGCAACCACCTGCTGAGCCTCGCCCAGCTGTCGGGCATCCCGGCCCGCCGCGTGGACGAGGTGCTGGGGGTCGTCGGCCTCCAGGGCGTGGCCAAAAAGCGCTCCAAGGGCTTCTCGCTCGGCATGGGCCAGCGCCTCGGCATCGCCGCCGCGCTGCTCGGCGACCCGCAGGTGCTGCTCTTCGACGAGCCGGTCAACGGCCTCGACCCCGAGGGCATCCTCTGGGTCCGCAACCTGATGAAGGCCCTCGCGGCCGAGGGCCGTACGGTCTTCGTCTCCTCGCACCTGATGAGCGAGATGGCGCTCACCGCCGACCACCTCATCGTCATCGGGCGCGGTCAGCTGCTCGCCGACATGAGCGTGAAGGACTTCATCTCGGCGAACTCCGCGGACTTCGCGCGCGTGCGCACCCCGGACACCGAGCCGCAGCTGCGTGAGAAGCTCTCCTCCGCGCTCGCCGAGGCCGGCGGGCACGTCCTGCCGGAGCAGGACGGCGCGCTCCGGGTGACCGGGCTGCCGCTCCCCCGCATCAGCGACCTCGCGTACGAGGCGGGCGTCCGGCTGTGGGAGCTGTCGCCCCACCAGGCCTCGCTGGAGGAGGCGTACATGCGGATGACGCAGGGCGCCGTGGACTACCGCTCGACCGTCGACCAGAAGGCGGGGCTCCAGCAGCCGCTGCCGCCCGGCGCCCAGCCGCCCGTGCCGGTCCCCGGCCAGGGCCAGCCCGGCTGGTACGCCCCGCCGCCGCCCCAGCAGGGCGGCCAGGCCTTCGCCATGCCGGCCCCGCCCGCGGGCCCGTACGGCGGCGCTCCGGGGACTCCGGGCAACCCCTACGCCCAGCCGGGCGCGCCGGCCCAGCAGCCCGCGCCGGCCCCGCCGGCCGCCGTGGCGCCGCAGGACCAGCCGCCGGCCCTGACCAAGGAGACTCCGGCCGCCCCCGCGCCGCAGGCGCCCGCCGCCCCGCCGGCCCCGGCCGCCCCGCCCGCGCCGCAGCAGGCCCCCGTGGCCGCCCCGGCCACCGCCTCCGCCCCCGCCGACCCGACCCAGCCCGAGGACGCCCGATGAGCACCCACCAGCCCCCGATGCAGCAGGCCCCGGCAGCCGCGCCCGGTGGGCCGTACCCCGGCTACACCTCGCCCATCCCGGTCGTGCGCACCCACCTCGGGCACGCGCTGGCCTCGGAGTGGACGAAGATCAAGTCGGTGCGCTCCACGATGTGGACGCTCGGCGTGTTCGTGCTGCTCGTCGTCGGCATCGGCCTGATGGCCGGCGCGCTGGTCGAGGCCAACTCCGACTCCGAGACCCTGTCCGGCGAGAACCCGCTGTCGTTCGGCTTCTTCGGTCTGCTGCTCGGCAGCATCTGCATCATCACGCTGGGCGTGCTGACCACGGCCTCGGAGTACGGCACGGGCATGATCCGCACGACGATGACCGCGTGCCCCAGCCGGGCCCGGGTGCTCGCCGCCAAGTCGATCGTGTTCTTCGCCGTCGCCTTCGTCTTCACCCTGGCCACGTCCGGCTTCGTGGCCATGGTCCAGGCGTCCATGCTGGAGAGCACCGGCGCCCGCACGCCCACCGGCGGCGACTGGCTCAAGGCCACCGTCGGCATCAGCCTCTACATGGCGCTGCTCGGTCTGCTCTCGCTGCTCATCGGCTCGGTCATCCGGCACTCCGCGGGCGCCATCACCATCATGATCGGCGTGCTGCTCGCGCCGCTGGTGCTCGCGCTGTTCATGGCGACGGAGTCGCTCGACAAGGTGCGCGAGTGGCTGTTCGAGTACTCGATCCCGAACCAGCTGAGCGTCTTCTACGCCAACTCGCTGACCGAGTCCGGCCCGTCCGGCTGGGACCCGCTGTGGATCATGCTCGGGCTGACGGCGGCGGTGTACGCGGGGACGTACGCGCTGCTGCAGAGCCGGGACGTGTGACCCGGGGGGGCTCAGAACCTCGGCGCGTTACGGGACCGCTGCACCCGCGTGGTGCGGCGGTCCTTCGCGTTCCAGCACGCCTTGTGCCAGTGCCGGCGGTCGTCGACGCCCGCGTGCTCCGGCCAGGCCACCACGTGCGGGACACCGGAGGGGATCAGCTGGTCGCAGCCCGGGCAGCGGTAGGTCTTGCCCTCGGAGCTGGCCCCGGCGACATGCCGGACGCTCCACTCCTCGCCCTGCCAGCTCTCCGTGGACTGCCAGCCGCCGTACCGGCCGGCATGGTCGTCCTCGGCGCTCCGGCCCGACGATCCGGCTGCCTTCGGTCGGTTGCGACGCGGGGACACAGGACACCTCTCGGGGCTATACAGGAAGCACGGGATGCATCCAGCCTACGCGCCGCCGAGCGGGGTACGCGTAGGGAACCAACCCGTACAAGTCCCCCTCCAAGGCGACCCATTCTGCAGACAATCGGCAAATCTCTCCGCCAGGCCGTGTCCTGGGCACGTGTCAGACGGTTATGCCGGGTGGGGGAGCTCCGGGTCGGAGCCAAGGAAGCAGGAAATGCGATGCACGTAGGAAGTTTTGTGCTGGCCGCCCAGTTCCCGGGCCAGGGCCCGGGGGAGGCGCTGCACCGGGCGGTCCGCTCCGCGGAGGTCACCGAGCAGTCCGGGCTGGACGCCGTATGGCTGGCCGAGCACCACTTCGTGCCCTACGGCACATGCCCGTCCGCGGTCACCCTGGCCGCGCTGCTGCTCGGCCGCACCCGCCGCATCCGGGTCGGCACGGCGGTGAGCGTCCTGCCCACCGCCCACCCGGTCGCCCTCGGCGAACAGGCCGCGCTGCTGCACCTGACCAGCGGCGGACGGTTCACCCTGGGCGTCGGACGCGGCGGCCCCTGGGTGGATCTGGAGGTGTTCGGCACGGGCCTGGAGGCGTACGAACACGGGTTCCCGGAGTCGCTCGATCTGCTGCTCCGCTGGCTGGGCGAACCGTCCGTGGCGGCCTCCGGCGAGCGGTTCTCCTTCCGTGAGGTGCCCGTCGTCCCCCGGCCGTCGGAGGCCCTGACCGAGACCCCCGGCCCCGAGGTCGTCCTCGCCTGCACCTCGCCGGCGAGCGTGCGGCTGGCCGCCGAGCGCGGGCTGCCGATGCTGCTCGGCATGCACATCGGGGACGAGGAGAAGGCCGAGATGGTCGCCCTGTGGCGGCGCTGCGCCCGCGCGGCGGGCCGGCCGGCCGAGGAGATCGCGGGCGCCGCCCACGTCTCCGCCGGGGTGTGCCAGCTCGCCGACCGGCGCACGGACGCGGCGGAGACGCTGCTGAAGGCGATGCCGGGATGGCTGCGGCAGGGACTCGCGGCCCATGTCACGGTGGACGGGCGGGAGCGCGCGATGCGCGACCCGTACGCCTACACCGAGCTGCTCTGCGGCCTGCACCCGGTGGGCACCCCGCGGCTCGCCGCCGACCGGCTCGCGGCCACCTCGGAGCGCACCGGCATCTCCCGCTTCGCCCTCCTGGTCGAGGGCTCGGGCGATCTCGCGGCCACCGAGGAGAACCTGCGGCGCCTCGGCGCCGAAGTGCTGCCCCAGCTGCGCTGACCCGCCCCCGACAAGCAAGCCGCCTGGGGGGCTTGCCGCCCCAGTACCGAATGCACCTCCCGCAGGTGGAGCGGCAAGCCGACGGCTCTCCGTCTTGCGGCCGAACCGAGGCCGCGCGTCAGCAGTCCCGAAGCTCCGGCGACTGGTTCAGCAACTGGCTGCGCACCGACGTGAAGCGGGCCAACGTGTCGTCCACCGAGGCGTCCAGCGGGAACACCGCCACCCGGTGGCAGTTCTGGAAGGCCAGCCGCACACCGAAGTGCCGCTGCAGCGCGCCGCGGATGGCGTCACTCGCGAGCGCACGCAGCAGCTGACCGCGGGCCTGCTCGTCCGGCGGGGGCGTCTGGTTGTCGGCGAAGGTTCCGCCGTCCACCTTCAGCTGGGCCACCAGGGAGCTGATCATCTCCCATGCGTAGGGCAGGGAGGTCCGGACGCAGTCGACGAATGCTGCTTCGTCGACCTCGCCTCGCTCGGCCTGTTCGAGTAGGGCCGGTGAGACGTCGAGCGACATGGGTTCTCCTCTCGCACCCCCGATGCACAGGGGTTGCCGGACAGATGTGGGAGTTCGCGATTTCGAACACGCTCAGTAGATGGGCCGCAACCTCCCGTTCTCTACGGTAGGCAACCGTCGGTGACCACACCAGCAGAATGCGTATATGGAACGGTCGACTCATGCTCACTATCGGCCAGGGATGAACAAGAGTTTCCAGGGACAATTGGGGCGATTCACAGGGAGCGGGATAGGCGGATCGCGTGCACCGGCACGCGTCGAGTAGCGTTGCCGACCATGCGTCTCGTCATTGCCCGGTGCTCGGTCGACTACGCCGGCCGGCTCACCGCCCACCTGCCCTCGGCGCCCCGCCTGATCCTGGTCAAGGCGGACGGCAGCGTCTCCATCCACGCCGACGACCGGGCCTACAAGCCGCTCAACTGGATGTCGCCGCCCTGCACGCTGAAGGAGGGGGCGGGCGAGGACGAGGGTGTGTGGACCGTCGTCAACAAGGCGGGCGAGAAACTGATCATCACGATGGAGGAGATCCTCCACGATTCCTCGCACGAACTCGGCGTGGATCCCGGCCTGATCAAGGACGGCGTGGAAGCGCACCTCCAGGAACTGCTCGCCGACCGCATCGAGACGCTGGGCGAGGGCTACACCCTCATCCGCCGCGAGTACATGACCGCGATCGGCCCGGTGGACATCCTGTGCCGGGACGCCGACGGCCAGACGGTCGCGGTCGAGATCAAGCGGCGGGGTGAGATCGACGGTGTGGAGCAACTCACCCGCTACCTGGACCTGTTGAACCGCGACCCGCATCTGGCGCCGGTCCGCGGAGTCTTCGCCGCGCAGGAGATCAAGCCCCAGGCCCGCGTCCTCGCCACCGACCGCGGCATCAACTGCCAGATCCTGGACTACGACGCCCTCCGCGGCATCGAGGACGACAAACTCCGCCTGTTCTGACCACCCCCGCAGCCCACTCCCCCGGCCACGCGTCCCCACCGGCCACTCATCCCGACCGGCTGCCTATCCCCACCGGCTGCTCCTCGCGCGGCCACTTACCTCCCCCGGCCACGCGTCCCCACCGGCCACTCATCCCGACCGGCTGCTTATCCCCACCGGCTGCTCCTCGCGCGGCCCCTTGCCTCCACCGACCACTCGTCCCGACCGGCCGCTCCTCGCGCGGCCTCTTCTCCCCACCGGTCACTCGTCCCCACCGGCTGCTTATCCCGACCGGCCGCTCCTCGCGCGACCTCTTCTCCGCACCGGTCACTTCTCTCCGCCGCGACGGCGCTCAACCACGACGGCGCGCACCGGCGGTGCCGAACGGCCCTGAGGCCCGTCAGGCACCGCCGAACACCGCCGCGGTGGCAGAACGCCGTCGCGGCGGAGAAGAGGGTGCGCCGGCCGCAAGAGGCGGCAGCAGCAGCGGAGCGGCAGCAGGGGGCAGCGGAGCGGCAGCAGCGGTAGCGGCAGCGTGGGGCGGGCTCGGTGAGTCGGTGAGGGGGGTGCGAGGCCCGGTGTCACATCACCTCGGCGGTCGTCCCCAGAGCACTCTCCGAGGCCGAAGCGCTGCTCGACGTCCCCCCGGCGGAGCCGGTCGTGCCCGCGTCCGTGCCGCCCGTCGTCGTTCCGCCGCTGTCGCCGCCCGTGGTGTCGCCGCCGGTGGTGCCGTCCGTGGACCCGCCCGTCGTGCCGCCGGTGGTGCCCCCGGTCGTCCCGCCGGTGGAGCCGCCGGTCGAACCGCCCGACGTGCCGCCGGTGGTGCCCCCGCTCGTGCCGCCCGTCGAACCGCCGGTCGTCCCGCCGGTCGTCCCGCCGGTCGAGCCGCCGGTCGAACCGCCCGTCGTGCCGCCGGAGGTGCCCCCGCTCGTGCCGCCCGTCGTACCGCCGCCCGACGAACCGGACGAGCCCGATGGCTTGGGGGACTTCGACGGTGAGCCGGAGGGCGAGCCGGAGCCGGACGGGGCGATGCTCTCCGACGGCCGGGCCGTGTCCGCCGGCGGCGCCGGGTCGTCGGCCGTGCCGTACCTGCCGTCGGGGCCCGGCGAGGTGGGCCGGCCTGCGGCCGCACCGGTGCCACCGCCCGAGCCGGAGCCGGTCCCGGCCGGGTCGGCTTCCTGGCCACCGTCGCCGATCTCCTGCCCGGCCGACGGATTGACCTCGACCCTGCCCGCCGGGTTCCGGTCGCCGTCCTGGTCGGACGTCATGCCGAGCGTGATGACGGTGCCGAGGACGGCGGCGAGCAGCGCGCCGGAGCCGACCGCCACCAGGTTGCGCCGGACCATGCTCCGGACACCGCCGCCCTGCGGCCCGTTCCGCGGCCCGGCCTGCGGAAGCTGCCGGGTGACGAGGGTGTCGCCCGCGGGGACGTACGGCCGCGGCGTCGGCCCCTCCTGCCGCACCTCCGGCACCTCCTCCCCCGCCTGCGCCGACGGCCCGGGCACCTCGCCGGCCCGGTCGGCGAGCAGCGCGAGGGCGCGGCGGCCGGCGACCGTGCCCCGCTTGTCGGCGAGGGCGCCGCGCAGCCCGCCCGAGGCCTCCAGCTCGGCACGGGCCCGGTCGAGCTGTCCGACACAGAGCGCGAGGATGCCCAACTCGTGGTGGAAATAGGCTTGTTCGGATACCTCGCCGGCCAGCCGGGAGGCTTCCGCACCGGACCGCAGGGCCCGTTCCCAGGCGCTCCAGTGCAGTCCGGCGGCGAAGGCGGGCGCTGCCGTGCGGGCCAGCCGTACGGCGCTGCTCTCCTCGCCCTCGACGGGCGGGGTCGTCTGCGGCACGACGGCGGCGAGCGCGGCCAGGACCGCGTCGGCCTCCACGGACACCCGTTCGGGAGTGACGGAGGGGTGTCCGGCCCACCAGGCGTAGTGCTGGGCGGCGGTGAGGGCGTGGGCGGGGGCGTCGTCGGCGTATCCGGCGGCCTCCAGCTGGGTCTGCACGCCGGCCGCGAGCCGGTAGCGGGAGCCGACGGGGGAGACCAGGCCGCAGGCGGCCAGCTCGCCGAGGGCGGCGTCGGCGTGGGTGTCGCCGACCAGCGCGGGCAGGTGCGCCTGGTGGGGTATCTCGCCGCCGAGGGCGACCGCGAAGCGGAGGGCGGCGCGGGCGTCGGCGCTGAGCCGGGAGGCCAGCAGCGGGGCGGGTGCGGCGGCTTCGCCGAGGGACGGCAGCGGGACGTCGTCGTCGAGGTCCGCGGGCGTGTCCGCGGGCGGGAGTACGTCCTCGAAGACGCCGTACTCGTCCACCGCGCCGGTGCTGGCCCGCAGCTGGTCGCGCTGCCGCAGCAGGGCACCGGCCTGGACGAACCTCAGGGGCAGCCCCTCGGACTCGAACCACAGGTCGCCGGCCCAGTTGGCCTCCTCCTCGGTGAGCACCCGGCCGACGGTCCGCTCCAGGATCTCCACGCCGGCGGCGCGGTCGAGGCCGGTGAGGAAGATCTCCTCCACCTCGGACTCGGCGGAGGGCGCGGGCACGTCGGGGGTGGCTCCGAGCAGGAAGGCGCATTCGGGGGTGGCGTCGAGCAGTTCGTCCAGGGCGGTGCCGCCGAACTCCAGGTCGTCCAGGACGACGACCGCGCCGATCTCCCGGACGCAGGCCGCCAGTTCGTCGGGGCCGGGGCGGTGCCGTGGGGCGTCGTGGACGGCGTGGAACAGGTCCTGCAGGACGTCACCGGCGGTGCGGCGGAAGCCGTTCAGGCGGACCACGCCGTCGGGGGCGAGGTCCGCGCAGTCCTCGGCGACCAGGTCGAGCAGGGCGGTGCGGCCGGAGCCGGCCGGGCCGGTGACGCGGACCGAGCGGCCGCGGGCGAGCAGGCGGACGAGGCGTTCGCGTTCGTCCTGGCGTTCCAGCAGGGAGAGCACCGGCCGGCCGGGGCCGGGCGGTACGGGCGGCCGGGCGGCGCGTTCGGTCTCGGCACGCTCGTCGGCGGTGCGCTTGCGGGGCCTGCCGGGGCGCTCGGCCGGCGGGCAGGGTTCTATCTCGCTGCCGTCGACCGGATTGACCGTCAGCTGGAGGTCGCCGGTGACGAGCTGCACCATGCGGGCGGGCGCGGGGGCGCCGGAGGCGAAGTCGGAGGTGAGGGAGTCCCGGGGCGGGCGGCGGCCGTGCGCCTGACCGTGCTCGTCGGGTCCCGGGTTGATCGGGTCCATGGGTTCCAGCCCCCAAAAGCGTCGTGTGCCCGTGTTCCGGCCCTCCCGGCCTTGTCGCACACCGCGCTGTAGCTTCTGGTCCGGGCCCGCTCGGTCGAGGGATGCGAGGCGGCGGGCGACCGCACCCTAAACCTTCGGTCAGTATCTCCGACAGGGCGGGGTGCCGTGCGGTCCGAGACGTCACGGTCTCGTGAGGATTGCCCTCGACGCGCGCTTCGGCGGGTGCGCCCGGGTCTCTGCCGTCGCCCGGTCCGCCCCGTGCACGTCTCACACCCGGGGCAGCGACTCCACCCCGATGCCGCCCTCGATGGCGAGGATGCGGTGCAGCCGGGTGGCGACCAGCAGGCGCTGCATCTGCGCCGGTACACCCCGCAGCACCAGGCGGCGCCCGCAGCGGCCGGCCCGCCGGTGGGCACCCATGATCACCCCGAGCCCGGTGGCGTCCCAGGAATCCAGTTCGGACAGGTCGAGCACCAGGTCGCCGACACCGGTGTCGACGGCCGAGTGCAGGGCCGTACGGGCGTCCGCCGCGCTGCGGACGTCGAGGCGGCCCCCGACGACCAGCTCGGCGTGGTCGCCCCTGATGTGCATATGCGCTCCCCGTTGGCTGCGGTTGGCGTACTCGGTGACGGTGCTGTGCAACGTCTGACTGTGCGGGTGGCGGTGCGGTTGCTGTTTGTAAGCGAACCGATACCGAATTCACCCCTGGGAGTGATACTCCCGGGGCGCTCGTGCGCGGGTGGGTTGACTCAGTACTTGTAGAAGCCCTGCCCGCTCTTACGGCCGATGTCACCGGCGTCCACCATCCGGCGCATCAGCTCCGGCGGGGCGAACTTCTCGTCCTGGGACTCGGTGTAGATGTTGCCGGCGGCGTGCAGCAGGATGTCCACACCGGTCAGGTCGGTGGTGGCGAGCGGACCCATGGCGTGGCCGAAGCCCAGCTTGCAGGCGAGGTCGATGTCCTCGGCCGTCGCGACACCGGACTCGTAGAGCTTGACGGCCTCCACCACCAGGGCGGAGATCAGCCGGGTGGTGACGAAGCCGGCCACGTCGCGGTTGACGACGATGCAGGTCTTGCCGACGGACTCGGCGAACTCCCGTGCCGTGGCGAGGGCTTCGTCGCTGGTCTTGTAGCCGCGGACCAGCTCGACGAGCTGCATCATCGGCACCGGCGAGAAGAAGTGCACGCCGACGACCCGCTCCGGGCGCTCGGTGACCGCGGCGATCTTGGTGATCGGGATGGCGGAGGTGTTGGAGGCGAGCACGGCGTCCTCGCGCACGAGCTTGTCGAGCGCGCGGAAGATCTCGTGCTTGACCTCCAGCTTCTCGAAGACGGCCTCGACGACGACGTCCGCGTCGGCGGCCGCGTCCAGGTCGGTGGTCGCGGTGATGCGCGCGAGGGCGGCCTCGGCGTCCTCGGCCGCCAGCCGGCCCTTGCCGACGAACTTGTCGTAGCTCGCCTCGATGCCGTCGGTGCCGCGCTTCAGTGCCTCGTCGGTGACGTCCCGCAGGACGACGTCCCAGCCCGCCTGCGCGGCGACCTGGGCGATGCCGGAACCCATGAGACCGGCCCCGATGACGGCGAGCTTCCGTGCCACTCCGACTCCCTGAACGCTATGGACGTCTGCTTCTTCGGCGGACCATAGCGCTCCGGCGCCGCTGTGTGACCGGTAAGTAACGCGCGTCACGTCTCATTTGACGGACATCACACCGGCAGGGGTCATTCCGCGCCTCGGACGGCGTAGTTGAGCACCTTTTCACTCAACAGGTCCTCGATGTCGTCCAGGAGGACAAGTACCTCTCGTGACACTTCGGCCGGTTTGCGCCCCGCGAGCATCTCGCGGCCGATGGTGACGAAGACCGCCTGATGGATCCAGCAGATCTGACCGGCGATCAGGTCGGGCAGCGGGTCGTCGGCCGTGGTCCCGGTCTCCTCGCGCAGGGCCGACTCCAGGGCGTCGTGGACCTCCTGCTGCAGGCTCCACAGCCGGGAGCGCAGCGACGGCGCCCCGTGGATGACGCGCATGAAGCGGTCGTAGCCCTCCATCAGGCCGACCCGGGGCGAGACGGCCTCGACCTCTCCGCGCAGCTCCCGCAGGACGGCGCGCGCGGCGGACTCGCCGGCGTCCCGGCCGCGGACCCAGCGGGCCAGCCGGTCGACCATCCCGGCCGAGCGGTCGAAGAAGAGGTCCTCCTTGGCGGGGAAGTAGTTGTAGACGGTGTTGACGGAGACGTTCGCCGCGTCGGCGATCTCCGCGACGGTGACCGCCTCGAAGCCGCGCTCCAGGAACAGGCCCGTGGCGACGTCCGAGATGTACTGCCGGGTCTGCCGCTTCTTCCGCTCCCTGAGCCCTTCTGCCATGTCCGCATCCTAGCTTCGCTGGGTCGGCTGAAAACTTGGTGTCATTGCAAAATTTCAGGGACTCTGTTTTTCTGGGAGGCATGCCAGCAGTCATCAGCACGGCGGGCCTCGCCCGCACCTTCCAGACGAAAGCCGGCCCCGTCGACGCCGTCCGCGGTATCGACCTCACCGTCCACGAGGGCGAGATCCTCGGCTTCCTCGGCCCCAACGGCGCGGGCAAGACCACCACCCTGCGGATGCTCACCACCCTGCTGAAACCGACCGGCGGCGCGGCCACCGTCGCCGGCTGCGATCTCGCGGCCGATCCGGTCGGAGTACGCCGGGCCAGCGGCTACGTCGCCCAGTCCGGCGGGGTCGATCCGCAGATCACCGTCCGGGAGGAGCTGGTCACCCAGGGCCGGATGTACCGCCTGCCCAGGTCCGAGGCGGTGGCGCGGGCCGGGGAACTCGCCCGGGAGCTGGATCTCACCGGACTGCTCGACCGCAGGGCCGGAGCGCTCTCGGGAGGCCAGCGCCGCCGTCTCGACATCGCGATGGCACTCACCCACCGGCCGAAGGTGCTGTTCCTGGACGAACCGACGACCGGCCTCGACCCCGGCAGTCGCGCCGACCTGTGGGACCTGGTCCGCCGGCTGCGCGACGAGCACGGTACGACCGTCTTCCTGACCACCCACTACCTGGACGAGGCCGACGCCCTCGCCGACCGCCTGGTCGTCGTCGACCGGGGCACGGTCGCCGCCGAGGGCACCCCGAGCGCGCTCCGACTGCGCTACGGCGGCTCGCTCGACGCCACGCTCCAGGACACCTTCCTCGCGATCACCGGCCGCGGCCCCGCCCCCGCCGACTCCGCCCCCGTCGCCGTATAGGACCGAACATGCTTCTCCACGACACGGCCCTCGTCTACGGCCGCTATCTCCGCCAGTCCCTGCGCTCCCGCTTCGCCCTGCTCTTCGGGGTGCTGACGCCCCTGCTCTATCTGCTCTTCTTCGGCCCGCTGCTCACCGGCCTGCCACTGGGCGGACGGGGCAGCTCCTGGCAGGTGCTGGTCCCCGGTCTGCTGCTGCAACTCGGCCTGTTCGGAGCCCTGTTCGCCGGCTTCACGGTCATCATGGAGAACGGGCAGGGGGTGGTGGAGCGGATGCGGGTGACCCCGGTCAGCCGGCTCGCCCTGCTGCTCGGGCGGGTGCTGCGCGACGCCACGGTCTTCGTCTTCCAGGCGGTGCTGCTGGTGCTGGCCGCGCTGGTGATGGGGCTGCGCGCGCCGCTGGCCGGCATCCTGATCGGCTTCGCCTTCGTCGCCCTGCTCACGGTGTCGCTGGCCTCGCTGTCCTACGCGCTCGGCATGAAGGTCCGCACGCCGCAGGAGTTCGGCCCGCTGGTCAACGCGGTGTCGATGCCGTCGATGCTGCTGTCCGGGCTGATGCTCCCGATGTCCCTGGCACCCGCCTGGCTGGACGTGCTGTCGCACTTCGTGCCGTTCCGCTACCTGGTGGACGCGGTCCGCGACGCCTACGCCGGCCAGTACGCGACGGCGCACATGCTCTACGGCGTCCTGGTCGCCGTCGGATTCGCGGCGCTGGCCGTGACGGCGGGCACACGGGTGTTCCGGACGGCCGGAGCGTAACTACGCTGGCCACATGGTCAATCTGACGCGCATCTACACCAGGACCGGCGACCAGGGCACCACCAGCCTCGGCGACATGAGCCGGGTGCCCAAGACCGATCTGAGGATCTCCGCCTACGCGGACGCCAACGAGGCCAACGCGGTCATCGGCACCGCGATCGCGCTGGGCGGCCTGGAGGAGGAGATCGTCACGGTCCTCACCCGTGTCCAGAACGACCTGTTCGACGTGGGTGCGGACCTGTCGACGCCGGTGGTGGAGAAGCCGGAGTTCCCGCCGCTCAGGGTGGAGCAGTTCTACATCGACAGGCTGGAGGCGGACTGCGACCGCTTCAACGAGCGGCTGGAGAAGCTGCGCTCCTTCATCCTCCCCGGCGGCACCCCCGGTGCGGCCCTGCTGCACCAGGCGTGCACGGTCGTGCGCCGGGCCGAACGCTCCACCTGGACGGCCCTGGAGGTGCACGGCGAGACGATGAACCCGCTCACCGCGACCTACCTCAACCGCCTGTCCGATCTGCTGTTCATCCTGGCCCGCGGCGCCAACCGGGAGACCGGGGACGTGCTGTGGGTGCCGGGCGGGGAGCGCTAGGGCCGGCCCGGCAGTCGCCGGACCGGCCCTGGGCCCTGCCGAGCCGGTCAGTCGCCGGTGCGGCCGTCGGTCATCTCGCGCAGGATGTCGAGGTGGCCGTTGTGCCGGGCCGTCTCCTCGATGAGGTGCAGCAGGATCCAGCGGAGGTCGAACACGCTGCCGTCGTCCCGCTTGCGCTGCGCCTTTTCGTCCAGGCCGTGCGCGGCGATCAGTTCGTTGTGCCGGGCGGAGTCGGCGGCGTACTCGTCGAGCAGCTGGGACAGCGGGATGTCGACGGCGATGCGCATCTCGCGGTCGGGGTCCTCCTCGGTCCAGGGACCCTCGTCCTCCTCCCCGAGGAAGACCACGCGGAACCAGTAGTACTCGACCCAGCGCAGGTGGCTGATCAGCCCGCTCAGGGTCATCAGCGGCGAACCGGGCAGGAGCGCCTTGCGGGCGTCCTCGTCGGAGAGTTCCTCGCACTTGGCGCGCGCGGTGGCGCGGACGTAGTCGAGGAAGGTGGTCAGCTGAGTGCGCTCGTCCCAGGCGGGAGGCGTGTCGGTGCGTGTCATCGCCGCGATGATCCTCCGGTGCCCGCCTCGGTGTCGAGCGGATTTTCGACTGCCGTGCGCTCCGGCTCCCGCTTCGGGAAGAGGGTGTAACTGGCGGCGATGACCAGGTTGACGCCGATCACCCAGAGCATGCGGGTCTGCCACGCCCGCAGCGAACCGGTGTCGCCGTGGTCGCCGACGTACCAGACGGCGCCCTGCAGCAGGGCGAGGGCGACGGCCGAGGCCAGGATCCAGCGCCCCGCGACCTTCCACTCGTGGAGGGTCCGGGCCGTGCCGTACTTCGGCGGCCTCACCGGCGGCGGTCCCCCGGCGAAGCGATGGGCCGCCCGGGCGTCGGCCCACTTGACCGTGGAGTGGCCGAGACCGACCGTGAAGCCGATGTAGACCGCGGCGAGGCCGTGCCGCCAGTCGGGTTCGGCGCCGTTCCTGAGGTCGATGGCGGTGACGGTGAAGAGCACGATCTCCAGCAGCGGCTCGCACAGCAGCAGGGCCAGGCCCGTACGGGGCATCCGCAGCCCGTACCGGAAGGCCAGCCCGGCGGCCAGCAGCACCCAGAACGCCACCTCGCAGGCGATGATCAGTCCGACGATCACGGTTCGCTCCCCTCGTCCACCCTCCCAGGCTCCCCCGGGCCGGCGCCCGGTTCATCGTCGGCGCCGACGAGAGCGCCGTAAGCGAAAGTCGCAGTCGGGGACCCTTCCCGGGGTGCAGGCGCGGCGGCCGGGGGCCGTGTTGGATGGGGGCATGTCCCTCGCACCGCCCCGTCCGCACCGCGACGACTGGCGCATCGCCGTGGGCGGGCTGGTCGGCGGGGTGCTGCTGTGGGCGCTGGGGATCCACCCCCGCGTCGGCGACGACGCCCTCGTGCTGTGGCACGCGTCCTGGGGCCCGCTCGTGCCCTTGGCCGTGACGGCGGCCTGCGAGCCGTTGCGCCGCATCCTGCCCCGCACCGGTCTGCTGATCGGCACGGCGGCGCTCGTCCTGGACACGGTGACCCTCGGCAGCATCGTCACGATCGTGCTGTACACCGACCTGATGTACGCGGCCGTGCTGTACGGCACCCCGGCCGCGGCCCGCCGCATCCCCTGGGTGACGGGGATGCTGACGGTCGTCGCCGGCGTCGTCCCCGCCGCGCTCTGGCGGGATCCGCAGGGCCTGCTCATCGGCGTGGGCGTCGGGGTGGTGGCGTTCGGACCGGCCGCCACCGGCGTGCTCGTGCGTGACCACCGTGACGCGGCCGAGGCCGCGCGGCTGCGGGCCGAACAGACCGCGCTGCTGGCCGAGATGGACCGCGCCCAGGCGGTCACGGCCGAGCGGTCCCGGATGGCACGCGAGTTGCACGACATGGTCGCCAACCATCTGTCGGCCATCGCCATCCACTCCACGGCGGCGCTCTCCCTCGACGACCCGGAGACCTCGCGGGACGCGCTGGCCGTCATCCGGGAGAACAGCGTGGCGGGGCTGGCCGAGATGCGCCGGCTGATCGGCATCCTGCGGGACGGCTCCGGTGACCGGGAACCGGCCGCGTCCCCCACCCTGGAGGGCCTCGGCGCCCTGGTGGACGGCGCTCGCGCCAACGGTCTGGAGGTCATCCTGGACGCCGGCCACGGCAAGGTGCCGACGCCCGTGGAACTCGCCGCCTACCGGATCGTGCAGGAGGCGCTGACCAACGCGCTGAAGCATGCGGCCGAGGGCCGCGTGCACGTCGTGCTCCGGCAGGCGGACGGCATCCTGGACATCCGGGTGACCAGCCCCTACCGGCCGGGGGACGCGCCCCGCGCACCGGGATCCGGTGCCGGGCTGACCGGGATGCGGGAGCGGGCGGCGCTGCTCGGCGGCACGTTCGAGGCCGGCCCCCGGGATGCCCTGTGGTCCGTCCGCGCCACTCTTCCGCTCACCGAAGGAGACCCCGTATGAGCCGCCCCGTCCGGGTCCTCGTGGCCGAGGACCAGTCCGCCGTCCGCGCCGGACTGGTCCTGATCCTGCGCAGCGCGCCGGACATCGAGGTGGCCGGCGAGGCGGAGGACGGCGAGCGGGCGGTGGAACTGGCCCGGGAGTTGCGCCCGGACCTGGTCCTGATGGACGTCCAGATGCCCCGGTTGGACGGGGTGACGGCGACCCGGCGGATCGTCGCCGAACAGCTCGCGGACGTGCTGGTGCTGACCACCTTCGATCTCGACGAGTACGTGTTCGGGGCGCTGCGGGCCGGGGCGGCGGGGTTTCTGCTGAAGAACACCGAGGCGCGGGATCTGCTGGACGCGGTGCGGACGGTGGCGCGCGGGGAGGGGATCGTCGCACCGGCCGTGACGCGGCGGCTGATCGCCGAGTTCGCCGCGGCGCCGGCGCGGGAGGCGGTGGCCGATCCGGCCGTGCTGGCGGACCTCACCCCACGGGAGCGGGAGGTGCTGGGCTGTGTCGGCGAAGGGCTGTCGAACGCGGAGATCGGGGTCCGGCTGGACATGGCGGAGGGCACGGTGAAGACGCACGTCAGCCGGGTGCTGGCCAAGCTGGAGCTGCGCAGCCGGGTGCAAGCCGCGGTGCTGGCCCGGGAGTTGGGGCTCCGCTGAGGCATCGAGCCGGAATGGTCCAGACCTATTGACCTGTGGTCCAGACCTTTCTACCCTCGCAGCACCATGGGGCGTGAAGGCTCAGTCATGCCCCTGACACCCCCGACGACGAGGGAGGCGCAGCATGCGCTTCAGACACAGAGCCGCGGCAGGGTTCGCGACCCTGTTGCTCCCCCTGGCCGGCCTGGTCGGTCTCGCCAGTCCCGCCCAGGCCGCGACGAACGCCACGGCCAGCTTCACCAAGAGCAGCGACTGGGGCAGCGGCTTCGGCGGCCAGTGGACCATCAAGAACACCGGCAGCAGCAGCATCAGTTCATGGACCGTCGAGTGGGACTTCCCCTCCGGCACGTCCGTGACCTCCGCCTGGGACGCCGACGTCACCAGCTCCGGCACCCACTGGACGGCGAAGAACAAGTCCTACAACGGCACCCTCGCCCCCGGCGCCTCGGTCTCCTTCGGCTTCAACGGCGCGGGCTCCGGCTCCCCGTCCAACTGCAAGCTGAACGGCGACAGCTGCGACGGCACGACGGTCCCGGGTGACGCGGCCCCCTCCGCCCCCGGCACCCCGACCGCCTCCTCCGTCACCGACACCTCGGTGAAGCTCTCCTGGAGCGCGGCCACCGACGACAAGGGCATCAAGAACTACGACGTGCTGCGCGACGGCACCAAGGTCGCCACCGTCACCACCCCGTCGTACTCGGACTCCGGCCTGACCGCCGGCACCGACTACTCGTACACCGTGCAGGCCCGCGACACCGCCGACCAGACCGGCCCGGTCAGCGGCGCGGTCAAGGTGCACACCACCGGCGGCGGCACCACTCCCCCGCCCACCGGCGACAAGGTGAAGCTCGGCTACTTCACCGAGTGGGGCATCTACGGCCGCAACTACAACGTCAAGAACCTGGTGACGTCCGGCTCCGCGTCCAAGATCACGCACATCAACTACGCCTTCGGCAACGTCACCGGCGGCAAGTGCGCGATCGGCGACTCCTACGCCGACTACGACAAGGCGTTCACCGCCGACCAGTCCGTCAGCGGCACCGCCGACACCTGGGACCAGCCGCTGCGCGGCAACTTCAACCAGCTGCGCCAGCTGAAGGCCAAGTACCCGAACATCAAGGTGCTGTGGTCCTTCGGCGGCTGGACCTGGTCCGGCGGCTTCGGTGACGCCGCGAAGAACCCGGCCGCCTTCGCCCAGTCCTGCTACGACCTGGTCGAGGACCCGCGCTGGGCCGACGTCTTCGACGGCATCGACATCGACTGGGAGTACCCGAACGCCTGCGGCCTGACCTGTGACACCAGCGGGGCCGCGGCCTACAAGAACCTGATGGCCGCGCTGCGCGCCAAGTTCGGCTCCAACAACCTGGTCACCTCCGCCACCACGGCCGACGGCTCCGCCGGCGGCAAGATCGAGGCCGCGGACTACGCGGGCGCCGCCCAGTACGTCGACTGGTACAACGTGATGACGTACGACTTCTTCGGCGCGTGGGACGCCAAGGGCCCGACCGCCCCGCACTCCCCGCTCACCTCGTACAGCGGCATCCCGAAGGAGGGCTTCACCACCGCCGACGCGCTGGCGAAGTTCAAGGCGATCGGCGTGCCCGCCAAGAAGCTGCTCATCGGCATCGGCTTCTACGGCCGCGGCTGGACCGGCGTCACCCAGGACGCCCCCGGCGGCACCGCCACCGGCCCCGCGGCCGGCACCTACGAGCAGGGCATCGAGGACTACAAGGTCCTGAAGTCGTCCTGCCCGGCCACCGGCACCGTCGCCGGCACCGCGTACGCGCACTGCGGCAGCAACTGGTGGTCGTACGACACTCCCGCCACCATCAAGTCGAAGATGGCCTGGGCCAACAGCCAGGGCCTCGGCGGCGCGTTCTTCTGGGAGTTCAGCGGCGACACCAGCGACGGTGAACTGGTGAGCGCCATCAGCAACAACCTGTAAGAGAGCACCGCACCGAACACCGTCACCCTCCCCCGGGCACCGCCCGGGGGAGGGTGAGTGCCGTCAGGCCACATTCACCCGCTGTCCGGGCGGGGCCGCCTCCAGCCACGCGAGGAATCCGGTCAGCGCGTCCTCGCTCATGGCGAGTTCGAGGCGGATGCCCCGGTGCGTACAGGCCAGCACCACCGCGTCCGAGAGCAGCGCCAGTTCCTCCTCGCCCTCGGGCAGCCGGCGTCCGGCCACCTCGATCTGCGCGCGCTCCAGGACGCGGCGGGGACGGAAGGCGTAGGAGAAGACCCGGTACCACTCGATGCGGTCGCCGTTGTAGCGGGCGACGCCGTAGCTCCAGCCCTTGCCGCCCGCGTCGGGCTTCTCGGCCACGTCCCAGCGCAGCGAGCAGTCGAAGGTGCCGCCCGATCGCTGGATGAGCCTGCGCCGCAACCCGAACAGGAACAGCCCCACCACCACGAGCGCGACCACGATTCCGCACACAGTCAGAGCGAGGACCATCGACACCGACCTCCTCGTCTCCTAGGTAGGGGAACTGCTTCAGTCTCTGGGTAATGAAACGGAAAAGACACCCACATCTGCCTCAGCCGCGACCGGCACCGGATTGCTCCGGGCCGGCCGCGGCTGAGTGACGTCAACGTCGGCGCGACTGGTTCAGCGCGCCGCCGCGGCACGCAGTCGGACGTCCGCGCGGCGCTCGGCGGCGGCGTCGCCCTCCGCCTTCGCGCGCTCCAGCTCCCGCTCCGTGCGCTGGATATCGATCTCGTCCGACAGTTCGGCGATCTCGGCCAGCAGGGACAGCTTGTTGTCCGCGAACGAGATGAAACCGCCGTGCACCGCGGCGACGACCGTTCCACCATCACTCGTACGGATGGTCACCGGGCCCGACTCCAGCACACCGAGCAGCGGCTGGTGACCGGGCATGACGCCGATGTCGCCGGACGTGGTGCGCGCGACGACCAGGGTGGCCTCGCCGGACCAGACCTGGCGGTCGGCGGCGACCAGCTCGACGTGCAGCTCAGCAGCCAAGGGTGGCTCCTCGGGTCACCACCCGGCGGTAGTGCCGGGTGTTGGGGTCAATTCTAGTAGGCGTGGATGAGGGGGCGGGACGCGCCCGCCCCCTCACACGAGCGCGAGGCTCAGGAGACGCCCAGCTCCTTGGCGTTGGCCTTGAGGTCCTCCAGGCCACCGCACATGAAGAACGCCTGCTCGGGGAAGTGGTCGTACTCGCCGTCGCAGATCGCGTTGAACGCGGCGATCGACTCGTCGAGCGGCACGTCCGAGCCGTCCACGCCGGTGAACTGCTTGGCGACGTGGGTGTTCTGGGACAGGAAGCGCTCCACACGACGGGCACGGTGGACGACGAGCTTGTCCTCCTCGCCCAGCTCGTCGATACCGAGGATCGCGATGATGTCCTGGAGGTCCTTGTACTTCTGCAGGATCGTCTTCACGCGCATGGCCGCGTTGTAGTGATCCGCGGCGATGTAGCGCGGGTCCAGGATCCGGGACGTGGAGTCCAGCGGGTCCACGGCCGGGTAGATGCCCTTCTCGGAGATCGGACGGGAGAGAACCGTCGTCGCGTCGAGGTGGGCGAAGGTGGTGGCCGGGGCCGGGTCGGTCAGGTCGTCCGCGGGGACGTAGATCGCCTGCATCGAGGTGATCGAGTGACCACGGGTCGAGGTGATGCGCTCCTGGAGGAGACCCATCTCGTCGGCCAGGTTCGGCTGGTAACCCACCGCGGACGGCATACGGCCGAGCAGGGTGGAGACCTCGGAGCCGGCCTGCGTGAAGCGGAAGATGTTGTCGATGAAGAACAGCACGTCCTGCTTCTGGACGTCACGGAAGTACTCGGCCATGGTGAGGCCGGCCAGCGCGACGCGCAGACGGGTGCCCGGGGGCTCGTCCATCTGACCGAAGACCAGCGCGGTCTTGTCGATGACGCCGGAGTCCGACATCTCCTCGATCAGGTCGTTGCCCTCACGGGTGCGCTCACCGACACCGGCGAACACGGAGACACCGTCGTGGTTGTTGGCGACACGGTAGATCATCTCCTGGATGAGCACCGTCTTGCCGACGCCGGCGCCGCCGAACAGGCCGATCTTGCCGCCCTTGACGTACGGGGTGAGCAGGTCGATGACCTTGACGCCCGTCTCGAACATCTCGGTCTTGGACTCGAGCTCGTCGAAGTTCGGGGCCTTGCGGTGGATGCCCCAGCGCTCGCCCTCGTACCGCTCGTCGACGTTCAGCACCTCACCGAGGGTGTTGAACACCTTGCCCTTGGTGAAGTCGCCGACGGGCACCGTGATGGAGTCGCCGGTGTCGACGACCGCGGCCTGGCGGACCAGACCGTCGGTGGGCTGCATCGAGATGGTGCGGACCAGGCCGTCACCCAGGTGCTGGGCGACCTCCAGGGTCAGCGTCTTCTTCTCGCCGGCGTTGGCCGGGTCGGCCACCTCGACGTGAAGGGCGTTGTAGATCTCCGGCATCGCGTCGACGGGGAACTCCACGTCGACGACCGGGCCGATGACCCGGGCGACGCGGCCCGTAGCCGTCGCGGTCTCAACAGTGGTGGTCATTATCGGTCACTCCCCGCGGTCGCGTCGGCCAGGGCGCTCGCGCCACCGACGATCTCGCTGATTTCCTGGGTGATTTCGGCCTGGCGGGCCGCGTTGGCAAGACGGGAGAGCGTGTTGATCAGCTCGCCCGCGTTGTCGGTGGCCGACTTCATCGCGCGCCGCGTGGCGGCGTGCTTCGAAGCGGCCGACTGGAGCAGCGCGTTGTAGATACGGCTTTCCACGTAGCGCGGCAGCAGGGCGTCGAGGACGTCCTCCGCCGAGGGCTCGAAGTCGTACAGCGGGAGGATCTCGCCCTTGGGCGAGGCCTCCTCGGCGACCTCGTCGAGGCGCAGCGGCAGCAGCCGCGCGTCGAGCGCCGTCTGCGTCATCATCGAGACGAACTCGGTGAAGACGATGTGGAGCTCGTCCACACCACCCTCGGCCGTCTCCTTCTCGATGGCCTCGATCAGCGGCGCCGCCACCTTCTTGGCGTCCGCGTACGACGGCTCGTCGGTGAAGCCCGTGAACGACTCCGCGATCTTGCGCTCACGGAAGTTGTAGTGGGCGACACCGCGCCGGCCGACGATGTACGTGTCGACCTGCTTGCCGTCGCGCTCCAGGCGCTCGGTCAGCTGCTCCGCCGCCTTGATGGCGTTGGAGTTGAAGGCGCCGGCCAGACCGCGGTCGCTCGTGAGGAGCAGGACCGCGGCACGGGTCGGGTTGTCCGCCTCCGTGGTGAGCGGGTGCTTGGTGTTCGAACCCGTACCGACCGCCGTGACCGCACGCGTCAGCTCGGTCGCGTACGGCGTGGAGGCCGCCACCTTGCGCTGCGCCTTGACGACGCGCGAGGCGGCGATCATCTCCATCGCCTTGGTGATCTTCTTGGTCGCGGTGACGGATCGGATGCGACGCTTGTAGACCCGGAGCTGGGCTCCCATGAGTCAGGTCCCTTCCTTACGTCACTTGGCGGCAGCGGCCGGAGTGTCCTCGCCGAGCAGCTTGCCGTCCGAGGTCTCGAACTGCTTCTTGAACTCCGCCACCGCGTCGTCGATCGCCTGGATCGTGTCGTTCGACATCTTGGCGCCCTCGCGGATCGAGGTGAGCAGACCCGCCTCCTTGCGGTGGAGGTAGTCCAGCAGCTCGCGCTCGAAGCGGCGGATGTCGGCGACCGGGACGTCGTCCATACGGCCGTTGGTGCCGGCCCAGACGGAGACGACCTGGTCCTCGGTGGCCATCGGCTGGTACTGGTCCTGCTTCAGCAGCTCGACCATGCGCGCACCGCGCTCCAGCTGCGCCTTCGAGGCCGCGTCCAGGTCGGAACCGAAGGCGGCGAACGCCTCCAGCTCACGGAACTGGGCGAGGTCCACACGGAGGCGGCCGGAGACCTGGCGCATCGCCTTGTGCTGCGCGGAACCACCGACTCGGGAGACGGAGATACCGACGTTCAGCGCGGGGCGCTGACCGGCGTTGAACAGGTCCGACTCCAGGAAGCACTGGCCGTCGGTGATGGAGATGACGTTGGTCGGGATGAACGCCGAGACGTCGTTGGCCTTGGTCTCGACGATCGGCAGACCGGTCATCGAACCGGCGCCCATGTCGTCGGAGAGCTTGGCGCAGCGCTCCAGCAGGCGGGAGTGCAGGTAGAAGACGTCACCCGGGTAGGCCTCACGGCCCGGCGGGCGGCGCAGCAGCAGCGACACGGCGCGGTAGGCGTCGGCCTGCTTCGACAGGTCGTCGAAGATGATCAGGACGTGCTTGCCCTCGTACATCCACTGCTGACCGATGGCCGAACCGGTGTACGGCGCCAGGTACTTGAAGCCGGCCGGGTCGGACGCCGGGGCGGCGACGATGGTCGTGTACTCCAGGGCGCCGTTCTCCTCCAGCGCGCGGCGCACGCCGGCGATGGTGGAGCCCTTCTGGCCGATGGCGACGTAGATGCAGCGGACCTGCTTCTTCGGGTCGCCCGAGCGCCAGTTGTCGCGCTGGTTGATGATCGTGTCGACGGCCAGGGCGGTCTTGCCGGTCTGGCGGTCACCGATGATCAGCTGACGCTGACCACGGCCGATCGGGGTCATCGCGTCGACGGCCTTGTAGCCCGTCTCCATCGGCTCGTGCACCGACTTGCGCTGCATGACCGTGGGGGCCTGCAGCTCGAGGGCGCGGCGGCCGGACGTCTCGATCTCGCCGAGACCGTCGATCGGGTTGCCGAGCGGGTCGACGACACGGCCGAGGTAGCCCTCGCCGACCGCGACGGAGAGGACCTCACCGGTACGGGTGACCGGCTGACCCTCCTCGATGCCGCTGAACTCACCGAGGACGATGGCACCGATCTCGCGCTCTTCCAGGTTCAGCGCGAGGCCGAGGGTGCCGTCCTCGAACTTCAGCAGTTCGTTGGCCATGGCCGAGGGCAGGCCCTCGACCTTCGCGATGCCGTCGCCGGCAAGGGTGACCGTACCGACCTCCTCGCGCGAGGCCGCGTCCGGCTTGTACGACTGGACGAAGTTCTCCAGCGCGTCCCGGATCTCCTCCGGCCGGATCGTGAGCTCCGCCATCTGGGTTCCCTGCTCTCCTTGTTGGGCCCGAAGTTTCACTTTGGGGGTCTGGGGGCGACCCCCAGGAATCCTCTGCACGGCCCAACCAGGGCCGTAAGTACGTACTGCTTTTCTCGAATTATCGAGTTGCTGCTAGCTCGCCATGCGGCGGGCGGCCTCGTCCAGCCGGTCCGCGATCGAGCCGTTGATGACCTCGTCACCGACCTGCACCCGGATCCCGCCGACGACCTCGGGGTCGACGTCGAGGTTGAGGTGCATCCGACGCCCGTAGAGCTTGGTCAGGGCGGCGCCGAGGCGCTCCCTCTGCCCGTCGCTCAGCGGCACCGCCGAGGTGACGACGGCGACCATGCGGTTCCGGCGCTCGGCGGCGAGCTTGGACAGGGACTCCAGTCCCGACTCCAGGCTACGTCCACGCGGCGCGGTCACGAGGCGCGTCACCAGACGCTCGGTGGCCGGCTTGGCCCGCCCGCCGAGGAGCCGGTTCAGCAGCTCGGTCTTGGCCGAGGTGCCGGCGGCACGGTCGGTGAGCGCGGCGCGCAGCTCGGTGCTGGAGGAGACGATCCGGCCGAACCGGAACAGCTCGTCCTCGACGTCGTCGAGCGTGCCCGTCTTCTCCGCGGCCGTGAGGTCGGCGGTGTCCGCCAGCTCCTCCAGCGCGTCCACCAGGTCGCGGGGCTGCGACCAGCGGGAGCGCGCCAGCCCGGACACCAGGTCGACGGTCGACCCGCTGACCTGGCCACCGATCAGACGCTGGACCAGCGCGGCCTTCGCCTCTCCGGACTGCGCCGGGTCGGTGAGGACCCGGCGCAGGCCGGCCTCGCGGTCGAGCAGCGCGGTGACGGCCGCCAGCTCGTCGGCGAGCTGCGCGGCGTCCACGGACGTGGAGTCCGTCAGCGCGTCGAGACGCTCCCGTGCGGCTGCCAGTGCCTCGCGGCTCGCTCCGTTCATCGCGTGGCCTCGGCCTTCTCCTCGAGCTCGTCGAGGAAGCGGTCGATCACACGGCTCTGGCGGGCGTGGTCCTCGAGGGACTCGCCGACGAGCTTGCCGGCCAGTTCGGTGGCGAGCTTGCCGACGTCCTGACGCAGCGCGGACGCGGCGGCCTTGCGGTCGGCGTCGATCTGGGTGTGACCGGCGGCGACGATCTCCTCGCGCTGCCGCTGGCCTTCGGCCCGCATCTCGGCGATGAGCGCGGCACCCTGCTCCTGCGCCTCCTGGCGCAGGCGCGCGGCCTCGTGCCGGGCCTCGGCGAGCTGGGCCTTGTACTGCTCAAGGACGCTCTGGGCCTCGGTCTGCGCGGCCTCGGCCTTTTCGATACCGCCCTCGATGGCTTCGCGGCGCTCTTCCAGAACCTTGTTGATGTTCGGGAGGAGCTTCTTGGCGAGGAAGCCGAAGACGATGACGAAGGCGATCAGGCCGATGACGAGCTCTGGGATCGGCGGGATGAGGGGGTTCTCGGCCTCCTCAGCCGCAAGCTGAACCAGGGGGCTCATATCAGTGCCTTTCGTCTATTGGTGCGCGGCGGTCGGGTCAGGAGGCCGGGTAGACGAACGGCATGACCAGACCGATCAGGGCGAGCGCCTCACAGAAGGCGAAGCCGAGGATCTGGTTGGCACGGATCAGACCGGCGGCCTCGGGCTGGCGGGCGAGAGCCTGCGTACCGTTACCGAAGATGATGCCGACGCCGACGCCCGGGCCGATGGCGGCGAGACCGTAACCGATGGAGCCGAGGTTGCCCTTGATCTGGACGCCGGCGGCAAGGGTTTCGAGAGCGGACATGCCGGTTCTTCCTTCTCTTTCAATGACCGGTGGGGGTTGGCCACCGGATGTCTGGGTGGGTGGTCGGGGGCTCAGTGGTGCTCGGCGAGCGCGCCCTGGATGAAGCTGCAGGTCAGCAGTACGAAGACGTATGCCTGAACAGCCTGGATGAAGAGCTCGAAGGCCGTCATGACGATGACCATCACGAACGAGACGGCGGAGTAGGCGATGCCGATGCCGTTCAGCATGTACCAGCTGGCGATCGTGAAGAGCAGCAGCAGGGTGTGACCGGCGAACATGTTCGCGAAGAGTCGGACGGCGTGGGTGAAGGGCCGCACCAGCAGGTTCGAGAACAGCTCGATCGTCATCGACAGCGGCAGGACCGCGCCGAGCGACTTGTCGTAGCCGGTGAAGTTCTTGAAGGCGCCGACGAAGCCGTGCCGCTTGAAGGTCAGCCCGACCCAGAGGATGTAGACGATGCCGGCCAGGACGGCGGGGTACGAGATGATCGCCGTGACCGGGAACTGGGCGACCGGGATGACCGACCAGAGGTTCATCATCCAGACGAAGAAGAACAGCGAGACGACGAGCGGGACGTACTTCTCGCCTTCCTTCTTGCCGATGGTCTCGTAGACGACGCCCCGGCGGATGAAGTCGTAACCGGACTCGGCCACCAGCTGGAGCTTGCCCGGGACGACCTTCGGCTTGGCGAAGGCGGCCCAGAAGAAGCCCACGATGATGATGGAACCGAGCAGCGCCAGCAGCATCGTCTTGTTGAAGTACAAGTCGCTGTCCGCGTCGCCCCAGAGCGGCTTGAACAGGAACGAGTGCAGGCCCGGAGCCGGGAAGCCGCACCCGTCGAACAGGTGACAGCTCGTTTCGAAAGCGAGCGTCTGCGTCGGGTCAGCACTCACCGCGGGCTCCTTCATCGTGGCGCATAGGTACGGCAACCTCGTTGTGTCGGCGCGGCGCACGGCCGCGGGTCGGCACGGGACTGGTGTTACGGGTGTGGGGGCGGCTGTGGGGCATCTCGCCTCGCGATGGAACAGGCGTCAGCTCAGATGCCCGCGCCCGCGATGCCGCAGTTGGCACCGGACGATAGCAGCATCTCTCATGCGCCTTTATCCCGGCCCTACCTCTCACGACGAGTGGCCTGTCTTCTCGGGCTTGTCGCCCTTCGACGAGGCTTCGGGATCGACGTAGAGGATCTTCGCCTTCATGTGGGCACGTGCCTGCGCGGCGATCCACGTCAGGGTGGTGACCACCAGCACGATGGCGAAGGCGCGCGGGTTGAACAGCGTGGTGTTCTTGAACAGCGCGACGAAGATGACCAGCAGCAGCAGCTGGGCCGCGTAGAGCATCAGGCCCATCATCTGGAACAGCTGGGGAAAGGATTTGGCGGTGCGCTGGAGCACGTAGAGACCGAGTCCCATGAACACGATCACCACCAGCGTGCCGACGACGGCCCCGATGGCCCCCTTGCCCCCCGCGACCACTCCGCAGACGACGGCGGCAATCGCGCCGGCGACGGCCGTGGGTACGGCGGTCTGGGCCAGGATCCGGGCGTCATTGGACGGCATGGCGGCAACTCCGCTTTCACAGGGGGCAGGGTGTCGTCATGGACGAGCGTAGTCCCGGGCTGAGTGATCGAGACCTCACACCAATGGACCGTCGCACTCAGGTCCTTCGGTCCTATCCGGGGTTCTCGTGAACCGTATCACAAACTATTTGATGAGGTCTTTACCTGCTGGGTGTGCTTGCTGTCACACATGAGAGTGACAGTGCCCGTCTGTGCAAAAACCGAGCCGACTTGTCTGGTATTAGGGGTCTTTGCTCCCCCACGACTTGGCAATGCTCTAGTCAGATTCTTACCTTGGCCGTCTCAACGGCGATCGACGAAACGCGATCGAGCGCCGATCGCGGTCGCCCCGTTGACGCCCGGAGCCCCGGCCGTGACAGGGGCGCGCTGCTCCGCCCCGGGGGCCTCCTGGCCCGTGGACTCCGCCGCCACGGACTCCGCCGCCGCCGTCTCCAGGGACCGGCGGCGCCTGCGGTAGCGCGGCGGCACGAACCGCTGGGCCCACACCGGCACACGCGGGGTGAAGCGCGGGAGCAGCAGCAGGACCAGACCGACCGCGCTCAGGAAGACCACGCCCAGCACTATCCACATCGACGCCGAGTTCACGGAGTACGCCAGCGCCCCGAAACCGATCAGCGCCGACCAGAAGTACATGATCAGCACGGCCCGGCTGTGCGAGTGGCCGATCTCCAGCAGGCGGTGGTGCAGATGGCCGCGGTCGGCGGCGAACGGGGACTGGCCGCGCCAGGTGCGGCGGACGATCGCCAGGACCAGGTCGGCGGCCGGGACGGCGATGATCGTCAGGGGCAGCAGCAGCGGGATGTAGACCGGCACCGTCTGGTGCACCGCCGCCTTCTCCGACCCCGTGAACAGGGCCAGGGCGTCCGGGTCCACCTGCCCCGTGATCGAGATCGCGCCGGCCGACAGCACCAGGCCGATCAGCATCGACCCGGAGTCGCCCATGAAGATCCGCGCCGGGTGCATGTTGTGCGGCAGGAAGCCGAGGCACATGCCCATGAGGATCGCCGCGAACAGCGTGCCGGGGGCGGCGGCCTCGATGCCGTACGAGGTCCAGATCCGGTAGGCGTACAGGAAGAACGCGCCCGCCGCGATGCACACCATGCCGGCCGCGAGACCGTCCAGGCCGTCCACGAAGTTCACCGCGTTGATCGTGATGACCACGAGGGCCACCGTCAGCAGCGTGCCCTGCCACTGGGTCAGGGCGACGTTCCCGACGCCCGGGATGGGCAGCCACAGGATCGTCAGACCCTGCATGACCATCACGCCCGCGGCGATCATCTGACCGCCCAGCTTGATCAGCGCGTCGATCTCGAACTTGTCGTCCAGGACGCCGATCAGCCAGATCAGGGCGGCGCCGGAGAGCAGCGCGCGCGGCTCGTTCGACTTCGCGAAGACCTCGTTGAGGTTGGTCAGGTGGTCCGCCACCAGCAGCCCCGCGCACAGCCCGAAGAACATCGCGATACCACCGAGGCGCGGAGTGGGCTCCCGGTGCACGTCCCGGGCCCGGATCTCCGGCATCGCCCCTGCCACGATCGCGAACTTGCGTACCGGCCCCGTCAGGAGATACGTCACCGCGGCCGTGATGCAGAGCGTCAGGAGGTATTCACGCACGGGCTTCCCCACAGGTCTCGCTGGCCATCACAGCCACACACCCTAGCGACGGACGCATATGGATGAGGACTGCCGGGTAGCGACGATGGTTGCACGCAGGGCTGTGCGCCCTGGTCCGGGCCTGGTTCGGGGCGGCCCCGGGGGCCCCACATCGGGACACACCAGGGTGTACGGATCCGCGTCTTCCCCCGCTCAGCCGGGGTACGGCGGAAACTGGCCGGTGAGCGCGCGCACCTCCTCACGCGCCGCCGCCGGCTCCGTCCCGCCGCGCAGCACGGCCGCCAGCAGCGCCGCGATCCGCACCATCTCCGCCTCCCCCATCCCCTGGGTGGTCACCGCCGCCGTCCCCAGGCGCAGCCCCCGGCTGTCGCCGTGCGGCAGCACGCAGCAGTCCAGCACCAGCCCGGCCGCGAGGAGCCGGCCGCGCGCGGTGCGGCCGTCCACGCCGAGCGGGGCCGGATCCGCGGTGATCAGGTGGGTGTCCGTGCCGCCGGTGGTGACGACCAGCCCCTCCGCCGCCAGGTGACCGGCCAGCACCCGGGCGTTGGCGACCACCTGATGGGCGTACACGGTGAACGCCGGTGTCGCCGCCTCGCCGAACGCGACGGCCTTGGCGGCGATGGTGTGCATCTGGGCACCGCCCTGCGTGAAGGGGAAGACGGCCCGGTCGACACGTCCCGCCAGCTCGGCACCGCACAGGATCATCCCGCCGCGCGGGCCGCGCAGCACCTTGTGGGTGGTCGCGCACACGATGTCCGCGTACGGCACCGGGTTCGGCGCCACTCCCCCGGCGACCAGCCCGATCGGATGCGCGGCGTCGGCGATCAGATAGGCCCCGACCTCGTCGGCGACCTCCCGGAAGAAGGCGTAGTCGATGTGGCGGGGGTAGGCGATGGAGCCGCAGACGATGGCCTTGGGGCGGTGGTTCCGGGCGAGGTGACGCACCTGGTCGTGGTCGATCAGCCCGGTCTCGGCGTCGACGCCGTACCCCACGAAGTCGAACCAGCGGCCGGAGAAGTTCGCCGGCGAACCGTGGGTGAGATGACCGCCGTAGGGCAGGCCGAGGGCGAGGACGGTGTCGCCGGGGCGCAGCAGGGCCGCGTAGGCCGCCAGGACGGCCGAGGAGCCGGAATGGGCCTGGACGTTGGCGTGCTCGGCGCCGAAGAGGGCCTTGGCCCGGTCGACGGCGGCGCGTTCGGCGACGTCGACGATCTCGCAGCCGCCGTGGTGCCGGGCACCGGGGTAGCCCTCCGCGTACTTGTTGGCGAGCGCCGAGCCGAGGGCCGCGAGCACGGCCGGCGAGCAGAAGTTCTCGGCGGCGATGAGCTGGAGGGTCGTGGACTGCCGCGCCAGTTCGCCCAGCAGGATTTCGGCCATCGCCGGGTCCTGTCGCCGCAGGACATCGGTCTCGTGAACGGTGCTGACCGACATGACGGGCTCCGGGCGGTCGACGGTGACGTATCCCCAATGTAGGCCCGGGGTGCGGCGGACGCGCGGTCGTGCCGACCGTCCGGGTCCGCCTACGTGTGTGCGGGTACGCCCGTCAGCGCGGTGACCACCGGGTCCAGCGCGTCCCGTATCTCGTCGCCGACGGACCGGAAGAAGGTCAGGGGGGCGCCGTAGGGGTCGTACACCTCGTCCGCCTCGGCGGTCGGGGCGAGCAGCCAGCCGCGCAGCGCCGCCGCCGCGCGCACCAGCGCCCGGGCCCGCATGACCACACCGTCCTCCAGCGGCGGCAGCGTCGCCGGATCTATCGCCCGGACCAGGCGGGTGAACTCCTTCAGGGTGAAGGTGCGCAGGCCCGCCGAATGGCCCATGGAGATGACCTGGGCACGGTGGTCACGGGTGGCGGTCAGCACGAGGTCGGCCATGATCACGTGCTCGTCCAGCAGCTCCCGGCCGACGAACCCGGCGGCGTCCGCGCCGAACTCGGACAGCACGGTCTCCGCGTTGGCCTCCATGGGCGCGCCCTCGTGGCCCCAGGTGCCGGCGCTCTCCACGATCAGCCCGCCGCCGAGTACGCCGAGCCGCTCCGCGACGAAGTGGCGGGTCAGCCGCTCGGTGATGGGTGAGCGGCACACGTTGCCGGTGCTGACATGGAGGATGCGGAAGGTGTCGCGGGGGAACCCGAACGTCGTCGTCTCCTCCGCGCTGTAACCCCCGCCGCCTATGCCACGCCCCGCTTCAGGGGCCGTCAATTCGCCACCTCGAGGTCGGGTACGACCTTCCGCAGTTCGTCCGGGGAGATCGCGCCCTCGCGCAGCAGCAGCGGCACCTCCCGGGAGACGTCCACGATGGACGACGGCACGTTGCCCGGGGTGGGGCCGCCGTCGAGGTAGACGGAGACGGAGTCGCCGAGCATCCCCTGGGCGGCGTCGCAGTCCTCCGGTGCCGGATGACCGGTGAGGTTCGCCGAGGAGACGGCCATGGGGCCGACCTCGGTGAGCAGCTCGATGGCGACGGGGTGCAGCGGCATGCGCACCGCGACCGTGCCCCGGGTGTCGCCGAGGTCCCACTGGAGGGACGGCTGGTGCTTGGCGACGAGTGTCAGCGCGCCCGGCCAGAACGCGTCGACCAGCTCCCAGGCCATCTCGGAGAAGTCGGTGACGAGGCCGTGCAGGGTGTTCGGGGAGCCGATGAGGACGGGCGTGGGCATGTTGCGGCCCCGGCCCTTGGCGGCCAGCAGGTCGGCGACCGCCTCCGAGGAGAACGCGTCGGCGCCGATGCCGTAGACCGTGTCGGTCGGCAGCACCACCAGCTCGCCCCGGCGGACGGCGGACGCGGCTTCGCGCAGACCCGTCACGCGGTCGGTCGCGTCGTTGGTGTCGTATCGCCGTGCCATAACTAGCTGGCCTCCTCGTACACGTACTGCGGGGATGAAGTCTGCGGGGTGGTCACGGCAGCGCCTTGCGGGCGGTGGCGAAACGTGGCCTGTTGTTGAGGTCGGGGTGGTCGGCCGCGTCGGCCCAGCCCCGCTCCTCGGTGAAGATCCACGGCACCTGGCCGCCCTGGGTGTCGGCGTGCTCGATCACGACGACGCCGCCCGGGCGCAGCAGCCGGTGGGCGGTGCGTTCGATGCCCCGGATGAGGTCGAGTCCGTCCTCGCCGGAGAAGAGCGCCATCTCCGGGTCGTAGTCACGGGCCTCGGGAGCGACGTACTCCCACTCGGTGAGCGGGATGTACGGCGGGTTGGAGATGACCAGGTCGACCTGTCCGTCGAGGTCGGGGAAGGCGGTCAGGGCGTCGCCCTGGCGCAGGTCGACCCTGGATCCGGCCACGTTCTTCCGCGTCCACACCAGGGCGTCGTCCGACAGCTCCACGGCGTGCACCCGCGAGCGCGGGACCTCCTGGGCGAGGGCGAGCGCGATGGCGCCGGAGCCGGTGCACAGATCGACGATGCACGGCTCCACGACGTCCATGGCGCGCACGGCGTCTATGGCCCAGCCGACGACGGACTCGGTCTCCGGCCGCGGCACGAACACCCCCGGTCCGACCTGGAGCTCCAGGTACCGGAAGTAGGCCCGCCCGGTGATGTGCTGCAGCGGCTCGCGCTGTTCGCGCCGGGCGATGACCTCCCAGTACCGGGCGTCGAAGTCGGCGTCCTTCACGGAGTGCAGTGCGCCGCGCTTCACCCCGTGCACGAACGCGGCCAGCTCCTCCGCGTCGGTGCGCGGCGAGGGCACGCCGGCGTCGGCCAGCCGCTGGGTGGCCTGGGCCACCTCGGCGAGCAGCAGGTTCACGCGAGTCCTCCGTGTCGTACTCGTGCGTGCGGGTCTTACGCGGCGGCGAGCTTCGCCGCCGAGTCGGCGTCGACGCAGGCCTGGATCACCGCGTCGAGGTCGCCGTCCAGGACCTGGTCCAGGTTGTACGCCTTGAAGCCGACGCGGTGGTCCGAGAGGCGGTTCTCCGGGAAGTTGTAGGTGCGGATCTTCTCGGAGCGGTCGACGGTGCGGACCTGGCTGCGGCGGGCGTCGGCGGCCTCCCTCTCCGCCTCCTCCTGCGCCGCGGCGAGCAGCCGGGAACGCAGGATGCGCATCGCCTGCTCCTTGTTCTGGAGCTGGCTCTTCTCGTTCTGGCAGGAGGCCACGACTCCGGTCGGGAGGTGCGTGATGCGCACGGCGGAGTCGGTGGTGTTCACGGACTGACCGCCCGGGCCGGAGGACCGGTAGACGTCGATGCGCAGGTCGTTCGGGTTGATCTCGACGTCGACCTCCTCCGCCTCGGGCGTGACGAGCACACCGGCGGCGGAGGTGTGGATACGGCCCTGGGACTCGGTGGCCGGGACGCGCTGCACCCGGTGCACCCCGCCCTCGTACTTCAGTCGGGCCCAGACGCCCTGGCCGGGCTCGGTCTGCCCGCGGGTCTTCACCGCGACCTGGACGTCCTTGTAGCCGCCCAGCTCGGACTCGGTGGAGTCGATGACCTCGGTCTTCCAGCCGACGCGCTCGGCGTAGCGCAGGTACATGCGCAGCAGGTCGCCGGCGAACAGCGCCGACTCGTCGCCGCCGGCGCCCGCCTTGATCTCCAGAATGACGTCCTTGTCGTCACTCGGGTCGCGCGGGACCAGCAGCAGGCGCAGCTTCTCGGTCAGTTCCTCGCGCTGCTTCTCCAGGTCCTTGACCTCGGCCACGAAGTCGGGGTCGTCGGCGGCGAACTCGCGCGCGGTCTCGATGTCGTCGCCGGTCTGCTTCCAGGAGCGGTACGTGGCGACGATCGGGGTCAGCTCGGCGTAGCGCTTGTTCAGCTTGCGCGCGTTCGCCTGGTCGGCGTGGACCGACGGGTCGGCGAGCTTCTGCTCCAGATCGGAGTGCTCGGCGACGAGTTCCTCGACGGCCTCGAACATCTTTCGGCTCCTGTACTGCGTGGGAAAGGGAAGGGCGACGACCAAAAACGCCGGTCCCGGGCACACCCCCGTGAAGGGCGTGGCCGTGGACCGGCGAAATGGGGCTCGCTACTTCTTGGAGCCGGCAGCCTTGCCGAAGCGGGCCTCGAAGCGGGCCACACGGCCACCGGTGTCGAGGATCTTCTGCTTGCCCGTGTAGAACGGGTGGCACTCGGAGCAGACCTCGGCCCGGATGGTGCCGGACTCGATGGTGCTACGGGTGGTGAACGACGCGCCGCAGGTGCAGCTGACCTGCGTCTCGACGTACGCGGGGTGGATGTCGCGCTTCAAGGTGTCTCCTAGGTTTCGGGAGGGCGCCGGGTCGCCGCCGCGGGGTGCGGGAGCGTGAACCGGAGCCGACGTACCAGTCTGCCAGGACTGGGGCCATCCACCCAAACCGGGGGTGCGGTTGTTCTATTCCTGGAGGTGCGGGGGGGCGCCTGCGGGCGCCGGGGGCCTCAGAGGGCAGGGGCTGCGGGTGAGGGGCTGCGGCGGAGGAAGGGCGCCCGCGGGCGAGGGTTCAGCTCACGACGCCCTTGGCCTCGCCCGTGGCCGTTCCCTCGGTGGCCGACGCCGGGATCGGCTTGTCGCTCTTCAGGGCGTCCCAGACCAGCTGGGCCTTGGCCTTCGCCAGCAGGACCCGGTTGGGGTTGGCCGGGTCGTACTCGACCGGCATCGTGACCATCTTCATGTGCGACGAACTGATGCCCTTGAGCCCGCCCGCGAAGTCGATCAGGTCGTTGACCGAGCCGAGGTCGGAGTCGGTGGTGACGGCCTTGGTGGCGGTGTCGGCGAGGTCGTACAGCTTCTTGGGGCTCGTGAACACGCCGACGTGCTTGACCTGGTCGATCAGCGCCTTGATGAAGGCCTGCTGGAGCTGGATGCGGCCCAGGTCGGAGCCGTCGCCCACGCCGTGCCGGGTGCGGACCAGGCCGAGGGCCTGCTCACCGCTGAGGTTGTGCGGGCCGGCCTTGAGCTTCAGGTGGCTCTGCGGGTCGTCGATGTCCTTGGTCGTGGTGACCTGGACCCCGCCGAGGTCGTCGATGAGCTTCTGGAAGCCCTCGAAGTCGACCTCCAGGTAGTGGTCCATACGGATACCGGTGATCGACTCGACGGTCTTCACCGCGCAGGCCGCGCCGCCGGTGGAGTACGCCTCGTTGAACATCACCCCGGACGCGGCGGAGTGCGTGGTGCCCTTGGTGTCGGTGCACTGCGGGCGGTCGACGAGGGTGTCCCGGGGGATGGAGACCACACTGGCCTTCTTGTGGCCCTCGTACACGTGGACGATCATCGCCGTGTCGGAGCGGGCACTGCCGTCGTCCGTGCCGCCGCCCAGCTTCTTGTTCTTGCCGGAGCGGGTGTCCGAGCCGAGGACCAGGATGTTCTGGGAGCCGTTGTCGATCTTCGACGGCCGGTCGCTGCCGAGGGCCTGGTTGATGTCGACGCTGTGCAGGTTGCCGTTGAGCTTGAAGTACACGACCCCGGCGCCGGCGCCGCCCAGCACGACCACGCCCGCGGCCGTCCAGGCCGTCGCGCGCAGGGCCTTGCTCCCCGTGCTGCGGGTCTTGCGGCGGCGCCCCTTGCCCCCGCGGCGGGGCGCGGTCACGCCCGGCTCGGTTATGCCCGGCTCCGGTGTGCTCTCGGCGGCCACATCGCTCCTAGGTCTCGGCGGTCGGTTACCCCCTGCGGTCAGGGTCAGGTGCGGTCGTCACCGCTCCATAGTCGCTCCGCCAGGTCAGACGGAGAAACTCGGGAAAGGGTTGCACAACGCTCAATGCCCATCGCGTACGACGATGGGCACCCTGTGTAGTCGCTCGCTGCGGACGATCCGCGCTCACCAGGGGATTCGGGCCAGGAGGTCGTACGCCCGGAAAACGGCTCCCGCGCGGCTCCCTGTGGCAAAGATCTCGCCCGGGGTCCTTCCGGCGCCCGTGTCCGCGTACGACGCCGCCCCCCGTCGCCTTGGACGGGGGGCGGCCTCGACACCCTGGGGGCGCGGAGAAACGGCTCGGCCGGCCACGGAAGATCCGCGGCCGGCCGAGCACAGTCACCTCAACGGCGCTCAGTCGCCGTTGCCCGGCGTCGGCGTCGTCTTCTGGATCTGCATCAGGAACTCGACGTTCGACTTGGTCTGCTTCATCTTGTCGAGAAGCAGCTCGATCGCCTGCTGCTGGTCCAGCGCGTGCAGCACCCGGCGGAGCTTCCAGACGACGGCCAGCTCCTCGTTGCCGAGCAGGATCTCTTCCTTACGGGTGCCGGACGCGTCCACGTCCACCGCCGGGAAGATGCGCTTGTCGGCGAGCTTCCGGTCGAGCTTCAGCTCCATGTTGCCGGTGCCCTTGAACTCCTCGAAGATCACCTCGTCCATGCGGGACCCGGTGTCCACGAGCGCCGTGGCCAGGATGGTCAGCGAGCCGCCGTCCTCGATGTTGCGCGCCGCACCGAAGAACCGCTTCGGCGGGTACAGCGCGGTCGAGTCGACACCACCGGACAGGATGCGGCCGGAGGCCGGCGCGGCCAGGTTGTAGGCACGGCCCAGACGGGTGATGGAGTCGAGCAGGACGACGACGTCGTGACCCAGCTCCACCAGTCGCTTGGCGCGCTCGATGGCCAGCTCGGCGACGGTCGTGTGGTCCTCGGCCGGACGGTCGAAGGTCGAGGAGATGACCTCGCCCTTGACCGACCGCTGCATGTCGGTGACCTCTTCCGGACGCTCGTCGACGAGGACGACCATCAGGTGGCACTCGGGGTTGTTGTGCGTGATCGCGTTGGCGATCGCCTGCATGATCATGGTCTTGCCGGTCTTCGGCGGGGCCACGATCAGACCACGCTGACCCTTGCCGATCGGCGACACCAGGTCGATGATGCGGGTGGTGAGCACGCCCGGGTCGGTCTCCAGACGGAGCCGGTCCTGCGGGTAGAGCGGGGTCAGCTTGTTGAACTCCGGGCGGCCGCGGCCGTGTTCGGGCGCCATGCCGTTGACGGAGTCGAGACGGACCAGCGCGTTGAACTTCTCGCGGCGCTCGCCCTCCTTCGGCTGGCGGACCGCACCGGTGACGTGGTCACCCTTGCGCAGGCCGTTCTTGCGGACCTGGGCGAGGGAGACGTACACGTCGTTCGGACCGGGCAGGTAGCCGGAGGTCCGGATGAAGGCGTAGTTGTCGAGGATGTCCAGGATGCCCGCGACGGGGATCAGCACGTCGTCGTCGGCGACCTGCGGCTCGGCGATGTCGTCGCGGCCACGACGGCCCCGGCGGTCGCGGTAGCGGCCACGACGGCCGCGCCGGCCGCCCTCGAAGTCGTCGTCGTCCTGCGGGCCGGCGTTGCGGTCCTGACGGCCGCCGCCCTGCTGCTGGCCCTGCTGCTGGCGGTCCTGACGGCCGCCGCCCTGGCCCTGCTGCTGGTCGTCGCCCTTGCCGCCACGGCGGTCGCCACGCTCACCGCGGTCACCACGGTCGCGGTCCCGGCCTCGCTCGCGGCGGTCGCGGCGGCCACGGCCCTCGCCGTCGCCCGCGTCGCCCTTGGGGGCGTCGCCCTGCGCCTGCTGGGCGGGCGCCTCGGCCTTGGACTCGCTCTTCGCCTCGGCGGCGATCGTCTCCGTGCCGCTGTTCGCCGGGGCACCCGCCTCGGCGGTGGCACGCCGGCGGCGGCGCTCGGTCGGGGCGTCGTCGGAGGCCGGCTGGCCGGGGATCTCGATCTGCTGCTGGGCCACGGCCTTCTCGGCGGGAGCCTCGGCGGCCTTCTCCGCCTTCTTCTCGGCGTCGTCGCCCGTGCGGGCCTTGGAGGTGGCCCGGCGCTTCGGCTTGGTCTCGGCGGGGGCGTCGGCCTTGGCGGCCGGGGCGGCGCTTCCGCTCCCGGCCTGCGCCTCCTTGATGACCTCGATCAGCTGGCTCTTGCGCATCCGCGCGGTGCCCCTGATCCCGAGGCCCGAGGCGACCTGCTGCAACTCGGCCAGCACCATGCCCTCGAGGCCGGTACCGCGGCGCCGCCGGGAGCCGGCACCGGTGGCAGGCGCGGAGGCGTCCGTGGCGGGCGCGGCAGCGGTCTCCTCGACACGTGCGCCCATCAGATCGGTGGTGTCGCTCACGAAGGGTCCTTCCCTGGAGCGGACGTCGGCCTGTCTGGCTCGGCGACCGGTTGTGCTGTCCGGCTACGGTCCTGTCTTCTGTGAACCGTGCCGGGGCGGTGGTCCGCCAAAGCGGCGGAAGAAATGTGCGGTGATGGCGCTTCCGCGAGCCGTGGCACCCAGTGTCACGTGGCGTGGTAGCACCGATTCCGAAGCGTGCCCGGCGGCCCGCTCAGTGTTCGCATACGACGTACTGCCCAGGTACGGCGCAGGGAACACGGAGTGGCGCGGGAGGCTCCCGGAAGAATGTCTGTCCCGGACGGGGACACGAGGCACCTCGCCATGGTGGGGTCGGGTGCAGACTTGAGATTAACACTACCGGATCCAACAAACATTCCCCCTCTCCAAATCCGGCAACCGTGTGTCAGGTCGCAAGCGGCAGCACGCTCGCTCCCTGCACATCCAGGCTCAGCCGGTTGGCGGCCCAGTCGGTGCCGGCCAGGGCCTCCACCTTGTCGGCGGAGCCGACGTCGGCGAGGGCCATGACAGTGGGCCCGGCGCCCGAGATGACGGCCGGGATGCCGTCGGCGCGCAGCCGCTCCACCAGCGCGGCGCTCTCCGGCATGGCCGGCGCGCGGTACTCCTGGTGGAGGCGGTCCTCGGTGGCGGGCAGCAGCAGCTCGGGGCGCCTGGTCAGGGCCTCGACGAGCAGGGCGGCGCGGCCCGCGTTGGCGGCGGCGTCGACGTGCGGCACGGTGCGCGGGAGCAGACCGCGCGCGGTCTCGGTCAGGACCGGCTTTCCGGGCACGAAAACCACCGGAACGATGGAATCGTCGGGCTCCATCCTGATGGCACGGGCGGTGCCGCCCTCCATCCAGGACAGGGTGAAGCCGCCGAGCAGACAGGCGGCCACGTTGTCCGGGTGGCCCTCGATCTCGGTGGCCAGCTCCAGCAGCGCCGCGTCGTCCAGGCGGGCCTCGCCGCCTATGGTCACCGCGCGGGCCGCGACGATCCCGGCGCAGATGGCGGCGGAGGAGGAACCCAGGCCCCGGCCGTGCGGGATGCGGTTCGCACAGACGATCTCCAGGCCGCGGGGCTGTCCGCCCAGCAGATCGAAGGCGGTGCGCAGGGAGCGGACGAGGAGGTGACTCTCGTCCCGCGGCAGGGTCTCACTGCCCTCACCCGCGATGTCGATGTGCAGCCCGGAGTCGGCCACCCGGACGACCACGTCGTCGTACAGCCCCAGCGCGAGGCCGAGGGCGTCGAAGCCCGGGCCGAGATTGGCGCTGGTGGCGGGGACGCGCACCCGGACGGCGGCGGCGCGGAACGCTGGACCGGCCATCGCTCGAAGACTCTCCTTGAGCTGCGTGACGGTCGAATGACATCGAGGGGCTCGGTGGACATTCGACCGATGTTTCGGTGGACATCCGATGACGTACGAAGACCCGTGGGGCCGCGGAGACGACGCGGCGCCGTGCCACACGCGAGGGCATATGCGGTAGGCGGGTTCAGTACAGCCTATCGAAGGAAGGTTCTGTGGCGACATAGGGCGCACAGGAGGCGCACGATGCGTGTCGTAAGCCCCCTGTGCACCCTGTCAGGGAATCCCGGACCGGGCAGGTCAGGCGAGGCCGAGGCGCTCGGCCGCGGTCGCCGCGTCGACCGGAACGGTGACCGGCTGCGGGGCTCCGGCCACGGCCCAGTCGGGGTCCTTCAGGCCGTTGCCGGTGACGGTGCACACGATGCGCTGGCCCGGGTCGACCTTGCCCTGCTCGGCGGCCTTGAGCAGACCGGCCACGGAGGCGGCGGAGGCGGGCTCCACGAAGACGCCCTCCTGCGCGGCCAACAGACGGTAGGCGCGCAGGATTTCACGGTCCGTCACCTCGTCGATGGCGCCGCCGGACTCGTCGCGGGCGGCGAGGGCGTACTGCCAGGAGGCGGGGTTGCCGATGCGGATCGCGGTGGCGATCGTCGAGGGGTCCTTGACGACCTCGCCGCGCACGATCGGGGCACTGCCGGACGCCTGGAAGCCCCACATCCGGGGGGTCCGGGAGGCGATGCCGTCGGCGGCGTACTCCGTGTAGCCCTTCCAGTAGGCGGTGATGTTGCCCGCGTTGCCGACCGGGAGGACGTGGATGTCGGGCGCGTCGCCGAGCATGTCCACGATCTCGAAGGCGGCCGTCTTCTGGCCCTCGATACGCACCGGGTTGACCGAATTCACCAACGCCACGGGGTAGTTCTCGCTCAGCGCGCGGGCGAGGGTGAGGCAGTCGTCGAAGTTGCCGTCGACCTGGAGGATCTTCGCACCGTGCACGAGGGCCTGGCCCATCTTGCCCAGGGCGATCTTGCCCTGCGGCACGAGCACGGCGGAGACCATGCCCGCGCGTACGGCGTAGGCGGCGGCGGAGGCGGACGTGTTGCCCGTGGAGGCGCAGATGACCGCCTTGGCCCCCTCCTCCTTCGCCTTGCTGATGGCCATGGTCATGCCACGGTCCTTGAAGGAGCCGGTCGGGTTGGCCCCCTCCACCTTGAGGTGGACCTCGCAGCCCGTGCGCTCGGAGAGCACCTGCGCGGGCACGAGCGGCGTGCCGCCCTCGCGGAGCGTCACGACCGGCGTGGTGTCGGATACCGGCAGCCGGTCCCGGTACTCCTCGATGATTCCGCGCCACTGGTGGGTCATTGCTGGTTACTCTCCTTCAACCCGCATGATGCTGGCGACACCCCGCACGGTGTCGAGCTTGCGCAGTGCCTCGACGGTCCCGGAGAGGGAGGCGTCGGAGGCCCGGTGGGTGACGACGACGAGGGAGGCCTCGCCGTCCTTGCCCTGCTGCCGAACGGTGTCGATCGACACCCCGTGCTCGGCGAACACCGTCGCGACCTGGGCGAGCACGCCCGGCTTGTCCGCGACGTCGAGGCTGATGTGGTAGCGCGTGACGACGTCGCCCATCGGGGAGACGGTCAGGTCGGCGTAGGCGGACTCGCCGGGTCCGGTGGTGCCGTTCAGCCGGTTGCGGCAGACGGCGACGAGGTCGCCGAGGACGGCGGAGGCGGTCGGCGAGCCGCCGGCGCCCGGACCGTAGAACATGAGCTGCCCGGCGGCGTCGCTCTCCACGAAGACGGCGTTGTACGCGCCGCGCACGGAGGCGAGCGGATGGCTCAGCGGAATCATGGCCGGGTGCACACGGGCGGTGACGGACGCCCCGTCCGCCGAGCGCTCGCAGATGGCGAGCAGCTTGATGGTGCAGCCCATCTCCTTGGCGGAGCGGAAGTCGGCGGCGGTGACCTCGGTCATGCCCTCGCGGTAGACGTCGTCCAGGCGCACGCGCGTGTGGAAGGCGATGCCGGCGAGGATGGCGGCCTTGGCGGCGGCGTCGAACCCTTCGACGTCGGCGGTGGGGTCGGCTTCCGCGTACCCGAGGGCGGTGGCCTCGTCCAGGGCCTCCTGGTACCCGGCCCCGGTGGAGTCCATCTTGTCGAGGATGAAGTTGGTCGTCCCGTTGACGATCCCCAGCACGCGGTTGACCTTGTCGCCGGCGAGGGACTCGCGCAGCGGCCGGATCAGCGGGATGGCGCCGGCGACGGCGGCCTCGTAGTAGAGGTCCTTGCCGTGCTGCCCGGCGGCGGCGTGCAGGGCGGCCCCGTCCTGGGCGAGCAGGGCCTTGTTGGCGGAGACGACGGAGGCGCCGTGCTCGAAGGCGGTGGTGATGAGCGTCCGGGCCGGCTCGATCCCTCCGATGACCTCCACGACCACGTCGATGTCGCCGCGTTTGACGAGGGCGGTGGCGTCGGTGGTGACCAGACTCGGGTCGATGCCCTCGCGCACCTTGCTCGGGCGTCGCACGGCGACACCGGCCAGCTCGACCGGGGCGCCGATCCGGGCGGCGAGGTCGTCGGCGTGCGTCGTCATGATGCGCGCCACCTCTGAGCCGACCACTCCACAGCCCAGCAGCGCCACCTTCAGCGGACGCGTACGCATCATCCGACCTCGTTTCCTCATACCGTCTACGGTTGGACCAGTCTCACTCACCGGACGGGAGTTTCTACCCTTCGTCCGGATCGTGAGACATCTATTTCATTTGTACGGGGGTGGCAGACCGTAGATCTTCCACCCCCGGTGTCTCCGGCGGGTTCCCGCCCTCGGAGCCACCGGCTCCCGGCTGAGCGACCCACCCGACGGTCTCCACCGAAGGGCTCACCCGGCGGTTCCCACCGGAAGGATCACCCGGCGGTTTTCGCCGGAGGACTCACCCGGCGGATTTCGCCGAACGGCTCACCCGGCGCCCTGTGCCGGAGGGGTCGCCCGACGGTCTCCACCGGAAGGTTCACCCGACGTCGAGACGCAGGAGGTCCTCCTCCGTCTCCCGCCGGACGATCACGCGGGCCTCGCCGTCGCGCACGGCGACGACGGGCGGCCGCAGCACGTGGTTGTAGTTGCTGGCCATCGACCGGCAGTACGCGCCCGTGGCCGGCACGGCGACCAGGTCACCCGGTGCCAGGTCGGCCGGCAGGAACGCGTCCTTGACCACGATGTCCCCGCTCTCGCAGTGCTTGCCGACGACCCGGGCGAGCATCGGCTCGGCGTCGGAGACACGGGAGACGAGCGCGACGCTGTACTCGGCGTCGTACAGCGCCGTCCGGATGTTGTCCGACATACCGCCGTCGACGGAGACGTACGTCCGCAGCCCGTCCAGCGGCTTGACCGTGCCGACCTCGTACAGCGTGAAGGCGGTCGGCCCGACGATGGCACGGCCGGGCTCGACCGAGATCCGCGGCGTCCGCAGCCGGGCGCTCTCGCACTCCCGCGTGACGATCTCGGTGAGCGCCTTGGCGATCTCGTGCGGCTCGCGCGGGTCGTCGCCGCTGGTGTACGCGATGCCGAGGCCGCCGCCGAGGTCGATCTCGGGCAGCTCGACCCCGTGCTCGTCCCGGATGTCCTTCAGCAGCCCGACGACCCGGTGGGCGGCGACCTCGAACCCGGACATGTCGAAGATCTGCGACCCGATGTGGGAGTGGATGCCGATCAGTTCGAGACCGTCCAGCTGGAGCGCCCGCCGTACCGCCTCGGCGGCCTGCCCCCCGGCGAGCGGGATCCCGAACTTCTGGTCCTCGTGGGCGGTGGCGATGAACTCGTGCGTGTGTGCCTCCACACCCACGGTGATCCGGATCTGGACCCTCTGCCGCTTGCCCAGGGACTGCGCGATATGGGCGACGCGCACGATCTCCTGGAAGGAGTCGAGGACGATCCGCCCCACGCCGGCGTCGACGGCGCGGTGGATCTCCTCGACGGACTTGTTGTTGCCGTGGAAGGCGATGCGCTCGGCGGGCATCCCGGCGGACAGCGCGGTGGCCAGCTCGCCACCGGAGCACACGTCGAGATTGAGCCCCTCCTCGTTCAGCCACCGCACCACGGCCCGGGAGAGGAATGCCTTCCCGGCGTAGAAGACGTCGGCGTCCGGACCGAACGCGGTACGCCAGGCACGCGCCCGGGCGCGGAAGTCGGTCTCGTCGAGGATGTAGGCGGGGGTGCCGAACTCCTCGGCGAGCCGGGTGACGGGGATGTCCCCGACGCTGACCACACCGTCCTCGCCGCGCGTGACCGTCTGGGCCCACACCTTCCGGTCCAGGACGTTGAGGTCGGCGGGCGGCGCGGAGTAGTGCCCCTCGGGCAGGACATCGGCGTGGCGGGGCCCGGCGGGATGGGCGGAACGGCTCATGACTCTCAGACTCTCTGTCTCTCTCCGGGGCGCATCTGCTCTCGCTCGCCCTCAGAGGTGTTCGGGTGCGTCGATGCCGAGCAGGGACAGGCCACCGGCCAGCACCGTCCCGGCGGCTTCGGCGAGGGCCAGCCGGGCACGGTGGGCGGCCGAGGGTTTCTCCTCACCGAGGGGAAGCACGAAGGGCAGCAGGGGCAGCACGGCATCGGCGACGGTGACGAGATGCCGGGCAAGCCGGTCCGGGGCACGGTGGGTGGCGGCCGCGGCGAGGATGCGGGGGTGGTCGGCGAGGGGGGCCAGAAGGGGCCGGGCGACGGCGGCGGCGTCCGGGGGGGTGGCGGGCGCGAGGGGGCCGGGGTCGGCGGCGGCGTCCGCGGGGGTGGCGGGGGGCATCAGGGGGCCGGGGTCGGCGGCGGCGCCCGCGGAGGTGGCGGGGGGCATCAGGGGGCCGGGGTCGGCGGTGAAGCCCAGGCGGGCGGCGTTGCGGCTCAGGGAGCGGACGCGGGCGTGGGCGTACCGGACGCGGAAGAGGGGGTTGCCCTCGCGCTGGACCAGATGATCGGCGGTGATCCGCGGCCGGTCGTGCGCGGCGGGGTGGAGCAGGGCCCACTGGGCGGCGTCGAGGCCCAGCGGGGCGGGGTCCTCCGGAGCGGGGACGGGCCGCAGGTTCGCGGGCTCGCCGTGCTCGACGGTGGCGCGCCCGCCCTGGGTTCCCACGAGACGTACGACGGCGTCGGCGACGACCTCGGCCCGCACTTCGTACGGCACGCGCAGCGCGAGGACCTGCCCGGCGAGGGCGTCCCCATGCCCGTACCGGAGGCCCTGCTCCCGGATCTCCCGGACGAGCCCGGTGACCGGATCGGCGTCGTCGTCGAGGCTGATGTTGAGGAACCCGGGCCCGGTGACGGCGACGTCCCGGATGCCGTCGGCTTCGACGAGACGATGGCGCAGGATCTCGGCGACGTGCTGCGGGGGCTGTCCGGCCGACCGGGCGAGTCGCAGCGCGATGGTGGTGGCGAAGTCCCCGCACCCTCCCGGCCCCGGCTCGGTCACCACGGCCCGCTCCGGAACGGTCACGCTCAGCTCCCCGTCATCGACAGCACGACGCACCGCGTGCAACACGGTGCGGGAGAGCTCGGCGGGGGTCACGGGACAAGCCTAGGGGAGGAGGGGGGTGGGTACGCGAGGCGGTTATCCCTTGCCGGCCCACCCTACGAAGAACATCCCCCGGACGAAGAACATCCCTTCCGGACTCCCTCCGGACACCCCGTCGGAGGCCCGACCGTCACCGCCCGGAGTCGGACGCCCCACCGTCACCGCTCGCCGTCGGCCCCTCCGGCGACCTCTCCGACCGCCGCGTCTTCGGCGACCTCTCCGGCCTTGTCCCTGGCGAACTCTCCGGTGCCGTCTCCGCCACCACGCCCGCCACCGAGGCCTCCTCGGCCTCCTCCGCGACCTGCTCCGCCACCGCCCCCAAGACCACCGTCTCCCCCACGACCGCGCCCCTCTCCCCCACGCCCCTCCTGTCCGGTGTTCCGTTCGAGGAGGCCCTTCACCAGCCGCACCAGCTCGGCGGGTTCGAAGGGCTTGGCGAGAAAGGCGTCCACACCCGCGTCGAGGCCGGTCTCGACCTCGTACTGGGTGCAGGCGCTGATGATGGCGAGGGGCAGGTGGCGCGTACGGGGATCGGCCCGGAGTCGGGCGGCGGTGCGCAGTCCGTCCAGCCGGGGCATGACGACATCGAGCGTCACGACGTCGGGACGCACCTCGTGCACCACGTCCAGACACTCGGCACCATCGGCCGCGGTCACGACCTCCAGCCCTTCCAGCTCGAGGTTGACCCTGATCAGCTGCCGGATGACCTTGTTGTCGTCCACAACAAGCACCCGACCCGAAGCGCCTGGCACAACTCGAGAGTAGGTCCGGACCGGCCACCGCGTCCGGGTTTTCCCCACTTCCACCCCCTACAGGGGACCCACCCATCCCCACGCGGGGAAACGGGTTCCTGATCACCCCTCGGGACCTGCTAGTGTTCTACCCGTCGCCGCGAGCGAGAAGCTCAGCGCCCGACACGCCCCCGTAGCTCAGGGGATAGAGCAACGGCCTCCGGAGCCGTGTGCGCAGGTTCGAATCCTGCCGGGGGCACCTTGGATTAGGTGCCCAAAGACCCCGTCACCAGCGGAAACGCTGAGGCCGGGGTCTTCGCGTATGTGCAGGCGTGTGCGGCCCGGAGCGAGCGTATGCCGGGGTCTGTGGACTATTCGTGGACAGGATCTTGAGACGTCTGCCCAGGTCAGCCCCAGCGAATGGGAAGGCCCCCGGACGAGTCCAGGGGCTCATGCTCCTCAATGACCGTAGCCCTTCGCCGACAGGAGCCCACGACTGCCAGCGGCAGCCACACGCAGCCCGCCGGCCAACGTGATTGCTACGGCTCAGCCCGTCGCCGCCCCTCCCTTGGACGATACTCGGCGGGGTGTCGCACGATCCAAAGGGACCACCACGGTGGAGTAGAAGCGGTGCACCGCGTCGTCGACGCTGCGGATGAAGCCGGACTCGGCGTTGCCGCGACTGCTTCCCATGCTCTTGACCAAAGACAGGCGGAAGCCGGTGATGCGGGTGCCGCTGCCCTTCGGGAGCATGTCCGCCGGCTCGGGGCGGAGCCGTTCCAAGGTCCCCCGCGGGCCACCTTGCTCCCCGTCAACGAGGGTTTCGATATGGAGAGTCGCTGGTGCTTCTTCCAAGTTCCGGATGAGCCGTTTCGCCCAGGACAGGGGGTAGCCCTGTTCTGGTGCAGGGATCTCGATAGAGGTGCGCAGCTTGCCTGTGCGAAGGTCCGCGCTGACCGCCAGGATGCCGGGCGTTCCCTCGATGCGCAGTTCCGCCTGCAGTTTTCCATCGAGGCAGAGCTGATCGGCGAAACGGCTCCTGCGTGCCCCTGGATCCGTTCCCCGCCTGGTGCGCTGCACAGGCAGTACCTTCTGCCCCAGTTCGCCGCCCAGTCCGAGACATACCTGCCGGATGAGCCGCTCCCAGCTCTCGATGACTTCCAGTGCGCGCACATCTCCCTGGCACAGGGTTTCGTCATCGATTCCGTTGCGTACGGGTACCCAGGCCGGGCCCATGTTCTGGAAGCCGTGGCAACCGGAGTTGTCGTGCTGCAGGTAGTACAGCAGCTCCTGAAGCAGCCAGGCGTGCGCCGCGTTGCCAACGCCTTCATGGCGGATCAGCATCTGTGCCTGATGCGTAACTTCTGCCCAGGAGAGGTGCCAGAGAGCGACCTTGTGCTTGCGCCGTCCGTCGATCTTGACGTCGATGAGCGGACTGCCCTCCAGCGCCACGTCGTTCGACAGCGTGATAACGGCCTCGTAGCCACGGCGCGCGGCGATGTCCATGTACGCCTGCACCTGATCAGCCTTGAGGGCGTTGCCGTTGGTCTTCGTCTCGACCAAGGCCGTCCACAGCTTGCCGGCCCGCTCGACGCGGATCACCCCGTCGGGGCGCCGCGGTGTGTCGCCGTGCGGCAGAGTGACCTCGGTGAAGGTCTCCATGCGGCCTGCCGGCGCTCCGAAGGCTGCGGTCAGTCTCCTGCCGAACTCCGGCACCTGCGTCATCACCGACAGCAGCACCGAGGTGGCCCGCATTTCACGGTCCCGGTCGCTCTTCAGCGCCGACACTGGAAAGAGCCGGGCCTCCCTCCAGGACTCGTTCTCCGCCAAGGTCTTCTTGGCCACCTTGGGCAGGGTGACCTTCTTCTTCGCGGTACGAGGTCGAGCAGTCGTCGGCTTCCGTGACTCGCTGCCTTCGGGCTGACGAGGAGACGGAACGGCCTCGGACGCTTGTTGTGGTCTCGGCTCATCGACCGAGGCCGAGGCTGTCATGCCCTCGTGATCTTCAATCGCTTCATCTTCCTGCGCTTCTACTGCTTCCGCGTCGTCCTCGACGTCGACGCCGAAGTCCGTTGCCAGACCGGCGAGACCGGTGTCATAGCCTTGGCCGACAGCGCGGAACTTCCACTCTTCTCCGCGCCGATACAGCTCACCGAAGATGATCGCACTCATGGAGTCGACGTCATCGACGGCAAAGCGAAGCAGGTCCTCACCAACTCCGTCGGCCAGCGACAACTGCACGTCCTCAAGCTCACCGAAACGCGCTCCGTTGTACCGACTGGCGGCCAAGACTATGCGGTCGACCTGAGCAGGGACTGCAGTCAGGTCGAAGCTGATCCGGTCCTCGCTTCCGTCCGCCGTCGGCGTCTTACCCAGAAGCTGCACACTGCCGTCAGCGGCAACTGGGTTGTTGTAGAAGTAGAAGTCGGTGTCGCTACGAACCTTCCCGTTCAGGTCCAGCAGCAGAACCGAGACGTCTGCGTCGCCTTCGCCGGTCGGACTCCCCCAGCCCAAACTGACGATCACCGAACCGACGTTCTCGCTCAGGGCTGACAGCGCTACATTCGAGCCCTTGATCATTTCATGCATAATGCCCCCCAACCAACGCAAGCCGGGCACAGAAGCGTGCGCGCAATCCCAGCCGCCTGACAAGCGAGGCAATGTGACGCGCCGCACACAGGTAACTGTAGTGCCCACGGAGCGGAGCGCGAGGCCAAACGGGATCGTCAAGCCTCCCTCAGATCAACTGCATCAATGGCTCAGCCCCCAGACAAAGCCGGAGGCCTGAGCTTGATGCCGTACGTGATCACTCGTACTCGCGCAACAACTCTTCGATCTTGCGGTTGGCGATCTCCTGCCGCCCGTCGATGCACTTGGCGTAGCGGCTCAGCAGGACCTCAACGCTGTTTCCCGCGCGCTCGGCTACCTCGGTCGGGTCCACCCCGGAGTTGAGCCAGGTCGACAGCGCCGAGTGCCGGAGATCGTACGGACGCGCAGCGAGCGGAGAGGCGACCGCGGCCGGCGGAAGCGCCAGCGCTCGGGCCTCCTGCCAGACGCGGTAGTACGTGGACGAGCCGACCACTCCCCCGCGCTCGTTGGTGAACAGCCGCCCGTCCTCGGCGGTGCCGAAGGTGTCGAGGTGCTGCCGGAGGATGGCGACGAGCTGGGGCGGGATCGGCACGATGCGGACCTCCTCTGCCGGCCGGTTCTTCAGACCGCGGTCGTCATGGGTCTCGCCGGAGTCCGTCCACTGCTTGCCGACACTGGGACGTGTCCGGTTCAGCAGGACTGTCCCCCAGCCTGTCTCGGGCAGCTTCACATCCGCGCTGGTGAGGCCGACCGCCTCAGCCGGACGCAAGGCGCCGTAGTACATGAGCGCGAACAGGCCGACGAGTCGACGGCCACGCGCACGGCCGTACCCACCGACGTACGAGACCGCGGTCAGCAGGGAACGAGCCTGCTCGGGATTGGCAACCACCCGGGGGTCGACCTCCCCCGCGACCTTCGGCTTCTTCCAGCGAATGCCCGTGATCGGGTTCTCCTTGAACTCTCCTAGGTCCACCGCGTAGTGCAGCGCGTTGACCAGTGTCCGACGCTTGCGCCGAACGGTCTCCGCGGCTGCCGCCGTCCCGTCGAGCTTGAGTCTGAGCGAGTCCAGGACGGCCCTGCCGATCGCGGCGTCCCCGAGGTCCGAGAGCGGGCGCGACGCCTTGGCCACCCAGTGCAAAACGTTCGCGACCTCGGTCGGCAATTCACGCTCGTCCGGACCGGGGAGGACAAAGGCCCAGTTGCGAAGCGCCTTCCTGACCAGTTCCTCGGACGGCTGACCCGGACGCTCGTCGAGAAGGGCCATCGTCACTGCAGTCAGCGCTTCATTGATCCCGTTGCGCGTGTTCGGCGCCACGTGCGGCCACTTCATGGCGAGATACTTCAGAGCGAAGGCGTACCAGGTCATCGAGGCCGCCTTCTCGACCATCGATTCCGGCAGCCCCGTCACCGTGTCGAACTCTTCACCGGCATGGGTAGCGCGGAGCAGCTTGGATCGGTAGTGGTCCGCCAGCCCTTTGGTGCGAAACTGCTCGGAGAAGACCTTCCCGGCGACCATCCACCGGACGTCATAGGACGGATTCTTGGTGTTCCGCTTCCGGACACCCCACACCTTCACGTCAAGAGACTTCACGCCGCCGCCTCCAGCTGCCGCAGCCAAGCGGCGAAGTCAGCCCGCCACACCCGAAGTTCGCCATTGGGCAGCTTGAACGCAGCGGGCCCCTGACCCAGTTCACGCCACCGGTAGAAGGTGCGGCGAGACACCCCACCCAGCTCCGCGAGGATCTGCGGGACGGTCATCAGTTCGTCGCGTCGGTGGTCCACGTCAGCGCTCCTTCCGTGTCGTCGTCTGCCTGGCCCGCAGGGGCGCCAGTGCCGTGAGTGATGAGGTGTTCTGCCGCAGTCAGGCCCGTCCCGGCGAAGACCCAGTGGGAGAGGACGAGGACGGTGTCCGGGTCGGGCAGCGGGTGGCCGGCCTCAACCGCGCGTTCGCGGGCCAGGGCTTCGTTGTGATCGGCGCGTTCCTGGCGGAGGGCGCCGAGGGTGACGGAGTAGGCCCGGGACTTGGTGGAGAAGTGGCCGCGGAAACCGAGCATGTGGGCCCACTTGCGCAGGCGCAGAGGCTCGAGTTCCGGCAGGGCGCCGAGGTACCAGCAAGTGAGGATCATGCGCCGGGCGTGGTCGGTGACACCCGAGCCGATCAGGTCGGTGATCGGGTTGCGGATGGGGCGGTCCAGGGTGCCGGCGGTCTCGGCGCCCTTGGTGGCGTACTTGGCGATGTAAGCGGCCACGGCGCGGCTGGACAGTTCCGAGGTGCCCGCGAAGTCGGTGGAGCGGATGGGGCGGATGTCGAGCTGGTCGCCGAAGCAGAAGGCGTAAGCGCGGCCGTCGAGAACGGGGCCGGGTGCCTCGGCGAGGCGGGCGGCGGAGCGGATCGCGTCGGTGAGCAGTTCCGTGGTGGCCCAGGCCGGCGGGGTGTCCTCGGCGCCGTCCGGGCCGTCGAGGCGGATGACGGCGTGGAAGTGGACGGCTCCGCGCCGCTGGTACTCGGCGACCTTGGCGTAAGAGACCTTGAGGCAGTGGCGCAGTTCCGAGCGCTTGATGCCGGCACGGGAGGCGAGGTGCTGGCGCAGGTAGATGGTGAAGCGGGCCCACAGTGCCCCGGCGTGCGCGTTCCACAGGACGGCTGCGCGGTAGCCGTAGCGGTCCGGGTCCAGGGGGGGTACCGAGGTCGGGGTCGTCGTCTGAGTGCAAGCGCCCACAGCGGCACCGGCCACCGCCAGGCCGGTTGTGGACGGGGCCGAAGGACGGGGCGGTGAGTGTGGCGAAGACCCGGGGGTGCCCGGCGACGGCGGGGCCGATGCCTTTGCCGCCGCTCAGTCCGGCGGTGACGAGGTGGAAGGTGTCCTTGCGGTAGATCTCGGCACAGGAGGCGCATCGGGTTGCGCGGCGGTTGTTGCAGCGGATGAGGAGCTGTCCGGCCGGGAGGTCGCGGTCGGCGATCTCGCGGACGATCTCACCCGTGGCGGCGTGGACGTCGAGCCGGTGACCCTCCATCCGGACGGGCCGCTCGCAGCCACCGAGGCGCTGGATCTGACGTGCGTAGGAGCTGAGGTCGCCGTGCTGCGCGAGTGCTGCCAGCTGGCGAATAGCTGCGGTCGGAGCCGCAGGGCGCATGTGCGGGTTCCTCCTTGCAGGGACGGACATTCGGCGCAGACGCCCGACCTGTCGAGGGGGCTAGACAGCGAGCGCAGGCCGAGTGCGCGGAGTGATGAGGTCAGCGGCGGGTGAGGATGGAGCGGATGACGACGGCGCATACGGCCACGGACGTGGCGGTGATGGCGACGGCGAGGAGCATGCTGACCAGGACGGCGCCGACGACCAGGACCACGGCCGTGCCTCCGCCGACGAGAGCAAGCGCGGTGCCAGGCGTGAGCCGGTTGGCCGAGCGGAACGGGGCCGGTGCTGCGATGGCCGGCGGCGGAGCCAGAACGCCCGGCGCGATGGTGGTCGGTTCGACCACGGCGGACGGGGCGACGAGACCGGTGGGCTGAGGCATGGTCGGGACCTTCGGACGGAACATGAACGGATCTCCTTCACGGGTCACTTGAGGAAGCTGTTGATGACGGGGGCGAGCAGGCTGTCGGCGAGGAGGTAGCCGCCGAGGAGCAGGACGGCGATGAGCCACCAGGGCGGGCGGATGAGCTTGACGCCGAGGACGCCGACGACGAGCAGGGCGAGCCAGAGCGGAACGTCCATTGCGGTGGTCTCCTGTCAGGCCGGGCAGCGGTGGGTACGGGCGGCGAGTTCGGCGGCGGCGCGGCTGTCGTACTCGGCGGAGAAGTCGCAGCGGGGTGCGGTGCAGGCGGCCAGGTGGCGGTTGCGTCCTCGGTCGACGTAGGAGGCGACGTTGACGGGGCCTATGCGGCGGACGTTGCGGAAGCGCCGGTTCACGGTGGTGCTCCTCTCAGAGGTGCGCGGCGACGGACGGGGTCATGGACGGAGGCAGGCCGAGCCGAGCGCGTACGGCGTCGGGGTCGGCCGGGTGACCCGTGACCGACCGGTGTTCCTCGGCCAGGGCCCGGACGCGGTCCACGAGGGCGGGCGGCAATGAGACGGCGAGGGAGGGCGCCGGGGGCGGAGTGGCGACCGGCTCGGTGATGGGTTCCGCAGCCGGTTCGGGGCCGGAGTGAGGCGCCGGAAGTGCGTCGCGATCGGGCCCGTCGACGGCCGCCGGGGCGGGGTGCGGTTCCGCATCCGTGTGCGTCATCGAGGAGGGGGCCGGGGCCGCCGGCGCTTCCTTGCCGTGCGGAGCGTGGGCCAGCAGCGTTCCACCGAAGAAGGCGACGGCGGGCCAGCCCGCGACGACCACGCGGAGCGAGGCCGGTACGTGGTCCAGGTCGAGGAGGCCGGCGGTGGCGACGTTGGCGCCTAGGGATGCGGCCAGGGCCACCAGGAACCACAGCCGGGGGCTCCCTGCCGTCTGCCCCGCTTGCTGCTGTTGGCGCATCCGCCGCCAGGCTGCGACCAGCAGCAGGTCGACACTCACCGGGTAGGCCCACGCCTTCCAGCCGCCCTGTCCGGCCGCGGCGGCGAGGTCGTGCAGGTGGGAGAAGGACAGGGCGCCCGCGATGACGGCCTGGACGACCACGGCGTCCACTCGGGCCAGGTGGGCTCGCATCGGCTCGGCTTCCTTCCTGTTTCGGGCATGGGAGGGGTAGGGACGTGGCGCGAGGCGGTCACGCCGGCCGTGGGAGAAGGAGTGCGGTTACTCGGTCACCGGCCGAGCGGTGGGCGCGACAGGAGCAGCAGGGGAAGGCCCGGCGGGCTTCACGGCGACGACGGGCCGGAAGGTGGCGAGTCGGGGCAGTTCCGGGACCAGGCCCGAGGTGTCGCGGCAGACGGCCGCCGCGTCGTTGAGGGTGAGGTGGGGCGAGCGGACGCGGGACCAGCCGCCGGAGGAGTCGCCGACGACCGCGACGCCGGGCCGTTCGGTCGGGATGGAGGTGGCGGCAAGTGCCGCTTCGGGTGCGATGTCGCCGAGTGCCATGTTGGCGGAGGTCTCGTCGTTGACGCGGTGGCAGACCCGCCCGGTGAGCTGGGCGCGGAGCATGGTGGCGCCCTTGCCGAGTTCGGCGCCGAAGCGCTGCCCGCACACCTCCAGATAAATGCCGGCCGCGCGGCCGAGCTGGGCGAGGCGGATGAGCTTGGTGACCATGGCGTCCCGCCGCTTCTCGTCGTCCTTGCTCGCGGCGAGGAAGAGTTCGGCCACCTCATCGACGACGACCACGACCGGCACCGGCCGCACCTTCTCCGGCAAGCCCCATACGTCCGAGGTGAGCACGGCGTCCGCACCGGCCCCGCCCGTCATGCCGATCAGGCGGAACCTCGCTTCCATCTCCTCCACCAGGACGTCCAGGAGGTCATTCGCACGGTCCGGCGTATCGGCGAGCGCCGACAGACGGGGCGCGAACGGGGCCAGTTCGACACCCCATTTGCAGTCGATGCCGACGAGCGCGACGGGCTGCCGGGCCAGCCCGCATAGCAGGTTGCGCAGGTATACGGACTTGCCCGACTGTGTGGCGCCGAGGATGAGTTCGTGCGGCACGGTCCGGAAGTCCCGGACGTGCCAGTGTCCGTCCTCACGCAGCGCCAGCGGCAGGGACAGCGGTCCGGTCTGCAGCCACCGACGAGCGGGCCGGACGTCGGCGAGGACGTCCCAGCCGACGAGCCGCAGCTCCAGCCGTCCCGGCTTGGTGGGGCGCACATGCACAGCGTGCGCGCCCCAGGCGTGCCGCAGCCTGTCGGCCGAGGCGGTGAAGTCCTCGGGTGCCTGCCCGGCCGCCATGCGCAGCCGCATCACGAGCCCGGACCCGGTCGGCCGGGGCAGCGACCGGCGGGGCGGTACAGGGGCCGCCTGCCGCCCCATCATGCGGGCGGTGGCCCGGCGAACTGCTGAGGCCGGCACCGTCAGGCCGCAGGCGTCCATGGTGGCCCGGTACGAGGTGAGCACCCGCAGCGTGACGACCGGATACCCGACCAGCCACCAGAACAGGACCGGCAGCCGACGGCGCACCGCGACCAGCACGACCACCGCCAGCAGTAACAGGATCAGACCCCACAGGGCGTCGGTCATGACCCTCAGCCCCGCGCCGCCGCGGGGGTGCCGACCATGACGGCGTCCGCCCGGTAGGCGATGCCGTGCCGGGCGCGGCCGCCGAACTCGCTCTCCCACGGCCGTGCCGCCAGACCGGACAGGAAGACCGGCGTACCCATGACCAGGCCCTCACCGATGCCCTTTTCGGGAACGGTGACCTTGATCATGTCCGAACCGCCCTCGGCGATGAACACCAGCTCCAAGACCATGAGCCGGTCATTGGTCACCGGGTCCACGGCCACCTCACCGGTCTGCCGGTCCTTGACCTTGACCTCGGGCAGCTTCGTGACGAGCAGAGTGGCGGCGGAAGTGTCCACGGGAATGACACGCATAACGCGAACCTCACTTGATCGGGCGCCCGTCCCGGACGCCAACCGAACTGGATACCCCCCTAGACAGCAAGGGGGCGGCCCACCCGCTCTGTCTAGGGGGGTTGACGCCTACCGTAACGTGACGCCCCATCAACTGTCTAGGGGGGTATACGAGCGTGTCTCGAAGACCTTGAGGTGCGCTACGACATAACCCAGTGAAGCGCGGTCGCATCGTCGCGGGTCTTCCCCCGCGGCCAGCGCCGGCCGTTGGGGTCGTCGGCCTCGGCTTCGCGTACGCGGCGTATCAACCCGTCCGGCCCCGATGAGCTGATGACGCTCAACGCCTCTTTCCAGTCGGCGAGTTCGAAGCTGTCTACGAGTCGCGTGGCGCCGTCGCTCAGCAGCGTCGCGGAGGCCAGCGAATCCAGCGGCACCGTCCCCGTCACGGCATGCTCGGCCGCCTGCGGGTCGGGGCCGGCGATCCAGAACCCGCCCGGCCGGTTACGCAGACCGGTCAGAGCGTCCCGATACTCCGCGAGGGCAAGGGTGTGTTCAGGAGAGCCGGTGGGTAGTGCGTCGACCGGTCCGCGCAGCCTCTTGCCGACCTCGTCCAAGCGCTGGTCGGTGATGGCGGTTGTGCTCCCGTCCGTCTCCGCGAGGAGAAGGGTCGAGTCACCGAGAACGAGGTACTCCAGGACTCCCGCGTCGGCCCGGGTAGCAACGACCGTGCTGGTCGGACTGGCTCGATAGGCCAGGTCGCACGTGTCCCCATGCAGGGAACGAACGGTCCGGATCGAGTCGGCGAGACAGTCGGTGAGCGGCCGGGCGGGGTGCGCCACGATACTGGCCAGCAACAGCCCGCCCAGCGTGGAGGAGAACCACGCGACGCCATGTAGACATCCAGTCTCCGCCCCGGCCACGCCGGCGCCGTCGAGGAGAACGGCCGCACCGGAAGCAGCGGCGGCGAAGTCCTCGTTTTCCCGTCCCGGGTCCGCCGGCTGCGAGCCGAGGGCGACCTTCACGCCGTTGCCTCCTCGTCGTGCAGGTAGAGGGGGCAGAGCAGTTCCACGGATTGCGGCTCGTCGGTCTCAGGGTCGTATTCGACGCTCACCAGCGTGGAGAAGTGGCGCTCGCCCACCTGCCCCCAGAGCGTGTTGAGGTCTGAGGTGAGCAGATGGACCACGCCGAGGGAGCCGGCCGTATGGATTCCAGCGATGGCGAGCACCGAACCGTTGCCGTCCGGTCGGGGCAGCCTGCCGAGGTATCCGACGTCGTGCGGGCGGCGCGGCTCGATGTCCGCCCCCGCGTGGTACGTCGTGCCGGTGCACCGGTCCACCAGCGCCCACGGCTCACCTTCCGGATGCTCCCAGCTAAGTACCGGGTCCTGGGCATACAGATCCTTCATGGCCTGGGACATGCCCGGCCCGCAGACGACGATCAGGCCGTCACGGTTCAGGTCGATCTCACCGCTCACCAGTACGTGACCGGAACTGACGGCAAGTCCATAGGACTTGGCCAGCTCCTCCAGTCGCTTCCCGGAGTTCATGTCGGCCATGGCGACGACCGGACGCTTCTTCTCACTGTCCCACCGCAGCGGAGTCGCGACGGTGACGGCGCCCGCACCAAGGAAGGCTCCCTCGGGTGCCGGGCCGGTGTGCCGGATCTGATGGATCCGCCCACGGCTCAGGCCGGCCTTCTCGGCGATCTGCGCGTAGGACAACCCCTGCGCATGGAGGTCCTGGACCACACGGCGGCGGAGACGGGCGAGCTCGGTCACCTCCTGCTGCGCGTCGGCCAGCCTCTTCGTGACCTCGCGCAGGAGCAGGTACGGATCATCGATCGCCGTGATCCGCTGCAACTCGTCCGACATGACCACACCTCCCAGCAGTACCCAGGAGTCTAGGGCTCTAGACGGAATGGGCGGGAGCCGCCGTCCTGTATGAACGCCGACCACGAAGAACCGGGATCGTCTCCGGGGCACACCCCGAGGACTCACCCGCCACCGCCCGCGAGCCGACCGACGCCCATCGCAGGACAGACCGTGATCACGCCCCCTCCCGCACCAGCTCAGCCCACACAGAGCGCCCGTCGGGCCAGTTCTTCACACCCCAGTCCTTGGCACAGGAAGCGATCAGCAGCAGCCCACGCCCGCCCTCTTCCTGACTGGTCACGTCACACAGGTGCGGCACGCGTTCGCCGCCCTGGTCGACCACCTCGATGCGTACAAGGTCGTCGCCGAAGCAGACGACCACGAGGAACCAGCCGCCGGCCGAACCGCTCAGCGAGTGCCGCACGGCATTGGTCGCCAGTTCGCTCACGACCAGGACGGCATCGTCGACGGGGCCGTGTCCGTCGAGCAGGGCAGCAACGAAGTGACGGGCATGCGCCACCTGCTCACTCACACCGGGAAAAGCGCGGCACCACTTGGACCTCATAGGAGACTCCTCACCATCGTCTAGGGGGCTAGACAGCGCAGCGGCAGAGTATTCCTTCGAACAGCCAACAAGCCAGGCATCTAGAGGAATTATTCCTCTAAAGGGTGAGGGTGTCTCCCAAGTCGTGGAACTCCTTCATCACTTGCAACAGCAGCTCCCGTACCTCCCCGCCGAAGACCGCAGCCCGCTCGAAGCGATCGAACGTCTCCTCGTACGAGGCCACCTCGGCGGCGTCGACCGACACCCGTTCGGCGGGGAACGTCTCGACCACAACCGCTCGCCGGTCGCACAACGTGAACCCATGGCGAGGCAATACCGGCACCGGCCGGCGCCAGGGGATGACCCCGAACCGCACGGTGCTCAGGCTCTCAACAGCCAGCAGCCGGTCCAGCTGAGCGAGCATCAGCGCCGGTGTCCCCGGCCATGTCCGCAGGACCGCTTCGGTCAGCACGAACACCGACTCCCGCCCCGGTTCGTACAGCACGCTCTGCCGCTCCACACGGGCAGCAACGGCCTGGCCGACAGACTCAGGCGTCGCATCCGGCGCACTCTGGAAGACGTGCCGTGCATACTCCGCGCTCTGAAGCATGGCCGGCAGAACGACGCACTGGAACGAGCGCACAAGCCGAGCGGAGCGAACCTCGTCATCAACAGCCGCGCCAGCCGCGATCGTACTGTCTTCCGGCTGACCGGAGTCCGCAGCCGTCGCCACCGCGGCCAAGAGGTCACGAACCTCACGAGCAGTTGACTCATCGAGGCCGAGGGCACGCGAAAGCCGGTCAAGCACATCGAGACTCGGAACCATCCGCCCGTTCTCGACCTTGGACACAGTCGGCTGCCCCACATGTGCCCGCTGAGCCAACACGGCACCCGTCAGGCCGGCCTCTGTACGAAGCGCACGAAGACGCATCCCAAGCGCCCTCATCCGCTCCCGCCGTTCACTCCCCATGCCCAGGGTTCTACACCACGAGCCAGCAGACATCGGGACTACCAGCAGCAACGGCCAACAGCCCGAGCAAGATTCAAACTTTCTCTACTGGTTCAAGGCGGCTCGCTCCGCTCACCGCGCGCGGCCCGGCCCCCGTCCGGGCCTGCGCTCCTGTCTCCGCCCCGCTCCAGCCCGGCCAGCGCCCGTGCCGCGCTCATGGCAATCAGCCGCCTGATGCCAGAGAAGGGGTACGTCGTGGCTGGGGCGGTCGGCTCCACGGCTTTAGGCAGCCACTTTGGCGCGAGCCTCGCAGATCATGGCCCCAACGTCGTGCTTTAGCGGGCAGGTCCACAGACTGCCCGACGCGCCGGAAGCTTACGGGGCCATGATCACTCGCGCCAAAGCAGCTCCAGCCCAAAGCCGCTCCACCGACCTCAACTCGCCCTCAGCCCGCGAGATCAAAAGTCAGCGTCAACAAAGGACGGAAGATAACGGTACAGACGCGAATAAGCCGCGACCTCACTAGGAGGAACGCCTGGCGCCTGCAGAGGCTTGCCACTAGGCAGTTGGGCGTCTAGGTGGAGAGCCTCACGCACAGTCAGCTTGGGAACTGTGATTTCGAAGGCTTCTTCGTCAATAGAAACGAAAGGCAACCCCTCGAAATTGCACTCATCAACACGATCCGAGAGGCCAGCAGCATGAAGCAACCCGCCAACCGTCAGCATCCGCGCACCGTCCCTGTAACGGAAATTAAACAACTGACGGTATCTAATCGAAGCGTCCTCGCTCAGAACGCCGTTTCGATCAGACAGGACGCTGGAGATAGCCGAGTTGATGACCTCCCTAACAGCGTCCCCCATTCGACTCCCCCCCAACGAAGCGTCTTTGGTCACCCCGTCTGGCAACAACTCGACGCCCACTTCCTGCTTGAACCTTTCGAACCTGCCCTCACTGTCGCCGGGTTCCACGTTCACCGATATAGCGAAGATCGTCGGAGAGCAGGCAGATGCCGTAATTATGTTCAGATCGTCAAGCATCCACCCCCCGAAGACGTCGTCATAGTCGAGCCACACGAACGAAGGCTTATCCCAATCAAGCGAAGGCAGGGCTTCGCTCGTATGCTTGAAATGCAATTCCGTGTAGTAGGGACGGTTGAATTCGAACCGTGCACGGATGGACGGTTCCGACACGTCCTCGATACTGTGCATCTCCCGGAAGCCAAGACGCCTATGAAACGTTGAGAAGTCTGCGAAGTAGACAGACCCGAGACCTATGTAGCGCATCTCTGAAACCACGGTCAAAGGCGAAATCCGGGACACCACCTCCGCCATAAGTTTTCTTTCGACGTTCTTCCCGGGACGCATGACATAGTGAATCTGCCTGTAGCTGTTCGCCATATCACGCCTCCTCGTCCTCGTTGACGAGGTAGTAATCAAAGGTACGCGAACCAAGTTCCCCATTTGGCAGATCGCGCTCATTGCGGCCACCAAGAAGCCTTCGAACGCGATTTACCTCATCGGCATCCCTGCTGTAACGAATCCATACTTTGGGCTGTGGCAGAGCCGACAGGTCAATCGTGGGACTAGTGAACTTAGAGCTACCAACAACGCGGTCGATATTTACCCTGCGGGACTCTTGAAGGCGGGTCTCAGCAAGTGACGCTCGGAATTCCTCTTCCTCAGTCTCAAGCAGGCCAGCATGCCCAGCTCGTGCATCACCTCGGACAGCAGTCTTCTCTTTGTCCAGGACGTTTAGGAAGTCGATCACAGGACGAGTGGCAGTGATCATCGATTGCCTTGCGCTGCGCCAGACTGGGCTGTCGGTGTCGACGCCAGTTTTCGTCGTTGTCCAGGGAAGCAACGCCGGATTTTCAGCTTCGAAGAACGCGTATCCCCGAAACCTCGCATACTGATCATGGTACGCAGGAATTCCACCGCGCGCCTGCCTACCCGCACCAATCCATACGGTGGTGCTGGTCTTATCGGGACCAAGCACGAGTCGGTCATTACAGAAGACGTACCAACCAGCTGCAGAGGAATCCGGGATCGAAACCCCAGCAAGCAGCCTTAGCTTTACCGTCCCCGAGTTGTCCGGAGTTCCCGCCTGGAACTCCTGTTCAAGTAGGTGGGGACGAACATGCTCATCCTCGATGAGATCGAGCGGCATGGGCTGCAACGCCTCGTTGTTGACGTAGATCCGCATACCCCGGTCTAGAGCCCTGCGATGCTTCAGTCGAGCTTCGGAGCTGAGCCGTTTTCGCCAACTAGACTCTCGCAGGTCTGTTTGACTAGTGGCGTTAAGCCGATCAACAATGATCGTCGTTCCAGTTTCTCCTTGGCCCCGGCTTTCACCTTCGGCTACCGAAGCAAGCTGGAAGTCCCACTCCGGTTGGCGCTGCCACTCCTCCACATCCACATCAAGCACAAAGGAGTCGTGAACCGTCTTTGAATCGACGATGAAGTGCCGGCCGAGCTTGAAGAGGGTCCGCTTCATGCCAACCCCGAACTGTCCTATGCTATTGACATCCAGAGGCCGAGACTCATCACGACCAAACCGAAATGCATAGTTGCGAGCTATATCGATGGGCATCCCTCCACAATTATCTTCGATCCTGAACGAGTCACCATCGAAAGTGATTCGCACCTCAAGCCCGGCATAGTCACCATCGCTGCGGATGCGTCGCGCACCGTCGACTGAGTTGTCTAGAAGATCAATCACGGCGTCGAGCAGCTCGATATCGCGCACGAGCATGCTGACGAAGAAATTTTTAGTTGGGGCCGCTTTGACGACGTAAGTGGAATCGGACCCTGCGGACTCCGATGTATCAGCCACGGAACATCCCTTCAGTCGTCGCTCCGGAAAGCGGAGCCTACTACACAGTGAGCGAAAGTAGTGGTATTTCAGCAGACACAAGAATCGCTATAGTTAGCCGAACATAGGTTCGCCCTACTTGCTCCGAGTCCGCCGCGAATCTTGTGATCTCTTCAGCCCGCCAGACCGTACTCGACTCGCTTTACGCGCATGCTCCGGACGGTCATGCCAGAACGACACCCATCGCTGGCAAGTCCCTGACAGCTAGGGCCCACAATTATCACGTCGCCCGGGCCAATAATATCGGCGAGTTCGGAACGGCAGTGGTCACCAATTGATCCCTGCAGTGTGCGGGCAGTCGGGGGGCTTCGTGTATGTCGACGTGTTGTCGAGGCTAAATACAACGTTGAAGCCCGCCTCGCGGAAGCCCTCCCTTAGCCCGCCGGCTACAGGGTCCGCCGCTCCTCGTCGAGGGAGTCAACTCCTCTACCCTGCTGCGTGCGTTCACGCCAACCTCCCCCAGAACCAACCACTCTGTATGCGAGGAAGCAGCCTATCGGCGCTGTAGGGTCGTTAGCTAGCCCACCGACCAACGTGGGCCCAGGAGTTGAGGGAACACACAGGTTGTGCCGTAACCGTGACTCGCGGCGGCTTGATGGCTCACACAGCTTACGTCTGAGCGGCTTAATGCCGGACCTTGTCAACCCTCGTTACAGCTCGCTGGCTCGGCAGCCGCACCTTTCTCCACTACGCCACGGATGCGCTCAGCAACAGCAGCCGGAGCTTCGTGCTCCCAGAAGCGCAGGACCGTCCAGCCCAATCCACGCAGATGCTCGGTCGTCTCGCGATCTCGCTTGATGTTGCGGTCCAGTTTCGCCCGCCACCAATCTGCATTCGCCTTCGGGCTGGAGGCATGATCGGGGCAGCTGTGCCAGAAGCAGCCATCAAGGAAAACGGCGACCTTGTGCCTGGTGAAGGCTATATCGATGGTCCTCCGGGGCATGCCGGGTACACGGAAGTGAATGCGATATCGCAATCCTCCATGATGAAGGATCCTTCGAACAGCCAGCTCCTGGGGTGTGTCCCGACGCGGCTGCCGGCTCATGCGGGCGGTAACGGCAGGAGACGAGGGCACCATGAAGGCCATGCGACCAGTCTCCCGCACTCGCAGCGCTCTCGGTCAGTGACCCAGGCAGATCGCCCTATCCAGGGCAGTCTCAATAACTGGCCCGGAGAGCGGCGCGGGCCCGGTCGCCGACCAGTCGGGCCCCGCGCCTGCTCCGCCCCAGGTCAGTCCGGCAACCAGCCATAGGTAACGCGACCTTGCCAAGCTGATGGAAGTCGGCCCTGCAGAGGGGAAGCGCTACGGGCGCGAGATGCCGTGAACGTCTAGATACACGTCCGCCAGCGCGCGGTACACAGTGTCCTCATCCTCGCCGGTCTCTTCCAGCCAGGCGTGCAACATTAGACGTGCCATGAACTGCTCCGGGTGCCTCCTCTGCCGCTGCTGCCCCTGAGCGTTAGGTTTGGTCATGACCGCCCGATCGACCCGGTGACGAATCTCTTGTGGAATAACCGTACGACCGGCCCCTGTCAGGAACTTGATCGCGTACTGGTGGGGGTACAGGCCCGGGTCGTAGGCGGGCACGGTCGGCGGTGCCCACTCGGCGAGCGCTTCAGTCACCTTCTGCATAGCCGCAGCCTTCCACCGCTGCACGCTGAGGGGAGGGCGAATCAGAAAAGTGACGAATCGGCCGCCGTTGTTGCTGCCAGGCGGCTGCCGTACAGCAGCTAGGGTCCGTCTTCAAAGATCATCGAGTGGTGGATCATGGTGGGGTGATACGCCGCCATGAACTGATCGATCAGGCGTGGGAGTTACCCACTTCTCTGATACCGCGGGCCGCGACGGGCCGGCCGCGGGGGCCGGACCGGCAGGTCATCAACGGGATGGTTTACAAGATCCGGACCGAGATCTCCTGGCGCGACCTGTCGGAACGCTACGGCCCCTGGCAGACCGTCTACACCCGCTTCCGCCGCTACGCCCTGGACGGCGTGTTCACCCGAGCCCTCCAGCAGATCCAAGCCCGTGCGGACGCGGCCGACGATATCGACTGGCTCGTCCAGATCGACCCCACCATCGTCCGCGCCCACCAGCACGCCGCCGCCACCGGCCCAAAAGGGGGATCAACAGGCCGGATGAACCGGACGATCACGCCCTCGGCCGTTCCCGAGGCGGACTGACGACCAAAATACATCTCGCCTGCGACGGCAAAGGGCGCCCGCTCGCCGTCCTGGTGACACCCGGCCAACGTCACGACAACATCTGCGCACGACCTCTTCTGGAACGCATCCGGGTCCCGCGCACCGGCCTGGGCCGACCCCGCTGCCGGCCTGACCAGGTCATCGACGACAAGGCCTACAGCTCCCGCGGCTTCCGTGCCTACCTGTGCAAACGCGGCATCGGGCACACCATCCCGGAAAAGACCGACCAGCAGCGACACCGGCACAACCGCGGCCGCCGCGGCGGGCGACCGCCAACGTTCGACCGGCAGATCTACCGCCAACGCAACATCGTCGAACGCTGCTTCAACCGGCTCAAAGGCTTTCGTGGCATCGCCACCCGATACGAGAAGACCACCACCTCCTACGAAGCAGCGGTCACACTCGCGTCATTCCTGCTCTGGGCAAGATCCGTTTGAAGACGGACCCTAGTGCACCGCCGCCCGACTAATGTCACCGGTCCCGAGCTCAAGGCGTCCGATCCGCTCCGTACGCGCGACGACTAGAAATGCCTGCAAGCTCAGCCGGAGCCAGCCACCGGCACCGCACCCTCACCTCTTCGAGCCAAAAGAGCGGTGTGGGCCCGCTCGACGGGAAGTACCCACCGCCTGCAAGGGAGTAGACAGCCCCATTCACCTAGCCTGACCTGCCCGAGCGCAGCCTTGTGCAACGCCCTTTTAGCTGCACCAGCGTCGAGGCATCCACAGAAGTGCGATAATCGCAAAGCGCGAGAACTAGACGGCTTCCTGTACTGCCCCAACCAGCTCCGCACGGCTCAGTGCCTCGCGAACTACTTCAACAATTCGGTCTGTCGCAGAAGTTGGATTCTCGTGCTCCCAAACGTGCAGTACCTGCCAACCAGCCGTGACCAAGAGCGCTGTGGTCTCCTCGTCACGCCTCTTATTTTCTGCGATATTGTCAGCCCACCACTTGGTGTTCGACTTAGTAGCCCTGGCATGTTCTGGACAGCCGTACCAGAAGCAGCCGTTAACGAACACAGCCACGCGCGCAGCATCAAACGTAATGTGTGCCGCTCGTGGCATCCCAGCCAAAGGCTTTGTGTCAGCAGCATGGGCCAACCCTCGGGATTGAAGGTTGGCACGCAGCTCCACTTCTGCGCCGTCGCCGGCGCCTCGACGCTGGGACCTCGCGGCCTCGTCTTCGGCCGCCGATCGTGGGAGAGGAAGCACGCGGGCCGGCTTCACTGGTGATGGTGCTGGGTGATGAGCAACCGCGGCCTGGCGATCCACGCTGCTAGCTATCGCGCTAGCCAACACCGCAGCCAGCTGGACAGGAACAGCGTTGCCAATCTGCCTGCATTTAGAAGTTGGGTTCCCGACAAATCGGTAAGTGTCCGGGAAAGTCTGCAGTCGTGCACCCTCGCGCACCGACAAAGGCCGCTCCTCATACGGGTGTGTATTGCAGCCTGTAGTCACGTTGCTGAACTGGGTCGTAATCGTGTACGAAGGCAGTTTCGGATCAAGTCGGCCTAGCAAATTGGTGCTATCCGTGCGACGCATTCCCCGGTACCGATCAGGAAGCAGATATGGGGGGATGTCGCGCCAGGTTCCGCCGATGGGTACATGCGAGAGCAGCTTTTTATACTCGTCGCTGAGCGGTTGCACTTCGTGATCACGAAGTACCCTTGCTCCGTTCCGCAAATACTTACTCAGCGGGGTAGACCTGCGGCCAGCTCCATAGACCTGTTCAACCAGTCCAGACCCATCCTCGATAGGCGGCAGGTCACCAATCGCATCCCAAACGGTCAGATGCTTCAGCAGGCCCTTTTCTTTACGCTTCTTCTCCCACAGATGCAGAGTGTCCCGCCTCCATCCACCCATGTGGGTAGGTTGAGGGAACTGAAACTCATCATCTCCCAGGATTCCGACAATAAAAAGCCTACGACGACGCTGCGGAACACCGTAATCGGCCGCAAGGAGAATGTCCTTAGAGACCGAATACCCCAGCTTCTCAAATTCTTCGAGAATCACCTTTCCGAACTGACCATCGCGCCAGTAGACCATGCCAGGTACGTTTTCCATGAGAAACGCCCGAGGGCGGAGGTGACTCACAACAGCCAGCATGTGCTTCCACAGGGCGTTCCGCTCGTCCGCCTCATCCACCCAGCGTGTACGCCTACCTGCGGTGCTAAAACCCTGGCAGCTCGGACCCCCGATTACCACGTCGACTTGTCCACCAGCGCGCCAAGCGATCTCTTCCGGAGTGAAGTCAGTGATCGATGCGCACTCAACCTCAACCTCAGGATGGTTCAGCTTGTACGTAGCGCAGGAGTCTTGGTCTAGGTCGAGTGCGAACTTGACGTCGAAGCCAACAGACTTGAAGCCCTGCGTCAGCCCACCCGCACCACAGAAAAGGTCGATCGCGGTAAGCGGGCGGCTGGGCACTGAGCCAGGAGTCTCTAGCATAGCAAGAACAGTAGCGTGCCCATCTGTCACTCGTCGAGCCGACGCCGTCACGCATGTGGACAAAGCGCGCAGCTGCCAGAGCACCGCGGAGCTACACGCTCCGTCGGCCTACACAACACGCTGCCGAGTCTCGGCCGGCAGGTCGATCCAGGTCACCATGGTGTCGTAGGCGAGCTGTCGGGTACCCGCGTCGGCCGACCAGACCTTGGTCGCTCGACAGAGGCTCACCAGCACAGTAAGCCACTCCTGTGCCCCTCCAGGCTCTGGGCGATGGGCGAGCGCCAAACGCACCTGGAAGCCGGCCCTAGTCCACATGCGAACCGAGACCATGTAAGCGTGCAACCTCACGTGCGTGGCGTGCAGTCCAGGGGTCTCAGTTGCCTTGGCGTCTGCTACGAACAGCCGCGGTCGTCGAGGGTCCAACCGCACTACATCTGGGCGGAGTTGGTGCCCAACGTCTATGCGGCTCGTGTAGCCAGCCAGCACGCCCAAAGCATCCAAGGCCTGAACCCTGAGTTCGTGCTCGACGCTAGGCGCCCCCATGTCACCTCCCCCCTTGTAGCAGTTCCTTGGCCGCCAACAGGTCGGACAAGAACACCTGTCGATTCTGACGTGGTTCTGAAGGGTCGCCGAGCAGTTCGGCTTGAACCTGAGACTTGGTCAGCAAGCGCTGATACTCCAGCTCCTCAATGCTGTCGCGGCACAGCAGGGTGACGTATTCCACATCAAGCTTCTGCCCCCGTCGGTGAATTCGATCCAAGCTTTGCAGGTAGTGGGCTGCCTGATTCGAAAGAGATTCATAAACAGCCACCCTCGACCGATGCAAAGTCAGGCCGGCACCAGCCGCCGCCGGGTTGCCCAGAAAGATCATTGTGCGATCATCCTCCTGAAAGCTGCGAACGGCCTCGCGTCGCTCATTTCGATCCACAACTGAGCCATCAATTCGCACCAGGCCGTATCGCTTATACCTACACGCCAAGCGTTCCAAGCTGGCCCGATAGAACGACCACAGCACGACCTTTTCTCGGCGCACATGGACGAGGTCTTCGAGGATTCCGTCCAGTGCGGCCAATTTTGACGGAGTCTGGTTGTACCCGGGGACCAAAAATGCCGGATCACTGCAGACCCTAAGAAGCGCTGCCCTTCGCTCCAGGAAATGCACCATCCTTTTCGAGAACGAGAGGTCTGTGGTGTCTTCCACCTCGTCAATCAAGCCATCGAGGATCTTCTCATACGCGGCTCGCTGTTCAGGCTCCATCTCTACATGAACGTCTGTGAACGCGCGCTGCGGGAGATCGCACAGTACGTTCTTTTTAAGATTCCTCACGTACAGGCCCCGAGATGCCATGGCGTCACGGATCTCATCTGCAAGATCAGGGTTTTTGGGGTCAACCTTCACTCCCCTGAAAGTGAGACCCAAATCAACCAAGTCAAACTGAGCCACAATATCCGATGGTGAGTTGGGCGCTGGCGTCCCACACAATACATAAGCACGGGAACACCACTCTCGCAGATCTGTGATTGCTTGAGTTCGTCGCGCATCAGGGTTCTTTACATTGAAGGATTCATCAACCGCGAGGACAAGCCGGCAGCGCCGTGCCAGAAGTTCCAAGTCGGCAGCATTCGAGACGACCGTCTCGTAGTTGACCACGACAACGTCAGCGCCCGAGTGGAAAGCACGTGACTTAGCACGGCGGTCCCCATCTGCAATGGCGACACGATAAAGACCGCCGCAAAACCGTTCAAATTCTAGGGCCCATTCGCCAATCATGGATTTTGGTGCGACCACGAGTAGCGCGTCAGCTTGGTTTCGTTCAACGAGGAGGTCGAACGTGGCAATCAGCGTCACCGTTTTGCCTGTCCCCTGCTCGTCAAACACACAGCCACCCCAGGAGTCTGGGATAGTAAGTGCCGCCACGTTCAGTGCTTGGTGGTCGTCGAGCGTGTCAGTCAAGCTACTGTCACTGATCAACTGGCGAGCGACCTCCACACTACCCGCCGTGATCTTCGTGGCTGCAAGGAGCACATCAGCTGCCGACTCCTGGATCGCCGCGCGGTTCGACGCAGCACGGCGTGCGAGTGGACTCCACTGAAGCTTGTCGCCTAGGGCCGCATCGATCTTGGGAAGTACTGCAAGGTCGATGATGAAACCATCGGACGTTCTGCGAAAACGCAGGTCCGGGTTGCTCTCCTTGAGAGAGTTCCGCAGCCTTCCCGCGTCGTTGAGGGGCGCAACCAACGCCCCTCGACGGTCAGGCGTGAGGTCGATCTTGCCGATCAGTGAACTCACTGATCACCCCTAGGCAGCTTCCCTCGGCTGACAAGCTCGCCTTCAACTGCGCCCGTAGCACTGCGAAACACACGCGCGAGGTCGCAGAGCAGCTCCGTGTTCTCGATGCTCCGCCAGTGGTCGGGCGGGGCCTGGCCGAGCCGCTGAACGGCGGACTTGAGCCACTGCTCAAAGCCCAGCCGCTTAGTGGGACTGCTGCGCTGTGATTCAGCGATTGCCTCGCGGACGAAGTTGAGAGCCTGGTCCCTGCTCACCGCTGAGGCCTCGTGGGCCTGCTGCAGCAACTTCAGAGAGTTCTCGTCAGCAACGACCTTATGTAGGTGCCGAACCTCGGCGCCGCTCTCCAGTACGTCGAACATCAAGTCGTAGACGACGGGCTTAAGGTCGTCGTCTTGATCAAGCTTGTTGGTCAGCTTGTCTGCCCCGCGGCCGGCATCAATCTCGTAGAACCACTGGAAGATGTCGTTCGACTTGTACCGAACATCTGCGGTGTCTTTGCCCCGCTCTTCAGTGTGGTACAGCTCGAAGTCTTCCGCCCATCGAACCATTCGAAGATAGCGTCGCACTTCCGCCGGCATGATGGCGAACTGCTTGGCTACCTCTGCGCGAACTTCGCGGTCCTTCGCTTCAGTGATTCGTCCCGTGATATTTTCGCGCAGGATACGATACCTTTCGACTACGAGCCGGGCCTTGACGTATTCCGGCCAAGGCTCTTTGTGGTCGTCTTCGAAGTTAAGAGCGACTACGATCGCTTCAAATTGATCCTCAGTCGTTCCCAGAGGAGCACGCCAAACGCGGATCCAGCGTGCACGCTCCTTCTCCTCATGGGAGAAATCAGAGCTGCCGACCACGTGCTTTGCGGCCGCGATTCGTCGATTTCCGTCTTTAGGTTCCCCCTCATAAGTGATGATCGGAGGGCGTTCCACGCCCTTTCGCGCGATGCTTCGCGCGAGCGGAACGATGCCGAAAGGATCTCGATCATTGACGCTGGGAAGCGCGAGATCTCCCTGCACCAGCCGCAACAGTTCAACTTCATCAGGTTCGCGACCGTTGCGCTCCTGGAACTCTTTCACATACAGCTCGACGCGGTGATTTCCCTTCCAAAGATCAAGCTGGGTCACATCCACGTAGCCCTCCTCCAACGGAACCTGCTGACCGTTAAAGATGGGCATCGGCGTAACACGATGCGGTTGCAGTCCGTTTCGCGCAACCAAGACGATTCCGCCAGAATCCTCCTCTCGTGGATTCCTCTGCCGACCGATGACCAGCTGTGTGACCTCGTCCTGGACCATGGCAGCCACCCTCTCTCGATCTTGAGTTCCAAGGCCTACCCCTCCACGCAACACAACCAAGATGCGGGTGAACAGGCTGCGGGCCGATTCCTCGTCTAGCGGCTGCTGGGCTGCGAGCTGCACTACGGCTGAAACCTCGTTGCCGTAATCCGCGGAAAGCGTCATAGCCTCGTCCACAAGGTCTTTGGCTGCGTGCACGGCGCGAATGGTGAAGAGGTCGTCCTGAATACCATCCATGTCGTTACTCCTATGTCACTTGACGGTGCTGGAAATGTGTTCCCGGTCGAGATGCCCAAGCTGCTCAGCCAGCCGACGCAGACCCCTCTCTTTCGTCTTGCCCACGGAACTCATAGGGACCTGTTCTCCGAGAATCTCGGAGGCCACTCTGGCTGCTTCTACGAGCGACAACCTCTCCCCCTCGGACGCCGACTCCAAGAAGAGCAGGGTGATGGTGCGCATGCGACCGCTCTCCCATTTGTCTACCAGTCTCTTGATAACTCGGAAGAGCTCTCGTCCAAGGATCTCGTCTTCTGCCGAGCTTTCCGCGCTTCCATGAATTTCGGCGTCATACTCAGCAGCACCGCCGGCTTTCGCACGCTTACGCAGTTCGTTTAACGCCACCGCGTAAAGGTAGCCACGGGGCCCATCGATGACTTTTCCTTCTGAGGTAGATTTGAGGACAGTGACGACGGCAGTTTCTACTGCATCCTCGACGTCATGCCAAGGCAAATTCGGAAACCTGGCAGACAACCGCCCGACCAGGCCATCGAAGTACCCCTCGCGAACCAGTTCCTCGATCTCCTCCGTGAGGCTCGTGGTTGAAGGTCTGATCCCGTCGTCATCAACGTCCACGCCACATAGAGTCCCTGGCCGCCTCGTTTTTGACGATGGTCCCGAACTTTTTCCACCAGCCCTGCTCCGGGGGAGCAGTTTTATCCCGCAAAAGCATAGATTGGCATAGTTAGCTACTTTCACCTTTTCGCCCATTTGCCCTATTTATAGCGATCCGCGGTGCAGGGCGGCATGCTCAGAGCAATGGAATGGCGAGCTCCGTTTTGCTGTAACGTCGTTCGATCGCTCTGCTTGCACGGCTTACCTCTCACGGTGTATCCCGAAGAGCACGCCTTGCCGTGCATGCGCGCCTCGTCGGCGCCGGGCCCGATGAACGCGTGTGAGGGTTGGCGCGTGACGGCGACTCGCGGCCTATTCGTGGACCAGCGAGATGTATGTCAGTGGGCACGCCTCGCTGACCTGCTGGAATGCGCTTACTGCACGAGCCCTCCAGAGCCGTGCGCGCAGGTTCGAAGCGCGGCCGGAAGCGGGGCGGGCAAGGGTGCCGCCACCGTGTCGGGGGCGGCCTCTTCCATGGCCCGTCGCGTCGCGGCCGAGGCCGGCCGTCTGCAGGTGGGGGCCGTGTCGGACGGCGCGAGGTCCTCCTCGGGGGACAACTTCCCGATGCCGGAGCGGATCAGACGCCGCAGATTCGCCTCGCCCTGCGACGCGGACATCGTGCTCTCGTCCGACCGCCGGTCGCACGCCACAGACAGTGCGGGCAGCCCTTGGGTGTGAGTCGATCGACGACCGCGTCGTCCAGCGTTCCGGCCGCGTGCACCACCGTGGCAGGCGGCCGGTCCGCGAGTACGGCGGCCAGGGCCGCGCGGCCCACGTCGCAGGCGGCGACGGTGACGTCCACGCGCCACTAACGGCGGGGCCGTGTGCCGTCCGCGAGAGACATCCCTTCGGGAAGGACCACACGGCACGGCCGACGCCCCTCTCACCTCCGTCCGCGCGTACCGCGCCCGCGTAGACGTCGGTGCCATCCCCGGTCTCCTGGCGCTGTTCGGCGACCGGGCCGCCTACGCCCGCCCCGGATGACCGGTGCTACTCGGCACCGGCGCGCTGTCGGCCTTCTTCCGGGAGACCCGGGTGATCGCCGCCGGCGCGCACTCGCTCATCGGCATGGTGGCGGCAGGCGGGCAGGTCGTGGTGCAGGGCCGGTTCAACGGGCGGCTGAAGGATGGCAGCGCGTCCGAGGCGCAGTTCGCCGACTTCTTCCGTTGCAACGAGCGTGGCCTCATCCAGCGCCGGGACACCTACTTCCACCTACTTCTTGCGGGCAGCGGTCTGAGCTGGTGGCCGGCCGGGCGGCAGTCTGAGCGGGCGGACGGGCGGGCGGCAGTCTGAGCGGGCGGACGGGCGGGCGCCCGCTGTCGCGAGTCGGCGGACGGCCGGGCAGCGGTCTGAGCCGGCGGACGGCCCGGCGTCCGCTGTCGTGAGTCGGGCTCAGGCGTCGCGTCGGCGTACGCACCACCACCCGGCCAGCTGGGCCGCCGCGGCCCACGCCGCCGTGACGGCGAGGCCGCTCCAGGGGCCAAGGTTTCCCACGGTGTGCTGCCGGAGCACCTGTTGCCCCGCACGGTCCGGCAGGTACTCGGCGATCCCGGCCGACAGGTCGCCGACGACGAAGGACACGACCAGCATGAACGGGATGATGATGCTCAGCGCGATCAGGCCGCTGCGCAGTACGGCGGTCAGCCCGGCCGCGAACAGCGCCATCAGGGCCAGGTAGATTCCCGCGCCGACGCACGCGCGCAGGGCTCCCGGCTCGCCCAGGCCGATGGCGTACTCGCCCATGAACGCCTGGCCCGTCAGGAAGGCGGTGAAGCTGGTGACCAGTCCCACCACGAGCACCGGCACACCGATGCTCGTCATCTTGGCGAGGTAGAAGTGGTCGCGGTTCGGCACGACGGCCAGTGAGACCTGCAGGGCCCCGTTGCGGTACTCGGAGGAGAACGCGGCGGTGCCGAAGTAGATGGCGGCGATCTGGGCGAAGTTGACGGCGTAGAACGCCATGAACACGGGGTCGAAGTCGGGGCTGTCCGCCTCCGACCGGCCGATGGTCGCGAAGACCAGCACGGAGAGGACCAGAGTGAGCGCGAACACGGCGATCAGCGCACTCGCGGTACCGCGAAGGGACCTGATCTTGACCCATTCGGACCGGAGCGCCGGGGACAGGGCCGTCATCGGGCCCCCTCCGCGGCCTTGACCGGGGTGCGGTCCGCGGCGCGGCCGTCCTCGTTCGCGATCAGCGCGAAGTACGCCGCTTCCAAGGTCGCCTCCTGGGACGAGAGTTCGAGGATGGGGACGCCGGCCGCCGCGGTGATCGGCCCGACGTCCTCCAGGCGTGCGTCGGGGACGATCCAACGTCCGTTGTCGTCCGGCACCGGCTCGTACGCGTGCTCGGCGAGCACGGAGAGGAGCAGCGCGTCGTCCGCCGAGCGCACGCGCACGCTGGGCGTCGCCTGCGCGTGGATGAAGTCCCGCGTCGTGGCGTCCGCGAGCAGCCGTCCCCGGTCGAGGACGACCAGGTGGTCCGCGAACGACGCGGTCTCGTTCATCAGGTGGCTGGAGACCAGGACCGTGCGTCCCTCACGGGCCAGCCGTCGCATCAGGTCCCGGATCCATGCGATGCCCTCGGGATCGAGACCGTTCGACGGCTCGTCGAGGATCAGCACCTCGGGATCGCCGAGCAGCGCCGCGGCGATCCCGAGCCGCTGGCGCATACCGAGCGAATACGTGCCGACGCGCCGTTTCGCGGCGTGGGAAAGACCCACCGTCTCCAGCACCTCGTCCACCCGCCGAGCCTCGATGCGATTGCTCACGGCGAGCGCGAGCAGATGGTCGCGCGCGATGCGCGAGGAATGGGCGGACCGCGCGTCGAGCAGCGCGCCCACCTGACGCATCGGCTCTTTCAGGGTCGTATAGGCCTTCCCGCCGATCAGGGCCGATCCGGAAGTCGGCCGGGAGAGGCCGAGGACGAGCCGCAGGGTGGTCGACTTTCCGGCCCCGTTGGGTCCCAGGAATCCGGTGACTTGTCCGGGGCGGACCGTGAAGGTCAGGTGGTCCACGGCCCGGAAGGTGCCGTACTCCTTGGTGAGTTCGAGGACTTCGATACCGGTCATGAAGACGAGCCTGCCGGAGCCCCGGAGGCACCGCCTCCCCCTCGGGTGGGTGCCTTCTCCCTCGCGGGAGGGAGATTTTCCACCCCCTCGGAACGCCCCCGGTGCCGGGGTTCGTGGTCCGTGTGCTCTGGCAGCATGACCTCATGGCGTGGCTCATTCACCCGCTCACCCGCGCGGTCACCTACACCCGCTGGCTCCACCTGCTCATCGGGTCGCTGGCCGCCTTGGTCTGTGCGATGGTCTGGCCGGGATTCAACGGCGAGGCGTCCGTGGCTGAATGGGCATGTGTGCCGCTGATTCCCGTTCCGCTGCTGCTGGCAGCCGCCCTCATCCCCGCCATGCGACAGGTGGAGGGCCTGCAGGCACAGCTCATGCTGCTACCCGGTCCGCACGCGCGCACGAAGGACGTCCCGCGCGCGGAGGTCGGCATCGCCGCCCGCCCTTCGGCGTCCTGGCGCGACCGGCTGCGCACGGCCGTGTGGCTGCTGCTCCGGCTCGAAGTGGGCAGCGCCGTCGCCGTGACGACGGCGGAGTCCGTGGAGTCCACGCTCGCCCTGATCGGCGAGGCGAGCGGTCAGCGCAACGGGGCCGACCTCCCAATTCCGGTCGGCGGCCCCCTCTGGTTCCACGTCCTCCTCGTCCCGGTGCCGCTGATCGTCCTGTTCGCCGTGGTGTGGGGGGCCGGATCGCTGATGACGGTGGCCGCCGGCCGACTGCTCGGCCCCTCCCCGGCGGAGCGCATGGCGGCGCTGGAGGTGCTCACCGAGCGACTCCTGGAGGGCAACCGCATCGCTCGTGAACTGCACGACTCGATCGGCCACGCGCTGACCGTCGTCGTGGTGCAGGCCGGTGCGGCGCAGGCGGCGGCGCAGCCCGAGTTCACGGCCCGGGCGCTGTCGGCCATCGAGGAGACCGGCCGGACGGCGCTGGAAGAGCTGGACCGGGTGCTCCGCGGGCTGCGGGAGGACGGGCAGGCCGCGTCCGCACGGCCGCTGCTCGACGAGGCGGAACGGCTCCTGGAGTCCGCCCGCGCCACGGGCACCGAGGTCGAGGCCGAGATCCTCGGCTCGCTCGGACGGCTGCCCGGTCCCGTCTCCCGGGAGGGCTACCGCATCCTCCAGGAAGGTCTCACCAACGCGCTGCGTCATGCGGAGAGCCGGCCGGTACGGGTTCGCATCGCCGTGACGGACGAGCAGCTGGAACTGGACGTGCGGAACCCCTTGGGGGACGAGCAGCCGGGATCCGGGTCGGGGTTGCAGGGGATCCGGGAGCGCGTCGCCCTGCTGGGCGGACGGGTGCACGCGGGGGCCGGTGACAGCGAGTGGCGCCTCTCGGTGCGGCTGCCCGTCGGGTGACCTAGTCTTGCCGGATGTCGATCACCGTTCTTCTCGCGGATGACGAACCCCTCGTCCGCGCGGGTCTGCGCGCCGTGCTCGAAGCGCAGCCCGACATCGAGGTGGTGGGCGAGTCGGGGGACGGCGCGGCCGTGGTCCCGCTGGTGCGCGAACTGCGCCCCGACGTGGTGGCGATGGACGTGCGGATGCCGCTGCTGGACGGGATCGAGGCCACCCGTCAGGTGCTGCGCCATGTGACGCCGCCGCCCAAGATCCTGGTGGTGACGACCTTCGAGAACGACGAGTACGTCTACCAGGCACTGCAGGCGGGGGCGGACGGTTTTCTGCTGAAGCGGTCCCGGCCCGCCGAGATCGTGCATGCGGTACGGGTCGTGGCCACGGGTGATTCCTTGTTGTTCCCGGCCTCGATGCGGTCACTGGCGGCGCGGTACGGCACCCCCGGCGCCCGTTCGCTGATGGAACGCGCGGCCCTCACCGAGCGCGAGTCGACGGTGCTGAGGCTGATGGCGCGTGGGCTGTCCAACGCGGAGATCGGGGCCGAGCTGGTGGTGAGTACCGAGACGGTCAAGTCCCATGTCCGGGCGGTGCTTTCCAAGTTGGGGGTGCGGGACCGTACGCAGGCGGTCATCGCCGCCTACGAGTCGGGCTTCATCCAGCCGGAGTGAGGCCGGCGCCCAGGCTCGGGTGACCGCTCGTGCGGCTGCCGGCGCCTACGTCTGCCGGTTCCGCGCGGGCGGGGCCCGTGCTTCGCGCCGGTAGGCGCGTGACGTGCCGCCCCGAGGCCCGCCGTCGTCGGCAGGAGGCAGATCGTGGCCGTGGGGGTGAGCCGGGGGGAGGTCGAGACGGGCCGTGTGCCGGGTCAGCTTCCGTCCCGCGGGGTCCACGCGGCCACCAGGTCCAGCAGACCGGGGAAGCGGGCGTTCAGGTCGGCGACCCGGACGTGGCTGCGGCGCTCCAGGCCGTACTGGCGCTGCCGCGTGATGCCCGCCTCGCGCAGTGCGCGGAAGTGATGGGTCAGGGAGGACTTGGGGCGGTCCAGACCGAACCAGCCGCAGGTGTGGTCGAAGTCCTCCGACTCCAGCAGCAGTTTGCGGACGATCCGTAGCCGCAACGGGTCGCTGAGCGCGCCCAGCACCGTCTCCAGGCGCAGGTCGGCCACGGCCGGCTCGGGCAGCGGGTCGGGCAGGCCGGGCGGTTCGGGCAGCACCAGGATCCCCTCGGCGACTCCCCCGGCGACTCCCCCGGCGGGTCCTCCTGCGGTTCCTCCGGCGACTCCCCCGGTAGGTTCTCCTGCGTTCCCTCCGGCAGCGCCTCCGGGGAGTCCGCCGGTGAGGTCCCCGTCGATTTCGCCGGTCCGCTGGGGCGCTTCGGTCCTGTGGCCGGTCAACTGCGGCTCCTTCTCCCCGACTTCCTGTACGACTCCGATCGTACTACGTGCTAGGTTCGACTCCACTCGTACAAGTACGACTCAACTCGTACAGCATCTCCCGGGGAGGACCGAGCCATGACGGCCAAGACGACGACCGATGTCCGCGTCCCAAGGGCGGCGCACCGTGCGCGCGACGGCGACGTGCCCCTCCGCTGGATCTGGCTCGCCGCCTGGCCCGTGACGGCGGTGTTCGTGCTGTCCAACGCGGCCACCCCGCTCTACGTGCTGTGGCAGCGCGAGATGGGGTTCGGCAAGGGCACGCTGACCGTGGTCTTCGCCTGTTACGTCGCGGGACTGCTCGGCTCCCTGCTGGTCTCCGGCGTCGTCTCCGACCGGCTCGGCCGCAAGCCCGTACTGCTGCCCGCGCTGGGGCTGGCCCTGGTGGCCTGCCTGGTCTTCGCGACCGCCGGCGGCGTGGCCGCGCTGATCGTCGCCCGGTTGTGCACCGGCATCGCGGTCGGGGCCGTGGTCTCGGCGGGCATGGCCGCGGTGACCGACGTGGCCGGCCCCGCCCGGCGCCGGCTCGCGGCGCTGCTCGCCTCCTGCGCGATGGTGTTCGGCGCGGGTCTGGGACCGCTGCTCGCGGGCGTGCTGTCCGAGACGCTGCCCGGCCCCACGGTCACCGTGTTCGCGGTGGAGGCGGCCCTGCTGGCCACGGCCGTCGCGGTGGTGCTTCGGATGCCGGTACGGCGCCCGGTCCGCACCGGCACCGGCGCCGCCACCGCCCCCGACGCGGACACCACCCCAGGCCCGGGTTTAGGAAAAGGGGGGGGCGGGGGGGGGAGAGGGGGCGGGGGCGGGGGGCGGGGCCGGGTGTTGGTGTTGGGGGTGTCGCGCGGTGG
>NZ_JBVJYH010000017.1:135871-224782 GCF_055600785.1 Streptomyces sp. NPDC038200
CTACCGTCCTCCGCCCTCCTCCCACGCACGCACCCCCCCTACCTCCCCCCCCCAACCCCCCCCCCCCCACCACACAAGCCCCCCCCCCCCCCCCGGGGCCCGGGCCTGGGTGCGGGTGCCGGGTGTGCCGCGCGGTGCCCGTCGGCAGCTCGCCCTGGGCATCGCGGTGTTCGCACCCGGCATCACCGCCACGTCCTTCGTACTGTCGCTCGGCCCCTCACTGCTGTCGGGCCTGCTGGGCACCGACAGCCGGATCGTCTCCGGGGCGCTGGCGTTCGCGATGTTCCTCGGCGCGACGGGCGTGCAGTTCGCGGTACGCCGGCTGCGTCGCCGCACGGTCCTGGTCACCGGCGCCGCCGCCACCACCCTCGGCATGCTCGTCCTCGTCACCGCCGTGCACACCGCGTCGGTGCCGGCCCTCACCGCCGCCGCGCTGCTCTCCGGGGCCGGTCAGGGCATGGGCCAGCTGGGTGGCCTCTCGTTGCTGAACTCGACCGTGCCGGGGAGCCGGCTCGCCGAGGCCAACGCGGCCCTCAACGTCGGCGGCTACCTTCCCGCCGGTCTGCTCCCCGTCACCGCGGGCTACGTGAGCGACGCGGTGGGGCTGACGGCGGGGGCGACGGCCTTCGGCACGACCTTGGCGGCGTTGGCCGCGGCCGGGGGCGGCCTGGTGCTGCTGGGACGCCGGGACCCGGAGGAGCCTCTCGGCTGACCACCCGGCGCGCCGCGCCCGGGGTGGGGCCGGGTGGCCGGCCACCACTCCGACGGGGGCCGGCCACCCACAGCGGCGGAGGCGTCACTCCTGCGGCGTGCGGCCCACGGCTCATGGCCCACGGCCCACGGCCCACGCGGCTCACGGACCCACGGGCCACACGGCCCACGGCCCACGGCCCACGCGGCTCACCGCTCACGGCCCACGCAGCCCACGCGGCTCACGGGCCACGCGGCTCACCGCTCACCGCCCTCGGCCACGCCGCACCACCTCAGGCCGACCGCTTGCGCGACGCCGTCTTCTTCGCCGCCGTCTTCTTCGCCGTACTCTTCGCCGTGCTCTTCGCCGTGGTCTTCGCCGTGCTCTTCGCCGCCGCGGTCTTCGTTCCCTCCGTGGCCTTGGACGTCGACTTCCTCGCGGCGGTCGTCTTCTTCGCGGCAGCGGTCTTCTTCGTCGTGGACGTCGACTTCTTGCCTCCCGCCTGCTTCGGCGCGGCCTGCCGGCGTGGCAGCGGTCTGACCTCCGCCTCCGCCTCTCCCTCGGCGGGCGCCGCCTCGCGCGACTGCCCGCGCGACTCCCGCGCCGCCCGCACGCTGCTCTCCAGCGCGGCCATCAGGTCCAGCACCTTGCCGCCGGCGGCGGGGGCCGGGGACTCGGGCGGGGCCTCGCCGGAGGTCTTCGCCGCGATGACCTCCTCCAGCGCCTCCCGGTACTCGTCGTGCAGGTCCTCCAGGTCCACCTCGCCGAGGGTGTCCATCAGGGCGTCTGCGAGGTCGAGTTCCTTGTCGCGGATGGTGACGTCGGTGTCGGGGGCGAGACCTTCGGGGGCGCGGACCTCGTCGGGCCACAGCAGGCCGTGCATGGCGATGGCCTCGCCGACGACCCGCAGCATGCCGAGGCGCTCCCGGCCGCGCAGCGCGTACTTGGCGATGGCGACCTTGTTGCTGCGCTTGAGGGCCTCGCGCAGCAGGGTGTACGGCTTGGCGGCGGGGACACCGCCGGCCGCGAGGTAGTAGGCCGCGCCCATCTGGAGCGGGTCGATCCGGTCGGCCGGCACGAAGGCCACGATCTCGATGGTGCGGGCGGTGGGAAGGGGCAGGTGGGAAAGGTCCTCGTCGGTGATCGGGATGATCGTGCCGTCGGCGTCCTCGTACCCCTTGCCGATCTCGCCCTGGGTGACCTCCCGGTCCTCCAGTTCGCACACCTTGCGGTAGCGGATGCGGCCGTTGTCCTCGGTGTGGATCTGCCGGAAGGCGATCGAGTGGCTCTCGGTCGCGTTCACGAGCTTGATCGGGATGCTGACGAGGCCGAAGGAGATGGCGCCGTTCCATATCGATCGCACGTGCCGCACCCTTCCTTTCCCGATTTCTCCGGTTCGTCTGGGATTGTCATCCTATGACGCCTATCACAGAGGTGGAGGGGCGCCGGGTCGCGCTCAGCAACCTGGAGAAGGTGCTGTATCCGGAGGCCGGCTTCACCAAAGGGGAGCTGCTGCACTACTACGCGACCACCGCCGCGGCCCTGCTGCCGCACCTGCGCGACCGGGCGGTGTCCTTCCTGCGCTATCCGGACGGCCCGGACGGTCAGCTGTTCTTCACCAAGAACGTGCCGCCGGGTACGCCCGAGTGGGTCACGACCTCCGAGGTGCCGCGGTCCTCGGCGGACAGCCCGGCCCGGATGGTGGTGGTGCAGGATCTGCCGAGCCTGGTCTGGGCGGCGAACCTGGTCACCGAGTTCCATACGCACCAGTGGCTGGTGCGCAGCCCCGAGGAGGCGGACCGGCTGGTCCTCGATCTCGATCCGGGGCCGCCCGCGAACGTCGTGCACTGCTGCGAGGTCGCCCTGTGGCTGCGCGAGCGGCTCGCGGCGGACGGGATCGACGCCTACCCGAAGACCGCCGGGTCGAAGGGGCTTCACCTGCTGGCGGCGGTGCGCGGGAGTTCCCCCGAGCAGACGTCCGAGTACGCGAAGGCGCTGGCGGTGGAGGCCGAGCGGGCGATGCCCCGGCTGGTGGTGCACCGGATGACGAAGAGCCTCCGGCCGGGCAAGGTGTTCGTCGACTGGAGCCAGAACGCGGGGCGCAAGACCACGGCCGCCCCGTACACCCTGCGCGCCCGCCGCATCCCGCTGGTGTCCACTCCGGTGACCTGGGACGAGGTCGCCGACTGCCGGAACCCGGAGCAGCTGGGGTTCCGGGCCGAGGACGTGGCGCCGCGTCTGCAGGACCACGGGGACCTGCTGGCCCCGCTGCTGGATCCGGGGTCGGCCGCTCCGCTGCCGTGACCCGGACCCTTCGGAATGCCACTCCGCTGCCGTGACCCGGGCCCCCTCGGAACGCCGCTCCGCCGCCGCGACCCGGGCCCCTCGCGGAATGCCGCTCCCCGGCGCTAGACCCTCCCCCAGGTGTTCCGGTCCCGCGCCATCCCGTGCAGCGCCTCCACGTCCGCCGGCTTGAGCACCCCGCCCAGCCGGGCCAGGTCCGCCAGCTCGGTGTCGCGCAGGATCCGCACCCTCCGGGGCTGCGCCGTGACGGTCACCTCGGCCGGGCCCACCAGGGCCAGCAGCGGGCGGACCTCGGCGGTCAGGGCGTAGGAGGCCCGGTCGGCGTCCGCGCGCAGCCGGCGCAGCAGCGGCTCGGCCTCGTGGCGGCCCAGGGTGACCATCGGGTCGGCGATCAGGACCCGGGTCCTGCGGGCGTACAGGGCGTGGACGGTGAACAGGCCGCCGGGGCCGATCACGAGGTGGTGGATGCGGTCGCCGCCGGGCAGCGGGACGGAGTGCAGGGTGTGCCAGCCGGCGCCCTCCAGCCCGTCCAGCGTCCCGCCGGCGGTCTGCTCGGCGGTCAGGGCGCGCCGGCGCGGGTCGGGGCGCAGCCGGTGGGCCGGGCCCGGGTCGCGGTCGAGGGCGACGAGCAGGGCCTCGCCGGGCCGGTTGGGGGCCAGGTCGTCGTCCGGGTGCAGGGTCAGCCGGGCCAGCTCCGCGGGGGTCGGGACCGGTGGCGGGCCCACGGTCACGGGGCCGGTGAGGAAGGGTTTCAGGGCGTGCAGCACATCGTCCCTGTCGTCCTCGCCGAGCAGGTTGACCCGGCTTGTCTCACGGTCGTACCAGGCGGCGTTGCTGCCGTCCTCGCGGCAGACGTACAGCCGCTCCCGGCCGTGCCGGAAGGCCGGCACCACGCGCAGTCCGCTCATGCGCCATCACCCCTCGACCATGGGAACAGGCGGGGTGCTCCCGGGGCAAGACCGGTTACCGTGGATGACGGCCCGGTCGGGGGGAGTTGGGGAGGCGCCGTTGCGGACCCGCGGAAAGCAGCCCGACATACCGGCTCCGGAGAGCCCGTGGAACGAGATCGTGCCCGGCCTGTGGATGGGCGGGCACGAGTTCCGGGGCCGCTCCGGAGGGCTGGAGTTCGCCGTCGTGCGCGACGAGTTCGACGTGGTGCAGTCCCTGCTGCGGCTGCCGGGGTACGGGCCCGATCCGGGGGTGGAACACCACGTCTGGCCGATCCCGGACGGCCCGCTGGACGGGACGCAGCTCGCGGGGGTGATCCGGCTGGCACGGGCGGTGAACGAGGCGCTGGACGCCGGCCGCCGGGTGCTGGTGCGCTGCTACCACGGGTACAACCGGTCCGGCCTGGTCATCGCGCACGCCCTGGTCCAGCGGGGCGACTCGGCCGACCAGGCGATCCAGCTGATCCGGGCCCGGCGGTCGGCGTGGGCGCTGCACAACCAGCTGTTCGTGGAGTACCTGCGGGCGGGCCTGGTCACCGTGCGCCTACTGGAGGAGCTGGCCGAGTAGCCTCGTTCCGAGCACCCGAACCCGGTGCGCAAATCGGACTTACGCCAAGAACTAATAACACTTCCCTACGAAATCACCGATTAAGGTGTACGGGGCCCCACCGACCCGAACCCCCAGGAGCACCGTGCCAGCCCGTCGTCCCGCGCGCACCGCCCTCGCCGCGGCCGCCGTCGCCCTGCTGTCGGCGACGGCGGCGGCCTGCGGAGACACCGGCGAGCTGCGCGGCGCCGGGCCGACCCCGACCGCCGCCAGCCCCGCCAAGCTCTGGCCGGACCTCAGACCGGCGTCCAGCCCGGCCTACCCGTACGACGTGTCGACCCGGGAGACCGTCAAGGGCGTCACCGTCCCCGGCGACGACCTCCGGAAGGTCGATCCGGTGGACGTCGTCGAGGCGGAGCTGAAGGCGCACCCCGACGACTACGGGTCCAAGGGGGCGTACCACGCGACCGTGGACCGGATGAAGGAGTGCCGGCCGGGCGGGGACCGGGCCCGCTGTCCGCTGCTGAAGCCGTACTACCGGGACCTCACCGGGGACGGCCGGGCGGATCTGACGCTGGGCTTCCGGCTGTACCCGACCAACCAGACGGCGGTGCGGGTCTACACCGTCGAGGGGCACAGACTGGTGCAGGTACTGGCCGACAACGACGCGATCATCGGGGTGGAGCTGGCCGGCCGGGCGCTGATCGAGCGCTCGCCCGCCGACATCTCCGGCTACGAGTACCGCACCACCTGGGTGTGGGACCCGGGCCAGCGCGCGATGGTGTTCTCCCGCGACGAGTACCTGCACGTGGGCGACGGCCGGCACGGCAAGACGCCGTCCCCGTCGCCCACGCCCTCGCCCGGCGAGAGCGCGCGATGAGGCTCGCGCTGCCGCACTGGGCCGGGGCCCTGGCCGTGAAGGCCGCCGCCTTCATCCTCGTGATGTGCTGCGCGTTGGCCGCGCTGCTCGGCGTCCTGGTGCATGTCTCGGTGACCAACCAGACCGTCGGCCAGGCCCGTGACCTGGCACTGTCCCGGCTCGCGGACGCCACCCAGGCGTACGAGGCCGGGGACACGCTGCTGCCGGGCGCCGGGGTGGACCCCGCGGGGCTGCCCGTGCCGCTGCGGACGCTGGCGGCGTCCGGGCGGCGCGGCACGATGGTCGCCACCTACCGGGGACGCCCGACCATGTGGGCGGCGGGACCGGTGGCCGGGCACCGGGCGCTCGCCGTCGAGGTCGACTACTCGCAGCAGTCCCGCACCATCGCCGGGCTCGACCAGTCGATCCTGTGGTCGTCGGCGCTGGCGATCGGGGCGACCGTGCTGGTCGGCGTCTTCGCGGTGACCCGGGTGACCCGGCGGCTGCACGGCACCGCGCGGGTGGCCCGGCGGATCAGCGCCGGCGACCTGGACGCCCGCGTGAACGACCCCCGCACGAAGGATCCGAGCCGCCCGCAGGACGAGGTCGCGGTGGTGGCCGCCGCCCTGGACTCGATGGCCTCCTCGCTGCAGAGCAAGCTGCTGAGCGAGCAGCGGTTCACCGCGGACGTGGCACACGAGCTGCGCACCCCGCTCACCGGACTGCACGCGGCGGCCGAGCTGCTGCCGCCGGGCCGGCCGACGGAGCTGGTGCGGGACCGGGTGGCGGCCCTGCGCACGCTCACCGAGGACCTGCTGGAGATCTCCCGGCTGGACACCGGGCGGGAGAAGCTGGAGGTCGACACCGAGGAGCTGGGGGCGCTGGCCGCGCGGGTGGTGCGGGGCTCGGGCACGGACACGGAGGTGCGTGTCCCGCGGGACGTCCGGGTGGAGACCGACCGGCGGCGGCTGGAGCGGGTGCTGGGCAATCTGGTGGCCAACGCGCACAAGCACGGGGCGCCTCCCGTGGTGCTGACCGTGGACGGGCCGGTGGTGACCGTGCGGGACCACGGGGGCGGCTATCCGGGGTATCTGGTGGCACACGGGCCGCAGCGGTTCCGTACCGAGGGCGGGGCCAAGGGGCACGGGCTCGGGCTGACCATCGCGCTGGGGCAGGCGGAGGTTCTGGGGGCACGGCTGTCGTTCGCCAACGCGGTGGACGGCGGCGCGGTGGCGACACTGACGCTGCCCGTGACCGAGCAGTAGGGCCCGGCCCGGGGTGCACCCGGGGCACCCCTGCCGTAGGGAGGCCCGACCGCGGGTGCCCCCCGGACGCTCCAGTCCGCGCGAGGAGCGCGAGGAGCGCGAGGATCGCGAGGACCACGGGAACCGCGAGAAGCACGAGAAGCACGAGAAGCACGAGAAGCACGAGAAGCACGGGAAGCACGGGAAGCATGGGACCGCGGGGAATCCCGGTCGCTCCCCCGCACGGGAGGCCCGGACCCCCGAGTGGACCCCGGACACTCCGCCGCGCGGGGCTGAGCGCGTCCGCGTCCCGAGGCCGCGCGCGTCCGGGTCGAGGAACCGTGGCGTCGCCACCGCCCGGTGCCCCGTGGGTGCCTCGCGCCCGGGGCGCCTGCCCGGCCGGACTGTCCGGTTTAGGTAGGTTCCGGGCATGACGAAGGCCGGAACCACCATGGCGGCGGCGCGCGCACCCGCACGTGCCGGACGCCTCCCCCGGCGCCGGGGCGTCGAACTCGCCCTGCTCGTACTGGCCGTGCTGCTGTCCGTGTACGGCTACTGCGCGGTGGGACTGGCCCGGGCCGGAACCGTGCCGCCCGGAGCCGCCGGTTACGGCGCCGGCCTTGCCGTCCTCGCCCTGTTCGCCCATGTCGCGGTCCGGATCCGGGCGCCGTACGCCGATCCGCTGCCGCTGCCCATCGGCGTCCTGCTCAACGGGCTCGGCCTGGTCCTGATCTACCGGCTGGACCTGGAGACGCCGAACGACCAGGCGGCCCCCGCCCAGCTGGTGTGGTCCACCCTCGGGGTGGGCCTGTTCATCGGCGTCGTCCTGGTGCTGCGTGACCACCGGGTGCTCCAGCGGTACGCGTACGTCTGCGTGGTGGCCGCCCTCGTCCTGCTGGCGCTGCCGATCCTGTTCCCCGCGGTCAACGGCGCCCGGATCTGGATCCGGATCGCCGGGTTCTCCATCCAGCCGGGCGAGTTCGCCAAGGTGCTGCTCGCGGTGTTCTTCGCCGCCTACCTGGCCGCCAACCGCAGCGCGCTCGCGTACACCGGGCGCCGCCTGTGGCGGCTCCAGTTCCCCACCGGGCGGGTGCTCGGGCCGATCCTGACGATCTGGCTGGTCAGCGTGGGCGTGCTGGTGCTGGAGCGGGACCTCGGGACCTCGCTGCTGTTCTTCGGGCTGTTCGTGGTGCTGCTGTACGTGGCCACCGGGCGCACCGGCTGGATCGCGGTCGGGCTGCTGCTCGCCGTGGTCGGTGCCTTCGCCGTCGGGCGGTTCGAGCCGCATGTCAACGGGCGGATCGAGGACTGGCTGCACCCGTTCGCCACCATCGAGGCCGGGCAGGGCCCCAACCAGCTCTCCCAGTCCCTGTTCGCCTTCGCCGCCGGCGGGGTCCTCGGCACCGGGCTCGGGCTCGGCCACTCCATCCTGATCGGCTTCGCCACCAAGTCGGACTTCATCCTGGCCACGGCCGGGGAGGAGCTGGGCCTCGCGGGCCTGGCGGCGATCGTGCTGCTGTACGCGCTGCTCGTGGAGCGCGGCTACCGGGCGGGCCTCGCGCTGCGCGAGCCGTTCGGCCGGCTCCTCGCGGTCGGGCTCGCCTCGATCGTGGCACTGCAGGTGTTCGTGATCGCGGGCGGGGTCACCGGGCTGATCCCGCTCACCGGCATGGCGATGCCGTTCCTCGCCCAGGGCGGCTCCTCGGTGGTCACCAACTGGGCGATCGTGGCGCTGCTGGTCCGGGTGAGCGACTCGGCGCGCAGCCAGTACGACGGCCGGGAGGCGTCATGAGCGAGTACGGCCGGTTTCCCGAGGGCGGGCAGCCGATGACCCGGTACATCCGGCACGCCTGCGCGTTCTGCGCCCTGCTGCTGGCGGCCCTGCTGGTCAACGCCACCCGGGTGCAGGTCGTGCAGTCCCACGCGTACGACGCCAACCCGGCCAACCGCCGTGCCACGATCGCCCGTTACCAGCAGCCGCGCGGCGACATCCTGGTGGGCGACACACCGGTCACCGGTTCCGTGGACACCGGCGAGCAGCTGCGCTACGAACGGTCCTATCTCGACGGTCCGTTGTACGCGCCGGTCACCGGTTTCGCCTCGCAGACGTACGGCACCACGTTCCTGGAGCACGCCGAGGACGGGGTGCTCTCCGGCACCGATCCGATGCTCGCTCCGCTGCCGGTGTGGAACGACGTGACGCGGGGGGCGGTCCGCGGCGGGGACGTCGTCACGACCCTGAACCGGCAGGCGCAGGAGGCCGCGTACCGGGGGCTGGCCGGACGCAAGGGCGCGGTGGCCGCGGTCGAGCCGGCCACCGGCCGGATCCTGGCGCTGGTGACCAGCCCGTCGTACGACCCCGCGGAGCTGTCCGGCAACAACGAGGCGGTGGCGTCGGCGTGGGCCCGGCTCAACCACGACCCGGAGAAGCCGATGCTCAACCGGGCGGTACGGCAGACCTATCCGCCGGGGTCGACGTTCAAGGTGGTCACCGCGGCGGCGGCGCTGGAGGCGGGCGTGGTCACGGACCTGGACGAGCGGACCGACTCCCCGGACCCCTACCGGCTGCCCGGCACCACCACCCGGCTGACCAACGAGGGCGACGGCTGTGCGGACGCCTCGGTGCGGGACGCCTTCGAGTGGTCCTGCAACACGGTCTTCGCCAAGCTGGGCGTGGACGTGGGGGCGCGGGACATGGCGGCCACGGCCCAGGCGTTCGGGTTCAACGACACCGGCCTGCGCATCCCCTACTCCGCGGCGACCAGCACCTTCGACACACACGTGGACCGGGCGCAGCTGGCGCTGTCCTCGATCGGGCAGTACAACACGCGGGCCACGCCGCTGCAGATGGCGATGGTCGCGGCGGCGGTCGCGGACGGCGGCCGGCTGCGGCCGCCGTACCTGGTGGAGCGGACCACGCGGCACGGCGGGGAGACGGTCGCCGGCAGCGGAGCCCGGCCGGGACGGCAGGTGATGCGGCCGTCCACCGCGAGCCGGCTGATGGAGCTGATGGCCGGCGTGGTCCGGGACGGCACCGGCACCAACGCGGCCATCCCGGGCGCGCTGGTGGGCGGCAAGACCGGGACCGCCCAGCACGGGGTCGGCAACTCCGGGGTGCCGTACGCCTGGTTCGTCTCCTGGGCCCAGTCCGAGGACGCGCCCGAGCCGCAGGTGGCGGTCGCGGTGGTGGTGGAGGACGCCTCGGCGGACCGCGGCGAGATCAGCGGCGGCGGGGACGCGGCACCGATCGCGAAGGAGGTGATGCGGGCGGTCCTCGGCCGGTGAGACGGGCGGCGGCGGTCAGCCGATCGGCTCGAGCATCTCGGAGCGGACTCGGAGGGTGTTCCGGGCGGCGGCGTCCAGATCCACGTCGGCGGGGTCCTTCTTCGCCAGGCTGACCTCGCCGACGACGGCGGCCGTGTTGCCGTCCGCCCAGGCGCAGACCGGGTACGTCATCGTCAGCACGGCGCTCTTCTGGGTGAGCACCTGGCAGCTGACGGTGGTGTCCGCACCGGACGGGGTGACGTCCCGCGCGGACTCCTCGACCGTCACGCTGTCGGCCTCCGCGGCGCCCTTGAGCATGTTGCGGCGGACCGTCGCCTCGTTCTTGAACCGGCCGTACATGCCCGAGACGAGCAGCATGCCCCGGGAGTCGTCGCCGCCCGGGCTGTAGCGGCCGACGGCGGCGTGGATGTCCTTGGCGTCCCAGGCGCCGTCGGCCTCGTCCTCGACCTTCTTGCCCTCGGTGCCGGAGAGGTCCTCGGCGAGCTGGTACTTCCCGTCCAACAGCGTCCGGGGCAGGACCAGCTTGTTCTTCGCCTCGGGGAAGCCGCTCTCGGCCACCATGCCGATCACGATGAGCAGCGCGACGACGGCCGCGACGACACCGCCCACGATCCCGAGCACCAGCCCGACCCGCCGCTTCTTCGGCGGCGGCGCCATGGGGGGCGCGCCCCACCCGGGGTACGGCTGCGGCGGGTACGGCTGCTGCTGCGGGTAGGGCGAGCCGTACGGCCCCGGGGCCTGCGGCTGCCCGCCGTACGGGGGCTGACCGCCGTACGGGGGCTGGCCGTACGGCGGCTGCGGCTGGTTCGGGTACTGCGGCGGAGGCATGGACACGCCAGCACGCTACTGCACCCGGGTGCGCGGACCGGCACCGCACCCCGGGCCGGTCAGTCCTCGGCCGCCCCGGCCTCGACGGCCTCCTCCACCTCGGCCACCCGTTCCCGCTCCTCGGCGGCGAAGCGCTCGGCGTCCAACTGCTCGGCCAGTTCCTCGTCCTGGGCCATCAGCAGGTCCAGGTTGGCGTCCCCCAGCTCGAACACGCCCAGGTCGACGTAGGCCTGCTGGAGCCGCTTGCCCCACAGGCCGATGTCCTTGACGCACGGGACGATCCGGCTGAACAGCAGCTTCCGGAACAGTTCCAGGAACTCGGACCGCTCGCTCAGCGCCTCCGCCTCGGCCTTGGGAATGCCGAAGTTCTCCAGCACCTCCACCCCGCGCAGCCGGTCGCGCATCAGATAGCAGCCCTCGATGACGAACTCCTCGCGTTCGCGCAGTTCGGCGTCGGTGAGCTGCCGGTAGTAGTCGCGCAGCGCCATCCGCCCGAAGGCCACGTGCCGGGCCTCGTCCTGCATGACGTACGTCAGGATCTGCTTGGGCAGCGGCTTGTCCGTGGTGTCCCGGATCATGCCGAAGGCGGCCAGCGCGAGGCCCTCGATGAGGACCTGCATGCCGAGGTAGGGCATGTCCCAGCGGCTGTCGCGCAGGGTGTCGCCGAGCAGCGACTGGAGGTTGTCGTTGATCGGGTAGACGAGCCCGATCTTCTCGTGCAGGAACCGGCCGTAGATCTCGGCGTGCCGGGCCTCGTCCATGGTCTGGGTCGCGGAGTAGAACTTGGCGTCCAGGTCGGGGACCGATTCCACGATCCGCGCCGCGCAGATCATCGCGCCCTGCTCACCGTGCAGGAACTGGCTGAACTGCCAGGAGGCGTAGTGCCGGCGCAGCTCGCCCTTGTCCTTGTCGGAGAGCTTGGCCCAGTACCGGGTGCCGTACAGGGACATCGCCTCGTCGGGCGTGCCGAGCGCGTCGTACGGATCGACCTCCAGGTCCCAGTCGATGCGCGTCCGCCCGTCCCACTGCTTGTCCTTGCCCTTCTGGTACAGGGCCAGCAGGCGGTCGCGGCCGTCGTCGTACTCCCAGCTGAAGCGGGCCGCTCCGGCGGCGGGGACCTGCCAGTGGGGGTCACCCGGGGCGTTGGCGTACAGGTCGTGGGTCGGCATACCCCGCAGGCTCACACGTAGACGCCGAGTCAACAAGTCGTGCGCAGGGGATTGACGGCCTTGCTGACAAGCAGTCTCATAAGGGGAGGACGACTACCCCCGGGTAACGAGGTGAGGGAGCCATGACGACCCTGACGGAAGCGGACGCGCTGGACGGGCTGCGCGACGCGCTCGGCCTGCTCAAGGACCGGGAACAAGTGGCCGAACGGCTGCTCGTCTCTTCCGCCAAGCACTCCTTCGACCCCGACAAGGAGCTGGACTGGGACGCGCCCTTCGAGGAAGGCAAGTGGTTCTGGCCGCCGGAGCTGGTCTCGCTGTACGACACCCCGATGTGGAAGCGGATGAGCGAGGAACAGCGCATCCTGCTCTCCCAGCACGAGGCCGCCGCGCTGGCCTCGCTCGGCATCTGGTTCGAGATCATCCTGATGCAGCTGCTCGTCCGGCACATCTACGACAAGGCGGCGACGAGCGCGCACGTGCGGTACGCCCTCACCGAGATCGAGGACGAGTGCCGGCACTCGAAGATGTTCGCGCGGCTGATCTCGCACGGCGGCACCCCCTGGTACCCGGTGAGCCGCGTCCACCAGAACCTGGGCCGGCTGTTCAAGACGATCTCCACGACCCCCGGCTCCTTCACCGCCACGCTGCTCGGCGAGGAGGTCCTGGACTGGATGCAGCGGCTGACGTTCCCGGACGAGCGGGTGCAGCCGCTGATCCGGGGCGTCACGCGGATCCACGTGGTGGAGGAGGCCCGGCACGTCCGGTACGCCCGTGAGGAGCTGCGGCGCCAGATGGTGACCGCGCCGAAGTGGTCCCAGGAGTTCACCCGGGTCACCTCGGGCGAGTTCGCCCGCGTGTTCGCCGTCGCCTTCGTCAACCCCGACGTCTACACCAACGTGGGCCTGGACAAGCGGGAGGCGATGGCGCAGGTGAAGGCGAGCGGACACCGCCGGGAGGTCATGCAGACGGGCGCGAAGCGGCTCACCGACTTCCTGGACGACATCGGGGTGCTGCGCGGCGTCGGCCGACGGCTGTGGCGGGCCTCGGGGCTGCTGGCATAGGCGGCGGCCGGGGCGCGGGGAACTGCGCGACCAGCCACGACGGACCCGCGGTCGCCGGTCCCCGGGACCCGCACGGCGATTAGGCTGACGGGCATGACCCCGTCGGCCACCCCCGCCTACCGTCGGCTCAGCGTCGAGGAGCGGCGAAGCCAGCTCCTCGACGCCGCCCTGTCGCTCTTCGCGCACCGCGCCCCCGAGGACGTGTCCCTGGACGACGTGGCGGAGGCGGCCGGGGTCTCGCGGCCACTGGTGTACCGGTACTTCCCGGGCGGCAAGCAGCAGTTGTACGAGGCGGCGCTGCGATCGGCGGCCGAGGAGCTGCAGCAGTGCTTCGACGAGCCCCGCGAGGGCCCGCTGCTGTCCCGCCTGGACCGCGCCCTCGAGCGCTACCTGGCCTTCGTGGACGAGCACGACACCGGCTTCAGCGCGCTGCTCCAGGGGGGCAGCGTGGTGGAGACCTCCCGCACCACCGCGCTCGTCGACGGGGTGCGCCGGTCCGCCGCCGAGCACATCTACCGGCATCTGGGCGTCGCCGATCCCGGCCCCCGGCTGCGCATGACCGTCCGGATGTGGATCACGGCCGTCGAGGCGGCGTCCCTGATCTGGCTGGACGAGGAGAAGCAGCCTCCGGTCGAGGAGCTGCGTGCCTGGCTGGTCGAGCAGTTCGTGGCCGTCCTCACGGTCACCGCGGGCCGCGACCCGCAGACCGCCGCACTGGTCGGCGCGCTCGCCGGGGATGGCCGAGACTGAAGCCGTGAAGAGCCAGGACACCCCCTTCGAGGGCGGCCCCATGGACGGGCGTGTGCTGCCCGTCCTGCTCGGCCCCACCGGCCACCCCCCGAAGACGTACCGCATCCCCGTCCCGGACCCGGACGGCGGCCCGCCCACCGTGCTGGTCTACCGCCGCGTGCCGCGGGGGCACAGCAGGCGGCTGGGGCTGATCCAGGGCTGGAAGTACCGGTACGACCCGGACGACCTCTCCGGCGGCGGGCTCCGGTGGCCCTGGTCCCGGCCCCGGATCCGGCCGGACGTCGCGCCGTCCCGCAAGCCGGACGACGCGAACGGGTGACCGCGGTGCGCCGAACGGCGCACACATGCTGTCCACTCCGTTCCGACATGTCTGATTATCACGGTGCGACGGAGGGCGGAGAGTCCGCCTCTCCCGTACCGGAGGTGACGACGTGTCACGATCCATCCTGCGTCTGGCCTGCACGGCCACGGTGGCGGCCCAGGCCGTCCTGACACCCGCGTCCGCGGTCGGCGCGCCGGAGCCGCAACGGTCCGTGGCCGAGCTGCTGACGGATCTCCAGCAGCGGTACCGGCAGACCGAACAGGCCACCGAGACCTACAACGCCACCACGGAGAAGCTGGAGCGGCAGCGCTCCGAAGTGGCCCGCCTGGACGGTGAACTGGCCCGCGCCCGGCTCAGCCTGCAGGCCGGCCGGACCGATGCCGGCCAGCTGGCCCGGCAGCAGTACCAGAACAGCGGCGGGCTCGGCCCGTACGCCCGCGTCCTCCTCGCGCCCGACCCGCAGCACGCGCTGGACGAGGGACACGTCATCGGCGAGCTGGCGCGCGAACAGGCCCGTACGGTCTCCCGGCTCGCCTCCGCGGAGAAGCACAAGGACGTACTGGCCCGCGCGGCCCGCAAGGCCCTGGACACCCAGCTCACCCTCGCCGGCCGGCAGAAGCGGCAGCGCGACGACGTCCGGGCCCAACTCGCCGACGTGGAACGGCTGCTGGCCACTCTCACCCCGGAGCAGATCACGGCCGTGTCCCGGCTGGAACAGCAGGGCGTCGGCGAGGCCCAGCAGCGCCTCGCCACGTCCGGTTCCCTTCCCGCCGACCGCCCGGCCGGCCCCGCGGCCACCCGCGCGGTCCGCTACGCCATGGACCAGCTCGGCAAGCCGTACCAGTGGGGCGCGCAGGGCCCCGACGCCTACGACTGCTCGGGCCTCACCGCACAGGCGTGGTCCCGCGCGGGGACCCCGATCCCGCGCACCAGCCAGGAGCAGTGGGAGCGGCTGGCGAAGGTCCCGCTGAACCGGCTCCGCCCGGGCGACCTGGTGGTGTACTTCCCCGAGGCGACGCACGTGGCGATGTACGTCGGGGGCGGGAACGTCGTACAGGCGCCGAGGCCGGGCGAGAAGGTCACGGTCTCCCCGATGGCCAGTTACCCGATCCTGGGCGCCGTACGACCCGATTCGGACCGGCGGAGCTAGCTTCCCGCGGAGACCGCTTCCAGCTCTTGCAGAACCGCTTCGCCACCGCGTCCGAGCCCTCGCTGTGTCCCCGCCCCCATGTCGGGTCCGGGGCGCCGGCGTGGTGCGGCATGTTCGTCTTGCAGTCCGCCTCCATGTCGGCGAACCCCTCCCAGAACCCTGCTCGTCCTGCGCCTTGACGTCCTGCTGTTCCGTCTCCTCGACAGTGCCGCACGTCCCCTCGGACCCACCGATCCGCTGAGCGGTGATGGTGCCCTCGGCGCTGCCGACCGTGATGGACCAGGCACCGCTCGCGTTCAAAGGGGAGCGAACGGCACTAAAAGGCGTGATCACATGAAAATGCCCGAACCGCCACATGCCGGACAGCCCGCACCACGTCAGACCCCGGCGACCGCCTCAGCCGTCCCACCCGGAAACGCCGGACCCCCGGACGCGGTGTCCAGGGGCCTGTTCGGAGACCGTCAGGCTCCCGCGACCGAGGCCAGATACGCGGCCGTCTTCTCCGGCTCGTAGAAGAAGTTCTCGAAGTCGGACGGGTCGTTGAACGCGTTGGCGAAACGGTCGGCCACCGGCTGCAACTGGCCGGCCGCGCCCAGCAGGTTCAGCACGTGCTCCGGCGGCGGCGCCAGCATGGCGTTCGTCCACTTGGTGACGTGCTGGGCGGTGGCCCAGTAGCGGTCGAACGTCTGCCGCATCCACTCCTCGTCGAACGGCTGGTCACCCCGCTCCAGGATCGACGCGAGGTACGCCGCCGCGCACTTGGCTGCCGAGTTGGAGCCCTGCCCGGTGATCGGGTCGTTGGCGACGACGACGTCGGCCACGCCCAGCACCAGACCGCCGCCGGGCAGCCGGCCGACGGGGTTGCGGACCGTCGGGGCGTAACGGCCCGCCAGCGTGCCGCCGGCGTCCGTGAGTTCCACCTTCGTGGCCCGCGCGTACTCCCAGGGCGTGAACTTCTCCATGAGTTCCAGGGTCAGGGAGAGGTGCTCCGCCGGGTCCTTGACGCCGTGGAAGGCGTCGAGCGGGCCGCCGGGTATGCCCTCCCAGAACAGGATGTCGGCGCGGCCGGACGTGGTCAGGGTCGGCATCACGAACAGTTCGCCGACACCGGGCACCACGTTGCAGCGGACCGCGTCGAACTCCGGGTGCTCGGGGCGGGGGCCGAGCCCGTGGACGTACGCCACCGCCAGCGCCCGCTGCGGCTCGCTGTACGGGGAACGCTCGGGGTCACGGGCGAACATCGACACCAGTTCGCCCTTGCCGGCCGCGACCAGCACGAGGTCGTAGGTGCGGGAGAAGTAGTCCAGGTCGCCGACCGCCGCACCGTGGATGACCAGCTGGCCGCCGCGCTGGGCGAAGGTCTCCATCCAGCCGGCCATCTTCACCCGCTGGTCGACCGACTGCGCGTACCCGTCGAGCCTGCCCACCCAGTCGATGGCCCGCTGGGTGGGGCCCGGGTCGTGCGAGCCGGGAGCGGCGACCGAGACACCGAGCCCCTCGATCTTCGGGGCCTGGGACTCCCAGAAGTTCAGCTGGAGGTCGCGCTCGTGCTGCAGTGCCGTGTCGAACATGCACTGCGTCGACATGACCCGGCCGGAGCGGATCTCGTCCGCGGTCCGGTTCGACATCAGGGTGACCTCGTAGCCGTGCGACTGGAGGCCGAGGGCGAGCTGGAGGCCGGACTGGCCGGCTCCGACGACGAGTATCTTCCGCATGCGGGTGGTGTCTCCTACGGGGGTGAGGACTACGCGGGGGTTTCGTCCAGCGCGTGGGCCACCAGGGCCAGGAGGACCTCGATCACCGAGATCCGCCGCCGCGCGTCCATGATCATGACAGGGATGTGCGCGGGTATGGTCAGCGCCTCCCGTACGTCCTCCGGTTCGAACCGCTCGCTGTCGTCGAAGTGGTTGACCGCGACGACGTACGGCAGTCCGCAGCTCTCGAAGTAGTCCAGTGCCGGGAAACAGTCCTTCAAGCGGCGGGTGTCGGCCATGACGACGGCACCGATCGCGCCGCGCACCAGGTCGTCCCACATGAACCAGAACCGCTGCTGGCCCGGCGTGCCGAACAGGTAGAGCACCAGGTCGTCGTCGAGCGTGAGGCGGCCGAAGTCCATGGCCACGGTGGTGGTGAGCTTGCCCGGCGTGGCCGACAGGTCGTCGGTGCCCTCGCTGGCCTCGGTCATCAGCGCCTCGGTCTGCAGGGGCGTGATCTCCGAGACGGAGGTGACCAGGGTGGTCTTGCCGACGCCGAAACCGCCCGCCACCACGATCTTCGTCGCGATGGGGGCGCGGGTTCGGTCCGTCTGCCAGGCCTTCAGGTCCTCGTCCGGCTCGGCGAACCCGGCGACGAGGGGGGTGCCTCCGAAGGAGGCGGTGGCGTCAGAGACGGCGGAGTCCACTCAGCACCCTTTCCAGCAGAGCGCGGTCCGGGCGGCCGGTGCCGTGACCGGTTCCGGTGCCGTACACACGGATCTTTCCCTGGTCCGCGAGATCGCTCAGGAGCACGCGGACCACACCGAGCGGCATCTTCAGCAGCGCGGCGATCTCGGCCACCGTGCGCATACGGCGGCACAACTCGACGATGGCCCGCATCTCCGGCATGACCCGGGTGGTGAGGGAGCCGTTCGTCAGTTCCTTGCGCTCCTCCGGGGCCTCCAGCGCGGCCACGAACGTCTCCACGAGGAGGACGTGGCCGAAGCGGGTACGGCCGCCGGTGAGCGAGTAGGGGCGGACGCGGGCGGGTTTGCGGTCCCCGCCGCGCACGGGAAGTTTCGGCGTGCCGCTCACCGGGCGCTCCCCGTCGACTCGGCCTCCAGGGATTTGCGCAGTTCGCTGCGGAGTTCGGGCGTGAGGACGTGCCCGGCGCGCCCCACGAACAGCGCCATGTGGTACGCCACCACGCTCATGTCGCACTCGGCGGAACCGTGCACGCCCAGCAGCGAGCCGTCGCTGATGGACATCACGAACAGGCTGCCCTCGTCCATGGCGACCATCGTGTGCTTGACCCCGCCGAACTCCATCAGCTTGGCGGCGCCGACGGTGAGGCTGCCGATGCCGGAGACGATGGTGGCGAGGTCGGCGGAGGAGCCCCGCGGGCCCTTCGCCGGGCGGGCCTGGCGGGACTGCTCCGTATGGCCGGGGTCGGAGGAGAGCAGCAGCAGGCCGTCCGAGGAGACCACCGCGACGGACTGGATGCCGGGCACCTCCTCGACCAGGTTGGTCAGCAGCCAGTGCAGGTTGCGGGCTTCGCTGCTCAGCCCGTAGGTAGTGGGCGCGGTCAACTGCTTGCCTCCTCGGCTGTGCCCCCCGTGGCTTCTTCGGCGTGTGCGTAGCTGGTCGGCCGCTGGTGGTTGGCCGTATGTTCGATGATCTCCGCCTCCACGTCCCGGTAGCCGGCCTCGGCGCCGCGGCGGAAGCCGCCGAGCCTGCGGCGCAGGGCTTCGGCGTCGACGCCGGTGCCGCGCTGGCGGGGCGGGGCGGCGGGTGCGGTGATCTTGGGCGTGCGCTTGGGGAGGCCCTTGCTGGTGAGCCGCTCCTCCGGCTCGGCCGGTGCCTCCTGCTCGGCCGGTGCCTCCGGCTCCGCCGCGCGGGCCGCCTGCGGCGCTTCGGCGGGCGCGGGCGCCTCGGCCTCGGCGGGCGCGTACTCGGCCGGGCCGCCCGTGCGGGTCCCGTCGCCGGGTGCGGGCGTCCCCCGCGGGGTGTCCCCGCCGTCGGCGGCCGCCGGACGGTCCGCCGAGACCTCCGGCAGCAGCAGCTCCATCGTCGTCTCGGCGGGGGTCTCCGCCGGGGCCTTCGGGCGCGGACGCGGGGCGGGCCGGTCGTCCCGGTCGTGGGACGGGTGGTCCGAGGGGCCCGCGGCGAGGGCCGGCCCGGCGTGGTCGGCGACCGGTTCGTGCGCGTCGAAGATGTCCCGTACGGCCTGTTCCGCCGAGTCGGCGGGCGCCGCCTCCCCTGGTGCCGCCTCGGCGGGGGCCGGGGCCTCGGCGTCGGCCGCCGGGGGCTTCGCCGGACCGTCGGAAGCCTCCCGGACCGCCTGTTCCGCCAGGGTGACCAGGGGATCGGGGGACTTCGCGCGGGCCTGGAGGACGTTGGAGTTCGCCTCGGCGCCGGCGCCGGGGAGCGTGACGGTGCCGGTCGCGCCGAGGGACGCGGTCCGGGGCGGGAGCGCGGTCGGCGGTGCCTCGGCGAGGAGGGTCGCGGGCAGGACCACCACCGCGGCGACACCGCCCTGCTTCTGCTCGCGCAGCTGCACGCGGACGCCGTGGCGGTGGGCGAGGCGCGCGACGACGTACAGGCCGAGGCCCAGGCCCTCGTCGCCCTCCTGGTCGTAGAGGGACTCGGGGTCGAAGTCGGTGAGGCGGGCGTTGAGGCGGGCCAGACGGTCCTCCGCCACGCCGATGCCCTCGTCCTGGACCGACAGCATGACCTCGCCCGACTCCAGCAGCCAGCCCGAGACCTCCACCGGCAGGTCGGGCGGGGAGAACGAGGTGGCGTTCTCCATGAGCTCGGCCAGCAGGTGGGAGAGGTCGTCCGCGGCGAAGCCCGCGATGTGGGCGTGCGGGGGCAGGGCCGCGATACGGACGCGCTCGTAGCGTTCGATCTCGCTGACCGCCGCCCGGACCACGTCGACCAGCGGCACCGGGCCGGGGTTCTGCTGGACGTGCTCGGTGCCGGCGAGGACCAGGAGGTTCTCGCTGTGCCGGCGCATGACCGTGGCGAAGTGGTCCAGCTTGAAGAGCGTGGCGAGGCGCTCGGGGTCCTGCTCGCGGTCCTCCAGGCCCTCGATGACCGCCAGCTGGCGCTCGACCAGGCCCAGGGTGCGCAGGGCCAGGTTGACGAAGGTGGAACCGATGCTGGTGCGCAGCCGCTGCAGCTGGGCGGCGGAGTCGGCGAGTTCGGCGCGCAGTTCCTCGCGGGCGTCGGCCATCTTCTGGCGCTGGCCGACCAGGTGCTTGCGGTCGGTCTCCAGGGTGCCCACGCGCTCGTGCAGGGCGACGGCGTGCGCGTGGAGGGCGTTGACGGAGCGGACGACCTGCGCGAACTCGTCGTTGCGGCCCGTGAAGGCGATGGCCTCCTGGGTCGCCGGGTCCTCGGACTCGGCGAGGCGGGCCGAGCCGCGGCGCAGGACCGACAGCGGGCGGGTCAGGGTGCGGGCCATGGCCGTGGCGATGCCGAGCGCGACCAGTATGAGCGCGCCGAGGACGGCGACGCGGATCTCCAGGGCGGTGACGTCGTCGTCCCGGAGCTGTTCGAGGTCCTTGGTGCGGTGGTCGTAGAGCGCGGACTCGGCGCCGCGCATGAGGTCGACGCGCGCGGACAGGGCCGCGTCCAGCTTCTTGGTGCTGGTGGTCAGCTCGCTGTCGGCGAGGGTGGCCTGGTCGGTGAGCGTGGCCAGGTACTTCTCGGCCGAGTTGACCTCGGGGCCGGTGACCGTGGAGTCGTAGGAGTCCGCGGCGGCCTTGGGCGCGGTCTCGTGGAAGTCGGCGAGGGCCGCGTCGGCGCGCAGGCGGGCCTGCTGGGCGGCGGCGGTGAGCGCGTCGCGCTGCTTGCGGTCCGCCTCGGTGCTGGTGGCGGCCGTGGTGGGCAGGCCGGTGGCGGGGTCGATCACCGTCCGGCTGTCCGTCGGGACGTTCAGCGCGGCCAGCAGCAGGCCGCGGGCGGCGGCGGACTGCTGGACGGCGGAGTCCAGCTGGGCGAGGGCGTAGGCGCCGGAGCCGGCCCGCGGGGGCATCTGCTCGGCCAGCTGGTCGGCCAGCCGGTGCAGTTCGGTGATCGTCGCCGAGTACGCCTGGTGGGCCTGGAGGGCCGTGCTCTTGCCGGTGAGGGCGGCCCGGCGGACCGCGGCGATGCCGTCGAGGTCGTCCCGCAGGTCCGCCGGGGTGTCGGTGTCGGCGCGCAGCTCCTCGACCTGCCGGTCCACGCGGGCGCTGCGGTCCTCGGAGGGAGCCTTGGACTTGGCACGCCCTGCCGCGATGTAGGAGGTGACCTCGTCGCGTTCGTCGGCGAGGGAGTGGGCGAGCGCGAGCGCGTCCTGGGTGCGGGAGGCCAGCGTCACCAGGTCCTGGGAGTCGCTGACGTCCTGGGAGGCGGTGAGCAGCGCGGGCGCGCCGGCTCCCGCCATGGCTGCGGCCACCACGGCGACGGCGACGATCAGCCGGGTCCGTACGTGGGTGGGACGGCCGGTGCCCACGGGGGTCTGGGGGACGGTCCCCTCGGGGGCCGTCTGCCTGCCTGTGCGCCGCGGCCGCTTTTTCTGCACCGGTGCTCGCATTCCTGAACTCGTCTACCCAGGGGCCCGGGTGGCACCCCGTCATTTCGGTGCCAAGTGGTGCGTACACCCGGTTCGTATGGTTCCCGACCCTCCCAGCGCCGGTGGGCAGTGGTCGCGCATCACCTGACCCGCCACCCGAAGGAGTGAACATCGGAGGGGAGTTGACGGGCAAGTTCCCCTGGCGCGTGCCCGCCTCCTGCGCGGCGGGCCGGTTGGACGCGCGCGGCAGGCTTTGGCAGTATTCGCCGCCACGCCTTCCCAAGGGGGCCCATTACTGCCCAAACCAGGCGCCTGACCTGCGGGGTCGTGAGAATTCACCGGGCGCTTGCCAGCCTTTGGCGCACGGTGTGAAGGGGTCGTGCAGACTGGCCGAATGCGCACTGATCTGGTTTCGGAACCCGGCGACGCGACCCGGCCCAACGAGGACTTCGCCAGCGTCGGACTACCCGCCTCCGGACAGGGGGGTTGCGTGATCGTCCTGGACGGAGTGACCCCGCCCAGCGGCGGGACGGGCTGTCTGCATCCGGTCCCCTGGTTCACCGCGCGACTGGGCGGTGCGTTGACCGAACTGACCCTTTCGGGCCGAGATCTGACGCTCCCGGAGATACTCGCGCGGGCGATCCGGCGCACCGCCGACGCCCACGCGGACTCCTGTGACCTTTCTCACCCGCGAACCCCTCAGGCAACCGTCGCTCTGGCCCGCTGGTCGGCCGTCGACGTCGAGTACCTGGTGCTGTCCGACTCCGCGCTGCTGACACGGGGGCCCGACGGCACGGTCACCCCCCTGCTGGACGACCGGCTGGCCCGGCTCCCCCGCTCCGCGCTCGCCACCGACGCGATGGTCGACACGAACCTGCGCAACAAGGAGGGCGGTTTCTTCACCGCCGCCGCGGACCCCGCGGTGGCCGCCCGGGCGGTCACCGGCACCCTGCCCCGGCGCGAGGTCCGGGCGCTGGTCGTCCTGACGGACGGCGCGACCCGCTGGACGGAGACGTTCCGCGAGGGCGACTGGACGGCGTTGTTCGACGTGGTCGCCAAGGACGGCGCCCGTGCGCTGGTCGAGCGGGTGCGGGAGCTGGAGACGGCGGACCGCGAGGAACGGGCGTTCCTCGGGCGCGGCAAGACGCACGACGACGCGACGGTGGTCCACGTGGAGCTGTGAGGGACCGTCGGACCATGACGGGAGGGGCCGCCCCGCCGTGACACGAACGGCCGTCGCCGCCCTGGCGCGAAGGGCCGTCCCCGCCGTGGCGCGAAGGGCCGTCCCCGCCATGGCGCGAGGGGCTACCTCGCCATGACGCCGTTCAGCTCGTGGAGCAGCCGGGCCAGTTCGGAGACCTCGTGGCGGTCCCAGTGGGCGAGCTGGCGGACGTAGCGGGCGCGGCGGGCCTCGCGGACCGTGCCGACCCGGCGGCGGCCCTCCTCGGTGAGGGTGACGAGCCAGGCGCGGCCGTCGGCCGGGTCGGGCTCGCGGGCGATCAGGCCCAGTTCCTCCAGAGCGCGCAGCTGACGCGACATGGTGGCCTTGCCGACGCCGATGTAGGCGGCGAGTTCCGTGGCCCGCTGGCCGCCCAGTTCGTCCAGCCGGATGAGCAGGCCGTAGGCGGAGGACTCCAGATCGGGGTGGACCTCCCGGGCCATCTCGCCCTGGTTGGCCCGGGCGCGCCGGAGCAGCACGGTCAACTCGCGCTCCAGAGCCAGGAATTCCTGGTCTGCACCACTGGGCGTCACCTGGCCGGCGGCGCCCGGTGCGCCGCCGTTTCCGTCCTCGTGCACGTCAGCACCCCTGATCGGTTTCGCTGTCCTGAAAGTTTCTGTCAAACGTCGTCATTGCCGCAGCTCCGTAAGTATTTCGCAGGCGTAGACCAACGGCGTCGTCCGGACCCCCTTCCCACGCCGTCATCTACGTGCGTAGCTTCTTTATACGCAGGTAATGGCATGCCCACGCCAGTGGGCCGGCGGTCAGCGCCGACGCTCCCCCCACTCTGCTCTCCCCCACTCCACTCCCCGGAGGCACGTCATGCCCGTGCTCAGAACCGGCTCCCTCCGTCCGCGTCCCCTCGCCGTCGCCGTCACGGCCGTACTCGCGGCACTCTCCCTCACGCTCCCCCTCACCTCCGCCCAGGCCGCGACCACGCCCAGCCGCGGCTCCGCCTACATGGGCATGGGCGTCCTCGCCCACGACGGCCGAGACGGCACCCCCAGCACGGGGGACGCCACCCAGACCGAGGGGGTGGACGTCGCCGGCTACCAGGGCAACGTCGCCTGGTCGACGCTGTGGGGCAGCGGAGTGCGCTGGGCGTACACGAAGGCCACGGAGGGCACGTACTACACGAACCCGTCCTTCGCCCAGCAGTACAACGGTTCCTACAACGTGGGCATGATCCGCGGCTCGTACCACTTCGCCACCCCGGACACCACCAGCGGCGCCACCCAGGCCAACTACTTCGTCGACCACGGCGGCGGCTGGTCCCGGGACGGCAAGACCCTGCCCGGCGCCCTCGACATCGAATGGAACCCGTACGGTGCCGCGTGTTACGGCAAGACCACCGGCCAGATGGTCAGCTGGATCGCCGACTTCATCAACACCTACAAGGCGCGCACCAGCCGGTACCCCGTGATCTACACGGCCACCAGCTGGTGGACCCAGTGCACCGGCAACTACGGCGGCTTCGCCGTGAACAACCCGCTGTGGATCGCCCGGTACGCCTCCGACCCGGGGACCCTGCCGGCCGGCTGGTCGTACTACACGATGTGGCAGTACACCTCCTCCGGTCCGACCGTCGGGGACCACGACAAGTTCAACGGAGCGCTGGACCGGGTGCAGGCCCTGGCCAACGGCTAGCGCCCCGCCGGCCCGGCCGTGGCGGCGCCGGCCCCGCCACGGCCCCGGCTCCCCCGCCACGGGCCCGCCCCCCTCCCGCCCCGCCGTCCCTGCGTTGGTGCTCGACGCCGGCCGGGATCATGCTGGTCAGGAGAGCCTGCCGAGCTAGGGCGAGATGAGCGGCGATGGAGCGACAGTCGACGTACACGGCCACGGCCACCATCGATGACCGGGGCATCCTCACCGGCTGGAGCGAGGGTGCGCGACGGCTGCTCGGCTACGACTCCCCGGCGGTCGTCGGCCGGCCCGCCGCCGCGCTGCTCGCCGACGACGGCACGGCGGTCCGGCGGGCGCTGGCCGACCGGAACCGCTGGAACGGCACCGTCCCGCTGCGCCACCAGGACGGCCGGTACCTGGAACTCGGCGTGCTCGCCCATCGCCGGACCTCGGACACCGGCGTCACCGACTGGCTCGTGGTCAGTGCCGTGACCGTCCGGCCGCAGCCACCCCGGGGCGAACCCCTGGAGGAGTGGACGTTCCTCCAGTCCCCCTTTCCGCTGGCCATCTTCGACGCCGACCTGCACCTGGTGCGCGCCAACCGCCGGCTGGAGCACGCCCTCGCCCTGCCCGAGGCGGCGATCCGCGGGCTGCGCCTCGCCCACATCGCGCCGGGGGCGGCGAGCGAGGAGGCCGAGCGGGCGATGCGGCTGGCTCTGGAGCAGGGCCGGCCGCAGGAGGCGCGGGGCCACCTCCGCCCGGATCTCCCCCGCCCCACCGTCCTCACACCGTTGAAGGACGCCGACGGCCGGGTGCGGGCCGTCTGCCTGTCCGTGCCGCAGCCGGGCCCGGACTCCGCCGCCGTCCGGCACGCGCCGGACGAGTCCGGCCCACGCGTCGGGACGACCACGGACCAGGTCCGCGCCGCCCAGGAACTCGGCGAGGTCACCGTCCCGCGGCTGGCCGACGCGATGACGGTCGACCTGCTGGACTCCCCGTGGACCGGCGCGGAGGCCGACGGCCCGCGGCCGGACCAGGTCGTCCTGCGCCGGGCCGCCCTGCGCGCGGTCCCGGACGGCGAGGGCCCCGCCTACGGCAGCGGCGTCGGCGAGGCGATCGTCTGCCCGGCCGACTCGCCGCCCGCCCGGTGCCTGACGGTGTCCCGGCCACTGCTGTACGACACGGCGGACCCGGCCGTCGCCGGGTGGGCGACACTGGACCCGGGCGCCGCGTGGCTGCGCGCGTCCCGGGCCCGCGCCCTGCTGGCCGTACCCCTGCTGTCGCACGGCGGCACGCTCGGCGTGGCGCTGTTCGGCCGGCAGCCCGGACGGGCACCCTTCGGACCGGAGGACCTGCGGCTCGCGGAGGAGTTCACCGCCAAGGCGGCCGCCGGCATCGAGCAGGCCCGCGACTACTTCCGGGCCCGCACCACCACCATGACCCTCCAGCGCAGCCTGCTCCCGCACACACTGCCCGACCAGGGGGCCATGGAGATCGCCACCCGCTATCTGCCGGCCGCCACCCGGGCCGGGGTGGGCGGCGACTGGTTCGACGTGATCCCGCTGTCCGGCGCCCGAGTGGCGCTCGTCGTGGGCGACGTGGTCGGCCACGGCATCCGGGCCTCGGCCACCATGGGCCGGCTGCGTACGGCGGTGCGCACCCTGGCCGACGTCGATCTGCCGGCCGACGAGCTGCTCACCCACCTGGACGACCTGGTGCTGCGGCTGGCCGCCGACGAGGGCAGCGCGGACCCGGACGCCGAGACCGCCGGCGGCATCGGCACCACCTGCCTGTACGCCGTCTACGACCCGGTCTCGCGCCGGTGCACCGTGGCCCGGGCCGGCCATCCGCCGCCCGCCGTGGTGACCCCGGACGGCACGGTCCGCTTTCTCGACGTGCCCGCGGGGCCGCCGCTGGGACTCGGCGGACTGCCCTTCGAGGCGGTCGAGACGGACCTGCCCGAGGGCAGCCTGCTCGCGCTCTACACGGACGGGCTGCTCGAAGCCCGCGACCACGACATCGACGAGGCGCTGGACAAGATGTTCGCCGCGCTGGGCCGTCCCGCGAGCTCGCTGGACTCGGTCTGCGACCGGGTGCTCGGCGAGCTGCTCAGCCACCGTCCCGACGACGACATCGCCCTCCTGGTGGCCCGCACCCGGGTGCTGCACGAGGACCGGGTCGCCTCCTGGGAGCTGGACAACGACCCCACCGTCGTCGCGCTCGCCCGCCGCTACGCCGACGAGCAGCTGGCCGTCTGGGGTCTGGACGAGGCCGCGTTCACCACCGAGCTGATGGTCAGCGAGCTGGTCACCAACGCCCTCCGCTACGGCCGGCCGCCCATCCGCCTCCGGCTGATCCACCAGGACAGCACCCTCATCTGCGAGGTCTACGACTCCAGCGGCAGCACCCCGCACATGCGCCGGGCCCGCACCTTCGACGAGGGGGGCCGGGGCCTGCTGCTGGTCGCCCAGCTCGCCCAGCGCTGGGGCACCCGGCACGACAGGGTCGGCAAGACGGTCTGGGCGGAGCAGTCGCTGCCCGCGCTCTGACAAACGCGCGCCGACGCCCCCGCCCCGCCGCGGTGAGCGACGGGGCGGGGACCCGCTGCCGGGTCATCCGACGACCGGCCCGGGGCCGGGGCGGGCCGGGGGACCGGGGTCGGCGGAGGGCCGGGGGTTCGCCGGGGGCTGCGGATCGGCCGGGGGCCGGGGATAGGACGGATGCTTGGGGACGGAGGGCGGTGCGGGGGCTGCGGGGGGCTGCGGGTTCTTCGGGGGCTGCGGCCCCTTCGGCGGCTGCGGGCCCCTCGGCGGCTGCGGATCCTTCGGGGGCCGGGGATCCTTCGGGGGCTGCGGGGCCGGTCCGTCCGGAGCGGTGGAGCCCCTGCCGTGGTCCGGAGGCGGCGGGGTCGTGCCGTCGGGGCAGGGCGGGCCGTCCTTGCCGTGGGTGCCGGTGCCGTCCCGGCCGTTCGTACCCCGGCCTCCGCACGAGCCCCGGCCGCGGCCTCCGGCCCCACCGGTGCCCGTACCGCCCGGTGCCGTGCAGATGGTCGCGTCGCCGCCGGTGGCGTCGCCCCCGTCGCCCCCGGTGGCGTTGCCGGCCTCGCAGCTGACGTCCTCGCCGTCCTCGCCCCGGGAGTCGTGCCAGTGGCCGTGGCCGTGGCCGTGGGGATTCTTCCAGTGGTCGTCGTGCCGGTGCCGGTCGCCCTTCCGGTGTCCCGCGTCGTTGCCGTGGTGGCCGTCGTGGTTCACCGAGGCCGTCGCGCCGTGCGGGACGGTGGCCGCCACGGCGGCCCCCGCGGGGACCAGGACTGCGGCGAGGGGGAGCAGGATCGAGGCGGCGGCGACGGCCAGGCCGTTCCGCCGAACGTTGCGGATCATGGGAGTGCCGTTTCGTGAGGGAGGGGCTGGGTGCCGAGAGGGGCCGCCGGGACGGCGTGGGGCCGGGGGCCGGGTGGCGCGGCCGGAGCCGTGCCACCCGATTCCCCCGAGGCTCACTCGCCGTGCTCAGCGACGTGGGCTTCACTCCGCGGTGGCGTCGCCGCCGTCACCGCCGGTCGCGTTGCCACCGTCGTTCGTGGTGGCGTTCCCGCCGTTGCCGCCGGTGGCGTTACCGCCGCCCTTGGACGTGCCGTCACCGCCGTTCCCGCCGGTCGCATTGCCGCCCTTGTTCGACGTGGCGTTACCACCATTCCCGCCGGTCGCATTGCCACCCCTGTTCGACGTGGCGTTACCACCATTCCCGCCGGTCGCATTGCCACCCCTATTGGACGTGGCGTTACCACCATTCCCGCCGGTCGCATTGCCACCCCTGTTCGACGTGGCGTTACCACCATTCCCGCCGGTCGCATTGCCGCCCTTGTTCGACGTGGCGTTTCCGCCATTCCCGCCGGTCGCGTTGCCGCCGCCCCTCTCGTGGTCGTCGTGGTCGTTGTGGTGACCGTGGTAGCGGCCCCAGTCGTCCCACTTGTCGTGGTGGCCCCAGTCGTCCCAGTACACCCACTTGCAGACGTAACGGTGGTACCGGTGCTGCCACTTGCAGTAGTAGGACTTGTGGTGGTGGTCGTGGCCCTTGTAGGCCGGCGCCTGGGCGGCCACCGAGGTCTGCTGCATCGGCGCGGCGATCGCGGCGGCGGCCGGCAGCATCACCGCCCCGGTGACCGCCCCGGCCGAGACGGCGATCGCGGCCAGTCGCATTCCCCGCTTCGAGCGGCTTTCCTGACGGTTCTCGTTCGTACGCATCACGGTTTCTCCTACTCGTTTCGCGGGCCTTTTCGGTTTCCGGTGTTTCCGGTGCTGCCCGCACTTCAAGTAGGCCGGAACGGCACGACGGGGTCACGTTCCGAGGACTCGGGACTTGACGGGAGGGAAGGCGCCCGCTAAGTCGCCGGGCGAAGGACGGGACCGGCCCAGGCCGGCGGTTCGGGTGCCGGCGCGCGGCCGCGCGGGCCGGCCCCGCCGACGGCGCCGCGCAGGGCCGCCACGAACTCCAGACACGTGTCGTAGCGGTCTTCGGGGATCTTCGCCAGGGCCCGGCGCAGGACCTCGTCGGCGGCGCCCGGGATCTCCGGCCGTTCCGCGCTCAGCACGGGCGGCGGGTCGTACTGGTGGGCCCAGAGCAGTTCCAGGTGGTCCGCGCGCCCGAAGGGCGGCGCGCCCGCGAGGGTCTCGTGGACCACACAGGCGAGGCTGTACTGGTCGGACCTGCCGTCCACCGGACGCCCGGTGACCCGCTCGGGCGCCACGTAGTCCAGCGTGCCGACGAACTCGCCCGCCGAGGTGAACCCGGTGAGCGACAGGGACTTCTTCGCCAGCCCGAAGTCGGTGAGGTACACGTGCTCGGGGTGGTCGCTGTCGACCCCCTTGGCGACCAGCACATTGCCGGGTTTGACGTCCCGGTGCACCAGCTCGCGCGCGTGGGCCGCGTCGAGCGCGGAGGCGAGCTGGGCGGCGATGCGCAGCGCGGCCGGCACCGGCAGCCGGCCCTCGCGGTCGAGCAGGGCGCGCAGGTCGAGGCCGGAGACGAAGCACATGGCGATGTACAGGATCCCGTCGGCCTCGCCGGCCTCGAAGACGGGCACGATGTTGGGGTGGTCGATGGCGGCGGCCACCCGGGACTCCTGGGCGAAGCGGCTGCGGAAGGCCTCGTTGCGGGTGTACTCGGGGGCGAGCAGCTTCAGGGCGACCGTGCGGCCGAGGCGCAGGTCCTTGGCGCGGTAGACGACGGCCATGCCTCCCCGGCCGAGTTCGCGTTCCACCCGGTAGCCCGCGATCTCGGCCCCGATCAGGCCGGAGGGGCTCTCGGGGGGCCAACTCACGCCTGAATTCTACCGAACCGCCCCGCCATGGGCGCTCGGTGAAGGCCCCCGGGTCCGCGCACGGCGGAGGCCCGGGCCTCCCTCACGGGACCCGGGCCTCGCCTTTCCGGAGGCGTCCGTCACGCCGCCACCGGAACCTCCGGCGTCGCACCGTTCGCGGCGGGCGCGAGCGCCAGCTCCAGGACCTGGCGGACGTCGGTCACGGCGTGGACGTCGAGCTTGTCCAGCACCTCGGCCGGGACGTCGTCCAGGTCGGGCTCGTTGCGCTTGGGGATGATCACGGTGGTCACCCCGGCGCGGTGGGCGGCGAGCAGCTTCTGCTTCACGCCGCCGATCGGCAGCACCCGGCCGGTCAGCGAGACCTCGCCGGTCATGGCGACGTCCGTGCGGACCAGGCGGCCGGAGAGCAGCGAGGCGAGGGCCGTGGTCATCGTGATGCCCGCGCTCGGGCCGTCCTTCGGCACCGCGCCCGCCGGGAAGTGGATGTGCACGCCCCGGTCCTTCAGGTCGGCCACCGGCAGTTCCAGTTCGGCGCCGTGGCTGCGCAGGAAGCTCAGCGCGATCTGCGCCGACTCCTTCATCACGTCGCCCAGCTGACCGGTGAGGGTCAGCCCCGCCGCGCCCGTCTCCGGGTCGGCGAGGGACGCCTCCACGAAGAGCACGTCCCCTCCGGCGCCGGTGACCGCGAGGCCGGTCGCCACACCGGGGACGGCCGTACGGCGCTCGGCCGGGTCCTGGGCGGACTCGGGCACGTGGTGCGGCCGGCCGATCAGCCCGCGCAGATCGTCGGCGGTGACCGTGAACGGCAGTTCCCGCTTGCCGAGTTCGTGCTGGGCGGCGACCTTCCGCAGCAGCCGCGCGATGGACCGCTCCAGGGTTCGTACGCCCGCCTCCCGGGTGTACTCGCCGGCGAGCTTGCGCAGCGCGCCCTCGTCGAGGGTGACCTCGTCCGCGTTCAGACCGGCCCGCTCCAGCTGGCGCGGGAGCAGGTGGTCCCGGGCGATGACGACCTTCTCGTCCTCGGTGTAGCCGTCCAGGCGGACGATCTCCATGCGGTCGGCGAGCGCCTCGGGGATGGCCTCCAGGACGTTGGCGGTGGCGAGGAAGACCACGTCGGAGAGGTCCAGCTCGACCTCCAGGTAGTGGTCGCGGAAGGTGTGGTTCTGCGCCGGGTCGAGCACTTCGAGGAGGGCGGCGGCCGGGTCGCCCCGGAAGTCGGAGCCCACCTTGTCGATCTCGTCCAGCAGGACCACCGGGTTCATCGACCCGGCCTCCTTGATGGCGCGCACGATCCGGCCGGGCAGGGCACCGACGTACGTACGGCGGTGACCGCGGACCTCGGCCTCGTCACGGACGCCGCCGAGGGCGACGCGGACGAACTTGCGCCCCATGGCGTGCGCGACGCTCTCGCCCAGGCTGGTCTTGCCGACGCCAGGAGGGCCGACCAGGGCGAGCACGGCGCCGCCGCGCCGGCCGCCGATGACGCCCAGGCCGCGGTCGGTGCGCCGCTTGCGCACGGCCAGGTACTCGGTGATGCGCTCCTTCACGTCCTCCAGGCCGGCGTGTTCCGCGTCGAGCACGGCCTTCGCGCCCCGGATGTCGTACGCGTCCTCGGTCCGGTCGTTCCACGGCATCTCCAGCACCGTGTCCAGCCAGGTGCGGATCCAGGACCCCTCGGGCGACTGGTCGGAGGAGCGCTCCAGCTTGTCGACCTCCTTCAGGGCGGCCTCGCGGACCTTCTCCGGCAGGTCGGCGGCCTCGACCCGGGCGCGGTAGTCGTCGGACTCCTCGCCGTCCTTGTCGCCGTTCAGCTCGCGCAACTCCTTGCGGACGGCTTCCAGCTGACGGCGCAGCAGGAACTCGCGCTGCTGCTTGTCGACGCCCTCCTGGACGTCCTTGGCGATGGTCTCGGCCACGTCCTGCTCCGCGAGGTGGTCGCGCAGCTGCTGCGTGGCGAGCCTGAGCCGGGTGACCGGGTCGGCGGTCTCCAGCAGTTCGACCTTCTGCTCGGTGGTCAGGAACGGCGAGTAGCCGGAGTTGTCGGCCAGCGCCGAGACGTCCTCGATGGCCTGGACGCGGTCCACGACCTGCCAGGCGCCGCGCTTCTTCAGCCAGCTGGTGGCGAGCGCCTTGTACTCCTTGACCAGTTCCGCGACCTGGCCCGGCAGCGGCTCCGGCACGTCCTCCTCGACGCGGGCGCCCTCGACCCAGAGCGCGGCGCCCGGACCGGTGGTGCCGGCGCCGATGCGCACCCGGCTCCGGCCGCGGACCAGAGCCCCCGGGTCGCCGTCGGCCAGCCGGCCGACCTGCTCGACCGTGCCGAGGACGCCGGTCCTGGCGTACGTGCCGTCGACACGCGGCACCAGCAGCACCTTGGGCTTCCCGGGCGTCGAGCGGGCGGCGGCCTGCGCGGCCTCCACCGCGGCCCGCACCTCGGCGTCGCTCAGGTCCAGCGGAACCACCATGCCGGGCAGCACGACCTCGTCGTCGAGCGGCAGCACGGGCAGGACGAGCGTGAACGCCGTGGACTCAGCAGCCATGATCTCCCCTTAGGCAGTCAACTTGAGCTATGCCGACTCAACTACGGGGGTTGCACGGGTGTTCCCGGCGTATGTTCGCTCTCAGCGATCACTGAGTCCGTGCAGGTGAGGCCGTCCGCCGCGGGCGGCGCACCAGCGGCCAGGCGGCCACACCGAGCGCCAGGGCGATGAGATGACCCCAGTTCGTCATCGGGTCCTGGAAGGCGTAGAGGTCGTCCAGCAACCAACCGCCCGTCAGGGCGAGCAGGGGCCAGCGGAGCCACGGCCGGAGCAGACCCGCCAGGGCGCCCACGCTGGCGGCGACACCGAAGCTGATGCCGTAGTCGAGGCGGTGCAGCGAGGTGGGGGGCAGCCGCCCGAGCAGGACGGCGAGGCCCACCGGGACCTCGGTGGCGAGGGTGGCCAGGACATGGCCGCCCAGGAAGACACCGGCGGCCCGCGCGCCGCCCGCCCGCCGCTCCAGCGCGGTGAGCACCAGCACGAACGCGAACGCGTACGGCGAGAGGATGCCGCCCGCGATCCACAGCGCGCTCGCCGGCAGCACCAGCAGGGGCGTGTGCACCAGGTGGGTCACGTCGGTGCTGGAGGCCTGGTGGAGCGCGTGCACGAGGGCGGGGTCGGCCCGGGCCGCGACGAGGGAGGTGACGGCCAGGACGGTCGCGTAGCCGAAGGTGAACGGGGTGCCGGCGGGCGTGGGCAGCAGGTGCCGCGGCCGGGACCGCGACAGGTGGCGCGGCGCGACCGCGCGCGCCGGACCGGCGGCGGGAGCGGGGGCGCCGCCGCGCTGGCGCGGCATCCCGTCCAGCAGGCCGGCAGCCGGGAGCGGGACGGCGGCCGAGCCGTCCGGAAGGGGTGCGCCCGCGGCGGGCGGGGACGCGTCCGGCACAGGGCCCGTCGTGATCCGTTCCACGCTGAGGCGCTCCTTCCGTCGCGCCCCACCCTTCGTGCCGGACGTGCCGCTGTCTATGACCGACGCCACGCGAGAGCGGATTCACGGCAACCTCTCACCCGCCGGCCGCGTCCGGCCCCCGGTCCGGGCCACTCGTACGTGGGCGTCCTGCACAATTCCCGTGAATGCCAGGCCCTGTTCGAGCAGGATGGGGGCATGACTGCCGTGTACGACACTCCCGAGGTCCTGGACCGGCACGACGGCCCGTACGGCGAGGTGGTGCTGCGCAGGCACGGCGCACTGCTCCAGATCATCGCCAACGGCTGCTTCCTGATGGACACCTCCGACGGGCGCTCGGAGCGGCTGCTGGTCGACGCCGCCCGCGCCGCGCTGGACGGACGCCCGGCGCCGGAGGTGCTGATCGGCGGGCTGGGCGTGGGGTTCTCGCTCGTACACGCCGTGGCCGACCGCGGATGGGGACGGATCACCGTGGTGGAGCGGGAGGCCGCCGTCATCGGCTGGCACCGGGACGGGCCGCTGGCCGAGGTGTCCGCCGGCGCGCTCGCCGACCCGCGCACCGCGATCGTGGAAGCGGATCTCGTGGCGTACGTCAATGAGACATCCGACACGTTCGACGCGTTGTGCCTGGACATCGACAACGGGCCCGGCTGGACCGTCACCGAGGACAACGACAGCCTCTACTCGCCCACCGGACTCGCGGCCTGCGCACGGGTGTTGAGGCCCGGCGGGGTGCTGGCGGTGTGGTCGGCACAGCCCTCTCCGGAATTTGAAGGAAGCTTGCGGAATGCCGGGTTCCAGCAGGTGCGTACCGAAGAGGTCCCCGTTGCCCGGGGCGTTCCGGACGTGGTCCACCTCGGGGTCCGACCTGGATAGCGACAGCGCGGTGAGTCCCCGTAATGTGCTGCCCTGACGCGGATCATTCAAGCGTCAAACGCAGACATGGGATCACCCCACGGATTCCGGAAAGCAACAACAGGGGCGGGCGATGGAGCAGACACACACCTCCCAGAGCGGCGCGGCGACGACCACCCCGGGCGCACAGCGCCGGGTCCTGGTCGTCGAGGACGATCCCACGATCGTCGACGCCATCGCGGCCCGGCTCCGCGCAGAGGGATTTCTGGTGCAAACGGCGGCCGACGGTCCGGCCGCGGTCGACACGGCCGAGGCATGGCAGCCCGACCTGCTGATCCTCGACATCATGCTGCCCGGCTTCGACGGGCTGGAGGTCTGCCGGCGGGTGCAGGCTCAGCGGCCGGTGCCGGTGCTGATGCTCACCGCGCGGGACGACGAGACGGACATGCTGGTCGGGCTCGGTGTGGGCGCCGACGACTACATGACCAAGCCGTTCTCGATGCGGGAGCTGGCGGCCCGCGTGCACGTGCTGCTGCGGCGGGTGGAGCGGGCGGCCATCGCCGCCTCCACGCCCCGCTCGGGCATCCTGCGCCTGGGTGAGCTGGAGATCGACCACGCACAGCGCCGGGTGCGGGTGAAGTCCGAGGACGTCCACCTGACACCCACCGAGTTCGACCTGCTGGTGTGCCTGGCGAACACCCCGCGCGCGGTGCTCTCCCGGGAGCAGCTGCTGGCCGAGGTGTGGGACTGGGCGGACGCCTCCGGCACCCGCACGGTCGACAGCCACATCAAGGCGCTGCGCCGGAAGATCGGCGCCGAGCGGATCCGCACCGTGCACGGTGTGGGCTACGCCCTGGAGACACCGACGCCATGAGCAGCGACGGGCGCCAGGCCGCACGGAGGAGCCCCGGGACCCTCGGCGAGGACCCCTGGGGCGGCGTACGCCCGTTCTCGATCAAGACCAAGCTGGGTGCGCTGGTCGTCATCGCGGTGCTGATCACCACGGGACTGTCGATCGTCGCGGTGCACACCAAGACGGAGCTGCGCTTCATCACGGTCTTCTCGATGATCGCCACACTGCTCATCACGCAGTTCGTGGCCCATTCGCTCACCGCTCCGCTGGACGAGATGAACGCGGTCGCCCGCTCGATCTCCTACGGCGACTACACGCGCCGGGTGCGCGAGAACCGCCGGGACGAGCTGGGCGACCTGGCCGGGACGATCAACGTCATGGCCGACGAGCTGGAAGCGCAGGACCGCCAGCGCAAGGAACTGGTGGCGAACGTCTCGCACGAGCTGCGCACCCCGATCGCCGGGCTGCGCGCGGTGCTGGAGAACATCGTCGACGGGGTCACCGAGGCGGACCCGGAGACCATGCGGACGGCCCTGAAGCAGACCGAGCGGCTGGGCCGCCTGGTGGAGACCCTGCTGGACCTGTCCCGGCTGGACAACGGCGTCGTCCCGCTGAAGACGCGCCGCTTCGAGGTGTGGCCGTACCTGTCGGGCGTGCTGAAGGAGGCCAACATGGTCGCCTCCGCGCGCGCGGGCATCGCCTCCGGCTCCGGCAGCCACACGCGCACGGACGTCCATCTGCATCTCGACGTCTCCCCGCCGGAGCTGACCGCCCGCGCGGACCCCGAGCGCATCCACCAGGTCGTCGCGAACCTGATCGACAACGCCGTCAAGCACAGCCCCGCGCACGGCCGGGTGACGGTGCGGGCGCGGCGCGGGCCGCAGCCGGAGTCGCTGGAGCTGGAGGTCCTGGACGAGGGGCCCGGCATCCCCCGGTCGGAGTGGCACCGGGTCTTCGAGCGCTTCAACCGCGGCTCGGTGACCCGGCCGCACGGCCCGGGCAGCGACGGCGGCACGGGCCTCGGGCTCGCGATCGCGCGGTGGGCGGTGGATCTGCACGGCGGCCGGATCGGTGTGGCCGAATCCGAGCGAGGCTGCCGGATCATCGTCACTCTTCCGGGACTGACTTCCGTCCCAAGTTGACGTAAAGTCCGAACCGGAAGCACAAGATCCACGACGGTCGCTGCCGTACTCCGCAGCTGGACACGTGTGATCGGGGCAGGCCCGCGCACTCCTTCGAACGGATGCGCGCCGGGCCCGGTCCGGTGCAGGCTCTCACATGCGGAACCACGCTTGTTTCCCGCCATATCAAGCCCCGAAACAAGATTTCCGATGTGACTTACACGACGATGACCTTGCTCGACCTGACCTTCCCCGCCGGGGAGGCGTAGCCTTTATTCCCGCTGTCCATCACCTTGTGAAGCGGAAGAGGGCGGTTGCCGCCGTGTCGCCACAGTCCCCCAGTAACTCATCGAGCATCTCGACCGACAACCAAGCCGGGAAGAACCCCGCAGCTGCGTTCGGTGCGAACGAGTGGCTCGTCGACGAGATCTATCAGCAGTACCTCCAGGACCCGAATTCGGTCGACCGCGCCTGGTGGGACTTCTTCGCCGATTACAAGCCGGGCGCACCTGCCACCCCGGCTCCGGCGGGTACTGCGGCCACGGGGGCCGCAGAGACCACCACCACGGCTCCTCAGGCCGCCCCCGCGGCTCCGGCCCCCCAGGCCGCCGCCCCGGCGCCCGCGGCCCCGAAGCCCGCCGCCGCCCCGGCTCCCGCAGCTCCCGCGGCGCAGGCCGCCCCCGCCCCGGCCAAGCCGGCGACGCCCGCACAGGCGCCCGCTCAGCCGAAGGCGAAGGCCGCCCCCGCCACCGCGGCGCCCGACGGTCCCGAGTACGTGACGCTGCGTGGTCCGTCCGCTGCCGTCGCGAAGAACATGAACGCCTCGCTGGAGCTGCCGACCGCCACCTCGGTCCGCGCGGTCCCGGTGAAGCTGCTGTTCGACAACCGGATCGTCATCAACAACCACCTGAAGCGCGCCCGGGGCGGGAAGATCTCCTTCACGCACCTGATCGGCTTCGCGATGGTGCAGGCCATCAAGGCCATGCCGTCGATGAACTGGTCGTTCGGCGAGAAGGACGGCAAGCCGACCCTCGTCAAGCCGCCGCACGTCAACCTCGGTCTGGCCATCGACCTGGTCAAGCCGAACGGTGACCGCCAGCTCGTCGTGGCCGCCATCAAGAAGGCCGAGACGCTGAACTTCTTCGAGTTCTGGCAGGCCTACGAGGACATCGTCCGCCGCGCCCGCGACGGCAAGCTGACGATGGACGACTTCACCGGCGTCACGGTCTCCCTGACCAACCCCGGCGGCCTCGGCACCGTCCACTCCGTGCCGCGTCTGATGCCCGGCCAGTCCGTGATCATGGGCGTCGGCTCCATGGACTACCCGGCGGAGTTCCAGGGCACCTCCCAGGACACCCTCAACAAGCTCGGCATCTCGAAGGTCATGACGCTCACGTCGACCTACGACCACCGGGTGATCCAGGGCGCCGCCTCCGGCGAGTTCCTGCGCCAGGTCGCCAACCTGCTGCTCGGCGAGAACGGCTTCTACGACGACATCTTCGAGGCGCTGCGCATCCCCTACGAGCCGGTCCGCTGGCTCAAGGACATCGACGCCTCCCACGACGACGACGTCACCAAGGCCGCCCGCGTCTTCGAGCTGATCCACTCCTACCGGGTCCGCGGCCACGTCATGGCCGACACCGACCCGCTGGAGTACCGCCAGCGCAAGCACCCCGACCTGGACATCGTCGAGCACGGCCTCACCCTGTGGGACCTGGAGCGCGAGTTCGCCGTCGGCGGCTTCGCCGGCAAGTCGATGATGAAGCTGCGCGACATCCTCGGCGTGCTCCGCGACTCGTACTGCCGCACCACCGGCATCGAGTTCATGCACATCCAGGACCCCAAGCAGCGCAAGTGGATCCAGGACCGCGTGGAGCGCCCGCACTCCAAGCCGGAGCGCGAGGAGCAGCTGCGCATCCTGCGCCGCCTGAACGCCGCCGAGGCGTTCGAGACCTTCCTGCAGACGAAGTACGTCGGCCAGAAGCGGTTCTCGCTGGAGGGCGGCGAGTCCGTCATCCCGCTGCTCGACGCGGTGATCGACTCCGCGGCCGAGTCCCGCCTGGACGAGGTCGTCATCGGCATGGCCCACCGTGGCCGCCTGAACGTCCTCGCCAACATCGTCGGCAAGTCCTACGCGCAGATCTTCCGCGAGTTCGAGGGCAACCTCGACCCGAAGTCGATGCACGGCTCCGGCGACGTGAAGTACCACCTGGGCGCCGAGGGCACCTTCACCGGCCTGGACGGCGAGCAGATCAAGGTCAGCCTGGTCGCGAACCCCTCGCACCTGGAGGCGGTCGACCCGGTCCTCGAAGGTGTGTCCCGCGCCAAGCAGGACATCATCAACAAGGGCGGCACGGACTTCACGGTCCTGCCGGTGGCGATCCACGGCGACGCGGCCTTCGCGGGCCAGGGCGTGGTGGCCGAGACCCTGAACATGTCGCAGCTGCGCGGCTACCGCACCGGCGGCACGGTCCACATCGTCATCAACAACCAGGTCGGCTTCACGGCCGCTCCGGAGTCGTCCCGCTCGTCGATGTACGCGACGGACGTGGCGAGGATGATCGAGGCCCCGATCTTCCACGTGAACGGCGACGACCCCGAGGCCGTCGTGCGCGTGGCGCGACTCGCCTTCGAGTTCCGTCAGGCGTTCAACAAGGACGTGGTGATCGACCTCATCTGCTACCGCCGCCGCGGTCACAACGAGTCGGACAACCCGGCCTTCACCCAGCCGCTGATGTACGACCTGATCGACAAGAAGCGCTCGGTGCGCAAGCTCTACACCGAGTCCCTCATCGGTCGTGGCGACATCACCCTGGAAGAGGCCGAGCAGGCCCTGCAGGACTACCAGGGCCAGCTGGAGAAGGTCTTCACCGAGGTCCGCGAGGCCACCTCGCAGCCGGCCGCCGGCGACGCCCAGGCCCCGCAGGACGGCTTCCCGGTGTCGGTCCCGACCGCGATCTCCGCCGAGGTCGTCAAGCGGATCGCCGAGTCCCAGGTCAACGTCCCCGACCACATCACCGTCCACCCGCGTCTGCAGCCGCAGCTGCAGCGCCGGGCGGCCATGGTCGAGGACGGCACGATCGACTGGGGCATGGGCGAGACCCTCGCCGTCGGCTCCCTCCTGCTGGAGGGCACCCCGGTCCGGCTGGCGGGCCAGGACTCCCAGCGCGGCACCTTCGGCCAGCGCCACGCGGTGCTGATCGACCGGGAGACCGGCGAGGAGTACACCCCGCTGCAGTACCTCTCCGAGGACCAGGCGCGGCTGAACGTCTACAACTCCCTGCTCTCCGAGTACGCGGCGATGGGCTTCGAGTACGGCTACTCGCTGGCCCGCCCGGACGCGCTCGTGATGTGGGAGGCCCAGTTCGGCGACTTCGTCAACGGCGCCCAGACGGTCGTGGACGAGTTCATCTCCTCGGCCGAGCAGAAGTGGAGTCAGACGTCCGGCGTCGTCCTGCTGCTGCCGCACGGCTACGAGGGCCAGGGCCCGGACCACTCGTCCGCCCGCCCGGAGCGGTTCCTCCAGCTGTGCGCGCAGAACAACATGACGGTCGCGATGCCGACCTCGCCGTCGAACTACTTCCACCTCCTGCGGTGGCAGGTGCACAACCCGCACCACAAGCCGCTGGTCGTCTTCACCCCGAAGTCGATGCTGCGCCTGAAGGCCGCGGCCTCGAAGGCGGAGGAGTTCACCACGGGCGAGTTCCGTCCCGTCATCGGCGACGGCACGGTCGACCCGGCCGCGGTCCGCAAGGTCGTCTTCTGCGCCGGCAAGGTCTACTACGACCTGGAGGCCGAGCGGCAGAAGCGCGGTGTCACCGACACGGCGATCATCCGCATCGAGCGTCTGTACCCGCTGCCGGGTGACGAGCTCCAGGCGGAGGTCAACAAGTACCCGAACGCCGAGAAGTACCTGTGGGCGCAGGAGGAGCCGGCGAACCAGGGTGCCTGGCCGTTCATCGCGCTCAACCTGATCGACCACCTGGACCTGGCGGTCGGCGCGGACATCCCGGCCGGCGAGCGGCTGCGGCGCATCTCGCGCCCGCACGGCTCGTCCCCGGCGGTGGGCTCCGCCAAGCGCCACCAGGCCGAGCAGGAGCAGCTGGTGCGTGAGGTCTTCGAGGCGTAGGTCTCACTGACGCCGAAGGGCCCGGTGCCGAGTTTCCGCTCGGTGCCGGGCCCTTCGCCTACCCGGGAGCGGCCCGGTGCCGTGCGCGAGTGCGGGTGCGTGGCGGCCGGTCGCGCGGTTCCCCGCGCCCCTTACGGGGCGCCTTCAGCCCAGGTACGCCTCGAAGTCCCAGTAGGGGCGGACCCGTTGGCGGGCCGAGAGGGTGTGGGGGTGCTGGGCGCCCAGGGTGCGGGTGAGGGACAGCAGGGCGTCCTCCTCCAGCTTGCCCGCCTCCTCCGGCTCGTGCGCCACCCGCAGATCCGCGGCGAGCGCCACCTGGCAGGACAGGGTGAGCGGATGATCGTGCCCCAGCGTGTGCCGGGCCCGGCGCAGCGTGTCCCGGCTCAGCTCCACCGCATCGTCGATACGGCCGTTGAAGTTGCGCGCGCCGGCCGCGTTGAGGGCGCAGCCCAGGACCCAGGGATGGTCGGGGCCGATCGTCGCGGTGAGCCCGGCCAGCGCGGCCTCGAACATCGACAGCGCGTCGGCCCGCTCGCCCGAGGCCTGCATCACCAGGCCGGTGTTGGAGAGCATGCCGGTGGCCACGGGGTGCGCGGGGCCGAGCAGCGACCGGTAGCCCGTCTCCGCCTCGTCGATGAGGGCGCGGGCCTGGCTGAGGTCTCCGTGTTCGCGCAGGAAGTTGCCGTAGTTGGTGAGGAACGCCAGGGTGCGGTAGTGCTCGCGGCCGTGCTGCTGGATCAGCTGGTCCAGCAGGCTGGCCATGGCCGGTCCGACGTCCGGGGCGTGCCCGCCCTCGCGGCGCCGGCACATGGCCAGCTGGGAGCGGGCTTCCAGGGTCTGCGGGTGCTGCGGGCCGAGCACCTGCACATGGAGCCGTACGACGGGTTCCTGCCGGGCGAGCGCCTCCCGGTAGCGGCCGAGCAGCCGCAGGCTGTGGGTGACCGCGTTGCCGGAGTGGAGGGTGTTGATGTGCCGCGCGCGCAGCACGCTCTCGCCGCGGGTCAGGGTCTCCAGGTCGAGGTCCAGCGCCTCGGCGTACCGGCCCAGCATGCGCAGGGTGACGCCGAGGTTGTGCCGGGCGACCAGGGTGGGCGGCTCGTCCGGGCCGAGGAGCCGCTCGTTGCCTTCGAGCACCTCGCTCTGGAGGTCGTACGCCTCCTGGTAGCGGCCCAGGGAGCGCAGGCCGGAGGCGATGGCGCTCTTGCTGACCAGTTCGCCGATCTCGTTGCGCCGGGGTGCCTCCCGGAGCTGCTTCAGCACGCCCCGGTGCAGTTCGTACAGCTCGCGGAACCGGCCGCTGTTGCGCAGCATGTTGCCCTCCTGGGTGGCCAGGTCGAGCATCGGCTGGTCGATCGGTGCCATGAACCGGGACCACTGCTCGCGCACCTGCTGCGCCAGTTCCAGGCCGCCGCTGTACTCGCCGCTGCGGGTGCAGTACCGCAGACAGTTCAGCACCAGCTCCTGCACGCGCGGCTGGCGGCTCTCCAGGGCGCCGGAGGGCTGGAGATGGGGCAGCAGTTCGGCGTAGCGCGGCCAGTTGCGGCTGTCGGCGGGGTTGCCCGGATCGGCCTCGGCGAGCAGGGTGCGCACCGCCCGCCGGTGCAGCTCGCTGGTGGTGTCGCCGGTCAGCTTGGAGACGATGTCGTGGACCAGCCGGTGCATGTGGACCGACTCCTGGTGCGGGCCCGCCTCCGCGGCGAGCGGCCCGCGGGTCTCCCGGGTGAGCACGGAGTAGTTCACCAGCGTGTCCAGGGCCCGGGTCCAGGCCGGCAGGTCGGTGGTCATCCAGCGCAGTTCCTCGGGCAGCTCGGTCCGCGGGTAGGCGCGGATGAGGCCGAGCGGGATGCGGCCGGGGGCGAAGGAGGTGCACAGGCCGAGCACGTCGATGGCCTGCGGCTGGGAGCGGCGCAGCCGGTTGAGCAGTATGGCCCAGGAGGTGAGGGAGGACTGCGGGAAGCCCTCCCCGGTGACGGGCTCGTCGACGGTGGACAGCCGCCGCTCGCGGACCATCCGCAGGTACTCGCCGACCTCCATGCCGGACTCGCCGAGCCAGGACGCGGCCTGCACCAGCGGCAGCGGCACGTCACCGAACTCGGCGGCCACCTCGTCGGCCTCACGGGCGCCGATGTGCGGGGCGCGGCGCATCAGGTAGGCGGTGGACTCGGGGCGCAGGAACGCGGGGATCTCCAGCACGTCGGTGTGCTCGCTCCAGCCCCGGTTCCGGGAGGTGATCAGCACATGCCCGGTGCCCTGCGGGAGCAGCGCCGTCACGCCCTCGATGTCGTCCCAGCCGTCGAAGACCAGCAGCCAGTTCGCGTACGGCTCGCCGCGGCGCAGGGCGTTGCGGACCGCGCGGATGCGTTCGCCGGGCTCGCTGCCGATGCGCAGGCCGAGTTCGACGGCGAGTTCGCCGAGGCGGTCGCGCTGGATGGTGCGGTCGTCGCTGTTGACCCACCACACCAGGTCGTAGTCGGTGCTGAAGCGGTGCGCGTACTCGGCGGCCAGCTGGGTCTTGCCGATGCCGGACATGCCGACGAGCGTGCAGGCGGCGGCCCCGCGCTCGGCGTCGGCGAGCCGCTGGTGGAGTTCGCCCAGCAGGTCGTCGCGGCCGGTGAAGCGCGGGTTGCGGCGTGGCACCTCGCCCCAGATCTCGCAGCGCTCGTCCGGGTAGCGGATCCGGCCCGGCAGCGTGCGGGGGCGGGCGAGCGGCTCCAGGCCGAGCCGGCGCAGCAGGCGCTCCTCGGCGGCCTCCTCGCTCAGCGCCCACAGGCTGGCCGGCTCCAGCACGGCGGTGGCGGGCAGCAGCGGCCGGTTGGTGAGGTTGACCGCGGCGAACCGGTCGGCGTGCGCGGCGACGAAGCCGCGCAGCGCGTCGTTCCACTCGCCCGGCGGGCGCGGGCCCAGCTCGAAGAACCAGTCGTTGAGGACCAGCAGGACCTTTCCGCTGGCCAGCAGCAGGTCGCCGAGCGAGTCCTCCAGCGCCACCTCGCGCGGCGGGTCCCAGCGCTGGAGTGTGGCCCGGTGTCCGTGCCGCTCCAGGCACTGGGCGATCCACGCCGCCCACGAGCGGTAGTACCCCGGGAAGACCACGAGCGCATGCTCGGGTACCACCGCGCCGTTCGCGCCCGGCCGCCGCTGTTCCGCCATCGCCGCTCCCTGCTTCCACCGCGACTGCCGGTCACATGGGCAGCCGTACGCATAACGTAACGCAAGTGTCCCTCTACGGAGCGTCAGCCCGGCGAGTGGGCGCTCCCCGCGAGGTACGCGTGGTGGCTGCCCATGTGCCGGACGAACTCCCTTCCGTGCGGGGTCAGTTCATCGGAATCGGCCAGCACGGACAAGGCCTCGGCGACCTGCTCCCGGCACGTCTCGAACCGCTCGGCGGCGCGCCGCCGCCACGCCCAGGCGGGTCCGGTGCGGGCCCTCCACCACAGGTCCAGCAGTGCCAGGTGCGCGTACGCGCCCTGGAGGACGCCCGGGACCGGGCGTGGATCCCGCCGCCAGCCCACCTGGTGCAGGCTGCCGCCGGGCCGCCACAGCGGGACCAGCTCGTCCAGCACGGCCAGCTTGGTGTGGTGCGTCTCGTGCACCAGCAGCTCGACCAGTTCCCGCCGGTCGGCCGGCAGCTGGGCCAGGACGGCGCCGGGCGCGGTCCGCACGGTGGCGCTCAGCGGCGGTCCGGCGACCGCCGGCGGCGCGAGCGGGACGACGGCACGGACGAGCGCGGTGGTCTCGGCGGCCCGGGCGGGGTGGGTGGCGGTGAGCAGGGCGTGCGCGTCCCGCCAGCGGGCGGCCCACGCGGCGTGGTCGGAGTAGGGGCGCTCGGCCGCGGGCAGCGCCGCCGGCCCGATGCCGCCCGCGGGCACCCGGTGGGGGTCCACGTCGTCCAGGACGGCGCTGCCGCCGGGCAGGGTGTGCAGCGCCGACCAGGCGAGGGCGCCGTCGGCGGTCCAGCGGGTGCCGGGGCCGGCCGGGGCGGCACCGGGCAGCAGCAGGGTCTGGCCCGCGCTGTCGGTGATCCGTACGGCTCCGGCCCGGCCGCTCAACCGGGCCCGGCCGCGGGCGCAGCGCAGCAGTCCGATGCCGGGCAGCGGCAGGGTGCCGGCCGGCAGCACCCGGCTGGTGGTGAACCGGCAGCCGGCGCGCAGGGCGGCGGCGACGGCGACCGCGCCGAGACCGGCGAGGCGCTCCTGGAAGGCCGGGCCGTCGGGCTCGGCGAGCACGGCGGCCAGCCAGGCGCCGGTCGTCGGGTAGTCCAGTACGGCGCGTACGGCGGTGGCGTCGGTCCCCTCGGCCCGCTCCAGCAGCGCCCAGTCGTCCTCGAAGCGCCGCCGTACCGCCGCGGGCAGGGTGCCGCGCACCTCGTCGAACCGGACCAGGAGGGACTTCAGCAGCAGCATCCGCCGGGCGTGCAGGGCGGCCCGCAGGACCGAGGTGGCCGTGGGCAGCGGCCGGGTCCGGGCCAGGGCCGCGAGAACATCACCCGGAACCGGACCGGAAGCCGAGCCGGCCACCCGTACGTCACCCGGAACCGGACCGGACGCCGAGCCGACCACCCGTACGTCTCCGTCGGCGCCGACACCTCCGACGGCGCCCGTGTCTCCGCCGGCGTCCGCGTCTGCCGGCCGCAGGTCTCGCACGGGCCCGGCGGCGTCCGCGCTTCCCGGTCGCAGGTCTCGCACGGGCCCGGCGGCGTCCGCGTCTCCCGGTCGTATGTCTCCCACCGGTCCGACGGGTCCCGGGGTCATGCCACGGTGTCCTCGCCGCGTAAGGGTTGCCGCGCGGAACCGGCCGAAAACGCATGCCCGGGCCGGCCCGGCATGATCCTGTCGTCGCCGCCCGTGGTGTACCAGACCCGGCGCAGCCCCTCCGGATCGGCGAGCACCCCGGCGACCGCCGCGAGCACCGCCGGATCGTCCATGGCACGCAGTGTCCGCAGGTCGACGTCGGTGAGGCCGGGTGGGAACACGACCCGTCCGGCGTCCTCGCCGAGGCCGGTCCCCCGTGTCATTGGCTCCCCCACCCTCGGCTCCTCCCTGCCCCACGCCCGCCCCGCGCAGCCGCAGTGGCTGCCCACTTCTTCCCGACAGGCCGGAAGCAGAAACCCCGGACGGCTCAACTCCGGTCACGTTCGCTCGCGTCGGCCCAGTCCTGGGACCACGGCCACCACGGTGGGGCCGTTTCCCGCCACGCCTGCTCCGGCAGCGACCGGGCGTCCCCGGGCGGCGGTTCCCGTTCCGCCCGCCGGCTCAGCTCCACATCGGCCCAGTCGACCTCGCGCAGCGCCCCGACGAGCCGCTGCCACTGCTCCCGGGCCGCCCGGAACGCGCCGCCGGCCGCACCGGGCCGCCCCATCAGCGCCAGTACCGCCCCGCAGCCGTGCCGGGCACGGGCGGCCGTCACCGAACCGGGGTCGCCGCCGTGGGCCGCCGCCGCCTCCCGCTCGGCGTTCTCGTACGCCTGGAGCGCCTCCATCAGCACGGGGGCGCCCGCGTGGTACCAGCCCTCCAGCCGCACCCGGCCCAGTTGCAGCCACACCTCGGCGCGGACGGCCGCGTCGGTCGCCGCGCGCACCGCCTGGCCGAGCAGATGCCGGCTCTCGAACAGGTCGGGCAGGAAACCGAGATGCCGGAAGCGCTGGGCGAGCGCGCTGCCGACCAGGCCCTGGAGCCGGCCGCGGTGCGCGGACCGGGCGGGCAGCGCCTTCAGCGCCTCGCGCAGCACGTACTCGGCGCGGTCCACCACACCGGCGCCGTCGCCCGCGGAGGCTCGTCTGAGCAGTGACTCGCCCCAGGCGGTGAGGAGCTGGACGCGCAGGGGGCCGGAGGCGGGGGCGAGCAGCGCGGCCCGTTCGTAGGCGGTGTCGGCCTCGTCGGTCTCCCCGGCGGCGTCGTGGAACGCGGCCAGCGCGGCCAGGGACGGCAGCAACAGGGCCGGGTCGTCCCCGGCGGCGTCCAGGGCCTCGTGCAGCGCCTGCCGGGTCTCGGCGTCCTCGGCCCCCGCCCCGCGCAGTGCCCGTGCGAGATCGAGCAGCGCGGGCCCGCGCACGGTGTCGGAGGCCCGTTCCCGCGCCAGCAGGGCGGAGCCCTCCCGCAGTTCGGGTACGGCGGCGCCGGGGTGCCGCAGATCGAGCAGCAGCCGGCCGCGCAGCAGGAGCCGGGCCCGATGGGCGGCCACGTCCCAGGGCACGCTGCCCGCTGCGGCGGCTTCCGGCCCGGAGACGCCCTCGGCACTCGTGGCGGGCGCGGGTACGCCGTCCAGGCAGGGCATGCCGTCCGGTCCCGTGGCGGACGCGGGCGTGGCCTCGGGCGGCGGCCCGTCCACCGGTGCGGCGGCGGTCCGCTCGCCGGATCCGGCACCGGCCGGCCCGTCCGCGCGCTCCCCCGGCCGCCGTACCGTCCCGTCGCCGTCCGAAGGCCGCCGCACCGTCCCGTCCCCGTCCGATGGCCGCCGCACCGTCCCGTCCCCGTCCGACGCCCGCCGTACCGTCCCGTCGCCGTCCGGTGCCCCGGGGGCCTCGTCTCGCGGCGCCGCGTCGCCCCTGGGGGCGGGCTGCCAGGCGCGGGCTTCGGCGGCGATGCGCGGCCAGGGCGGTGTGCCGGAGTCCAGGGGACGGAGCGCTTCCGTCAGATGGCTCGTCTCCGCCGTCAGCTGCCACAGCTCCCGCCGGCAGGACGCCAGTTCCAGCGCGGCTTCGGCCCGCCGGCGGCTGTCGGCGGGGGCCGTCGCGTAGGCGGCGGCGAGTTCGGCCGCGGCCTCCCGCAGCAGCGCGGCACGCCGTCCCTCCGCCCGCGCGCCCGCCGTACCGGCCTCCGCGCGCAGCACCCGGCCCAGGACCAGCCGGGCGCGGGCCGCGGAGCCGCCGTCGGCGTCGGGGTCCGGGACCGTCGTGGCGACCCGGGCCTCTTCCCGGGCCCGGCGGAGCATCTCCGGGTCGGCCAGTTGCCGCCACCGGTCGAGCAGCCGCTCGGCCTCGGAAAGCGGGTCGGGCGTGACCAGGTCCGGCAGATAGAACCGCAGCACGCGCGCGGGGATGCGGGCGAACAGCTCGGCCTCCACGCCGCCGTGCCGCGCCCCGCCGTCCTCGCCGAGCTGCCCGGCGCCGGCCGCCGGGCCGTGGTCGGCGAGCCGGGCCGCGGCCAGGGCGGCGAAGTTGCGGGTGCCCTTGCCGAAGTGCCGTTCCACATAGGCGGAGCAGTGCTTGAGGACGAGCCCGGCGGTGTCCTGGTCGAGGGAGGACAGCAGCAGGTCCTGCATCCGGGGGGAGTAGGTGAAGCACGGCTGGTCCTCGGTGCCGGGCAGCTGCCGCAGCAGTCCGCCGAGCAGCACCTCGGCCAGTTCCATGGGCCCGGTGTCGGGCAGCATGGCCCGCTGGACCAGTTGCATCACGGGCAGGGTGAGGGGCGCGGCGGCGAGGTAGACCGCCAGCCGGAGGGCGCCGGGCGAGGCGCCGGCACGGAAGGCGCGCAGCACGTCGTCGTCGCTGCGCGGCGGCGGCGCGTCGGCCGGGTCCGCCGGTGCGGTCGCGGGGTGGGCGAGGCCGGCCCAGGCGTGCTCGCGGGTGGGGCCGGTGCCGGCGAGCAGCCGGGCGAAGGTCTCGAACGCCTCCGGGGTGGGCTGGAGCACGGGCACGGGCCGGGCGCCGGGCGGTGGCTCCTCCCACGGCTCGTCCTCGGGCAGGAATTCGAGGCGGCCGCCGGTCTCGCCGGTGCGGACGAGCAGCCCGGGTTCGGCGGGCAGCGCGGTACGGCCCCACAGCCGGGGCGGCAGCGGCTGGACGACGGCCAGCGGCGCGGTGCGCGGCCAGCCGTGCAGCAGGCGCTGGGCGGTGCCGTTCTGCCACAGGGGGCCGACGCAGTCGCTGATGACGAAGGTGAGCCGGCGCCCGCTGGGGTCGTGCAGCTCGTCGGCGGGGCGCAGCCGGGTGCGCCGGCCGGGACCGGCGGTCGTACCGACGAGCGGGGTGCCGGCGTCGTCGGCGTACAGGTGGTGGACGCGGACGGAGGCGAAGGCGCCGGACTGCTGGCAGGCCTGGCGCAGTTCCTCGACCATCTGGCCCCAGACGGCCATGGCGGGGCCGGTGTCCATGAGCAGCTGCACGTCGCAGCGCCGGCGGCGGCCGGGCCGGGTGACGGGGAGCAGGATGCCGCTGGCGGCGGCCTGTTCGGCGGTGGCCGCCTCGTCGATCCGCTCGTCCTGGCCGTGTACGGAGGCCGTGCGGTAGCGGCCGAGGGCGCGCAGTGCCTTCTGCAGGCCGAGCAGTCCGGGCAGGGCGCCGGCGGCGGGGGCGCGGACCGGGAAGGCCGCGGGGGGGCCGTCGGTGTGGCCGTGCGCGGTGCGGCTCGGGATGTGCAGCGGGACGGCGGGGGCGAGTGCGTCCCGTGGGGGCGCGGTCGGGGTGCCCGGGCCGGGCGCCGTGGCGGCGTCGGGCGACGCGGCTTGCGGGTCCGGGCCGGGCGGGCGGTCCGGACCGGCTCCGGGCGCGCCGGTGCCGCTGGGGGACGTGTCGTCCCCGGGCGCCTCGGTGCCGGGCGTGCCGCTGTCCTCTTCGGGCGGGGTCGCGCCCAGCCGTCGGGCGAGCCAGAGCGCGTCCGCCACGTCCTCGGCGGTCGGCTGGAGCCCGCCTTGGCGCAGCTTGCCGATCAGCTCGTCCAGACGCATCCCCGGCATCCGCCTCTCACCTCGTACGGTCGAGCGGTTGCATCAGCATCTCGGCGATCCGCTCCCGGGTGAGGCCCTGCGCGTGCGGATCGTGCTGGGTGAGGTACAGGGCGTTGAGGAGCTGGTCGGCGGCGAGCACCTCGCCGGGTTCGCGCTCCAGGAACCTGCGGATCAGGTCCGCGCCCGCGGCGACGCCTTCCGTGCCGAGGTGCGCCTCGACCATGGCCGTGAGCTGCTCCTCGCCGGGCGGGTCCAGCTCCAGCTGGACGCAGCGGCGCAGCAGCGGGGCGGGGAAGTCCCGTTCGCCGTTGGAGGTCAGCACGATCACCGGGAACGTGGTGCACGCGATGCGCCCGCCGTGCACGGCCACCCGGTCGCCGTCGTGGGTGAGCACCTCGACCACGGGTTCCCGGTCCGCCAGCCGCTCCAGCTCGGGGATCGAGAACTCGCCTTCCTCCAGGGTGTTCAGGAGGTCGTTGGGCAGGTCCAGGTCGCTCTTGTCCAGCTCGTCGATGAGCAGCACGCGTGGCTGCCCGGCGGGCAGCAGCGCGGTGCCGAGCGGCCCGAGCCGGATGTAGGAGCCGATGCCGGACGCCGCGGCACCGCTGTCGTCGCCGCGGGCACGCTCCAGCTGGACGTCCTGGAGCCGGGCTATGGCGTCGTACCGGTACAGGCCGTCCTGGAGGGCGGTGCGGCTGACGATGGGCCAGCGCAGCACCTTGCCCAGGCCGAGTTCGTGGGCGACCGCGTAGGCCAGGGTCGACTTGCCCGTGCCCGGGTTGCCGGTCACCAGCAGGGGGCGGCGCAGATAGAGGGCCGCGTTGACGGCGTCCACCTCGGCCGGGCGGGGCGCGTAGTTCTCCACGAGGCGGCGGCGTACGCCCAGCCGACGGGCGCTGCTGGGGTCGTCGGGGCCGCTCTCCGCGCCGTCCCGGGAGGCGGCGAAGTCGCGCCAGGGCGGCGGCGCCGGCAACCGCCGCATGCCGTCGTGCGGCTGACCCACTCCGCGGTAGATCCGCCAGTCGTTCACCTTGGGCTCCTCCCGGCTCTGGTGATCATTCAGCGGGCCCGGCCGTCCGACGTACGAGGCTACCGCCCGTCGGCCCGGCCCGCCGGGGTTCGCGGCGTCCGGCGTCCCTCTTGTTTTCCGCGAACGCCCGTACGGTTCGCTCAAGTTGACGGAGTGTCCACCGGGAACGGCGGGGTCGCCCGCGGGTCAGCCGCCGGGCGCGGCCAGCGGTGGCGGTCGCATGCTCTCCGTCCCGTACGACGACCGGTCCGGCGGATCGAACAGAACGGCGATCTTCCCGCGCAGGCCGTGCGCCCGGGCGGTGTCCGGATCGGCCAGGCGGATACGCAGGTCGCGGACCGGGCCGTGCAGCCTGTCGGCGGTCCCGGCGAGCCCGAGCAGCGCGGCGGCCTGCCAGTGGAAGGCCCCGCACTCGTCGTGGTCGTGCCGGTCGCGGCGCCACAGCACCACCGAGTGCCCGGACCGCAGCGCGTCCCGCATCGCCGCGTAGCCCTCGCCGCTGCCGACGGGACCGCAGTAGACGGGCACGGCCGCGTCGCTCAGCGCGGACAGGGCGCCGTAGTACGGGTACTTGCCGGCCCGGACCTCCGGGGGGTGCCCTTCGGCGACGGGGCGTCCGTGCAGTGTCTCGTACGTCAGCGGGCCGCGCAGGACGCCCTTCCAGCGCCGGCGCCATTCCGGGGAGGGCGGCAGGCCGTTGCGCCGGGCCTCCCGGATGACGACGGTCCGCCGCAGCCCGAGCGGGAGGGCCCGCTCGTCCACGAAGTCGTCGTCCTCGTCCCCCTCGTCGCCGTCACCGCCGTCGCCGCGCTCGGGCCCGTCCAGCAACTGCCAGTCGTCCACGGGAAGGTCGAAGAGCTTGCGGGGCAGGAAGACCTCGATCGCGGCGAGATGCTCCCCGTGGTCCCCCTGGCTCAGCGCCCGGGCCAACGGCTCCCGCAGCACCCGCGCCAGTTCCTCGGCCCGTGCGCCCCGGTCGTCGCCGTCCACGGGGGTGACGTCCCGCCCGTCGTAGATCAGCTGCACGCTCCAGGGGTGCCGGCCGTAGGTGGCCGGACCGACCCTGACGAGTACGTCGGTCCGGGCGTCGGAGGCGAGGGGCACGGAGGGTACGGAGTGGGCGGAGGGTTCGGGGTGGGCCGAGGGGATGACCGCCGGGGCCGGCTGTGTCGCGGGGCTCCGCTCGGGGGCGGGGGCGACACGGGGGGCGGGCATGAAGGGTTCCGGGGCGATGTCCGGGTCGGTGTCAGGGACGACGCCCGGGGTGGGGGCCGAGCGGGGGCGGACGACGGTGGCCGGGAGGGACGCCGAGCCGGGCTCGGCGGGTAAGGGCGTGCCGGCGGACCCGTTCGGGGACGATGCTTCGAGGCACTCGACCTGCCCCGGAGCCACGACCGCGCCGCTCGGGGACGGTGTTTCCAGGGACTCGGCCGGCCCCGGCACCACGACCGCCCCGTTCGGCGCCGGCGCCCCGGCGGCGAGACCCCCGGACGGATCGCCGGACGGATCGCCGGAGGGACCGCCCGAACGCCCACCGGACGGACCGCCGGAGACATCGCCGAGCGAACCGTCGGACGACGGTCCTCCGGTCGAACCTTCGGACGGTCCTTCGGTCGAACCTCCGGGCAGACCTTCGGCCGCGGGGGCGCCGGTCGGCAGGGGCCGGTCCTCGGTTCCCTCCAGCAGCGCGCGGATGGCCTCGCCCACCGCCCAGTGCCGGTGACCGGCCGCCTGCCCGGCGATCCAGCCGGTGAACTCCCGCAGCCGCTCCACGTCCACCTCCCCGGCACGCTCGCGGCCGGTCTTGCGGGCCACCCGGGCCGCGTACAGCAGAGCGGCGTCCAGGTCGACCAGCGTTCCACCGCCGCCCGGCTCCAGTGTCCGCAGGCCGTACAGCAGACCGGCGCCCTCGCGCCAGGTCCGCACGTTCGGCAGTACCAGGGAGGGCAGGCGTTCGCCGCGCACCTGCTCCTTCACGTCCTCCACGAGGTGGACGACCTCGCCGGCGCAGGCCGGCGGCGGCAGCTGTGCGAGATGGCCGTGCAGACGCGTGCGCAGTTCGGCGGTGATCCCGGAGACGGAGGGCGTGTGAGCGGGCAGGGCGGCCTGGACGGCGGACCAGTCCGGGTACGGCGAGGGGACGTCGAGGAGGCTCGCGTGATGGAGGTCGTGCGCGCGCAGCACCTCGCGGACCACGCGGCCCGCCTCGCGGGAGTCCAGCAGTTCGTACAGCGCGGTGACCGGGACGGCGACGCCCTCCTCGCGCCGGCGCCCCTTGACGACGCCGATGACGGAGCCGTGCCGCAGATCGAGCACCGGCCCGCCGGACAGCCCGCCGATGGGCAGGCTCCCGGCGAGCAGCAGGGCCCGCGCGTCGGATCCGGCGAGTTCCCCGGTGCCGTGCCGGATGCCCAGTTCGCCGGTCTGCACCGACCAGCCGTAGAGCCCGAGCGGGGTGCGCGGGCCCGCTTCCCGGTCGGCGAGCCAGACGCAGCGCACCTTGTCGGCACCGGTCACCCGGACGAGTGCGAGGTCGGGGAACGGCCAGGGGTCGCGCGCCCGTCCCGTACCCTCGGGCCGGGGCGCGACGACGGCGGCGGTCCCGGTGCCGGTGCGCGGTTCCCAGGCGCCGGCGGCGGTGCGCTCCTGCCACGTCACGCTCAGGGTGCTCTCCCCTCGGCACACGGCGGCTCCCCCCTTCCCGACGACGTGGGCGCAGGTCAACAGCCAACCCGGGGCCACGAAGAAGCCCGTCCCCCAGTACGGGTCACGGTCCGTTGCATACCCGTCACCCGGTGCGCCGATGCGCGCGAGCGAGGGGCGCACCATCTCGTCGAAGGCGCTCATGCGGCGCCGGGGGCAGCGGGCCGTGACGGTACGACGCCACCGGCCGGCGCCGCGGGGTTCGCACCGACTGCCGTGGTGGCCGGTTCGGTCCAGGTCAGCGACACGGTGAGGGAGGATGTGCCGCCGCCCTCCGCGATGGCGCTCACGATCTTGCCGGAGTGCGCCGTCAGTTCGATGCCGAAGCTGACGGAGACCTCCACGGGGGCCGGGGTGTCCAGACCGGCGCGCAGGGAGCGCACGACACCACCGACCGTGCCGGCCAGTCCCCCCGCCATGTCGACGACCCGGTCGCCGAATCCGGTGTCCCAGTAGCCGCCCTCGTCCAGCGCTTCCTCGTCGGCCGCGCGGATCCTGGCCCAGACGACGGTCCCGTCGTCCAGGCGTACGCGCTCGACTCCTCCAGCCATGACGCCCCCGTTCGCCGATGGGAGGAGAAGGCTAACTCCCGGGAAGGGAGAGGGGGAGGGAAAAGGAAAAGGGGACGGGGCCGGTGAACGATACGGCCGATCACCGCCCCCGCGTCCGGGGACGTGGCCGCATCCCGCGCCCACCCTGCTCGCAGTCCTCGTCCGTCCTGCCCCCGCCTGCGTCCGTCATGCCCCCCGCCTCCGTCCGCCCTGCCCCCCGCCTCCGTCCGTCCTGCGCGTCCTACTCGTCGTCCTCGTCGTCGAGCCGCGCGAGCCAGGTGGCCAGCCGCTCCACGGGCACCTCGAAGTCCGGGTTCAGGTCCACGAACGTGCGCAACTGCTCGGCAAGCCACTCGAAGGTGACCTCTTCCTCGCCGCGCCGCTTCTCCAACTCCTCGATACCGCGGTCGGTGAAGTACATAGGGGCGTCTCCTGCGTAAGCATCCAGCCTGTCAACAACTCCCACCAGCCTATGCGCCCACCGCCCCGCCACCGCCCCGCTCCGCCCCGCCCCCGCACGGGACGGATTCAGGCCATCGCTCCCGCGCGCACCTCACCGCACGCCCGCGCGCCTCGTCATACGCCATCCCCCACACTCCGTACGCCGGCTCAGCGCCCCCACCAGGCACCCCGCCGCCTTCGACGCCCGGCATCCCGCACCCCGCGCCCGCACCCCGCTCTCCGCGCCCGGCGTCCAGCGCCCGGCGTCCGGGCGAGCGGCCACACGAACGGGTGTCTTGACTTCCCATCGGCGCGATATATCGTGTTTGAGCAGAGGACGCGATATGGCGCGTCGCGACCATGCCCGGCCGAGGAGGCCCCATGTCCGAGTGGTCCGTCACCGAACCCCAGAAGCTGACCTTCGACGCACCCGTACACGACCTCCAGGTCCGCATAGTCAACGGCACGGTGAACGTCGTGGGGACGGACGAGGGTTCCGCCCGTCTGGAGGTCTCGGATCTCCAGGGTCCGCCCCTGGTGGTCACCCGGAGCGGCGGCACGCTCACCGTGGCCTACGAGGACCTGCCCTGGAAGGGCTTCCTCAAATGGCTCGACCAGAAAGGCTGGCGCCGCAGCGCCGTCGTCTCCCTCGCCGTCCCCGCCGACACGCGCGTGGAGGTGGGCGTGGTCGGCGCCGGGGCGGTCGTGTCCGGCATCCGGGGCCCGGCGGTGATCAAAGGGGTGAACGGCGACACCACCCTGGTCGGCGTCTCCGGACCGGTCCGCGCGGACACCGTGTCCGGAAGTCTGGAGGCCCAGGCGGTCACCGGCGACCTGAGGTTCCACTCGGTGTCGGGCGATCTGACCGTGGTCGAGGGCGCCGGCTCCTCCGTGCGCGCCGACACCGTCAGCGGCTCCGTGATCGTCGACCTGGACCCGGACGGTCCCACGGACGTCGGCCTCACCAGCGTCTCCGGCGAGATCGCCATCCGTCTCCCGCACCCGGCGGACGCCGAGGTGGAGGCGAACACCGCGAGCGGCACGATCTCCAACGCCTTCGAAGGGCTGCGGGTGCGCGGCCAGTGGGGCGCGCACAAGGTCACCGGCCGCCTCGGCGCGGGCACGGGCAAGCTGCGCGCCACCACGATCTCCGGCTCGATCGCCCTGCTGCGCCGCCCGCCCCGGGACGAGGAAAGCACCTCCTGGGAGACCGAGCCCCCACACCCCTCCGGCCCCGCAACCGCCCCGACCGACGGCACTCCGACCGACGGCGCTCCGACCGACGGCGCTCCGGCTGCCACCGGCCCAACCGACACCGCTCCGACCGACACCGGGGCCGCACCCCACCCGGCCGATCACACCTCCACCGCCCCGGGGGACAATTCCGTCTCCGGCCAGGACGCCGGCGCCACCGGCGCCCCGGCCGACGGCACGACCGACAAGAAGGTGCTCTGACATGGCCCCCGTCTTCGCCCACGGCCGCCTCCGCCTCTACCTGCTCAAGCTGCTCGACGAGGCCCCGCGTCACGGCTACGAGGTGATCAGGCTCCTGGAGGAACGCTTCCAGGGCCTCTACGCCCCCTCGGCGGGCACGGTCTACCCCCGCCTGGCCAAGCTGGAGGCGGAGGGGCTGGTCCGGCACACCACCGAGGGCGGCCGCAAGGTGTACGCCATCACGGACGCGGGCCGTGCCGAACTGGCCGACCGCAGCGGTGAGCTGGCCGACCTGGAGCTGGAGATCCGCGAGTCGGTCGCGGAACTGGCCGCCGAGATAAAGGCCGACGTGCGCGGGGCGGCCGGCGACCTGCGCCGCGAGATGCGCGCCGCCGCCTCCGAGGCCCGCCGGGGCGCCAAGGCACCCGGAGGTGTCCCCTACGGGGAGTACGGCGAGATGAACGACAAGGAGGCGTGGAAGGCCGCGAAGGAGGAGATGCGCCGGGTCAAGCAGGAGTGGAAGGAGCAGGCGCGGCGCGCGAAGGACGAGAGCCGGCGAGCCCGCGAGGAGGCCCAGCGGGCCCGCCGTCAGGCCCAGGAGGCGCAGGCACGGGCGCGGGCCCAGGCGCAGGAGGAGATGCAGCGCATCGCCCGCCATGTCCAGGACCGGGTCCAGGACCACTTCGCACGCGGTGACTGGCCGACCGGCGTCCGCGAAGGGCTGACCGAACTGGCCAAGGAGTTCGGCGAGTTCGGGAAGGACTTCGGCAAGGAGTTCGGCGGCAGCTGGGGCTTCGGCCGCGCGTCGGGAGGAACCCCCGAGGCGCCTGCCGCAGCGGAGCCGCACTACACCTCCGCGCCGGAGGACTTCCCCGCCGGGTACGAGCCCTCATGGGCCCACGAGGACCCCACCGGCGACGCCGCCGGCGACCCGGCCCGTGCCCTGGACCGTCTCCTGGACCGCTTCCGCGACGACATCCGCGACGCGGCCCGCGACCACGGAGTCACCCCCACCCAGCTCCGCGAGGCCCGCCACCACCTGTCGACGGCAGCGGCCCACATCGCATCCCTGCTCCACACCCCCCACCCCTGACCCCAGCACACCGAGCCCGGCCGCGCTCCAGGGCTCCGGGGCGAAGCCCCGCGGGGGTCACCCCCCAGCCGACCGAGCCGAGTGGACGGCCGGGCAAACCCCCGGGATCCGGGGCGGAGCCCCGCGAGGGTCACCCTCCAGCGGACCGAGCCGGGTGGGTGGGCGGGCAAACCCTCGGGGTCCGGGGCGGAGCCCCGTGAGGGTCACCCTCCAGCGGACCGAGCCGGGTGGGCGGGTGGGCAAACCGTCGGGGTCCGGGGCGGAGCCCCGTGAGGGTCACTCTCCAGCGGACCGAGTCGGGTGGGCGGGTGGGCAAACCCTCGTCACCCCCTCAAACGTCACCCCGTGGTCGGCCAGCACCTCCCCCGCCACCCCCGGCAACACAGTGAGCGCCAGCAACAGATGCTCGTCCCCGACATACCGTTCCCGCCGAGCGAGAGCAACCCGCAGAGCCCGCTCCAACACCCCCTTCGCCTCCCGGCTGAAGCCCGGCCGACGCCTGCCCCACCCCCGGCCGACACCCACCCGGTCCCCCGACATCGCGCCGACCCCGTGGGCCTCCTCCACCCGCGCCACGATCTCCGACACGTCGATCCCCAGCCCCGCCAGCGCATCCGCGTCCGCCCTGGTCAGCCCCGCCCTGCGCCGCGCCTCCAGCACGGCCTGCCGCACCGGCTCCCGCGTCCGAGCAAGCCCCAGAGCGGACAGCGCGAGCGAAGCCCTGCCGTCCTCGCGGTCGAGAAGCGCGAGCAGCAGATGCCCGGCGTCGACGGACCGCGCCCCGCCCTCATCCGCGTACTCGAGCGCCCCCTGGACCACCGCCCGGGCATCCTTCGTCAACCGCTCGAACATCAACGCCTCCCGTACTTCTTGTGCACGGCCTGCCTGCTGACACCCAGCTCCGCGGCGATCTCCTGCCACGACCAGCCCTGATTGCGCGCACTGCGCACCTGTACCGCCTCCAGCTGCTCCAGCAGCCGGCGCAACGCGGCCACGGCCCGCAGTCCGACCCGCGGATCACGGTCGCCGGCACGCTCGGCGAGATCGGTTGCCTCACTCATGCTGTCAATTTAGGTTGACACTCCGATCGATGTCAACCAATGTTGACAAGCGGAGGACGCGAAAGGCGGGCCCGGTACCCCGGACCCGCCTTTCGGCCCCGATCCCCCGCTGAATTCAGGAGTTGGTGAGCACGATCTTCCCGAACTGCTCCCCGGAGGCGAGCCGCTCGAAGCCCTCGCGGGCCCGGTCCAGCGGCAGTTCCTCGTCGATGACGGGCCGTACACCGGTGGCGGCGCAGAAGGCGAGCAGATCCTCCAGCTCGTCCTTGGTGCCCATGGTCGAGCCGACCACCTTCAGTTCGAGGAAGAAGATCCGGGTCAGCTCGGCATGCGAGGGCCGGTCTCCGCTGGTGGCACCGGAGATGACGAGCGTGCCGCCGGGGCGCAGGGACTTCACCGAGTGCGACCAGGTCGCGGCGCCGACGGTCTCGATGACGGCGTCCACCCGCTGCGGCAGCCGCGCCCCGGGCTCCACGGCCTCCACGGCCCCGAGCTCCAGGGCCCGCTTCCGCCTGGCCTCGTCCCGGCTGGTGGCGAAGACACGCAGCCCGGCCGCCTTGCCGAGGACGATCGCGGCCGTGGCGACACCGCCGCCCGCGCCCTGCACGAGGACCGAGTCCCCGGGCCGTACCCCGGCGTTGGTGAACAGCATCCGGTACGCCGTCAGCCAGGCGGTCGGCAGACAGGCGGCCTCGGCGAAGGAGAGCTCCTTCGGCTTGGGCAGGACGTTCCAGGTCGGCACGGCGACCTGCTCGGCGAAGGTGCCGGGATAGCGCTCGGTGAGGATGGAGCGCGGCTCGTCGGGGCCGACGCCGTGGCCGGACTGGCCGATGACGGAGTGCAGGACGACCTCGTTGCCGTCCGCGTCGACGCCGGCGGCGTCGCAGCCGAGGATCATCGGCAGCCGTTCCTCCGGGAGGCCGACGCCCCGCAGGGACCAGAGGTCGTGATGGTTGAGGGAAGCGGCCCGTACCGTGATGGTGCTCCAGCCGGGACGGGCCTCGGGAGCCGGACGCTCCCCCAACTCGAGGCCGGTGAGCGGCTGGTCGCGGTCGATTCGGGCGGCGTAGACAGCGAACATGCTGCCGACGATAGGTGCGCGGTGCAGCCGGCGGAACCACAGCGCCCTGTGACACATGCCCTCTTGCGTGACAGCACTCCGGCGGAGCAGCCCGCCGGCAGCACTCCCCCACGGCACCTCGTCATCACCCGGCCGGGCCGCCCAGGGCAGAGAAATGGCCCCGTCCGGGCGGACGGGGCCATTCAGGGCGATGTCAGTGACGAGCGACGCCCTCGGCCCGCGCGGCCGCGGCCACCGCCGCCGTCACCGCGGGGGCGACCCGCTCGTCGAACGGCGACGGAATGACGTAGTCGGCGGCGAGGTCGTCCCCGACCACGGCGGCCAGCGCCTCCGCGGCGGCGATCTTCATGCCCTCGGTGATCCGTGTGGCCCGCACCTGCAGCGCCCCCGCGAAGATCCCGGGGAAGGCCAGCACGTTGTTGATCTGGTTCGGGAAGTCCGACCGCCCGGTGGCGACGACCGCCGCGTACTTGTGCGCGACGTCCGGGTGCACCTCCGGGTTCGGGTTGGCCATCGCGAACACGAAGGCGCCCTCGGCCATGGAGGCCACGGCCTCCTCCGGGACCGTGCCGCCGGAGACGCCGATGAAGACGTCCGCGCCCGCGAGGGCGTCCTCCAGCGAGCCGGTGAGGCCGGCCTTGTTCGTGAATCCGGCCAGCTCGCGCTTGACCTCGGTGAGGTCCTGCCGGTCCGCCGACACGACGCCCTTGCGGTCCGCCACGGCCACGTCCCCGATGCCGGCTTCGATCAGCATCTTGGCGATGGCGACACCGGCCGCGCCGGCGCCCGAGATGACGGCCCGCAGCTGCCCGATCTCGCGCCTGCTCAGACGGGCCGCGTTGCGCAGCGCCGCGAGCGTCACGACGGCCGTGCCGTGCTGGTCGTCGTGGAAGACCGGGATGTCCAGGCGCTCCTGGAGCCGGCGCTCGATCTCGAAGCACCGAGGCGCCGAGATGTCCTCCAGGTTCACTCCGCCGAACGAGGGAGCGAGCCGGACGACGGTCTCGACGATGTCGTCCACGTCGGTGCAGTCGAGCGCGATCGGCACCGCGTCGACGCCACCGAACTGCTTGAACAGGATCGCCTTGCCCTCCATCACGGGGAGGGAGGCCTGGGGACCGATGTCCCCGAGTCCGAGCACGGCCGTACCGTCGGTCACGACGGCGACCACGTTGGACTTCCACGTGTAGTCGTTGACCAGCTCCGGCTGTTCCGCGATCGCGGTGCACACGCGCGCGACGCCGGGCGTGTACGCGAGGGAAAGGTCGTCCTTGTCACGGACCGGCACGGTGGCCTGCACGGCCATCTTGCCGCCACGGTGCAGCGCGAACACCGGATCGAAGGAATCGAGGGGCTCGGCCCCGCCGTCCTGGTCCGTTGTGCCGTCGCTGCGAGGATTGACGATCTCCGCTGCCACTTTGTCTTACCCCTTAGCTATGCATGGTTTGAGGGTCGACCACTCCTGGTGAGGGGTGGGCGGGCACCACGTACAGCTCGATTGCGGATACGTACGAGCTGTACGCGACGGGCGCGCCGCACACGCGCCCTGAGCCCCGGATGAGGGGTGTAAAGAACCTTCTTACCGGACGGACGGTGCCCGCGACGAGTCCATTAGGTGCAAGGTCACATCGGGGAACCGGCGGACGACGCGGACGTGACGCGCGGCCGACGAGGCCGGATTGGCGCGAAAACGCGCAGGCCCGGCTGACCACATCCTGAGACACGCAGAAGATTTTCCGGCCGGAGCACCGGATTCCCGCAGATGGTTCGGTGGCTATGGACCAGGGATGTACCGACCTGATGCGATTCGGGGGTCACCCGTTATCCGATTTTGACATAGCGGCGCCCTTGAATGGCGTAGTCCGAATGGCAAGATGCCGTAAACCCACGAGGTCGCGACACCCGAAGGTGTGTGTTTCCGTCGACCCATCGGCAACTCTTCCCATCCGCCGGAGGAACCACGATGACCGCAAGCTCCACCCGTCGTACCAGCGCCGTGCGCTCCCGTCTGGCCGCGGCCGGTGCGATCGCGGTCGCAGGCGCCCTGCTGCTCACCGGCTGCGGTGACCAGACCAAGGACAAGGACCAGGGCTCCGGCAACGCGTCCGCGAACAACGCCCCGCTGGCCGACAAGCTCCCCCAGGACATCCGGAGCAAGGGCACGATCAAGGTCGGTTCGGACATCGCGTACGCCCCGGTGGAGTTCAAGGACTCCTCCGGCAAGGCCGTCGGCCTGGACCCGGACCTCGCGGCGGCCATGGGCAAGCAGCTCGGGGTGACCTTCGAGTTCGACAACGGCACCTTCGACGGCCTGCTCACCGGTCTGCGCTCGGGCCGCTTCGACATAGCGATGTCGGCGATGACGGACAACAAGAACCGTCAGGAGGGTGTCGACCCCGACACGGGCAAGAAGGTCGGCGAGGGCGTCGACTTCGTCGACTACCTGACCGCCGGTGTCTCGATCTACACCCGCAAGGGCGAGACCCAGGGCATCAACGGCTGGTCGGACCTGTGCGGCAAGAAGATCGCCGTCGAGCGCAGCACCGTCTCGGAGGACCTGGCCAAGCAGGAGGCCAAGAAGTGTCCGAGCGGCAAGAAGCTCACCATCGAGCCCTTCGACGACGACCAGCAGTCCCAGACCCGGCTGCGCTCGGGCGGCGTGGACGCGGCCTCCTCCGACTTCCCGGTCGCCGCGTACGCGGCGAAGACCTCGGGCGGCGGCAAGGACTTCGAGCTGGTCGGTGACCAGGTCGAGGCCGCCCCGTACGGCATCGCGGTCGCCAAGGACGACACCCAGCTGCGGGACGCCCTCCAGGCCGCGATGAACGCGGTCATCAAGAGCGGCGAGTACAAGAAGATCCTCGAGAAGTGGGGCGCCCAGGACGGCGCCGTCAAGGAGTCCGTGATCAACGGCGGCAAGTGACCCGCGCCAGAGCAGCGGCCACTGAGAGGCATGACCCGTGACTGACATCGACAAGACGGCGGGGCCGAAGGACACGCCCCCGGCCGGCGCCGAGGCCATCAAGGCCATTCCGGTCCGGCACTACGGACGATACGTCTCCGCCGTCATCGCGATCGCGATCCTCGTCGCGATCATCTACGCGTTCGGCCAGGGCAAGATCAACTGGCACGCGGTTCCCGACTACTTCTTCGACGACCGCATCATGACCGGCGTCTACAAGACGCTGCTGCTGACGGTCCTGTCGATGCTGATCGGCATCGTCGGCGGCATCCTGCTCGCGGTGATGCGGCTGTCGAAGAACCCGGTGACCTCGTCCATCGCCTGGTTCTACATCTGGTTCTTCCGCGGAACCCCGGTTCTGGTCCAGTTGTTCCTGTGGTTCAACCTGGGCCTGGTCTTCCAGTACATCAACCTGATGCCGCTCTACAAGGACGAGTGGTCGAACTTCATGACGCCGCTGCTGACGGCGTTGCTCGGCCTGGGTCTGAACGAGGCGGCGTACATGGCGGAGATCTGCCGCGCCGGCCTGCTCGCGGTGGACGAGGGCCAGACCGAGGCGGCCCACGCCCTGGGCATGAGCCACAGCAAGACGCTCCGGCGGGTCGTCATCCCGCAGGCGATGCGCGTGATCGTGCCGCCGACGGGCAACGAAGTGATCAACATGCTGAAGACGACCTCGCTCGTGGCGGCCGTCCAGTATCCCGAGCTGTTCCGCTACGCCCAGGACATCGGCCAGAACTCCGGCGCCCCGGTGGAGATGTACTTCCTCGCCGCGGCCTGGTACCTGATCATGACCTCGGTGCTGAGCGTGGGCCAGTACTACATCGAGCGCTACTACGCCCGCGGCTCCAGCCGCCAGTTGCCGCCGACGCCGTGGCAGAAGGTGCGTGCGAACATGCTGTCGCTGGGCCGCCCGAGGGGAGCGGTGAGCGCATGACCGACAAGCTGAGCAAGACGCAGGACGCCCCGGCCGAGGGGACCGTCCCGATGGTCAGGGCGCAGGGCGTGCACAAGTCCTTCGGACACGTCGAGGTGCTGAAGGGCATCGACCTGGAGGTGAAGCCGGGCGAGGTGTTCTGCCTCATCGGCCCCTCCGGCTCCGGGAAGTCGACCTTCCTGCGGTGCATCAACCACCTGGAGAAGATCAACGCCGGGCGGCTGTACGTCGACGGCGAGCTGGTCGGCTACCGCCAGCAGGGCGACAAGCTGTACGAGCTGCGCGACCGCGAGGTCGCCATGAAGCGCCGTGACATCGGCATGGTCTTCCAGCGCTTCAACCTGTTCCCGCACATGACGGCTCTGGAGAACGTCATGGAGGCGCCGGTGCAGGTGAAGGGCGTGAACCGGACCCAGGCCAAGGAACGGGCCATGCAGCTGCTGGAGCGCGTGGGCCTGGCCGACCGGGCCGGGCACTACCCCTCCCAGCTGTCCGGCGGCCAGCAGCAGCGCGTGGCGATCGCCCGGGCGCTGGCGATGGAACCGAAGCTGATGCTGTTCGACGAGCCGACCTCGGCCCTGGACCCGGAGCTGGTGGGTGACGTCCTGGACGTCATGCGCGACCTCGCCGAGTCCGGCATGACCATGGTCGTCGTCACCCACGAGATGGGCTTCGCCCGCGAGGTGGGCGACAGCCTGGTCTTCATGGACGGCGGTGTGGTGGTCGAATCCGGCCACCCGAGGGACGTCCTGACGAACCCGCAGCACGAGCGGACGCAGTCGTTCCTGTCCAAGGTCCTCTGACACTCCGCTGACGGCCGAAGGGGCGGTACGGGTCTCCCGTACCGCCCCTCTCGCTCATGCCCGGCTCACTTCAGCGCCAGCAGCAGCGTGTCCGACGGCGAGCACCACACCGGCCTGGCCTCGCCGAAGCCCTGCGCCAGCAGGGTGCGCGCGTGCCACGCCGCCGACGGCATGTCCCCGTCCGCGTGCTCGCCGTAGATCTCGAAGCGGCGGGCGGTCGGCTCGGCGAGGACCGGGTCCTGGGCGGCCAGCTGCCACCACTGCGCCCAGTCCAGGGCGCCGTCCCGCTTGGCCTGATCCATACGGGCGTGCCGCCGCGCGCGCTCCGCCGCGTTGATCCGCGGCGTGCTCTCATCGATCATGTGGTCCGCGTTCATGAAGAGACCGCCGTCGCGGACCAGCCCCGCGACCTGACCGTAGAGGGCCGCGAGGGGTTCGCTGTGCAGCCAGTGCAGGGCCGTGGCGGTCAGGACGGCGTCGTAGGAGTCGTGCGGCAGCCGGGCCGGCCAGTCGGGGTCCTTGAGGTCGGCGGTGACGAAGGAGACGCGGTCGTCGCCCTCGAAGGTGCCGTGCGCGATGGCGAGCAGCGCCGGGTCGAGATCGACTCCGGTGCTGGTGGCCGCGGGGAAGCGGCGGAGCAGCCGGGCGGTGATGCTGCCGGTGCCGCAGGCGAGGTCGAGCACGCGCGGGGCCGTGCCGACGAGCGCCTCGACCATGTCGAGCATGATCCCGAAGCGTTCCTCGCGGTCCGGCATGTACCACTCCTGCTGCCGGTCCCAGCTCTCCTGCCAGGCCGCCCAGTCGGTTCCGGCACTCGTGGTCATGGACCACCGACTCCTCTCGGTTCGCGTAATACCCTGGATGCACGACCGGCTGTTACCCGACCGCAGACACGACGATAAAACGCCCTCGTAAGGACTACAAGTGGAACTGGCCTATTACTCGGATTACGCCGTGCGTCTCGTCAACACCGAGGAGCCGGCCCGGGGCAAGGACACCCTCACCACGGTCGAGGCCGTCCGTGACCTCTTCGGCGTCAACGCGTCGGCGGCCCGCCGCGCCACCGACGCCGACGTCACCCGCTTCCGCTCGGTCCGGACGCGGCTGCGCGGGGTCTTCGAGGCCGCCGACCAGGGCGACGAGACGCTGGCCGTGGACCTGCTGAACTCACTGCTGCTGGAGTTCCCGGTCAGCCCGCAGATCTCCGGGCACGACTTCCGCGACGAGGACGGCCGCCCCCTGTGGCACATGCACCTGGCCGATCACCCCTCCAACGCCACCGCCGGCTATGCGGCGATCGCGGCGATGGGCCTGGCCTTCCACCTCACCGAGTACGGCGTCGACCGCCTCGGCCTGTGCCAGGCGCCCCCCTGTCGCAACGCCTACCTGGACACCTCCACCAACCGCTCCCGGCGCTACTGCTCGGACCGCTGCGCCACCCGTGCCAACGTGGCCGCCTACCGGGCCCGCAAGCGCTTGGAGGCCGACCGGTCGGGCAGCAGCGGCCTCGCCGCCGAGAGTGCCCAGCGCAGCAGTGCGAGCGGCGAACGCTGACCGGCCCTGACCGGCCGGAACCGGAGCCACGCCGTTCCGAGGATCAGCTCCTCGGGCACCACGCCGTAGTCCGTGCTGTCCCCGCCCGCGTACGGATTGTCCCCGAGCACCCACCAGCCGCCCTCGCGGCGCTCCACGGCACGCTTGACGACGAGCAGGTCCTGCTGGAACGGATGACGCAGGACCACGACGTCACCGGGCCTGACCGCGCCCCCGTACCGCACCAGCAGCTGATCACCGTGGTGCAGCGTGGGCACCATGGACGGGCCGGTCACCTCGGCCAGCCCGAAGGGCGCCACGGCCCTGCCCCGCTCGGTCTCCTGCGACAGCTCCGGCATCCCCGGCACCTCCCCGGTCCGTTCCTCCACCAGTCTCAGTTTGACCCTGGACTTTTGTCCTAAGCCCTAGGGGGCACCCGAGAAATCGCCTTCCACAGGGAGTAATGTCGCACCTGAGAAGACGATCACGAGGAAGGAATGCTCCATGCTTTCCCGCCTGTTTGCCCCCAAGGTCAAGGTCAGCGCCCACTGCGACCTGCCCTGCGGCGTGTACGACCCGGCCCAGGCCCGCATCGAGGCGGAGTCGGTGAAGGCCGTCCAGGAAAAGATGGCCGGCAACGACGACCCCCACTTCCAGGCGCGCGCCACCGTCATCAAGGAGCAGCGCGCCGAGCTCGCGAAGCACCACGTCTCCGTCCTCTGGAGCGACTACTTCAAGGCCCCGCACTTCGAGAAGTACCCGGAGCTGCACCAGCTGGTCAACGACACCCTGAAGGCCCTCTCGGCCGCCAAGGCGTCCACCGACCCGGCGACGGGCCAGAAGGCGCTCGACTACATCGCCCAGATCGACAAGATCTTCTGGGAGACCAAGAAGGCCTGAGGCTTTCTCTCCCCGAAAAGGGCCCGGCCGGTTCACCGGCCGGGCCCTTGCCCGTACCCGTACCGGCGGCCGGCAGGGCCGCGAGGATCGGTCCGCCGCACTCCCGGGTCGCTGCTGTGGGGTCCTGTGCGAAGCTGAGCGGGTGACCGCACTGGAGGACCTGAGACGGCTGCGGCGCGTGCGTGACCGCATGGACCGTGAGTACGCCGAGCCGCTCGACATGACCGTTCTCGCCCGCGACGCCCTGATGTCCCCGGGACACTTCCAGCGCAGTTTCCGCAAGGCGTTCGGGGAGACGCCGTACAGCTATCTGATGACCCGCCGGATCGAGCGGGCCAAGGCACTGCTGCGCCGGGGCGATCTCACGGTGACGGAGGTGTGCCTCGCCGTCGGCTGCACCTCGCTCGGTTCCTTCAGCTCCCGGTTCACCGAGCTGGTGGGCGAGACGCCGAGCGCCTACCGCGCCCGCGACCACGAGGAGAGCGCGGCGATCCCGTCCTGCGTGGCCCGCAGGCTGACCCGGCCGCGCCGTCGCCCGTACTGACGCGTCGCGCCTCCGCCGGTTCTAGGGTGAGTCCATGGACGTGAAACTCGCGCAATGCTTCATCGCCGTGGACGACCACGACAAGGCCATCGCCTTCTACCGCGATGTGCTCGGTCTGGAGATCCGCAACGACGTGGGCTTCGAAGGGATGCGCTGGGTGACCCTGGGTTCTCCGCTCCAGCCGGACGTGGAGATCGTCCTGGAGCCGCCGGACGCGAGCCCGGACGCCTCCCCCGCCGACAAGCAGGCGCTCAACGAACTCCTCGCCAAGGGCCTGCTGCGCGGGGTCATCTTCACCACCCCGGACTGCGACGCGCTGTACGAACGCGTACGGGAGTCCGGTGCCGACGTCCTCCAGGAGCCGATGGACCAGGCGTACGGAGTGCGCGACTGCGCCTTCCGCGACCCGGCCGGCAACCAGCTCCGCTTCATCGAACGCCCCACGGGCTGAACCCCGCCCCCGCCCCCGCTCACCCCTTGATCATCAGGAGACCCCGCCTAGACTCCCCGCATGATGATCCGCTGGACGTACGCCTTCGCCGACCGTCCCGCCGCACGGCTCGCCGACGCGTGCGCCTTCTGGACGGCCGTCACGGGCACGCGGCTGTCCGAATTCCGGGGCGATGACGGCGAGTTCGTGACCCTGCTGCCCGAAGGGGCGGACCCGAGCGTGAAGCTCCAAGGCGTCACCGAGGGGGACGGCGGCGCCCACCTCGACCTGTGCACCGAGGACGTACGGGAGTTGACCGCACTGGCCCGCCGGCACGGCGCCGAACTCGTGGCGGACCACGGCGACTGGGCCGTACTCCGCTCCCCGGGCGGCCAGTTGTTCTGCGCGGTGCCCTGGCACGGGGAGGCGGTACGGCCACCGGTGGTGTCCGGCGGCCGGCTGGACCAGGTGTGCCTCGACATCCCGCCGTCCCGGTACGACACCGAGGCCGCCTTCTGGGCCGGGCTCACGGGGTGGGAGCGGCGGGCGGGTTCCCGGCCCGAGTTCACCGCGCTGCTGCCGCCCGCGGGCCTCCCCGTCCGGCTGCTGCTCCAGCGGCTCGACGAGGAGCGCCCGGCCTCCGCTCACCTCGACCTCGCCTGCGCGGACATCGGCGCCGTCCGCGCGCGGCACGAGGAGCTGGGTGCCGTGCTCGTGGACGAGGGCGCCCACTGGACGGTGATGCGCGACCCGGCCGGCGGCCTCTACTGCCTGACCGGCCGCGACCCGGAGACGGGCGGGCTGCCCGGCGGCAGCGGTCGGGAAGGCGGTCGGCGCGCCGACGCCGGGTAGGCGCCGGACGGGACCGGTCCGCCCGGCCGCCTCACCCCCAGGGCTCCACGTCCACCACCGCCTCGACCGGCACGGGCCCGTACACGTGCGGGAACTCCTCCCCGCCCGGCTCGACGGACTCGTACCGCACCGGCGCCCCGACCCGGGCCGGGTCCACGACCAGCACGACCAGCTCGTCCGGGCCGTCGTAGCCGCCGTAGAGGAAACCGGCCACGCGCGGCAGCTGGTCACGGGTGGAGAAGTGGATGAAGCCCTCCTCCTGGAGCGTGCGGCCCCGGGTGGACAGCTCGTAGGCGCCGCGCTCGCGCGCCGTCTCCCACAGGGAGCGCTCGGTGATGTGCAGGATGTACGGAAGCTTCGGCATGCGCCCACGCTACGGCGCCCCGGCCGCCCGGACACTCAGCCGGCTCTGTCCTCACCACCGGCGGACCGATCGGGCCCGGGGGCCGACCCGGGGCCGCCACCCGGGACCGGACCGGAGGCGGGGGCGTCACCCGGGGCCTGGCCGAAGGCGGGGCCGGGAGGCCGGTCAGGGCCGACGGAACGATCGGGGCCAGCGGATCGGCCCGTGCCGGAGGCCGGTCGGTCGGTGCCGGCGGCCGGTCGGCCGGTTTCCGCGTGGGCCCCGCAGTCGGGGTTGCGGCACGGGCCGGGTCCCCAGACCGGCACCCAGGCACCCAGGGTCTTGTGCCGCTTGACGACCGTTTGGACGGGCTGTCCGCAGACGGGACAGACGGCTTGCTCGCTGCCCATGCCCTCAGGGTAGAGCGGCCGCGGCCTCAGCGCTTCCTGCCGAGCGTCCGCACCAGCGCGCCGTTGCCGAAGGTGCGCAGGGAATCCGGGGTGAACTCCTCGAGGTCCGCACCGGTGCCGAACATCGGCATGCCCTTGCCGTAGACGAACGGGTAGGTCTTGATCACGAGTTCGTCGATCTCGTCGAGCAGTGCTCCGGCGATCCTGGAACCGCCGCACAGATAGATGTCCAGCCCGGTGTCCTCCGCCTTGAGCGCGCGGACCCGGCCGATCAGGTCGTCGGCGATGATCTCGACGTTCGGGTCGGGCGAGGCGCCGAGGGTGCGGGAGGCGACATATTCGCGCAGGTGGCCGTGGGGACTGGTGATGCCCTCCCGCAGGGCGACCTCGTAGCTGGCCCGCCCCTGGATCACCGTGTCGAACCGCTTGTTCTCCAGGTGGTCCAGGCCGAGCGCCCGACGGCCGTGGGTGGACAGGGTCTCCGGGAACTCCGCCGCGAGGAAGGCGATGTACTCGTCGTCCACGAACGAGTACATCGCGGAGGCATCGCCGTGCTCGTCACCGATGAAGCCGTCGAGCGAACAGGCGATGAAGTACGTGAGCTTGCGCAAGCCGGACTCTTTCTGTCGGGGGTGGCGGGCGGCCGGCGTGACCGCCGAACGAACCGCTCCGCCTGTAGTGGTTCATTTGTAGTACTCCAACTGTCGTGGTGCAAGGGAATTCCGGCACCAGATCCGGAACGAGCGAGTCCGGAAAGGACAGGCCCTGGACCGGGAGGTCCTGGACCGAGAGGCCCTGGGCGGAGAGTGTCTGGACCGGGAGAACGTGGAACGAAGGGGTCCGCAGCGCACGGACTCGGAGCGCAGGGACTCGGAGCGCAGGGACTCGGAGCGCAGGGGCTCGGAGTGCACGGGCTCGGTGCGAAGGGGGCCGGGCGGGCCGGTAAGCGGACCGGTTCGGACAGAGCGGGGCCCCGCACACCGTGGGGACGTGCGGGGCCGCCTGACCGGAGCCCCCCGATCACCCGTGCGGGGTCAGGAGCCGCACGGGGCCGAGGACTCCGGGTTCCTCCGGCTGCCGGAACCGGCAGCACTCAGCTGGTACGCCGGGTGACGAACTCGGCGAGCGCCAGCAGACCGCCCGCCGCCTCGGGATCGGGCACCGCACGGGCCAGCTCCTGCATGGCCCGGGCCATCCGGTCGGCGGCCTCGGCCTGCGCCCAGTCCCGGCCGCCGGCCCGCTCCACCGCCAGTGCCGTACGCGCGATCTCCCCGGCTCCCGCCTCCCCCTCCACGTACGGCTTCCCGTACAGCGCGGCCAGTTCGACCGCCGCCGGAGTACCGGAGGTGAGCGCCGCCACCACCGGCAGGGACTTCTTGCGGGCGGCGAGATCCGCGCCGGACGGCTTGCCCGTGTGCCGCGGGTCCCCCCATATGCCGATGACATCGTCGATCAACTGGAAGGCGAGCCCCGCCTGACGGCCGAAGCCGTCCAGCGCGGACACCTCCTCGTCCCCCGCGCCCGCGTACAGCGCGCCGACCGCGCAGGCACAGCCCAGCAGGGCGCCGGTCTTGGCCTCGGCCATGGCGAGCACCTCGTCCAGGGTGACCGTCTCCGGTGCGCGCCGCTCCAGATCGGTGTCCGTGTGCTGGCCCTCGCACAGCTCGATGACACAGGCCGTGAGCCGGGCCGCGGCCGGGCCGGCGGCCGGATGCGGGTCCTCGGCGAGCAGCCGCAGGGCCAGCGCCTGGAGGGCGTCCCCGGCGAGGATCGCGTCGGCGTCACCGAACACGGTCCAGACCGTCGGCCGGTGCCGCCGGGTGGCGTCCCGGTCCATCACGTCGTCGTGCAACAAGGTGAAGTTGTGCACCAGTTCGACCGCCGCGGCGGCCCGGACGGCCGCCACCCGGGCCGCCGGGCCGCCGAGCGCGGCGGCGGCCCCCAGCACGAGCGCCGGCCTTATCGCCTTGCCCGCGTTGCCCGCCGCCGGCGTGCCGTCGGCGCCCTCCCAGCCGAAGTGGTAGAGCCCGGCCCGGCGCATGGCGCCGGGCAGCGATTCGATGGCCGCGCGCAGCTCCGGGTCGACCAGGGCCCGGGTGCCCTCCAGCAGTGCCGCCGCCTCCTGCCCGTCGAGCGGACCGGCGGCGGCGTCCCCGGTCCCCTCCCGCGGCTGCCCCGGTGCGCCGGCCGTCGGCCCTCCGGGGGAACGCTCGTCGGTCTCCGTCATGAACTCGGCCATGCCTCCCCCTCGCCAGGTCCGCGAGGGCCGGCGTCACCGGCCCGGCCGGACGCACACCCCGAGGGCCGACCCGCCCCGGAGGGCGGGGACACGGCCGCGACGTGCGGAAACGTCACCTCCACCGGCCGATCTCCACGTTCTCCAGCACACCGAGCGCGTCGGGCACCAGGACGGCGGCCGAGTAGTACGCCGTCACCAGGTACTTGATGATGGCCTGCTCGTTGATGCCCATGAAGCGGACCGACAGGCTCGGCTCGATCTCGTCCGGGATGCCGGACTGCCTGAGGCCGATGACGCCCTGCTCGGACTCGCCGGTACGCATGGCGATGATGGAGGTCGTACGGGCCTCGGTGACCGGGATCTTGTTGCACGGGTAGATCGGCACCCCACGCCAGGTGGGGATGCGGTTGCCGGCGATGTCGATCGTCTCCGGGACCAGTCCGCGCTTGTTCAGCTCGCGTCCGATCGCCGCGATCGCGCGCGGGTGGGCCAGCAGCAGCTTGGTGCCCCGGCGGCGGCTGAGCAGCTCGTCCAGGTCGTCCGGGCCGGGCACGCCGTCGTGCGGCTGGATCCGCTGGTCGTACTCGCAGTTGCTGAGCAGGCCGAACTCCGGGTTGTTGACCAGCTCGTGCTCCTGACGCTCCTTCAGCGCCTCGACCGTCAGCCGCAGCTGCTGCTCGGTCTGGTTCATCGGCTGGTTGTAGAGGTCGGCCACGCGCGAGTGGATGCGCAGCACGGTCTGGGCGATGCTCAGTTCGTACTCGCGGGGCCGCGCCTCGTAGTCCACGAAGGTGTGCGGGATGTCGGGCTCGCCGGAGTGGCCGGCCGCCAGCTCGACCTCCTTCTCGCCGTACTTGTTGGTCCGCTGCTCGGGGACCGCGCGCAGCTGTTCCAGGTGCGCGCGCAGCGAGTCGGAGCGTTCCGCGATCTGTTCGAAGTCCTGGCGGGAGAGGATCAGCACCGTGGTCGCGGTGTCCGCGCGGACGGTGTACTCCCAGATCGCCTCCGGGTCGATCAGCGCCTGGTCGCCGAAGTAGGCGCCGTCGGCGAGGACCCCGAGGACGGCGTCGTCGCCGTAGGGGCCCGTGCCGACCTTCTCGACCCTGCCGTGGGCCAGCAGATAGACCTCGTTCGTCTGGTTGCCGAAGTCGGCGATCACCTCGCCGGGCGCGAAGTCACGCTGCCGGCAGCGCCGGGCCAGCTCCGCCAGCACCACCTCGTCCTCGTACGACCGCAGGGCCGGCAGCTCGCCCAGTTCGGCGGGGATGACCTCCACCTGGTCCCCGGTCTTCACGAAGGTGATGCGGCCGTCGCCGACGGCGTACGTCAGCCGCCTGTTCACCCGGTACGTGCCGCCCTGGACATCCACCCAGGGAAGCGTGCGCAGCAGCCAGCGGGAGCTGATCTCCTGCATCTGCGGAACGGACTTGGTGGTGGTGGCCAGGTTCCGCGCGGCCGCCGTCCCGAGGGACTGCTGCGGCTTGCCCTGATCCGTGCGGACCTCTTCGCCTACCGACATAAGGAAATGCCCTCCCATGTATGCCCGGCGCCGAATTCGCTCCTGGAGCCGGTCTCGCACACGAGCCTTCCAGCACGGTCCGTGCGCGCGCCATTACCCGAAAGAGCGGGAATGGATCATCGGATTACTGGGCACAAAGAGGGACCTCGACCAGTGTTCCCGACATGGGCCGCCTGTCCGGATCGGCTCGCACAGCGTACGAACGATGTGTTCCGAGACGTCCGGTTTCGGTAGAAGCAGGCAGGACAGACGGCCGCGATCCGCGGCCGGACGGGCACGGCACGAAGGAGTCGGGCATGGCCCCACCCATGTCGGCGAGCGGGTTTCTGGACGCACTGCGGGCGGAGGGCGTCACGGTCGTCGAGGTAGGCGACTGGCAGCATCACCACCGCAATCACAAGGGTCCCTGGGGGCCCGTCCACGGCGTGATGATCCACCACACGGTGACCCGCGGCGGCGAGCACACGGTGGAGCTGTGCCGGGACGGCTACCCGGAACTGCCGGGGCCCCTGTGCCACGGCGTGATCACCAAGGACGGCAAGGTCCACCTGGTGGGCTACGGCCGTGCCAACCATGCCGGGCTCGGCGACGACGAGGTGCTGCGCGCGGTGATCGCCGAGAAGAGGCTGCCGCTGGACAACGAGGCGAACACCGACGGCAACCGGCACTTCTACGGCTTCGAGTGCGAGAACCTCGGCGACGGGGAGGACCCGTGGCCGGAGGAGCAGCTGGAGGCGATCACACGGGTCGCCGCGGCGCTGTGCCGCCGTCACGGCTGGACGGAACGCTCGGTCATCGGCCATCTGGAGTGGCAGCCGGGGAAGGTGGACCCCCGGGGGTTCACGATGACGTGGCTGAGGGAGCGGATCGAGGAACGCCTGAAGGGGTAGCGCCGCCGGGGGCGCGACGCGGCTCCGTCCGGGCCGGCGCGATCCGGGGGCGGCCCGTGGGGCGGGGCGGCCGTGGGGCCGGGCGGCCGTGGGGCGGGGCCGAGGCGGTCCGAGGCGGTCCGGGGCGGGCGGGGCGTCGGCGGTGGGTACGCCGCGGTGCCACACCCGCGAGAATGAAGCCGTGACCGGCCCCGACCCCCTCGCCCCTCGCCTCCCCTCCCCCCTCCAGGAGATACGCGACGACCGTTTCGGCCGCCATGGGCTCCGGCTGCTGCTCAAGCGAGACGACCTGATCCATCCCGACCTCGTCGGCAACAAGTGGCGCAAGCTGGTGCCGAACCTCGCGGCGGCGCGGGGCCGCGCCCTGGTCACCTTCGGCGGGGCGTACTCCAACCATCTGCGGGCCACCGCCGCCGCGGGCCGCCTGCTGGGCCTGCCGACGACGGGCGTGGTCCGCGGTCAGGAGCTGGCCGGCCGGCCGCTCAACCCGTCCCTGGCCCGGTGCGCGGCCGACGGCATGCGGCTGCACTTCGTCGACAGATCGACATACCGCCGCAAGACCGAGCCGGAGACCCTGGCCGGGATCCTGCGCGCGGCGGGCGCCGAGGGGGCCCATGTCGTCCCCGAGGGCGGCAGCAACACCGAGGCGGTACGCGGCTGCCGTGCCCTCGGCGCGGAACTGCGCGGCCACGCCGACGTCGCCGCGATCGCCTGCGGTACCGGCGGCACCCTCGCCGGCCTCGCCGCGGGTCTGGGGGCCGGCCAGCGCGCGCTCGGCATACCGGTCCTCAGGGGCGGCTTCCTGGCAGCCGACGTACAGACCCTGCAGGAACGTGCCTTCGGCGCCCGCAGCGGTACCTGGTCCCTGGACGACCGCTTCCACTGCGGCGGGTACGCCCGCACGACACCCGAGCTGGAAGCCTTCGCACAGGACTTCGAGCAGCGGCACGGAATGCCCGTGGAGCGTCTCTATGTCGCCAAGTTGCTGTACGGACTCGTCACCCTCGCGGAGGAAGGTGCCTTCCCGCGCGGGACGACGGTCGCCGCCGTCGTCACCGGACGGCCGTTCCCGGAACCCCCGGCAACCGACCCGGATCGCTGACCGGCCGCCCCCGACCCGGCCGGCCGCGTCCCGGAAGCGCTAAGCGGCCTCCCTGTAGGCCGCCGCCTCCTCCAGGTCCAGGCGCCTCAGCAGGGCACGCAGCATCTCGTCGTCGATGTAGCGGTGATCGCGGAGCCGGACGAAGACCTCGCGTTCGGCGCTGATCATCTCGCGGGACAGCCTGCGGTAGGTGTCGTCCACGGACTCGCCGGTGACGGGGTTGACCTGGCCGAGCCGCTCCCAGACGGCGTTGCGGCGGCGCTCCAGGACCGTACGCAGCCGGTCGGCGAGCGGCGGCGGCAGGGCGTTGCGCTCGTCGGAGAGGAGTTCGTCGAGCCGGGCCTCGGCGGCTCGCGAGGCCTGTGCCTGGGCGTTGGCCTCGGCGAGCGTCTCGGCCTGCCGGTCGCGGCCGGGGAACCTGAGCAGCCGGATCAGCGGCGGCAGCGTCACGCCCTGGACGACGAGCGTGCCGATGACGGTGGTGAAGGTCAGGAAGAGGATCAGGTTGCGGGGGCCGGCGGCCATGGACGACGGGATGGCGAAGGCGATGGCCAGGGACACGACACCGCGCATGCCGGCCCACGAGGTGACCATCGCGCCCCGCCAGGTGGGGTTCTCCTCGCGCTCCCTGATGCGCGCCGACAGCAGCCGGGGCAGGAAGGTGGCCGGGTAGACCCAGACGAACCGGGCCACCACCACGACCACGAAGACGGCGACCGCGTACCAGGCGGCGGAGGTGCCCTCGTACTCGCCGAGCCGCTTGAGGACGATCGGGAGCTGGAGACCGATCAGGGCGAACACCGCGGACTCCAGTACGAAGGCGACCATCTTCCACACCGCCTCCTCCTGGAGCCTGGTGGCGAAGTCGACCTCCCACGCGCGGTGGCCCAGGTAGAGGGCGACGACCACGACGGCGAGCACCCCGGAGGCGTGCGCCTGCTCGGCGACTCCGTAGGCGACGAACGGGATCAGCAGCGAGAGCGTGTTCTGGAGCAGGGGCTCGGTCAGATGGGTGCGCAGCCAGTGCAGCGGGGCCATGAGGACGAGTCCGATCCCCACACCGCCGATCGCGGCGAGCGCGAACTCGCCGATCCCGCCCGCCCAGGTGGCCCCCGCGCCGACGGCGGCGCCGAGGGCCACCTTGTAGGCGGTGATCGCCGTGGCGTCGTTCAGCAGGGACTCGCCCTGGAGGACTGTGGTGATCCGGGAGGGCAGGCCGACCCGGCGCGCGACCGCCGTGGCGGCCACCGCGTCCGGCGGGGCCACCACGGCGCCGAGCACCAGCGCGGCGGGCAGCGACAGCCCGGGGACGATCAGATAGGCGGCCCAACCGACGGCGAAGGTCGCGAAGAGCACGTACCCCACCGAGAGCAGCGCCACCGGTCGCAGCTGCGCCCGCAGGTCGAGGTAGGAGCTGTCGCTCGCCGAGGTGTACAGCAGCGGGGGCAGCAGCAGCGGCAGGACGACGTGCGGATCGAGGGTGTACGACGGCACTCCGGGGATGTAGGAGACCGCCAGACCCACCGCGACCAGCAGCAGCGGCGCCGGCGCGGGAGTGCGCCGGGCCGCAGCGGCCACCGCGGCACTGCCCGCCACCAGCAACAGCAGGGGCATCACGTCCATGGTCTTCGCCCACCCTCGTTTTTCCGCGCGGCCACCCGCACACCCGTCGTAATCTGGCAATCATGAAACAGTGCACGCATGCCGACGCGCTGCCGCACCCGGAACCGGAGCCGCTCGACAAGACCTGTCCGGAGTGCCGGCGGGACGGCACCCACCCGGTACAGCTGCGGCTGTGCCTCACCTGCGGGCACATCGGCTGCTGCGATTCCTCGCCGGGACGGCACGCGACGGAGCACCACGCGCAGTCCGGTCACCCGGTGATGCGGACCTTCGAGCCGGGCGAGGACTGGCGGTGGTGCTTCGTCGATCACGTGCTCGTCTGAGCGGAGGAGTCTCGCCCGACCGCCCTCTCGTGTGACACTGCATGCGGCGGCTGCCGCACGACGGTTCGAGCGTATGACGTCTGGGTACGTCAACCCGGCGCGCGCTCTTCCCATTTGGGCCCGCAAACCCTCTAGACACGGAGCGTATCCACAGCTTTACTGTGAGTGACGCCAGGGGGTTGGGGTCCCGGGGACAGGAACGTTCGGAGCGCGATAGCGTCACCGCTTGAACCACGTACGCGTTACCCCGGGGGGCGACCCTCGGCCCCGTAAAGCTTGTACCACCATGGAGGTGAGGGTGTCCCAGATCGCAGGCGAGCCCGCGGCGAACCAGGACTTCGTGGAAGTCCGACTGCCGGCTGCGGGTGCCTACCTGTCGGTGCTGCGGACGGCCACGGCCGGTCTGGCGGCCCGCTTGGACTTCACCCTGGACGAGATCGAGGATCTGCGCATCGCCGTGGACGAGGCCTGCGCGATCCTGCTCCAGCAAGCCGTGCCCGGCTCGGTGCTCAGTTGTGTCTTCCGGCTCGTCGACGACTCACTGGAGGTCACGGTGTCGGCGCCGACCACGGACGGCCACGCCCCCTCGCGGGACACCTTCGCCTGGACGGTGCTGTCGGCCCTCGCGGGCAAGGTCTCGTCCGCCGTCGACAAGGACAAGACGGTGTCGATCAGCCTCTACAAACAGCGCGGCGCCGGCCCCGGGCCGGCGTGAGGAACGGGGACGGGCCGGTGCGGGACGAAGAGCGCGGCACGCGAGAGCTGCCGACCGGGGACGGGGGTGCCCCCTGGTCGAACGCCGAGACCCCCGGGGGCGACCCCCGGGACGGTTCCCGGCGCATGGCGGACGGCATCGACGGCATCCCCGAGCAGGCCAGGCCGCACCCGGAGGACGACTCCGCGCAGGTCGGCGGTGACGGTGCCGAACAGGGCGCGCCACCGGAGACACGCGACGGCGCCGGATCCGTCCGCGCGGGGGCGGGGGCTCGGGGAAGGGCTACGGGCGGGACGATGAGCGAGCACGAGCGATACGCCGAGGACGGCGCGCCGAACGCGGAGGCCGTGCAGGGCGTACAGCACGACGCCCAGGACCGCAGCGGGGCGCGGGCGATGTTCGTCGAGCTGCGCAAGCTGAACGCGGGCAGCGCGGAGTACGCGGAGCTGCGCAACCAGCTCGTCCGCATGCACCTGCCGCTCGTGGAGCACCTGGCACGCCGGTTCCGCAACCGCGGCGAGCCGCTGGACGACCTCACCCAGGTCGCCACGATCGGCCTGATCAAGTCCGTCGACCGGTTCGACCCCGAGCGCGGCGTGGAGTTCTCCACGTACGCCACCCCGACCGTCGTCGGCGAGATCAAGCGGCACTTCCGCGACAAGGGCTGGGCGGTCCGCGTGCCGCGCCGGCTCCAGGAGCTGCGGCTGTCGCTGACCACCGCGACGGCCGAGCTGTCCCAGCTGCACGGCCGCTCCCCGACGGTCCACGAGCTGGCCGAGAAGCTCGCCATCTCCGAGGAGGAGGTCCTGGAGGGCCTGGAGTCCGCGAACGCGTACTCCACCCTGTCCCTGGACGTCCCCGACACGGACGACGAGTCGCCGGCCGTCGCCGACACCCTGGGCGCCGAGGACGAGGCGCTGGAGGGCGTGGAGTACCGCGAGTCCCTCAAGCCGCTGCTGGAGGACCTGCCGCCGCGCGAGAAGCGGATCCTGCTGCTGCGCTTCTTCGGGAACATGACCCAGTCGCAGATCGCGCAGGAGGTCGGCATCTCCCAGATGCACGTCTCCCGGCTGCTGGCCCGCACACTGGCCCAGCTGCGGGAGAAACTCCTCGTCGAGGAGTGAGCGCCGCCGCTCGGTGAGTCCGCCGCCGGAACCCTGCCGGGTCCGGCGGGCCCGGCAGGAACCGAGAGCGCCGTTCGGTGAGCCCTACTCGGCCCGGCCCGGTCCCTTGATTCCGAGGGCCCGGGTCGTCTCGCCGTTGACGAGGAGCACCAGCGCCGTCACGGCGACCACCGCGAGGACGATGCCGACCGGAATGGCCATGTTGTCCGCATGGAGCAGGTTGTAGGCCACCGGAAGGGCCAGGATCTGGGTGATCACCGCGGGGCCCCGGCTCCAGCCGCGTCGCAGCAGCAGCCCGCGCGCGGCGAGCAGCGGCAGCAGGGCGAGAACGGCCAGGGTGATCCCGAGGGTCACGGCCTGCTGCCGGTCGTCGGGGGCGCCGGTGAGTCCGAGGACGAGCACCCCCAGACCGCCGGCCAGCAGGGCGACGCCCTCCACCGCGGCCAGTGCCGCCGCGTACGTGAGCCGGCGCGGGCGCGGCTCCGCGGGCGCGTCGGCTGCGGCGGTGTCCGGGGCGGGTTTCTGCTGACTGCTCACCCCAGCAGGGTAGCCGCCGGGCCCCGGCCCCGACTCGCGGGTGCGGTCGGGATCGGGCGCCGGGAGCCGCCGGACACCGCACCACCCCGCGCCGCCGCCACCCCCCAGAAGGCGGCCCGCCCCGCGGCGGCGACCGCCCGCGACAGTGTCCTGGGGTCACCCGTGGGGAGGTCGTCGAGCCACCTCGACAGCGTCAGGGGGCCGCCCTCGGCAGCGTCATCGTGTCCAGGCTCACGCCCCCGCCTCTTACCGGATCCCTACCTCGGTCTGGGCCGGGTACCCCCCAGTAGGTACGCTGCCATGCATGCGTGCACTTCTCGTGGTCAATCCGGCGGCAACCACCACAAGCGCACGCAGGCGTGACGTGCTGATCCACGCGCTGGCGAGCGAGATGAAGCTGGAGGCGGTCACCACCGAGTACCGCGGCCACGCACGCGACCTCGGCCGGCAGGCGGCGGAGAGCGACGACATCGACCTGGTGGTGGCGCTCGGCGGGGACGGCACGGTCAACGAGGTCGTCAACGGCCTGCTGCACGCCGGCCCGGATCCGGACCGCCTGCCCGGCCTGGCCGTCGTCCCCGGTGGTTCCACCAACGTCTTCGCCCGCGCTCTGGGCCTGCCCAACGATCCCGTCGAGGCGACCGGCGCGCTGCTGGACGCGCTGCGCGACGGGACCGAGCGGGTCGTGGGCCTCGGGCTGACCTCGGGTCCGGCGGGCACCGAGGACGAGGCGGTGCCCGCCCGGTGGTTCACCTTCAACGCCGGGCTGGGTTTCGACGCGGGCGTGGTCGGCCGGGTCGAGCAGCAGCGCGAGCGCGGAAAGAAGTCGACGCACGGCCTCTATGTCCGTCAGGTGGTCCGGCAGTTCCTCGGCGAACCGAACCGCCGGCACGGCACGATCACGCTGGAACGGCCCGGCGCGGACCCGATCGAGGATCTCGTCGTCGCCATAGTCTCGAACACGTCCCCTTGGACGTATCTCGGCAATCGCCCGATGTACACGTCACCTAAGGCTTCGTTCGATACCGGCATCGATGTGCTGGGTCTCAGCCGCCTGTCGACGGCCGCGGTTGCCCGGTATGGCACCCAGTTGCTCACTTCGTCCCCCGAGCGCGGCCCCCAGGGCAAGCACGCGACCTCACTGCACGACCTGGACCAGTTCACCTTGCATTCGAAGGTGCCTCTGCCCCTACAGATGGACGGTGACCACCTGGGGCTGCGCACGAGCGTGACGTTCACAGGCGTACGCCGTGCACTGCGTGTGATTGTGTGAGCGGAACGGGCGAAAGTCCTTTCACTCGAACGTTTAGGCCAGGATCCACCCCATGGAAGTACGGCTGTGACCTAGTCGACACCGAGGAATCAAAAAAAACTTTCCGGAAGGGGTTGTATCCGCCGCCGAGGTTTGCGAGTCTCTTCTTGGCGATCGGGACGGCCCGCAACACCGGCCTCCACTGATCACCAGAACCCCTCTACATACCACAGGACCCCGCCGGGTGAAGACTCGACGGTCGGCCCTTCACTTGTTGAGGGATTCGTGAAAGCGTTCACATTCACAAGCAACTTGCACGTAATACCAAGGAGAGGTAGCAGCCATGGACTGGCGTCACAACGCCGTTTGCCGCGAGGAAGACCCCGAGCTCTTCTTCCCCATCGGCAACACCGGTCCTGCGCTGCTGCAGATCGAGGAAGCCAAGGCCGTCTGCCGTCGCTGCCCGGTGATCGAGCAGTGTCTGCAGTGGGCGCTTGAGTCCGGCCAGGACTCCGGCGTCTGGGGTGGTCTCAGCGAGGACGAGCGCCGTGCCATGAAGCGCCGCGCCGCTCGCAACCGGGCTCGTCAGGCCTCCGCCTGACACACCCACCCCTGCTGACAGCCTGAGCTTGGCGGCGCGTACAGCACGTACGCATCTCCCGCCCCCGAGCCGCAGCGCGCAGTTCCCCCGATGCGCTTAGCGATACAAAAGCAGAGCAGCAACGAGCATCAGCCTCGGACCAATGGCGGTCCGGGGCTTTTTGCTGCGCCCGCTCCCCCGCCGTCCGCGATCACCCGGCGCCACCGGCCCGTCGGCCCACCGCGCCGACCGTCACTTCTGCGCCCGCACCGGAATGTCGAGGATCACCCGGGTCCCGCGCTCGGGCGCCGGCACCATGTCGAACGAGCCGCCCAACTCGCCCTCCACCAGCGTCCGTACGATCTGCAGACCGAGGTTGCCCGAGCGGTGCGGGTCGAAGCCCTCGGGCAGACCGACCCCGTCGTCCTGGACGGTGACCAGCAGCCGCGCCTCCTTGGTGGTGCCGCCCCGCACCGCGGAGACCTCGACCGTCCCGGTGTCACCCTCGCGGAAGCCGTGCTCCAGGGCGTTCTGCAGGACCTCGGTGAGGACCATGGACAGCGGAGTGGCGACCTCGGCGTCGAGTATGCCGAACCGCCCGCTGCGCCGGCCGGTCACCTTGCCCGGCGAGATCTCCGCCACCATGGCCAGCACGCGGTCGGCGATGTCGTCGAACTCCACGCGCTCGTCCAGGTTCTGAGACAGCGTCTCATGCACGATCGCGATGGAGCCGACCCGGCGGACCGCCTCCTCCAGGGCCTCCCGGCCGCGCTCGGACTCGATGCGCCGGGCCTGGAGCCGGAGCAGGGCGGCGACCGTCTGGAGGTTGTTCTTCACCCGGTGATGGATCTCCCGGATGGTGGCGTCCTTGGTAATCAACTCGCGTTCACGGCGACGCAGTTCGGTGACGTCCCGGAGCAGGACCAGCGAACCGATCCGGGTCCCCTTGGGCTTGAGGGGAATGGCCCGGAACTGGATGACGCCGTCACCGGACTCGATCTCGAACTCGCGCGGCGCCCAGCCGCTGGCCACCTTGGCCAGCGCCTCGTCCACCGGCCCCCGGGTCGGGGCGAGTTCGGCGGTGGTCTGCCCGAGGTGGTGGCCGACCAGGTCGGCGGCGAGACCGAGCCGGTGGTAGGCGGACAGGGCGTTCGGGGAGGCGTACTGGACGACGCCGTCCGCGTCCAGCCGGATCAGGCCGTCGCCGACGCGCGGGGAGGCGTCCATGTCGACCTGCTGGTCGGGGAAGGGGAAGGAGCCGGCCGCGATCATCTGCGCGAGGTCGGAGGCGCTCTGGAGGTAGGTCAGCTCCAGCCGGCTCGGGGTGCGCACGGTGAGCAGGTTGGTGTTCCGGGCGATCACGCCGAGGACGCGGCCCTCACGCCGTACGGGGATGGACTCGACCCGTACGGGAACCTCTTCACGCCACTCCGGATCGCCCTCGCGCACGATCCGGCCCTCGTCCAGCGCCGCGTCCAGCATGGGCCGCCGGCCGCGCGGGACCAGGTGGCCGACCATGTCGTCCTGGTAGGAGGTGGGGCCGGTGTTGGGGCGCATCTGGGCGACCGAGACGTACCGGGTGCCGTCCCGGGTGGGGACCCACAGCACCAGATCGGCGAAGGAGAGGTCGGAGAGCAGCTGCCACTCCGAGACCAGCAGGTGGAGCCACTCGAGGTCGGAGTCGTCCAGGGCGGTGTGCTGGCGTACGAGTTCGTTCATGGAGGGCACATGGCGAGCGTACCCGGGGCCCCGGGGGTGGCCGAAAAACACCCGCGGGCCGCGGCGCCTGGAAGGGACCCTCAACCCTCACCGGCACCGCAGCCCGGAGCATCATCGGCCGTGGGGTGTGCGGTCCCGGTCGGCCGAAGGCCGAGGAGCCGGGGCAGTCAGGGCAGAGAGCACCGGTTCCTCGATCCGCCTTCCTGTGCGGGGAAGACGGAGGCTTGGTTCTTCTCGATTGTGGACTAGACCACGATGGCGTGTCCATGGCGGGGAGGCGCCCGGCCGCGCGAGCGCCGGCACGCGATGCCACGCAGCCTAGCCGGACCCGGTCAGTTGTGGGGCCAGATGGCCATGGCAATTTCCACGAGTGCTTCCAGTTCCTCCCGGCGCGCGCCGTCGCGGGCCTGCTGGGACATGCCCTGGATCATCGCGCCGGCGTGCCGGGCGAGGGCGGCGGCGTCGGTGCCGGCCGGCAGCAGCCCGGCGACGACGTCCGCGCGGATCCGGGCTTCGAGGCCGGCGATGTTGGCGTTGCGTCGCTCGCGCAGCAGCGCCTCGACCTCGGGGCTGGTGCAGTTGGTCGCGGCGTGGACGATCAGACAGCCGTACGGATGGGCCGGGTCCGTGTACTCCGCGGCGGCCTCGCGCAGCATGCGCGCGATGCCCTCCCTGGCCGTGGGCTCCTCGGCCAGGGCACGCTCGCCGAGGGCGCCGTGCGAGCCGGCGTAGACCTGGACCACCTCGTCGAACAGGGACCGCTTGTCGCCGAAGGCCGCGTACAGACTGGGGGCGCCGATGCCCATGACGCGGGTGAGGTCGGAGACCGAGGTGGCCTCGTACCCGCGCTCCCAGAAGGCCATCAGCGCTTTCTCCAGCGCCGTGGCCCGGTCGAAGGAGCGCGGACGGCCTCGTGTCCGGCGCTTGCCGCCCTGCTCATGCGTGTCCTGACCCGTCGCCATGGGTTGATTTTATAGCGGACCCTAGAGAATTGTCGGCGGGGTGGTGTACGGTTTTTATGTAGTGATCGCTAGAAAAAGCTGCGCCGCAGATCTGCGCTGCACAGGTCTGGGCTGGACGAATGCGGAGGGGTGGCCATGGGTGCGCTCACGGGGAAGACGGCACTGGTCACGGGAGGCGGCCGGGGCATCGGGCGGGGGATCGCCGAGCGGCTGGGCCGCGACGGGGCCCGGGTGGCGGTGCATTACGGGAGCAACGAGACCGCCGCCAAGGAGACGGTCGCCGCGATCGAGGCGGGCGGCGGCTCGGCGTTCGCGATCGGAGTGGAGCTGGGCACGCCCGGGAACGCCGAGCGGCTCTGGGAGGAGTTCGACCGGCATGCGGACGGGCTGGACATCCTCGTGCACAACGCGGGCATCGGCGCCTCCCGCCCGTTCGCGGAGATCGACGAGGAGGAGTACGACCGGCTCTTCGCGGTGAACGTGAAGGCGCCGTTCTTCCTCACCCAGCTCGGCGCGGAGCGGCTGCGGGACGGCGGGCGGGTGGTGAACATATCGTCCGGGCTGGCGCGGTCCGCCCTGATGCCCCACACCGTCGCCTACGGGATGACCAAGGCGGCGCTGGACGTCCTCACCCGGGACCTGTCCAAGGTGCTCGGCCCCCGCGGGATCACGGTGAACTCCGTGGCACCCGGAATCGTGGACACCGACATCAACGCCTCGTGGCTGCGCGCGAGCGACGAGGCCCGGCAGGAGGCCGCCGCGTACTCGGCGCTGGGGCGGGTGGGGACCCCGGCGGACATCGCCGACGTGGTCGCCTTCCTGGTCTCCGAGGACGGCCGCTGGGTGACCGGACACTGGCTGGACGCGACGGGAGGCTCCCTCGTCTGAACCCGGTCCGAGAGCCCGGAAAACCGCCTTCCGTCCCGCGCCGCCGCACGCCGATTCTGTTAGATTGGTCTAAACCACATAGAGACGCACAGAGCCCTCTTCAGAACGGCAGGCCCAGCGTGGAAGTTGTCATCGTTCCGGACGCCGCGGCGGGCGGCGAGCTGATCGCCGAGGCCATGGCGCAGCTGCTGCGACGCAAGCCCGACGCCCTGCTCGGCGTGGCCACCGGCTCCACCCCGCTGCCCATCTACCAGGCACTGACCGCGAAGGTGCGCTCCGGCGCCGTGGACGCCTCGCGCGCCCGGATCGCGCAGCTCGACGAGTACGTGGGGCTGCCCGCCGACCACCCCGAGTCCTACCGCTCGGTGCTGCGCCGCGAGGTGCTGGAACCGCTCGGCATAGACATGGAAGCGTTCATGGGGCCGGACGGCACGGCGGAGGACGTCCAGGCGGCGTGCGAGGCGTACGACCGCACGCTCGCCGAGGCCGGCGGGGTGGACCTGCAACTGCTGGGCATCGGTACCGACGGGCACATCGGGTTCAACGAACCGTGCTCCTCGCTCGCCTCGCGCACCCGGATCAAGACGCTGACCGAGCAGACCCGCGTCGACAACGCCCGCTTCTTCGACGGCGACATCGAGCAGGTCCCCCACCACGTCATCACCCAGGGCATCGGGACGATCCTGGAGGCCCGGCACCTGGTGCTCCTGGCGACGGGCGAGGGCAAGGCGGACGCCGTCGCCGCGACCGTCGAGGGCCCGGTCGCGGCCGTCTGCCCGGCCTCCGCGCTCCAGCTCCACCCGCATGCCACGGTGGTCGTCGACGAGGCCGCCGCGTCCAAGCTGAAGCTGGCCGACTACTTCCGGCACACCTACGCCGACAAGCCGGAGTGGCAGGGAATCTAGCCGGGGCACCGGCGGGGACGGGCCCTGACTCACCCGCGCTCCGCCGGAGCGATGGACTAGACCAACAGCGGGTGCAACGGTATACAGAGGGGATCACGGAGCGTGCGGGGGGAGTCCTGACCCGGCAACCCGTGCCACGATGTGAGCCGTGGCCGATGGGATGTCGGTCGCTTTCGGCATTCGGAGCCGGGAAGGCAGAGCATGAGCACCGACGTCAGCAGTGCGGAGAACGAGACCGGCACCACCCGTACCGCGCGCGTGCCCAAGTACTACCGCTTGAAGAAGCACCTGCTCGACATGACGGAGACGCAGGCGCCGGGTACGCCGGTCCCGCCCGAACGCACGCTGGCCGCCGAATTCGACACGTCCCGCACCACGGTGCGCCAGGCCCTGCAGGAACTGGTCGTGGAGGGCCGGCTCGAACGCATCCAGGGCAAGGGCACCTTCGTGGCCAAGCCCAAGGTCTCCCAGGCGCTGCAGCTCACCTCGTACACCGAGGACATGCGGGCGCAGGGCCTGGAGCCGACCTCGCAGCTGCTGGACATCGGGTACATCACCGCGGACGAGCGGCTCGCCGAGCTGCTCGACATCGCCGCCGGGGGGCGCGTGCTGCGCATCGAGCGGCTGCGCATGGCCAACGGCGAGCCGATGGCGATCGAGACCACCCATCTGTCGGCCAAGCGTTTCCCGGCCCTCAGGCGCTCGCTGGTGAAGTACACCTCGCTGTACACCGCGCTCGCCGAGGTCTACGACGTGCACCTCGCCGAGGCCGAGGAGACCATCGAGACCTCCCTGGCCACCCCGCGCGAGGCGGGGCTGCTGGGCACCGACGTGGGCCTGCCGATGCTGATGCTCTCCCGCCACTCGCTGGACCGCGAGGGCAAGCCGGTGGAGTGGGTGCGGTCGGTGTACCGCGGGGACCGGTACAAGTTCGTGGCACGGCTGAAGCGGCCCGTGGAGTAACCGCCCGGCACGTTCGCTGAATCGATATACCGATATGCGGACGAGGTCTTCCACTGCCACGACAACGTCACCTAGATTGCCTGCGCATTACACAGGTGATCAGCGAGGGGACGGAGCCGTGGCATGTCCGAAACGCCTGAAGTGAGACCACCGGTGGTGACACCGGTGCGGGTGATCATCGCACTGTGTCTCGTCGCGCCCTTCGTGGCGATGCTGTGGGTCGGCTCCTACGCCAAGACGGACCCCGCGTTCATCGGGATCCCGTTCTTCTACTGGTACCAGATGCTGTGGGTGCTGATCTCCACCGTGCTCACCATGCTGGCGTACAAGCTCTGGCAGCGTGACCAGCGCGCCCGTCAGGACACGAACGGGGGTGCGGTGAAGTGAAGGACGGAGTCAACGGCGTCGCGCTCGGCGTCTTCATCTTCTTCTTCCTGGCCGTCACGGTCATGGGCTTCCTGGCCGCGCGCTGGCGCAGGGCCGAGAACGAGCAGTCCCTGGACGAATGGGGTCTGGGCGGCCGGTCCTTCGGCACCTGGGTCACGTGGTTCCTGCTGGGCGGCGACCTGTACACGGCGTACACCTTCGTCGCCGTACCGGCGGCGATCTACGCGGCGGGCGCGTCCGGCTTCTTCGCGGTGCCGTACACGATCCTGGTGTACCCGCTGATCTTCACCTTCCTGCCCCGCCTGTGGTCCGTCTCGCACCGCCACGGGTACGTCACCACCTCCGACTTCGTGCGCGGGCGGTTCGGCTCGAAGGGCCTGTCGCTGGCGGTGGCGGTGACCGGCATCCTGGCGACGATGCCGTACATCGCGCTCCAGCTCGTCGGCATCCAGGCGGTGCTGGACGTGATGGGCGTCGGGGGCGGCGAGGACACCAACTGGTTCGTGAAGGACCTGCCGCTGCTGATCGCCTTCGGTGTGCTGGCGGCCTACACCTACTCCTCCGGTCTGCGCGCCCCCGCGCTGATCGCGTTCGTCAAGGACACCCTGATCTACATCGTCATCGCGGTGGCGATCATCTACATCCCGATCAAGCTGGGCGGGTTCGACGACATCTTCGCCAAGGCGGGTGACGCGTTCAGCCAGGTCAACCCGGCCACGGGGAAGCCGCGCGGCGCGCTCGCCCCGCCGGAGGCGGGCCAGTGGACGTACGCCACGCTGGCCCTCGGCTCCGCGCTCGCGCTGTTCATGTACCCGCACTCGATCACCGCGACCCTGTCGTCCAGGAGCCGTGAGGTGATCCGTCGCAACACCACGATCCTGCCGCTGTACTCCCTGATGCTGGGGCTGCTGGCACTGCTGGGCTTCATGGCGATCGCGGCCGGTGTGAAGGTCACCAACGGGCAGCTGGCGATCCCGCAGCTGTTCGAGGACATGTTCCCGGACTGGTTCGCCGGTGTGGCCTTCGCGGCGATCGGCATCGGCGCCCTGGTCCCGGCCGCGATCATGTCGATCGCCGCCGCCAACCTCTTCACCCGCAACATCTACAAGGACTTCATCAAGCCGGACGCCACGGCCGAGCAGGAGACCAAGGTCTCCAAGCTGGTCTCCCTGCTGGTGAAGGTCGGCGCCCTGGTCTTCGTCCTCACCATGGACAAGACGGTCGCCATCAACTTCCAGCTCCTGGGCGGCATCTGGATCCTCCAGACCTTCCCGGCCCTGGTCGGCGGCCTGTTCACGCGCTGGTTCCACCGCTGGGCGCTGCTGGCCGGCTGGGCGGTCGGCATGATCTACGGCACGGCCGCCGCGTACGGCGTCGCCTCGCCGACGCAGAAGCACTTCGGCGGCTCGGCCAAGGAGATCCCCGGCATCGGTGAGATCGGCTACATCGGCCTCACGGCGTTCGTCCTGAACGTCGTGGTGACCGTGGTCCTCACCGTCGTCCTGAAGGCCGTGAAGGCCCCCGAGGGCGTCGACGAGACCCGGCCGGAGGACTACACCGCGGACGCGGGCGACCCGGGCGTCCAGGTGGAACTGCCGCCCGCGACCGCGGGGGCCGGCCACTAGACAGCCGTCGCCGGACGGGCCGTCGGAGCACATCCGGCGGCCCGTTGCCGTACCTCCGCGGGGACAGGGACACGCGGACCCGGCCCGCGACGGCCAGGGCCCCGCGCGCCGCCCACCGCAGCCGCGAACGCCTCGGCTCCGTCCGCACACCGGAGCGGGACGGCGATCCGCTCCCGGACGGGCCGTACGTCACGCCGGTCGCCCACGAGTTGACCCTCTGAAACCGCGACGACACAACATCTGGGGGTGACACGACAGCCCGGCACTAGATGTATGCTCATCCTCGCTGTCATGCAGGGGAATCCGGTGCAAGTCCGGAACTGTCCCGCAACGGTGTACTCGCGCGCCTCCGCACGCCTGTTCAGTCCGAGGACCTGCCGGCAGCCCACCCGGCCCGTCCGGTCCGGGTGTGTTTCTGACGACGTCCGGGCCTCGCGGAGTGGGCCGGTGGACGCGACGCCGTGCGCGCTCGTGGCTGCCCCTGCCCTCCGCCAGGCCCCGTGCCGAGCGAGGGAGAGCCCCACGTGACCATCGCGCCAGCCGATCCGGCTTCAGTCAGCGAGCTGGAGACCGACGGTCCCGGTACCGCGCTGCTGCGGACCCTGACCGAGCTGACCGCCGACCTGCCCGACGCCGACCCGGGCCGGGTCGCCGCCGCCGCGCTGCGCGGCCGGTCCGCGCGGGCCGACGAGGCGGAGCTGCGCGAGCTGGCCACGGAGGCCGCCGCCGGACTGATCTCCGAGGACCCCGCCTACTCGAAGCTGGCCGCCCGGCTGCTGACCCTCGCGATCCGCGACGAGGCCGCCTCGCAGGGGGTGACGTCCTTCACCCAGTCCATCGCGGTCGGGTACCTGGAGGGCCTGATCGCCGACCGCACCGCGGACTTCGTCCGGCAGCACGCGGAGCGGCTCGACGCGCTGATCGACGGCACGGCCGACGACCGGTTCGGCTATTTCGGCCTGCGCACCCTGCACAGCCGTTACCTGCTGCGCCACCCGATCACCCGCAAGGTCGTGGAGACGCCCCAGCACTTCATGCTGCGCGTGGCGAGCGGCCTCGCCGAGGACGACACGACCCGTTCCGTGGAGGAGGTCGCGGCGCTCTACAGGCTGATGAGCCGCCTGGACTACCTGCCGTCCTCCCCCACCCTGTTCAACTCCGGTACGCGGCACCCGCAGATGTCGTCCTGCTATCTGCTCGACTCCCCCCTGGACGAGCTGGACTCCATCTACGGCCGCTACCACCAGGTCGCCCGGCTCTCCAAGCACGCCGGCGGCATCGGCCTGTCCTACTCCCGTATCCGCTCGCGCGGTTCGCTGATCCGGGGGACGAACGGGCACTCCAACGGCATCGTGCCGTTCCTGAAGACCCTCGACGCCTCCGTCGCCGCGGTCAACCAGGGCGGCCGGCGCAAGGGCGCGGCCGCGGTCTACCTGGAGACCTGGCACTCCGACATCGAGGAGTTCCTGGAGCTGCGGGACAACACCGGTGAGGACGCCCGCCGCACCCACAACCTGAACCTGGCGCACTGGATCCCGGACGAGTTCATGCGCCGGGTCAACGCCGACGAGCAGTGGTCGCTGTTCTCCCCCGCCGACGTCCCCGAACTGGTCGACCTGTGGGGCGCGGAGTTCGACGCCGCCTACCGCAAGGCCGAGGCCGCGGGACTGGCGAAGAAGACGATGCCGGCACGGGACCTGTACGGCCGCATGATGCGGACACTGGCGCAGACCGGCAACGGCTGGATGACCTTCAAGGACGCCGCCAACCGCACCGCCAACCAGACCGCCCTGCCGGGCAACGTCATCCACTCCTC
>NZ_JBVJYH010000018.1:0-216843 GCF_055600785.1 Streptomyces sp. NPDC038200
ACGCCATCCCCCATATCCAGCGTCAAAGAGTCCGACCACCCCCATCATGCCCCACCCAGCTGCAGCAACCAGTCACACCTAACGTAATTGTCCGCAGCTACCGTCCGCGACAACACCCCACTCCGAACCACCCCACGTGGCCCCCTATGCCCCATATAAAGTCACACCGAGCACGGAATCACCTCGCGCCCGAACATCGTGAGAACACTTTTTGGGGACGCCGAATTACGCGCCGCCCGGCGACAATAGCGAGTGAGTAAGGCCACTCCGCCATCGACGCTCAGGGGGGTGCGAAAACCAAGGACCCGGGACAACACCGTCCCCGCCCCTCACCCCCGGGAAGACCACCGACGACGCGACCGGGACCGGTTCCACCGGCCACTGGACGACACGCCAACACGGCTGCGGTGAGCCCCAGTTGGGCGCAACCATACCCAGATGGCTGTAGGGGCAATCCGAGTTGAAAGAAACAGCGCCCCGGAGAACGCCGTCAACCTGGACGAACAACCCGTATGCGACAGGGGGCACACCCTGCCGAACAGCCACACCGGTATGCCTGTCCCCACACACCGACTGAGCCGAACACCAGGCGCCTCGTGTCGCCCTCCTTCCCGACCGGACCCTGTGCGTCGTAGGTCGCGTCGGCGCGTCTAATCCTGTGGCTCCGCCTGCTGCTCCTCCCCGGGGAGCAGGCCGGCCGGACGGCGGCCTGCCGGCTGCTGCGGATCGGGACGTACCGGCGCGGGAGGCATCGGTCGGTCCACAGGGGCGTCGGCGGTCACGGTCATGCGTTCTCCGTGATGCATCAGGACCAGCGGTTCACCTTCCACCAGCCGGTATCGCGCATGGGTCGGGCCGATGTCCACCTTCAGTCTGCGTCCGCGCACCAGCACCGTGAACGCCACCCTGGACAGCGCTTCCGGCAGGCGCGGTGCGAACGCCAGCAGGTCGGGCTTTCCGTCCTCGCCGATGTACCGGCGCATACCGCCGAACCCCGAGACCAGAGCGATCCACGTGCCGGCGAGCGAGGCGATGTGCAGCCCGTCGCGGGTGTTGTGCTCCAGGTCGTCCAGGTCCATCAGCGCGGCCTCGCCGAGGTAGGCGTAGGCCAGCCGCAGGTGGCCTGTCTCGGCGGCGAGCACCGCCTGACAGCACGCGGAAAGGGAGGAGTCGCGGACGGTGAGCGCCTCGTAGTAGGCGAAGTTGCGCGCCTTCTGCTCGTCGGAGAAGACGTGCGGGCACTCCATCATCGCCAGCACCAGATCGGCCTGCTTCACCACCTGCTTGCGGTACAGGTCGAAGTAGGGGTAGTGCAGCAGCAGGGGGTAGTTCTCGGGCGGGGTCGCCTCGAAGTCCCAGCGCTGGAAACTCGTGAACCCGGCCGACTGTTCGTGCACACCGAGAGACTCGTTGTACGGCACCGCCATGCGGGTCGCGGCGTCCCGCCACACGGCGGTCTCCTCGTCGTCGACGCCCAGTTCCGCGGCCCGGTCGGGATGGCGCGCGGCCGCCTCCGCAGCGGCCAGCAGGTTCTGCCGGGCCAGCAGGTTGGTGTACAGGTTGTCGCGGGCGATGGCGCTGTACTCGTCGGGTCCGGTGACCCCGTCGATGTGGAAGACGCCTTCGGCGTCGTGGTGTCCGAGGGAACGCCACAGCCGGGCGGTGTCCACGAGGAGGTCGAGCCCCTCGTGGCGTTCGAAGTCCTCGTCCCCGGTCATCATGATGTACCGGACGGCGGCCATGGCGATGTCGGCGTTGATGTGGAAGGCGGCCGTGCCGGCCGGCCAGTAGGCGGAGCTTTCACCACCGTCGATCGTCCGCCAGGGGAACGCCGCTCCGGCGAGCCCCAGCTGGCCCGCGCGTTCCCGGGCCGCCGGGAGCATCCGGTGCCGCCATCTCAGCGCCGACGCGACGGCCTCCGGCGCGGTGAACGTCAGAACCGGCAGCACGTAGGACTCGGTGTCCCAGAAGGAGTGCCCGTCGTACCCGGTTCCGGTCAGGCCCTTCGCGGGAATGGCGCGGTTCTCGCTGCGGGCGGCCGCCTGGAGCACGTGGAAGAGAGCGAACCGCACCGCCTGCTGGATCTGCGCGTCGCCCTCGACCTCGACGTCCGCCCCGGACCAGAAGCGGTCCAGATACGCCCGTTGCGCGGCGACCAGCCCGTCCCAGCCGGTGCTGACCGCGGCCGCCACGGCTCCGTCCACCTGATCGTGCACGGCCGGCAGGGACCGCTCTCCGGACCAGCCGTACGCCACGAACTTGACCAGTCGCAGCGGCTGCCCGGGCAGCAGGTCCGCGGTCACCGTCAGACGGCTGACGTCGGGCTCGCTCTGCGCCGTCCAGCGCGTGCTCTCGGGCCCCTCGACGAGATGGTCGGCCGCTGCCGCCACCCGCAGTCCGCTGCGGGCGGTGCAATGCACGAGCCGCAGGCGGGTGTCCTGGGCGAAGTACTCCTCGGCCCCCAGGGGGGACTCGATCGCGGCGGCCACCCGCGGGTCGCCCTGGAGGCCGGGCAGCTGTTCGTTGGCGACCAGCTCGGACTGCACGGCCACGGTGGTCGGTCCGTCCACCGGCTCGACCTCGTAGACGACCGCGGCCACCGCACGCTGGGTGAAGGACACGAGCCGCTGTGAGGTGATCCGGATCGTGCGACCGCCGGGCGACGTCCACCGTGCCGTGCGGCTGAGCACACCGGACCGGAAGTCCAGGACCCGCTCGTGCGCCTGGAGCCGGCCGTAGCGCAGATCGCAGGGGTGGTCGTCGACCAGCAGCCGGATGACCTTGCCATCGGTGATGTTGATCATCGTCTGGCCGGACTCGGGGTACCCGTAGCCCGCCTCCGCGTAGGGCAGCGGGTGGCGTTCGTACACGCCGTTGAGGTAGGCGCCGGGCAGCCCGTGCGGTTCTCCCTCGTCCAGGTTGCCGCGCCACCCGATGTGTCCGTTGGACAGCGCGAAGACCGATTCGCTCTGGGCGATCACGTCCAGGTTCAGCTCGGTCTCGCGCAGGCACCACGGCTCGACCGTGTAACTGGGGTGGGTGATCACTGCGACTCCAGAAGTTCGGCCAGGTCGCGGACCACGATGTCCGCGCCGTGCGCCCGCAGCTGATCCGCCTGGCCCACCCGGTCGACGCCCACGACCACGCCGAACCGCCCCGCTCGTCCGGAGTCGACGCCGGCCAGAGCGTCTTCGAACACCGCGGCCTCGCCCGGTTCCGTGCCGAGCCGGCGGGCCGCCTCCAGGTAGGTGTCCGGGGCCGGCTTGCCCCGCAGACGGCGCTCGTGCGCCACCACTCCGTCGATGCGTTCCTCGAACAGGTCCTCGATGCCGGCCGCCGCCAGCACGTCCCGGCAGTTCGCGCTGGACGACACCACCGCGCGGCGCAGGCCGGCCTCCCGTGCCGCGTGAACGAAGCGGACCGAGCCCTCGTAGGGCTCCACCCCTTCCTCGCGGATCCTTCGCAGCACCAGGACGTTCTTGCGGTTGCCCAGTCCGTTCACCGTCTCCGCCTGCGGCGGGTCGTCCGGTGTGCCCTCGGGCAGGCGCACCCCGCGTGCGGCGAGGAACGTGCGCACGCCGTCCTCCCGGGGCCGTCCGTCCACGTACTCGTCGTAGTCGTGCACCGCGTCGAAGGGCACGAAGTCGGCACCCTCGCGTGTCGCGCGCTCGCGGAGATAGCCGTCGAACATCTCCTTCCAGGCAGCCGCGTGCACCTTCGCGGTCTGCGTGAGCACGCCGTCGAGGTCGAAGAGACAGGCACGGACATGAGCAGGAAGCCCCAGCATGCCGCAGAGGCTAGGAGGTGCCCGCGACCGTTCGCCTCAAGGCGTCGTGCGGCACGCCGGAAGACACCCGCCCGGTGGAGGGCTGGGCGGCAGCCGGGGCGGAGCGATGGATCGCCACGATCGAGCCGATACCGCCGTTGCCCTGCGTCTGCCTCACCGCGTGGCTCAGGACATCCTCAGCGGCACCGGGGGCAAGGTTCTGGCTGTCGTCCCCGTACCCGCCGGGTCGCCGACTGGCCGGCGATCCCCGGCAGCGAGACGAGCGTCAGGAGCACCGGGAGCGGCGCCCGGATTCTTTGAACGATGTGTGGATTGGCTACGCGAGGGGCTGATCGCCCTGGCCGACTGCCGTCTGAACGCAGCAGCGGTGGCACAGCGAAGCACTCACGATGTCATGGCCGTGATCCCGCGGGTCATCCGGACCGCACGGCCTGCCGTCTGGCCGATCGTCTCGGGGCAGGACTGAAGCCGCGCGCGGGCGGCTTCTCCGGTCACCCGTTGGACGGCTGGGCCGTCGCGGCTCCGAATGCTTCCGCGGTGCCGCCTTCGGCCTGTTGTGACGAGGGAGTGTCGACAAAGCTGTAGGGCGGCAGCGGGCCGTGGACACGCAGCTCCAGGTGCGGATGCTCCTGGCGGAGTCGGTCGACCGCGGCCAGGAACTGCTCCGCTGAACCGTGGGCCACCAGGAAGGAGAGATTGGCCAGCCAGCCGGTGCTCTGCGGGCCGACGCTGACCGACTCGGCCGTCGGCTCCAGCGCCCGCCGAAGCAGCTCCGCGTCCGTCGCCTCCCGCGCCTGAACGGCAGCGGCGACCATTTCTCCCAGCCGGACCCTGTCCTCGTGCGCCCCTCCGCCGGCCTGCCGGTTCGCCTCCGCCAGCATCCGGATCTCGTCGTTGTCCGCCATCACCACGTGCAGCACGGCCTCCTCATCGTGATGGGCCTTGACGTTGTACTCCGCCGTGCCGTCCAGTGCGTCCAGCCGCCCGAGGAAGTACTCCGCCCGTTCGGCGAGCACCGCGGTCACCGTTTCGTCGTCCGGGGCGGCGCTGCCGAACCGCATCGGCAGCACCACGCCGTCCGCTCCGGCCGCGTCCAGTACCCGCTGGTGAGCGAGCAGGTCGCGTCGTTTGGGCCGCAGTTCCTCGGGGGCGTCGCTGACGATCGCGGCCAGCTCGCCCTGGCGCAGCACACGCACCGGCCGCGGTGGGTCTCCGATGCCGTCCGTGTCCTGTGGGAGCGAGGCGCGCGCGGCGCGGCTGATGCCGTAGACGTAGGTGCTCATCGCTCTGTCTCCCTCCGGCGGGCGGCGGGCCGGGCGCCCTGACGTTCCCTGCCCTCGTCACGGGCCTGCTGGAAAGCCTCGGAGACCGTCTCCGCGGCGCCGGACAGAGCTCCCCTGGTCTTGCCGCGGGCACCGGACTCCGTGAGCTGCCCCGTGAGCTCTGTGAGGCCGGCCGGCTTGCGCGGCCCCGCTTCCAGGTCGAGGCGGTTGCACGCCTCGGCGAAGCGCAGATAGGTGTCGACGCTGGCGACCACGATCCGTATGTCGATCTTGAGTATCTCGATACCGACAAGGGAGACCCGTATGAACGCGTCGATCACCAGCCCTCGGTCGAGAATGAGTTCCAGGACGTCGTAGAGGCCACTGGAACCTCCCCCGCCACCACCCTGCTGTGTCGCCACGGTCATCACGACCAGCCCCTTGCCAACTGTCGGCGTGGTCCCGTCGGCGCCGTCCCTCGCTGCGTCGCAGGCTTGCAGGTGCGAGTAGCCCTACCGCCCGCGATCAAACGCATGTACCAGTCCTCGTGTGACGGGACGGTTGGTTCGCACCGTCCGCAGGGGCCGGCTCGCGGCGGTGACGGCGACGGTTCCGTGCGGCCCGCCGATGGTCGTCACTGGCAAGATGGCGGCATGGAACGTGTGCTTGGAATCGGCGGATACTTCGTTCGGGCCACCGACCCGGCGGCCCTCGGCGCGTGGTATCGCGACTGCCTGGGCCTGGACGCCGACGACAACGGCTTGTGGCGTCAGGAGGCCGGGGCGACGGTGTTCGCTCCGTTCGAGTCCGAGACCGACTACTTCGGCTCCCGCGCGCAGCGGACCATGCTGAACTTCCGGGTCCGCGACCTGGACGCGATGCTCGCGCAGCTGCGCGCCAAGGGAGCGGACGTGGCCGAAGAGACTCAGGACATGGAGGGTGTCGGACGATTCGGTTGGGTCACCGATCCCGAGGGCAATCGGCTCGAACTGTGGCAGCCCGCCTGATGTCGCTACGCGGGCACAGGCGGGCCGGCAGCCGACCGCGCCGCCTCCGTGCCGACCATGAGGGATCTCTCTCGGCAGACGTACGACCGTGCCCGGTGGGAACCCTTCGCGGCGTTCACCGTGAGTCGTCCTTCGACGATGGCGTGGCCACGTGGATGGTGACGGGGATGTTGTCGCGGGTGGCCTTGGAGTAGGGGCAGATCTGGTGGGCGGCCTCGGCGAGTTCCCGGGCGGTGTGCGGGTCGACGCCGCCGAGGGTGGGGCTGAGCGTGGCGGAGAGGCTGAACTCGCCGTCGTCGCCGTGCGTGAGCGTGATCTCGGCGGTGACGGCGGTGCTGGTCAGCCGGATCGCGCGGGTGGCGGCGGCGCGACGCAGGGCCCCCAGGAAGCAGGCCGCCCAGCCCGCGGCGAAGAGTTGTTCCGGGTTGGTGGCGTCGCCCGCGCCACCGAGTTCCTTGGGTATGGACAGGCGGTGTTCCAGGAGGCCGTCCTCAGAGCGGACGGTGCCGCCGTTGCGGCCCTCTCCCGTGACGTCGACGACGGCTGTGTAGCTGACTGCCATGACAGGTCTCTGCTTCCGGTCGGATGGTGGTCGGGAGGTGTGCTGCCGGGGTGTCGGTCAGTGCCGGTGCGGCGGGACACAGCGGAAGCTGTCGGCGTCGGCCGGGTCGCCCTGGCCCGTGTAGCGGGAGACCTGGGGGTAGCGGCACAGGTGGCGGTCGAGTGTCCGTCCGGCGGCGTCGGTGAGCGAGGCGGTGAGCGTCTGGGGTGCCTTGCCCCGCTCGACCCACTCGGTCAACGCCGTCAGGTCGTCCACCTTGCCGCCCAGCGTGCAGTGGGCCGTGCCCGGGGCGAGGAAGAGGCGGTAGAAGTCGTCGACCCGGTGTGAGCCACCGAGCTTCCGCTCGACACCACGGCGGTAGTCCACGGTGCCCTGCGTGGGGATCAGCTGGTCGGTCTGACCGTGGTAGGTGAGGAGTTTGCCACCCGAGTCACGGAACGCCGACAGGTCGGGATCGCCGGTGCCGATGATCTCGCCGTATTCGTTGTGGGACTGCCTGAACACCTTCGTGAACTGGTCGTAGGTCAGCTTCGAGGTGTCGAAGGAAGGCTGCTTCTTCACCCATGACGCGACCCAGGCGGCCGGGACGGGGAACGGAGCGTCGCCCGCCAGACTCGTGAAGTCGGCGCCGACCGGCAGGCCGTACCACAGCCGCCGGCCCGACGTGGTCCGCGGGCCGTCCCAGATCTTGCGCACCACGGCCGCGTCGGCAGCCGTGACGGTCTCCTCCTCGCCGGCACAGACGATCTTGGTGCCGATCAGCTCACGAGGGTCGTAGTGGCAGCGCTCCGGGTCGGAGACCAGGCCGTCGTCGACACCGTCGAGCTTGTCGCAGGCCGTGAGGGCGGCCTGGTTGAAGGCGTTGAACTCGCAGGTGGTGGGGCGGGTCTTCGTCTCGTTCATCACCACCTGCGGCCACAGGGTCGCGACCTCGAACTCGTCCCAGTTGACGGCGGGCGCGTCGGCGAGGATGCCGTCGAAGTCGTCGGGGTGGCGCTGGGCCTCCCTGTAGCCCTGGCGTCCACCGGTGGAGCAGCCGTTCCAGTAGGAGTAGGCGGCGGGCTCGCCGTAGACCTCGTCGACGACCTGCTTGCCGACGAGCGCCATCTCGTGCTGGGAGCGGTCGGCGAAGTTCTTCAGCAGCGCGGTGTCGGTCTGTCCCGTGCTGTTCAGCGCCCAGCCGGTGTCCAGGACGTCGCCCACGCCCGCGTCGGTGGTGGCGGCGGCGTAGCCGTTCTTGACCGCCGTCCCCATGCCCACACCGTTGTCCCCGGCGGCGTAGGCACTGCCGCCGAGTGCCTGGAAGCGGCCGTTCCACCCGTCCGCGGGCAGCCAGGTCCGCACCTCGGCGTGGTCGCCGTCGCCGGGATGGGTGAGGGTGACCGACACCTCGCAGTGGGCCGGTACGCCGGAGACCGAACCACCGAGGAGCCCGGTCCCGTACACCGTGCCACCCGCCTGCCGGGTCGTTGTCACGGACTCCACCTCGGTGCCGGCCGGGGCCGTCACCGAGACGGCCGAGCAGGTGAACGAGGCCGCGGCGGGGCTTCGAGCGTCCGCGGAAGCGCCGGCCGGCAGGCATACGGCCGCCACCAGCGGTAGACCGGCCGCGAGAAGGGACAGAAGTCGTCTCATTGACTTTCCCGTCATGAGGAGGGGGGTGCGTCCGCCCTCGGGCAGCGCAACACGTGTGAAGAGGCTGACATCCCGTCGGGCTTGTCAGTAACCGCTTTAACTGGTGATAACCCTTGCATGGCTCGGCGTACACCGTCAAGGAACGGATGCACATGGGCAGTTGAGGCTCGCCTGCAAGGCCAGTTTTCTGGACTTGCTGGTCCAATCTAGAAGTTCTACGTTGCCTGTCAGTTCCTTCGGCACACGTATTACGTCCAGAGAGGTGTCACACCATGTATGCGATCCATATCGAGGAACACGGCGGCCCCGAGGTCATGCGGTGGACGGAGCTGCCGGATCCCGCGCCCGGCCCCGGCGAGGCCCTGGTCCGGCTCGGCGTCGCGGGAGTGAACTACATGGACACCGGTGCCCGCGGACAGGGCGCGCCCGGCTGGGTCGCCCCGCTGGTCCTGGGGGCCGAGGGCATGGGATACGTCACCGCTCTCGGCGAAGGCGTCGAAGACCTCGCCGTCGGCGACCGGGTCGCCTGGTTCTACCACCGGGGCAGCTACGCGGAACTGCTCGCCGTTCCGGCCGCGTCCTTGGTGAAGGTCCCCGACGGCATCCCGGACGAGGTCGCGGCCGCGGTCATGCTCCAGGGACTCACCGCCAACCACTTCAGCACCGAGACCTACCCGATCAAGCCGGGTGACACGGCCGTGGTGCACGCGGCGGCGGGCGGAGTGGGCCTGCTGCTCACCCAGATGATCAAGGCGCGCGGCGGGAAGGTGATCGGTCTCGTCTCCCGCGAGGAGAAGGTGCCCGTCGCCGAGGAAGCCGGAGCCGACCACGTCCTGGTCTGGTCCGGCGGCGGCTTCGAGGACCGGATCAAGGAGCTGACCGGCGGTGAGGGAGCCGATGTCGTCTACGACGGCGGCGGCACCGAGACCTTCCGCTCTTCGCAGCTCGCCCTGCGCCGGCACGGGGTGCACGCGTACTACGGCCCCATGATGGGCGTTCCCCTGTTCCGGCCGACCGACCTGCCCCACAGCATCCTGCTGTCGTACCCGACGATGTTCGACCACGTCCCCACCCGCGAGGCACTGGTACGGCGGACCGGCGAGATCTTCGACATGGTCCTCGCCGGGCAGCTCACCGTGCGCATCGGAGGCCGCTACGCGCTGGCGGACGCGGCACAGGCGCACGCGGACATCGAGTCGCGGAAGACCACCGGCAAGCTGCTGCTCCTGCCCTGAACCACCGTCACCTGTCACGGTGTCGACCCGACGGGGGTGATCCCGTCGGGCACGTTCCCCTCGCCCGCTGTTACAGTGCTGGGGACATCGACCGTCTTCGAGGAGACCAGACATGGTGGTGGACGACGACATCTCCGGGTGATACCCGGCCCGGCAGACCACCGGCAGGTGCGCGCAAGCATCGCCGAGGTGGTCCCTTTGTCGTCCCCTCCCTCCCCCTGTCTGTCATGGGGGCAGAAGCGTCATGCCTGCCCCTCTCCTCGCGAGGTCACCTTCATGTCCGACGCCTCCGTCGTCTGCTCGAACCTGTCCTTCACCTGGCCCGACGACACTCCCGTCTTCCAGGACCTGTCCTTCACCGTCGGCTCCGGCCGCACGGGCCTGGTCGCGCCCAACGGCAGCGGCAAGAGCACTCTGCTCAAACTCATCGCCGGTGAGCTGCGACCCGGCACCGGCTCGGTCACCGTGGCCGGCACGCTCGGTCACCTCCCCCAGAGCCTCCCGCTGACCGGCGAACTCACGGTCGCCGAGGTCCTGGAGGTCGCCCCGATCATCCAGGCCATCGACGCCGTGGAAGCCGGGGACGTCGACGAGAGGCACTTCACGGCCATCGGCGACGACTGGGACATCGAGGAACGCTCCCGTGCGCAGCTGAGCCGCCTCGGCCTGGCCGACCTCGGCCTGGACCGCCGCCTGAGCACCCTCAGCGGCGGCCAGATCGTCTCCCTCGGCCTGGCCGCCCAGTTGCTGAAGCGGCCCGACGTACTGCTGCTCGACGAGCCCACCAACAATCTCGACCTCGACGCCCGGCGCGGGCTCTACGACGTGCTGGAGGACTTCACCGGGTGCCTGCTCCTGGTCAGCCACGACCGCGCCCTGCTCGACCGCATGGAACGCATCGCCGAACTCGACCGGGGCGAACTGCGTTTCCACGGCGGCAACTTCACCGAGTACGAAGACGCCGTGCGGGCGGAGCAGGAGGTCGCCGAGAAGAACGTCCGCAACGCCGAGCAGGAGCTGAAGCGGGAGAAGCGGGAGCTGCAGCAGGCCCGCGAGCGCGCCGAACGCCGGCAGAGCAACGCCGCCCGCAACCTGAAGAACGCCGGTCTGCCGCGCATCTTCGCCGGCAACATGAAGCGGGGCGCGCAGGAGTCCGCGGGCCGGGCGGGCCAGGTGCACGCGGGCCGCGTCGGCGAGGCGAAGGCCCGGCTGGACGAGGCCGGTCGGGCCCTGCGCGAGGAACAGCGCCTCGTGCTGGACCTGCCGGACACCCGTGTGCCCGCCGGACGCAATCTGTTCCTCGGCGCAGGGCTCCGCGTCCGGCTCGGCGACAAGGAGGTGTTCACCGGACACGGTGTCGACCTGACCGTCCGGGGCCCGGAGCGCATCGCACTGACCGGTCCCAACGGAGCCGGGAAGAGCACGCTGCTCCGGCTGCTGAGCGGCGATCTCACCCCGGGCAGCGGCGAGATGAAGCGGGCGGAAGGACGTATCGCCTACCTCTCACAGCGCCTCGACCTGCTGGACCCGGAGCGCACGGTCGCCGAGAACTTCGCCGTCTTCGCCCCGGAGCGGCCGGAGGCGGAGCGGATGAATCTGCTCGCCCGCTTCCTCTTCCGGGGCACCCGCGCCCATCTGCCCGTCGGTGTGCTCTCCGGCGGCGAGCGGCTGCGCGCGACCCTGGCCTGTGTGCTGTGCGCCGAGCCGGCCCCGCACCTGCTGCTCCTGGACGAGCCGACGAACAACCTCGATCTGGTCAGCGCGGGCCAGTTGCAGAGTGCCCTGAATTCCTACCAGGGGGCCTTCGTGGTGGTCAGTCACGACGAGCGCTTCCTGAGCGAGATCGGCGTCGGCCGGTGGCTGCGGCTGGCCGACGGCGAACTGAAGGAGACGGGGGCGCCCGAGGTGTGATCCGGCACTGTGCCGACCTGGCCCGCGTCCGAGGCTTGTCGCCCCGCGGGCCGAGCACCGATCACCGATCACCTTGGACGGACCCATGCCTCAGCCTGCCCTGCTCGCACACGACGTCGTCCGCACCCTCGGTGGCCGCAGGGTGCTCGACGGCGTCTCCCTGACCGCCTCCCCCGGGCGCCGTATCGGGCTGATCGGGGAGAACGGCGTCGGCAAGTCGACCCTGCTGCGCCTGCTCGCGGGGGTCGACGAACCCGACGCCGGGAGCGTCACCCGCCCGGCCGACCTGGGCTTTCTGCAACAGGAGATGCCGTACGACGCCGATGCGACGATCGCCGACGTACTCGACGACGCCCTGCGCGAGGTGAGGGACGATCTCGCCGAGCTGGACCGTCTGACCGAACGCCTCGCACGGACCGCGCAGGACGCACCCGGGTACGCCGAGTTGCTCGGCGCGTACGGTGTCCGGCTCGAACAGGCCCAGGCACGGGAAGCCTGGGACGCGGACCGGCGCGCAGCGCTCGTGCTGGGCGGCCTCGGCCTCGGTTCCTTCGGACCCGACCGGACGCTCGGATCGCTCTCCGGTGGGCAGCGCGGCCGGCTGGCACTGGCCGCGCTGCTGGTCCGGCGGCCCTCCGCGCTCCTGCTGGACGAGCCGACCAACCATCTCGACGACGGCGCCGCCGCCTTTGTCGAGAAGGAGGTGCGCGGCCTGCCCGGGGTCGTCGTGGTGGCCAGCCACGACCGGGCCCTTCTCGACGCCGTGTGCACGGATCTGATCGACCTCGACCCCGCGATCGACGGTCCGGTCCGTTACGGCGGCAACTACAGCGCCTATCTGACCGAGAAAAGGAAGGAGCGGGTGCGCTGGGAGCGGCGCTGGGCCGAGGAGCAGGAGGAACTGGCCGCGCTGCGGGTGTCGGCCGGGGTGACCGCACACCGCGTCGCGCCGGACCGGGGGCCGCGCGACAACGAGAAGATGGGGTACGGCCACCGGGCCGGCCGGGTGCAGAACCAGGTCTCCCGGCGGGTGCGCAACGCCACCCGCCGGCTGGAGGACCTGGAGCGCAGCCAGGTCGGCGAGCCGCCGAAGCCGCTGCGGTTCCGGGGCACGGGGTTCGCCGTACAGGCGGTCGAAGGGGACGGTCCCCTGGTGTCTCTGGACGGTGCCGGGGTGCCGGGCCGGCTCGCGCCTGTCAGCGCGGAGGTGTCGGCGAGCGACCGGGTGTTGGTCACCGGGGGGAACGGGGCCGGGAAGTCGACCCTGTTGGCCGTGCTCGCCGGGCGATCGACACCCGTGGGCGAGGTGCGGCGGCGGCAGGGGCTGAGCGTGGGACTGCTCGCTCAGGACACCGTTTTCGGGGTCCCGGAGCGGACCGTGCGAGACACCTATGAGCGGGCGTTGGGCCCCGAACGGGCCGAGGCGGTGCCGCTGGGCTCACTGGGCCTGCTGCACGAGGCGGACCTGGACAAGGAGGTCGGCCGGCTCTCGGTCGGCCAGCGCCGACGGCTCGCGCTGGCGCTTCTGGTGGCGCGACCGCCACAGTTGCTGCTGCTCGACGAGCCCACCAATCATCTGTCCCCGCTGCTGTGCGACGAGCTGGAGGCGGCCTTGGGGACCGGTCCCGGCGCGATCGTGCTGGCCAGCCACGACCGCTGGCTGCGCAGGCGCTGGCAGGGCCGTGAGATCCGGCTCGGCTCGCGCCGGGAGGGTGCGCAGTCGGCGCTCGGCGGACGCCGCTCCCCGCTGCCATGAGGGCTACAGTCCCAGGTCCAGGGCCAGGCACGAGTGGTAATTCCACGAGCCCTCGGGGTGGTACGAGGCCGTCAGCGCATCGTTCCGGTCGGCCACCACCTCTTCGGTCATGTCTTCGAAGAGGATGCGCTCGGGAAGCCTGCCGTACCGGGCGTGCCGTACCGCCGCGGCGGCGTCCGTCGTCGGTTCCTTGTCCATGGCCTGACTCCTCTTCTTCTTCGGTCGTCGTGCGGGCGGATCGGTGCCGGCGGGTGCGGTCGTCTCACGATCGCCCCGCCCGCACCGCGTAACCACTTTGACGGGTGACGGTGCCGACCGCAAGACAAGTGGCCCGTTGAGTCGGTTACGAACTTCTCTTCGTAACCGCTTTGACTGGTGATGACTTTTCGTGCCAGAGTCGTCCAGCAGGCAAACTCGCCGCACCGGTGCGACGCTCGCCCCACGACACGGGAGGCTTCACATGATCAACCGGCGTACCTTCAGCAAGGTGATGGGTCTCGGCACAGGGGCGGCCGCCGTCTCCCTGGCCGGTGCGCAAGGCGCCTCGGGTGCCTCCCGGACCTCCCCCGCCGGCCCATCGGCCACGCCGGGCACCTCCGCCTCCTTCCCCCCGCTGAAGCAGGTCAAGGCCGGTGTGCTGAACGTCGGCTACGCCGAGCTGGGCCCCGCGCACGGCCCCGTGGTCATCTGCCTGCACGGCTGGCCCTACGACATCCACAGCTACGTCGACGTCGCTCCCCTGCTGGCGGCCGAGGGCTACCGCGTGATCGTTCCCTATCTCCGCGGCCACGGCTCGACGCGGTTCCTGTCCTCCCGCACCTTCCGCAACGGGCAGCAGTCGGCGATCGCGCTGGACATCATCGCGCTGATGGACGCTCTGAAGATCCACCAGGCGGTGCTCGCCGGTTTCGACTGGGGTTCGCGGACCGGCGACATCCTCGCGGCGCTGTGGCCCGAGCGCGTCAAGGCCCTGGTCTCGGTGAGCGGCTACCTCGTCACCGACCGCAAGGCCCAGCTCGAACCCCTCGCGGCCGCTGCGGAGCACACCTGGTGGTACCAGTTCTACTTCGCGACCGACCGCGGCAAGAAGGCCATGGAGGACCACGACCACCGGCTCCAGCTGACCCGGCTCGTCTGGGACCTCGTCTCCCCCACCTGGGATTTCGACGACGCGACCTTCGCCCGCACGGCGGCCGCCTTCGACAACCCCGACTACGCCGCGATCGTGATCCACAACTACCGCTGGCGGCTCGGCGTGGCCGACGGCGAACGCCGCTACGACCGCTACGAGGCGAAGCTGGCCACGGCACCGTCCATCGCGGTGCCGACCATCACCCTCGACCCCGAGAAGGACCCCTTCACGCTGCCCGGTGACGGTTCCAAGTACCGCGACAAGTTCACCGGGAAGTACGAGCACCGGACGCTGACCGGCATCGGCCACAATCTGCCGCAGGAGGCACCGGCGGCGTTCGCCCGGGCCGTCGTCGACGCGGACCGCCTCTGACGGAGCACACCCCGCAGGGCACCGGCCGTCCATGCGCCGGCTGTCCGTCCCGCGGCACCACTCGCCGCGTGAGCCGGCCGGGCGGCGACGGTCCCGTTCGACGGGGGCCCGGCCGCTCGGGGCGGGTCAGCCCGTCACGCGCCCCGCGAGGGTGTAGGACACCGAGCGCTCCTGCTTGTGACGCCGTATCCGTTCCTTGGCGACGAGCGATTCGAGGGCGTTGCGCACGACCTGCGGTGTGGGCGATCGATCCGGGTACCGCCGCATCAGCTCGTCGCGCAGTTCCTTGGCAGAGCGCGGCTCGTCGTGCGTACCGAGCAGCTCGACCAGGACTTCTCCGAGGAGGGGCTGCCGCGGCTTGTCCGTCGCGGCGGTCTCCGACCGGATGGTGCCGGGCGGGGGCCCTGTCTGCTCGGGCAGAGGGGAAGGGTTCACCGCCTCGTGCCGTTCGGCGAGTTTCAGGATGTCCGTCAGGAGTGTCTCCTCCTGCTTCAACATCTTGAGTTTCTCGGCCAGTTCCCGCTGTCGGCGGCGGTTCTCCGCCAGATCCGCCACGGCTTGTTCGACGTACCGCGCTCGGAGCGAGGCGGCCGATGGGCTGGTCACAACCGTTCACTCCTCGGTGATCGCCGGATGAGGTCGCGCGTCACACCTGTGCGACATCAGCTCTTCGCGCTGTGCCGGCGTGCCCGGTAGGAGGCGGCCTTGACCCTGTTGCCGCACGTTCGCATGGCACACCACTCCCGTCGGTGGCCTCGGGAGCGATCGAGGTAGACCTGCGTGCACTCGGGACGCGTGCACTCGCGCAGCAGTGTCGCCTCGTCGCCCCCGATGATCTCGACCGTCTCCCGGGCGAGGGCGGCGAGTCCCTGGATCACCGTGCCGGTCCGGGTTGCACCGTCGGGACCGAGCCGCACGGTCACGGGGAGACCCGCCGCCTGCAGGTTCACTTCGGCGACCGCCTCGACGGGCAGGGGCCGCCGCTCGATCCGGGCCGCGACCAGAGAGTAGATCGCCTCGCGCAGATCCAGCGCGAGGGCGAGGTCGGCCTCGCTCGCCCCGGGCGCCAGATCGAGCATCCCGGACTCCAGGAACCAGTCGTCGAGCAGCTCCGGGGAGGCCAGCTTCTCCATCGGCTCGGCAGTGCGTCGCGCCCGCAGCGTCCCGACGAAGTCGAGGGGCAGCGTCCCGCAGGGAAAGGCATGGTTCACGTAACCATTCTGACGAGTGACTCACGGATACGCAACACTCCGCCCGTGACAAGTTTCCAGGGCTAACCGGTTCGACCCGTGACGAACGGTCACCGGTCTGGGCCGGTGAGGCGGCTGCCACCCTCCGGACGGCGCCTCAGTGCCGGGCGTGGTGGATCTTCAGCCGCCCGAACCCCATGCTCCCGGAGATACGAATCCTCGGTCCGCCGGAGCGGACATGCCGTGGGGGCCGGTAGCGCAGGTCCTTCCACCCCGTACGCACACCCTCGACGTCGACGACGGCGTCGCGTGGCACCGTGATCCTGGCCGCGCCGGTTCCGAGCCGCAGCTCTATGTCGACCACCGGATGCTCGATGACCGCCTGGGACAGATCCAGGCGCACCCTGCCGAAGGCGGACTCGACCTTGAGGGTCCGCGGCACCCGCCATACGCCTCGCCGCTGGATCCGGCCGCCGGCCGCGGCGATCGTCGAGGCGGTGTCAGGGTGCACCTCCGGGAGCGAGCCCAGAGCCGACGCGAGTTGACTGTCCGTCTCGGCGGTGAGTACGTGGCCGAGACGTTCGTCCATCTCCTCGTGCGAGATGCGTTCATGGACGTACGCCTCGTGCAGTCGCTGCACGGCCGTCTCGCGGTCGTCCTCGTCGAGCCGTCGCGACGGATCTTCCTGCGGAGAGGTCACCGTCCCACTCTAGTGCCGCACCAACGGTGTGACCGCGCCGAATCGTGAAGCAGGCAACGCTCGACTACTCCCGCGAGGCCGGGGCGGGCCGACGGCCCGTCACGGAATGGTGATTCCGCGTTCCGGTGCCATGCGGCGAGGCGGCAGACCGGGCAGGGTGGCCCGTTCCGGGCCCCGGCTGAACGGTGCGACGCCGTTCTGCAGGCCCGCGGCGGCGGCGACGTAGTCCTGGGCCGTGAGCAGGCCCACCAGTCGCCCCCGCGGATCCGTGACCGGCAGAGCGTCGAGGTGCTCGTCCGTCATCACGGCCGCCGCACGCAGAACGGAGTCCTCGGGGTGGACGGTCACGGTCCGCCGGGTGCGCAGCAGGTCGTACACCCGGCGGCGGGACAGCGTCGTGGCGGCGGCCGCGCAGACCACGGCCAGTTCCGCCCGGTCCAGGAGGCCCGCACAGCAGCCGTTCCCGCGGACCACGGGGAGCTGACGCTGCCGGGAGCGCTCCATGACCTCCCAGGCCATCAGCACGCTCTCGTCCTCGCTGATCGTGTACGGGGCGGGGTCCATCAGACTTCGCACCGTGGGCTGCTCCTTCACGGCTGCCTCCTCGTGCCAGGCCCCGGTCGGCTCCGGATGATCCGGGGACACGCCCGCGCGCCACGCCGCTGCCGGGCGGCGTCAGGGACGTGCACCCCGCCACTTCCACACTCGCCCGTCAAGCGCCTTCTGTCACGGGGCCGCATGGCCTCGCCATGGGCCGGTCGCCCCTGAGGAAGGCCGTGGACGCAAGGCCGCTCGGCCCTGCCCGGTACCCGGTCGGCCCCTGGCCTCCCCGGTCCGTCGGGGCCGCACGCTGAGGGCGCCGCGTCCTCCAAGAAGGATTCGCGATGACCGGTATCCACGAGCCTCCCGTGCACGCCCTGCCGACCGACGGCACCACCGGACGGATACGGCGGGCGGGACCGGCCGACCGTGCGGCCGTCCTGCGGCTGCACGCGGAGATGGCGGGGTGGGGGGCTCTGCGCGCTTGCGAGAGGTCGGCACAAGGACGTGATCAGGCGTCCGCTGCCTGCGTGAAGAAGTCGATGAACCCGTGCGGGGCGTTGTCGCCGAGGCAGAGGTCCAGGATGTGGCGAGCGTCGGCGTAGAAGGCCTTGACGCGCGGGAACAGGGCGGCTTCGTAGGCAGCGAGGGCCGCCTCCACGTCGCCCGGGTGGGCGGCTATGGCCTTGCCGAGTTCGGCGCCGTCGAACATCGCCAGGTTCGCGCCGTCACCGGACGGGGGCATCAGGTGTGCGGCGTCACCGATGAGGGTGACTCCGGGTACGCGGCCCCACTGGTGGCCGTCGGGGAGGGTGTGGATCATGCGGGCGACCGGGGCGGTGTCGCCGTCGGTGATCAGGGCGGTGAGGTGCGGGGCCCAGCCCTCGAACTCGGACGCGATCCGGGTGCGTACCGCGGTGGGGTCGGTGAAGTCCAGAGCAGTGATCCATTCGGCGGGCCGGGTCAACTGGACGTAGGTGTGCAAGATGTTCCCGGCCTCACGGTGGGCGGTGATGCCCTTGCCCGGGCTGAGCGCGTACATGGCACCCCGGCCGACGGCCTCCGCCGTGGCGGGGTGCCGTGCGACGACGTCATGGAGGTAGGTCTCGATGAACGTCGTGCCGGTGTACTCCGGCGTGGCGGGCGACAGCAGCGGCCTGACCTTCGACCAGGCTCCGTCGGCGCCGACGAGCAGACCACTGGTGACGGTGGACCCCTCGGCGAAGGCCAGCTCGTGGCGGCCGTCGCCGAGGGGGTGGACCGCGGTGAGCTTGTGGCCCCACCGGACTGCGCCGGCGGGGAGGGAGTCGAGGAGGATCCGGCGCAGGTCGCCACGGAGGACTTCCGGCCGGGCGGCCCTGCCGTCGTCGGGCATGTCGAGGAGCAGCGCGCCATGGCGGTCGAGCACGCGTGCCGCCTCCGCGCCCTCGTGGATGATGGCGCGGAAAGCCTCGGTGAGGCCGGCGTCGGCGAGCGCGCGCTGTCCGTCGTCCTCGTGGATGTCGAGCTGGCCCCCTTGGGTGCGGGACTCGGCCGAGGGATCGGCCTCGTACACGGTCGCGGGGATGCCGTGGACGTGGAGGACGCGGGCGAGGGTGAGGCCGCCCAGGCCCGCTCCGATGATCGTTACCGGTGTCGTCGTCATGATGGGTTTCCTTCGTTCGCAACAGGAATGGAACGCTGTTCCACCGCCATGTTGGAACGCCGTTCCAGATGTGTCAAACTTGGACTCGTGACAACCCGGGCTCAACGCTCCGCACGGCGCACCGACGCGCTCTCGAAGCAGCGGAAGGACGACCGGCCGGCCGAGGCCACCAGCGACGTGGTCGCTCGCGTGACGACGGACGCGACCCGTGACGCGCAGCCGCGACAGGCCATCCGGACCATCGCACTGGGCTCGAATGACGGCACTGCCGACTGGGCGAGGGGCGGGCGGGACGGTCGACCGCCCGTCAGGGCGGCTGGCCGTCGAGACGGGTAGCGGTGGGAGCGATACGTCTGTGGCGGACGCGGTGCTAATGGACCAGCAGGGCCAGCGCTTCCTTCGCGTTGTGCTCGGCGATGTCCTGCATCAGCGTGCGGTGCGGGAAGTCGCCGTCGAGCAGGCGAAGAGGGCCGGCCACCAGTGAGAGACGCATCGCGAGCATGTAGAGGTCGAGCCGTGCTGGATCGAGTCCGGGGCGTGACAAGACCGGGTACCGGTCGCCGAAACGAAGCCGCAGGAACACGTGCTCCCACTCGACATCGAAGAACATCAGGCCCTCGATGTCGATGAGGACGGCGTGTCCGGAGGCGTCGACCAGGACGTGGTCGGGCCCGAGTTCGGCGTGGATCAGTCCGTGCTGCGTGCGCGGAGCCACTCGTGCGGCCAGCTCCTGCAGGCGATCGCGCAAAGAGGCCGAGGCTGATCCGACCCTGGGGTCGCGTTCGGCCGCCTCGACAAGGTCTTCGATTGCACGCTCGAGCACCAGTTGCTCGCATGAATCACCACTCGCTTCGTGGCCCCGTTCGAGCACGTCCACCCTGCCGTAGTGCCGACTGTGCTGCTGGTGCATGACGTCGAGCATTCCTGCCAGCTCGCTCAAGGCATCTGATGCGCGTGCGGGGTCCGTCTGCAGGAGCCCTTCCAGAGTGCGGCCGTCAACGTCCTCGACAACTGCCACATCGGCCGGGTAACGGCGTCGGCTGTCATCAGTCAGAAGCACCCCCGGAACCCGGACGCCAAGGCGGTCCAGCTTCCGCTGAGCGGCCAGGAAGGGGACCAGCCCGGAGGCGGGAGCAAACGGGTGAGCCGCGTCGATGGCTCCCGCCGCCGGCCAGAAGTTCTCGGCCTCGGCCCAGCTGTAGACGATCACACTCGCTGTCCGTGATCCGCTCGTGTGAACCCGGTAGACGCCCTTCTTGCTTCCGCCGCGCAACCGGTCCACTCCGACAACGTGGGCTCCCGCCCCCAGTGCCTCGTGCACGATCCCTGACAGGGCTTCACCATCCGTGAACCGGCGCATCCGCCGACCTTATCCCCGGCCTGGTGCGCCGTTGGTGCGAGTCCCCCTCCAGTGAGTCAGCCGGCTCTGGCGGGTTCTCAGGCTCGGGCTCGGGTGCTGGCGAGGCGGTGGGAGTCGGTGCCGGTTTCGATGACGGTGCCGTTGAAGGTGAGACGGTCGACGGGGAGTTCGGCGCCGTGGCGGTCGAGTTCCCTGTAGCCGAGTTCGTCGGTGCAGAGGAGGTCGACGGCCTCGGCGCCCAGGGTGCCGGCAGTGGCGGCGGACGACTGGGGCGGTGTTGCCCAGCGGTAGCTCTCCAGCTGTCCCGCGCGGCGCGCGCGAACCGGGTCACCAACGGGCGCGCAGCACGCCGTCGCTGTCCGGCAGGACAGCGCAGAGCAGCGGGTGGCGTTCGTCGAGGGACAGAGGCAGGACGCAGGCCGCTCGCGCATCGGCCACTTGGGTGGCGAGCTCCTGGTACTCGGTGTCGTCGACGATCGCGTAGCTGATCATCCCGTCTTGCGCCTCCCAGACGAACTCCACGGATCCCTCCTCGGGCAGCGCGGCGAGAACCGCGCCGACGTCCGGGGTCAGGTCAGGCCAGAGGGTCAGCAGGGCGCGCGGGCCGAGACCGGCGCGCACTCTGTCGAGGTTCTCCGGCGTGAGGCGGTGCCAGCGTGCGGCGTTGCGGACGTAGGTCTCCTCAAGGAGCAAGGTGTGCCGCGAGGCAAGCACGGCGCGCACGCGCGTCCAGAAGTCCTCGTCGGCCGGCTCTGTCACTTCCGCTTCGTCGACCTCAGCCGCATAGGGCGACGCCGTCAGCGGTTCCGGGAAGAGGCCGAGTTCCCGGGTACGGGCCACGGCGTCCTCACAGGGCCGATCGCTGCCCACGTACACATACTGGTCCCACCCGACATGCACGGTGAACACATCTCCCACCTCCAGTCGGCACCAGGCGCCCTGGTCGCGGAGCATGGCCCGGACCAGCTCCAGGGCGACCGGAAGGGAGACCTCGGCCCCGTCGTGATAGCCGGTGAGGTCGGGTGGGAAGAGCCCGCCGAGGCCGTGCCCCTCAACCGGCGGCTCCGCACCGAAGTGCACGAAGCCGGTGACCGCAGGTTCGCGGATCTCCAACCGGTCGATGTCCGAGGCCTCCGCGAAAGCGGCGATCGCCGCCAGGTACGCCGCTTCGACAGGTCCGTGGTCGCTGACTGTGTCCTGGGCGCCGGTGTAGTGGCCGTGCTCGTCGCGGTCCGCGGGGTCGTACTTGGTGATCCGGTGCACGAAGGACGGCGGCACGCTGCTCCTTGGACGGACGGAAGGAGTGCCAGCGTAGCTTCCGGTTCCGATTCCGTTGCGCGCCGAGCGTCACACGCCGACTACCGGCGACCATCCGCCAACCATCGCCGCCCGTCTCACAACGGTGACTTCGATCGACAGGCGGCCCCGTGCCCGCGGGAGTCGACTCGGTCGGCGGGCAGCGAGGACCTGTAGTTGGCCCGCCCCAGGATCGATAACCGTGTCGCGGCCTGGAGACAGGCGAGGCGGGCACAGGCTTCGGATGTCTCACATCTGTTCCGTGATTACTTCGGCGTCGGGCCGGACTTCGCTGTAGCGCTGACTCGTGCAGTGCTTGGCGCGGCGGCTGCTGCGGCGTTCGGTGCGGGCAAGCAAGCGGAAGGCGTGGCCGGTCTGCTTGCTATCGGCGCCTGCGCACCGGTGCTCTCGCGCAGCTAGGACGGCTGCCTGCAGGGCCGGATGTCACCCCATCCGGCACGGCTGTGCCAGGGAACGCCGACGGCACTGAAGCAGTCGCGGCTCCCCGTGCACGCCCAGCGGAGACGGAAGGAAGCGCAGCCAGTGGCCGGTGACCGTTTCGTATCCCCGTACTGGGCAGCGCTGACGCGGATCGGGCCGCCTCGGACATGGACTGATGCCGCAAGGCGGTTTTCGCAGGAGCGCTTGAGTTTCAGTCAGCGCCATACGCGACGCCTTTTCGGCCGTGGTCCAACCGCTCCGCACAAGGACCGCAGCGGGCACAAGACACCGGCGGAGACCCTGGTACTCCGTGCCCAAACGACAGTTCAGGGCGCGGTCTTCCAAGCCAGATCCGCACAGCCCGCTGGTCATTCGGAGACAGACCCGCGTGGCCTGCACCTCAGCAACCCTGCCCTTGGCGAACTGTCAGCGACGCTGGGGATCTCAACCGGACCCGACATCCTCACACGTGCGCTGACCCACCACTCGTACGCAGAGGCTCACGGTGTGCCTGACAACGAACCATTGATGGCATTGGGGGACTCCCCCACCTTCGGGCAAGGACGGTCAACACCCGTACTTTCGTGCTCCTGGCGGACGGCTCGGACACCGGAGGGGCGCTCGGTGCGAACCGCCTGACCCTCGGACGGGGCGCCACCGGGGCCCGAACCCACTACCACGCGCGATCGACTGAGCTGTTCCACGTGCTGGAGGGGACGATGTGGTTCACCGTGGCCGGCAGCACGACGGCCGTCGCCGCCGGCGGCCTGGTCTGTGTCCCGCCCGGCATCCCGCACTCCTTCGGGGCGACCGTCGACTCCACCGCGGACCTGCTGGCAATCCTGACCCCGGGCGTCGACCGCTTCGACTACTTCCGCACGCTCGGGCGTATCCAGTTCGGGCAGGAACCCTTCGACCGCCTTCTGCCGGAGCAGGACCGCTACGACGTGCATTTCCTCCCGGACACCGGGCCCACCACCCCGTGAGCCCCCCGAGCCCTGACGCCGGGTGACATCGGTGCGGGGGCGGGGCCAGCCGACCTGCTGCCTGTCTTCCCGCGGCCGGGCCGCACCGGCCGCCTTGCGGGCAAGGCCCAGGAATGCGGCACCCGGCGCATCCCGGGTGCGTGGCCGATGGGGTTTACGGTGCAGCTTCAGCGCGTCGCAGCATGATGGTGTAGCGCGTGGCACGAAGCCTCAGTCTGTCCTGGGCACATGAGAACTCCTCGACCTTCGTCATATGGCCGGTCAGCGACGTCGTCATCTGCTGTGCACCGTCGAAGAACAGGTGCTGCCGTCCCTTGGAGACCCGGTCGCCGTAGACGATGAGTCCATCCTCGATTCGGTAAGTGCCGCGGACGCTTCCCTCGTAGACGTAGGAGAGACGATGGCCAGCCAACGAGCCGCTTTCCTCTATGCCGGAACCGAAGTCCACGATCAGCGTGCCGTCCTGCTCGAATCGGTGGGAGGCACCGCCCTGACGCGTCAAGGTGAGTTTGCCTGCCTTCAAGGGGAGGGTCCTGCGGTACGACGTCTCCACCCAGGTTCCTTCGAGACATCGGGCAGGCGGCATGTCGAGCGTGAAGACGTACCAGTTCCGGTGGTTGAGGAAGGCGGCGGGGACGAGCGGGACGATCAGGGCTGCAGCCGTCAGCGTGCCGACGATGCGGACACGCAGCGGCCGGTGGTCGCCGAGCGGCAGGGCGCTCGGGCTGCCGACGGGCGGTATGTCTCCCTTGAAGTGATTCCGCCGCTGCCGCAGCGCTGCCCGCGCCCCCGCGGCGACCAGGACCACGGGCACCGCGGCGAGTGTGCCGAGCACAATCGCGTGGTGCCAGAACCTGCCGGTGGTATGGGCGGACAACGGCCTGAAGCACATGTCCACCAGGCCGCCGTCCCCAAATGCGTAGCAGTTGCCGGGCATGGAGCCCAGCCACACCACACCGGTCACCAAGGTTCCCGCGACGAACACCGTCATGAGGGCGAGAGGAATCCGCTGCCGGGTGACAACGACCGTGGTGGCTCCCGCAGCCAGGCTCAGAGCGGCAACGGTGATCGCCAAGAAGGCGTCCATGTTGCCTTGGGCCCACTTCTCCAGCTCCGCATTGCCCGTGGCTGCGCGGAAGGCGGCTCTTGCCAGCAGCAGCTGGACGAGGCAGGCCAGCGTGCACAGGAAGGCACCGGCCGCTGCGACGGCAAGGGCCCGACGGGCGTCGTGCACACAGCGGTCGTGCGCGGCTTCCCCCGTCGGCCACGGTCGGCGAACCGTGCAGGCAAGCGGCACGATCCACAGCAGTGCCAGACCCACCAGGACCCACGGCACGTAGTAGCTGCCGACGAAGAACAAGAGTCGGAACGGCCACATCATCAGCGATTCGATGGCGGTGAGGAACGCGGCATGTCCGTGGCCCAGACCGCTCGGCATGGAATGGACGAAGGGTACGTCCTTCCGCAGCGCGGATACGAGCGTCTCGTCGACTTGCTGACGCAACGTCATCCATAGACCCATCCAGGGGGTGGTCGCGACCACGGCGGTGGCGGCCAGTCCGTACACCACTCCGCGAGAGGCCCGGCCCCGCATCGCGGTCACCGCCCGAACGGCAGATCTCGTCCACAGGGCCAACAGGAGCCCGCCGGCCAGCAGCGGAGCAAGAGTGATCAGCACCGTTCCGGCGTGGAAGGAATCACTGCGATCGATCTGGGAGAAGAGCATCCATCGACTTCCCCCGGTGTTGATCAACGAAATGGCATCACCCGCGAGAAAGCCCACAGCCACGGCCACAGGGAAGCCTGCCGTGCGCAGTGCGGACACGCGATTCGGCGCCGCGGCCAGGGCCCGGGAGACGGCCAGCACCAGCGTCGCGGCTACCGGGACCGTGAAGATCAGGGCAGTCAGGAAGGTCGCCTGATTGCTCGACCAGGGCATGAAGGCGGCGAGGATGAAGTGGCCGTTTTCCAGGATGACCGCTGTCACGATGCCGACGCCGACACATTCCCACAGCCGTGGGCGGATGAGCCACAAGGGGTCGCTCGCGCGCTCGATCCGGAGCAGGGGCGGCGGATGGTGATGCCCATACCGGCGAACCCAGGCCAGACGCCCCACCTCTTCCTGCCGGAGGCGGGCGTGCAAGGCCTGCAGCCCGGTGTGACCGGAGGACGATCCCTGCCAGAGCGCGGCCCGCGCGTCAGCGTGAATCTCACGGTTTCGCAGCAGGGCGTTGCGGGTGAGGTACACCAACAGGGTCAAAGCAGCCAAGGACATCGAAACCCGTCCGGCTCGCTGCCAGTCGAGGCCAACCTCCGATGTGCCGTCCGGCGCGGCGCCGGGGAAGAACGACGGCACCAGTGCGAGGAACAGCATCAGCGGAACCACGACGGTCACGAACGACCACCAGAGAGCCATCGTGAAGTGGGCTTGATCGACGTCCCGGTTGCGCAGGTGCGCTAGTTCGTGCAGGACCGACTCCCGCAGCAGGTCCGGCTCGGTGTCATAGGTGTTGAACAGGCCGATGGGCAGCTTGACGTACCGGCGCCCGACCCGTCCGAACGCCAAGGCGCCCAGGCCCTTGTCGTACGGCGCCAGTAAGAACACCGGCTCGGTGTCCGGGCCTGCTCTTCGGCACAGGCCGCGCAGCTCGGCCACGAGTTCCGGACCGAGTGCGTCTGTCAGGGGCTGCAGGGCGTCCTTGCGCCTGGTCCACCAGGGACGGGCTGCGTAAAGAGTGACCGCGATGACGAACACGGCGGCGGTGCCCGCGGCGATGAGTGAAGTCCTCCCATGGGCGCCCAGGGGAAGCACGGTGTGCAGGACATAGAAGACCATCGACGTGGTAGCGGCCACGGCACCGATCAACAGGACGAACAGGGAGGAGGTGCCGCTGGAGAGCAGCGGCTCGTCCTCGGGATCCCTCGAGGCATGCGGGTCGCCTGGCCCCGGCGGGGGCGCAGCCGGTTGAAGCGATGGCGTGGTCATGCGTCCCGCGCCGCCGTCTCACCCTGCTCTCGCTCGGGACGGGGTCCGCGGGCGTCCGGCTGGGCCGTGGGTCCCGGCTCCCGCGTGGAGTGCGCATCGGATCCGGCTTCGGTGCCGATCAGCGCATCCGCGATCTCCCGCGCGACCGCTTGGGACTGGCCGTTGCGCCGCACCACGTCCCCCACGATCCGGCGCACCTCCTGGCGCTCCTCCGCAGGCAGATCCAGGACGGGTTCCGCGCGACCCGAGCTCGCGTCGTCCTCGGCCGGCCGGTTCCGGATCAGCCGCCGCACGGCCTGGGTCGTCTCCTTCGCCAGGCGCACCGTCCCCCGGCGGAGGGATTCGGCGACCAGATAGACGGCGACTTCGGACGAGACCGCGAGGGCGAGAGGAGTCACAGCGTCCACCACCTGGCTCAGCCCGCTGCCCACCGCCTTGTCGCCGGGCCGGTCGCCCTTCAGGGCGCGCTCCGGATCAGCGAAGTACGCCTGGCTGGTGAGCGGAAAGGAGCGGACCTCACTCGGCGCAACACGCTGAACGACCTCGCGAGCGATGTCCATGACCAATTCCTGATCGGCCGGCTCCTGCCCCCCGGTCTTGCGAGAACGCAGCTTCATGCTTCCCCCTCCCGGTCGCGACCACGGCAACGCCTGCGGCCGACTGCTGTGGGAAGCACATCCGAGGCAGTCGCCGGAACTCCGACCGCCCTCTGCCCCCCAACACCGACTGCTTATCGGAACGACGCCAGGCACGGCCTGCGGGTTCCCTAATAGATCACATCGCCCGATATTGATCGTAAATGAACATCAATTACGGAAAGGGGGCTCTGCCATCGCCATCCGCGACCGGACAGGGAACAGGTGGCGCCGGTGTCCGTGGGGAGCGCAGATCGTACGCCGACGTCGTGGACGGAAGGCCGTGATCGGTGCCGTCGAGCCGACATCGACGACAAGGTCGGCTTCGAACGGCAAGCCGGTGTGCCCGGGCGCACCGGCCGGGTCTGGTGCACAGGAGCGAGCAGCACGCCGTCCGTCTCGATCAGGACGAGGTGGTCGGGCCGGGCCGCACGGCGTCACCTGCCTCGATGCCCGCGTGCGGCTCGTTCCGCGCCGGCCGCAAGACTCCTGCCCGCGACGACTGCGCTGACCCTGGAATCGGGGCCGGCCCACGGGCACAGCGGGACCACCGCCCCGGGTCTCCGCGACGCCCACGCCCGGGGCGGTGGTCCGGGTCTCCGCGAGGCCGGGGCGGTGGTCGTCGTGATCTCGCGTTCCCGCTCCCGCGTCGATGTCGCCTACGCGGCGGTGAGGGGCGCTCGCCAGCACACTGCGGCGCCCCCGCCCTCGGGACGGGAGACGTCGAGGTGACCGCCCAGCTGTTCCGCCCGCTCGGCCATGTTGCGCAGTCCGCTGCGCCGCCCGTCCGCCGGGATGCCCACCCCGTTGTCCGAGACCGTGAGGGACACCTCGTGGCCGTCGGCCGTGAGGACGACCTGGGCCCGGTCGGCGTGGGCGTGGCGAGCGATGTTCGTGAGTGCCTCGGACAGGACGGCCACGACGTGATCGGCGGTCTCGCGCGGCACATCGGTGTCCACCAGCCCTTCCATGCGCACGCTGGGCGCGAAGCCGAGGACCGGGGTCTCTTGCCCCACCACCCGGACGACCCGGGCTCGCAGCCCGTCGCCGGCCCCGCCCGTGCGGGCCCGCAGCCCGAAGATGGCCGACCTGATGATCTTGATGGTCTCGTCCAGGTCGTCCACGGCCCTCAGCACGCGTTCGGCCGCCTCCGGGTGTTCGATGAAGCGGCCCGCGCTCTGCAGGGTCATCCCCGTGGCGAAGAGTCGCTGAATGGCCAGATCGTGCAGGTCACGGGCGATCCGGTCGCGGTCCTGGAGCACGGCGATCTGCTCGGCGTCCTTGCGGCGCTCGGCCAGTTCCATCGCGATCGCGGCCTGGGCGGCGAAGCCCCGCAGCATCTCGGCCTCCGTGCCGGAGAACACCGGCCCACCGGACTCGCGGGCCACCAGCACCACGCCTCGTACGCCGCCCCGGCCGGTGCCGATGGGAACGGCCAGGGCCGGGCCCAGTCCCTGGAAACGCGGCGGCTCGGGACAGATCCGCTCGTCATCCCCCACGTCGTCGGTGGCGACCGGAGCGGCAGCCGAGAAGGCGAGACCCATCAGACTCCCGGTCAGGGGGAGGACCAGGCCCCGGTGTGCCTCCGCGTCCACGCCCACGGCTATCTCCACGGTGAGGAACTCACCGTCCTCCAGCGGCATCGCCACCGCCGCCAGGGCGGACCCCATCAGCTCGCGAGCCCGTTCGGCGATCAGTTTGAGGGCCTCCGCGTGGGCGCTGCCGGACATCAGGCTGTGACTGATCTCGGCGTTCGCCAGCAGCCAGCGCTCACGCAGCCGGGACTCCTCGTACAGCCGGGCGTTGTCGATGGCCACGCCGGCCGCCACGGCCAGCGTGCACAGCACCGACTCGTCCTCCTCGTCGAACTGGACACCGCCGCGCTTCTCGGTCAGGTACAGGTTGCCGAAGACCTGGTCACGGACCCGGATCGGCACGCCCAGGAACGTGTTCATCGGCGGATGGTGGAGCGGGAAGCCGTAGGAGGCCGGGTGCTGGGGGATCTTCTCCAGCCGGAGCGGCTCCGGGTGGCGGATCACCTCACCGAGGATGCCGTGGCCCTCCGGATAGTGACCGATCTCGGCTATCCGCTCGTCGGTCACACCGACGGTGTGGAAGGCCGACAGAGAGCTGCCGTCGGGGCCGATGACCCCGAGGGCCGCGTACTCGGCGTCGACGAGCACGGCGGCCGACTCCACGATGGCGTGCAACGCGTGTTCAAGGTCCAGTTCGCGGCCGACGGAGAGCACCGCCTCCAGCAGGCTGTGCACGCGTTCCTGCGTGCCCCGAGCCGCGTCGATCCTGGCCTGCAGCTCCTCCAGCAACTCGTCGAGCTTGAGCTGCGGCAGGCGTACACGAGGCTCTTCCGGGCTTGCCACCACGCGCCTCCATGCCCCTGATAACCGAAGGGGTGGGATTTCGGTGTCATTCGCCACGATAGCGCTCCGCGGACCGGCCAGGCGCGGATCCGGCCGAGTGGGACGCCGCCGACTCCGTTCCCCTTCTGGTGGCGGAGGAGGCGCTCCGGGGGCGCTGACCGGCACGGACACCGGTGACAGCAGCTGAGAGGGTCATCCGGCCCCTCGACGGACCCGAACGGCACTGGGCGGCGGGTTCGTCGAGCGGGACAGTGGGAGCAGGAGCGGCACCGGTCCCCCGCGGTGTCGCTCCGCTCGCATCGCACTCCGTGTCCGTGGACCGGCCGGAGCCGGTGCGAAGACCGCCGCCGTCCTCCCCGAAGAGGCAGGTCATGACCCGCAACGATGCCCTCGCGTGCCAGCGCGTCGACCTCGGCCCCGACGAGGCGCTGAGGCTGCTGGGCAGCGTGTCGCTGGGCAGGATCGTCTTCACCCGGCAGGCCTTGCCCACCGTCCGTCCGGTCGCCCACGTCCTGGACCACGGGGACATCCTCATCCGCACGCACGATGGCGCGGCCCTGACGTCGCCGGGCGCGGATGCCGACGGCCGAGGCGTGGTCGTCGCCTACGAGGCCGACGCCATCGACCCGGACACGCACCTCGGCTGGAGCGTGTTCGTCACGGGTTATGCCCGGCTGGTGACGGATCCCGTCGAACTGGCCCGCATCGGACCGTCGCTGCGGTCCTGGGCGCCCGTCGAGGGCGTCGACCAGACGGTACGCATCCACCCCGAGGTGGTCGCGGGGATCCGCCTGACGGAGCCGGGTGAAGCCTCGACGGCACCCGGCTGAGCCCGCTCCGACGGCACATGGCTCTCCTCCTCGTCGGTGACGGGTCAGCCGTGTGCGACGACAGCGACGGGAGCGGCGATGTGGTGCAGGGCGGAGTGGGTGACATGCCCGATGTGGGAACCGAAGGAGCCGGTGCGGACACGCCGGCCGACGACGGCGAGCGAGGCGTCACGGGACTCGTCGACGAGGACCTGGGGAGCGCTGCCGCACCGGCTCGCCTCGATCACCTCGACGTCGGGGAACTTCTGCCGCCAGGGCCGCAGCACCTGACTCAGGGCGGAGGCCTGCCCGCGTTCGAGCGAGTCGTGGTGTGCGCCGTCGGCGGAGATGCCGTGGAACGAGGTCGAGGGCTCGGGCCAGGCGTGGACGGCCCGAAGGGCGGCCTTCCGCCGGGCGGCGGCGTCGAAGGCGAACTCCAGGAGCGTGTCGTCCGGGTGTGGGACGTCGAGCCCGAGCACGACGGGCCGGAAGGCCGCCGCGGCGGACGGTACGCCCGCCGCGTCCGTCTCGTGCTCGTCAGCGGCCTGCTCCCCGGCCCGCACCAGGACCACCGGTCGCTCGGCGCGGGCCACGACACCCAGACTCACCGAACCGGCCACGAACCCGCGGAGGCCGCCCAGGCCCCGTGACCCCAGCACCAGCAGCTCGGCCTGGACCGCCGCCTCGCAGAGCACGTCGGCCACGTTTCCCGTGAGCTGCTCGGTGTGCACGTCGATGCCCGGGTGGTGCAGCCGGACGCCGTCCGCGGCCTCGCGGGTCAGCTGCTCGGACCAGCGGTGGTAGCCCTCGAGGTCGAGCAGCGGGGTCGGCCCCATGTACCTGGGCATCGGCTCCCGCACCTGCACGATCTTCAGGGGCAGGCCCCGCAGCAGTGCCTCGCGCGCCGCCCACTCGACAGCGGCCCGGCTTTCTGGCGAGTCGTCGAGGCCCACGGTGATGGTTCGGGACATGGTCGCCGCCTCCCGGGGTGAGGGTTCCGCCACCAGCGTGGCGCCACGGCGCCGGCCGAAATCAGGGGCCACATGGCCCCATCGGGGGCCGACCGATCCTCCGCGGGCAGTCGCCGCGGAGGCCGGCCGGGGCCGAGCGGTCCCCGGGGCCGATCTGCCGGCCGAGGGCTCATCACGCGGTACCGGAACTCGCTGTGGTTCGTCGTGATGCCCTCGGGCGCCGCACGGAACGCTCAGGCGTTCCAGCTCCACTCCGCGACCTCGGGCAGGTCGGTGCCGTGTTCGCGGATCCACGCGTGGTGGCGGGTGCGGGCGTCCACCATCGTCTGGCGTACGGCCGCGGCGCGCACGGCGAGGCCGGGTACGCGGTCGATGACGTCCATGACGAGGCGGTAGCGGTCGAGATCGTTGCGGACGACCATGTCGAAGGGGGTGGTCGTGGTGCCGGACTCCTGGTACCCGCGCACATGCAGGTTCCCGTGGCCGGTGCGGCTGTAGGCGAGGCGGTGGACCAGCCACGGGTAGCCGTGGTAGGCGAAGATCACTGGTGTGCCGGTGGTGAACAGGCCGTCGTACTCGGCGTCGGTCATGCCGTGCGGGTGCGCCCCGTGCGGCAGCAGCCGGGTCATGTCGACCACGTTGACCACACGCACCGACAGTCCGGGCAGGTGACGGCGGAGCAACTGGGCGGCGGCCAGGACCTCCTGGGTGGGGACGTCACCGGCGCAGGCGAGGACCACGTCGGGTTCCCCGCCGTTCTCCGTGCCGGCCCACTCCCAGATCCCGGCGCCGCGCGCGCAGTGGACCTGGGCCTGTTCGATCGTCAGCCAGTCGAAGCAGGGTTGTTTGCCGGCCACGACGACGTTGACGTAGTCACGGCTGCGCAGGACGTGATCGGCCACGCAGAGCAGCGTGTTGGCGTCCGGCGGCAGGTAGACGCGGACCACCTCGGGGCTCTTGTTGAGCACGTGGTCCACGAATCCGGGGTCCTGGTGGGAGAAGCCGTTGTGATCCTGACGCCAGACGTGCGAGGTGAGCAGGTAGTTCAGGGAGGCGATGGGGGCCCGCCAGGGCAGCTCGCGCGAGGTCTTGAGCCACTTGATGTGCTGGTTGACCATCGAGTCGACGATGTGGACGAACGCCTCGTAGCAGGAGAACAGTCCGTGCCGCCCGGTCAGCAGATATCCCTCCAGCCAGCCCTGGCACAGATGTTCGGAGAGAATCTCCATGACCCGGCCGTGCCGGTCCAGGTGCTCGTCCACCGGAAGCAGCCCGGCCTGCCAGGCCTTCCCGCTGGCCTCGAAGACGGCCTGGAGCCGGTTGGAGGCGGTCTCGTCCGGACCGACCAGCCGGAAGTCCCGGCGCGCTCGTGTGTCCCGCATGACCTGTTCGAGCAGGTCGCCGAGGATCCGGGTGGGTTCGTGCAGGGTGGCGCCGGGCTTGTCGACGGGCACGGCGAAGGTGTCGAGCGGCGGCAGCGGAAGATCGCGGACGAGCAGGCCGCCGTTGGCGTGCGGAGTCGCCCCGAGGCGCCTGGCTCCGTCGGGGACGCAGGCGAGCACGTCGGCACTCGGCCGTCCGTCCGGGTCGAACAGCTCCTCGGGCCGGTACGAGCGCAGCCAGTCCTCCAGCTGCCGCAGGTGATCCGGGTTGTCGCGGACGCCGGCCAGCGGGACCTGGTGGGAACGCCAGGTGCCCTCGACCGGCTCGCCGTCCACTTCGGCCGGGCCGGTCCAGCCCTTAGGGGTGCGCAGCACGATCATCGGCCAGTGCACCCGGTCGGCGGATCCTTCCTCGCGGGCGGTGCGCTGCGCGCGTGCGATCCGGTCCAGGGCTTCGTCGAACGCGGCCGCCAGGCCGCGATGCACCTCGGCGGGGTCGTCGCCGGTGACGTGCAGCGGTTCATGGCCGTAGCCCCGCAGCAGGGCGTCGAGTTCCTCCTCCGGGAGGCGGGACAGCACGGTCGGATTGGCGATCTTGTAGCCGTTGAGATGCAGGATCGGCAGGACGGCTCCGTCGTGCACCGGGTCGAGGAACTTGTCGGAGTGCCAGGACGCTGCCAGCGGCCCGGTCTCCGCCTCACCGTCCCCGATCACGCAGGTCACCAGGAGGTCCGGGTTGTCGAAGGCGGCGCCGTAGGCGTGCGCGAGCGAGTAGCCGAGTTCGCCTCCCTCATGGATCGACCCGGGGGTCTCCGGCGCCACGTGGCTCGGCACACCGCCGGGGAAGGAGAACTGCCGGAACAGGCGGCCCATGCCCTCCGCGTCCCGCGTCACATCGGGGTAGGTCTCGCTGTAGCTGCCCTCCAGCCAGGAGCCCGCGAGGACAGCCGGCCCGCCGTGCCCCGGGCCCCACACGCACAGTGCGTTCAGTCCGCGCGCCTTGATCACGCGGTTGAGGTGGGTGTACACGAGGTTGAGTCCCGGCGAGGTCCCCCAGTGGCCGAGCAGCCGCGGCTTGATGTGCTCGGGTCGCAGTGGCTCGGTCAGCAGCGGGTTGGCCATGAGGTAGATCTGTCCGGCGGACAGATAGTTCGCTGCGCGCCAGTGCGCGTCCAAGGTGCGGATTTCCTCGTCGGTGAGCGGAGTGGGCTCCTGGCGGACGGCATGGGACATGGGCACCTCGGATGTTGTCCGGTATCTGCTGTTTTATAAGCATTGTCGGAGAAGTTCGGGCGTCACAGCCATCGGGCGCGCTGCGAGAAGAAGCACGGCGTGGGCCACCGCCCCGGGGCGAGGCCCGGGGCGGCCGCATCCAGTGCACCGCGTCCGGTCCCTCCGCGCTGGGGCCGAACAGCCCCCGCGCCGGGGCCTGAGGTCCCTTCCTGAGGCCGCTCGTGCGCGAGACCGCGCCGGAGGGTCACCGAGCGGGTTCCCGACCAGCGGTTCCCGATCGGCGCTCTGGGCCGGTGCGCGGTGGTCCCCTCCCGCGCGACCGTGGCCCGGCAGGCCCGTCGTGGGGACCAATGGCCCATGGCAGGCCGCCGGGGCACCGCTTTCCATGGAATCGGTGGCGGCGCTGCCTCGCGCCACCGTGAGGAGGCGAGGGCGATGAACGCTCCCGCATCGATGACCGGAGGCGACCGTGCCCCGGCCCGGTGACCGCCGGCCGATCGTGGTGGGCGTCGATCCTGATCCCGCCCGCCGGATGGCACTGGCCTGGGCTGCCGACGAGGCCGACCGCCGTCGGCTGCCGTTGCGCCCGGTCCATGTGGAGGGGGTGCCCACCCGGGGCTACCGGAGACGGGAGGTCCCGCCGTCGTGGGAGGAGTGGAACGAGGCGCTCCACAAGGCCGGGAGGCAGGTGCTGGAGGGGGCGATGGACTTCGCCGCGGCCCGGCATCCGCGGCTCGACATGGAGTCCCTGCTCGCGGAGGGTGATCCGGTGTGGGTGCTGCGCGAGCAGAGTCGCGACGCCGCCGCCGTCGTGCTGGGATCACGGCACCTGAACCGGCGGCAGGAGGTGTTCGGCTCCGCGTCGGTCGCCCTGCCGCTCATGGCCCACACGCACTGTCCCCTGGTGGTCGTTCCCGAGTCCGAGCACATCACACAGGAGCCCCCGTACTACGTCGTCGGCGTCGACGGCAGTGAGCAGTCCGGCGCAGCGGTCGATGTGGCGTTCGAGGAAGCGGCCCTGCGCGGCGCCGGGTTGCGGGCCCTGCTCGTCTGGGAGCCCGGGCCGTTCAAGATCTTCGATGAGCACGAGCCGCGACAGGAGTGCCGCCGGCTGCTCTCCGAGATCGTCGCGGGCCGGCGCGCGGACCACCCCGAGGTGGACCTGCACCACGAGGTGCTGGTCGGCCATCCCGTTCACGTCCTCGCCGACGCCGCGGCGCACGCACTGGGCCTGGTCGTGGGGACCCGAGGCCGTGGCGGCTTCACCGGGATGCTGCTGGGCTCGGTCAGCCAGGGCGTGCTGCGCTACGCCCGCTGTCCCGTCATCGCCGTCCCGACCCGTGGGTGAGCCGCCGAACCGGCCCGAAGGGAAGCCACCGTGACCGCAGAACCTCTCGACGTGAACGCCGTGACCGCGCTCGTGGCGGACGCCGCCGCGGCGCCCTCGCTGCACAACGCGCAGCCCTGGTCCTTCCGCTATCTGCGCGACGTCGGCGTCCTGCGCCTGTACGCGGACCTGGAACGGGCGCTTCCGCGAACCGACCCCGAGAACCGCGGACTGCACGTGGGATGTGGTGCCGCCCTGCTCAACCTGCGCGTGGCCGCCGCGGCGGCGGGGCTGGCGCCGATCGTCCGCGTACTGCCCGAACCGGCCTTCCCCGAGCTCCTCGCCGAGGTGCACCTGCTCGGGGCGGGTACACCCGACGGCGCGCTCGCCGAGCTGGGCTCCGCGATCCGTCGCCGTCACTCCAGCCGCATGCCCTTCCGCGACGAGGCGATCTCCGCCGCCACGGTGGACAGGCTGTGCGAGGCGGCCCGCGCGGAGGGCGCCCAGTTGACGTTCCCGGGTGCCTGGCATGTGCGGTCGATCCTGGAGTTGGTGCAGGACGCCGAGGGCAGGGAGACACGCTCGCCGGAGATGCGCGAGGAGACGGCCCGGTGGACGCGTACGGAGCCGGCCGGTGTCGGCGGGGCGACCGACGGCATCTCCGCCGAGGCGCTGGGTCCTCGGCAGCGCGGTGCCTCGGCCCCGGTCCGTGACTTCGCGAGGGACCGTGCGATGCCCGGGCGTGGCTGGGCGCCGTTCGAGAAGAACCCGAACATCGCTCTGCTGGGCACGGCGTACGACGAGCCGGTGGACTGGCTGAGTGCCGGTCAGGCGCTGGAGCGGGTCCTGCTCCGGGCCACCGCGGACGGACTGGTCGCCTCGGTCACCTCCCAACCGCTGGAGTGGCCGGAGTTCCGGTGGGCCGTCCGGGATCCCGTGTCCGCCATGGGGCATGTCCAGATGGTGATCCGGATCGGTTACGGCCCGGTAGGTCCCGCGAGCCCCCGGCGGCCGGTGACCGATCTGCTCGACGTCCTCTGACCGGTACGGCCTCCCTCCGTGCCGACGGGTGTCTCGGGAACCTCCCTCCGCAAGATCCCCTCTGACAGGGCGGTATGCCACCGCCGGCTCAGTTCCGTGTCGTCCGGCCCGACCGAACGCCTCGGGAGTGTCCGCCGTGGTGGCACTTCGGAGATTGGAGACACCCCCCATGCGTCTTTCCCTTGCCCACAGAACCGCGCCCCGCCGCATCGCCTCCCTGGCGATCGCCGCCGGTGCGGTGCTCGGGCTCGTCGGTACGTCCACCGGGGCGGCCGGCGCGGCGACACCGGCGCACCCCGCCCGCCCGGACAGCCCCGTCATCGGCGGCACCGAGAAGCCCGTGGGCTCGTATCCGTTCATGGCGGCGCTGCTGACCAAGGGCCGGGGCAACCCGCAGGACCGGCAGTTCTGCGGCGGCAGCCTGCTGGACTCGAACGTCGTCATGACGGCCGCCCACTGCGTCGTCGATGTACAGCCCAAGCAGCTCGAGACGGTCGTCGGCCGCACCGTGCTGTCCAAGAAGAACCAGGGCCGGCTGCGCAACGTCATCGACGTCGTCGTCCACCCCCGCTACGCCAGGGGCCAGGAGGCGTACGACATGGCGTTCCTGTTGCTGGACAAGCCCGTCACCGGTACCGCGCCGGTCAACCTGCCGACCGCCGGCACGGACGCGCTCATCCGCCCGGGTGCCAAGGCCACGGTCATCGGCTGGGGCAACACCGACACGGAGGTGCCGCGGTACCCGGACCGGCTGCGAGCGGTGGACGTCCCGATCGTCTCGCACATCGAGTGCAAGGCGTCCTACCCGGGCTACGACAAGAAGGTCAACGTCTGCGCGGGGGTCGAGGGCAAGGACTCCTGCCAGGGGGACAGCGGCGGACCGATGTTCCGCAAGCTGCCGGGCCGCCGCGGGGTCTACCAGGTGGGCATCGTGTCGTACGGCGACGGCTGCGCGGCGCAGGGAGCGCCGGGCGTGTACACGTACACCGGTTCGGCCAAGCTGTGGGACACACTGGGCGAGTCCGCCAAGGGCAGGAAGCTGAAGCAACTGCTCGGCCGCTGATCCGGTGAGGGGATGCCCTGTCACTGATGTCCCGCGTCGACAGGGCATCCCGTCGGGGCCGGCAGGAGCGGCCTCGTCGCCGGCTGCCGCGCACCCGGAGGGGGTGACCGGGGCAGGACACCGTCCCGGTTCAGGCCGCCCCGTGCTGCTCGAAGTGACTGTCCCGGCCGCCCTGCCGCACCAGCCGGCCGACCCGGGCCGCCCGTCTCCGGGGCATGAGGGTCCAGGTGCCGTCGGCTCGGCGCAGGGCGGCGGAGTGCCAGGGAGTGGTCCAGGCGTCCGGCGCGCGGAGGAGCCGGATGCCGAATTTGGGCGCCCCGACGGGCTGGGGGTGGATGGACAGGCGTACGGCGTGGGGGTGGTGCTCGGCGATCAGATCGCCCCAGGCGCGACTGCGCTGTATGACGCCGTAGGCGCGCTGCCGGCATGCGCGCTGGAGGGCGGAGCGGGTGCCGGCCCAGTCGGCGGTGTCCTCGACGAGGAAGCGGGTGATGCCCCGGTAGAGGGCGAGAGCCTGCTCGTCGGCACGGAACTCGGCGCGCAGGGCCTCCACCGTCGGGGCGTGGCGGGCGTGCAGGCGGGCGCGTTTGGTGTCGTGCGGGAGGTCGCCGAGCATGTCGCGCAGGTCGAGGACGGACAGTCTGTCCAGGCCCGACCGGTCCATCTGCAGGCGCAGTTCGTCGGCGTAGGCGTCGATGTGGTGGTCGGGGACGCCGATGAGGTCGCCGAAGACGTGGCCGTCGGAACAGATGATCACGTGTGCGCCGGGTGGATAGATCCGCTCGATGTCGGTGCACAGGCTGTTCAGGAAGCTCAGGGAGAGGCGTTCGCCCTGGTCGGGGAGGCGGCCGAGGACCTTGGCGGGGTTGGGGGACTTGCACGGGAAGGCGGGGAGGGTGAAGACGACGGGGGCGCCGTCCCGTACGAACTCGTTGATGCGGCGCAGCTGATGGGGGAACGCTTCCGGAAGAGCGGGAGCGCGATCGGGGTCCGGGGTGCGGTGATGGGGCAGGAGCAGGTTCAGGATCTCGGCGCCGATACGGGTGGGGGCGGTGTCCGGCGCGGTCGTCAGTGGCATGCCGTTCCTCCAGGAGTACGAGGGCACGTGGACATGGCGCCGTGGCGGGACTCGGGCCAGGCGCCGGGGTCGGTGGGAGCGGGACGGCCGGGCGGCTCCGTCGGTGTGGCCGCCCCCGGTCGGCGGGACCTCGGTGTCAGAGACGTCGGTCGAAGCCGGTCGGCGGGACCTCGGTGTCAGAGACGTCGGTCGTAGCCCGTCGGCGGGACCTCGGTGTCAGAGGCGTCGGTCGTAGTCGACCGGCAGGCGGCGGGTGCCGCGGCCGAGGACCGCCGGGATCCACTCGATGTCCTCGTCCCGGACGGCGAGGCGCAGACCGGGCAGCCGGGCGAGCAGGGTGCCGAGGGCGATCTGGAGTTCGGCCCGGGCGAGTGCCGCGCCGGGGCAGAAGTGGATCCCGTGACCGAAGGCGAGGTGGGGGTTGGGACTGCGGTCGAAGTCGAGGGTGTCGGGGGCGGAGAAGCGGCGCGGGTCACGGTTGGCGGCACACAGCGAGACGATCACCGAGTCCCCGGCCGGTATCCGGGTGCCGTGCAGGTCACTGTCCTGGTCGAAGAAGCGCCAGGTGGTGAGTTCGAAGGCGCTGTCGTGGCGCAGGAGTTCCTCGACCGCGCGGGGCAGCAGTCCTGGCTCGTCGCGCAGCCGGGCGAGCTGGTCCGGGTGGCGGAACAGGGCGACCAGGGCCGTGGTGATCTGGTTGGTGACCGGTTCCTGGCCCGCTACGAGGAGCTGGAAGATCATCGAGTCCAGTTCCTCCTGGGACAGTTCACGGCGGTCGCGCGCGGCGACGAGGCCGCTGAGCAGGTCGTCGTCGCCGTGCTCTCGCTTGTGGGTGACGACGGCGGCGATGTAGCTCTGCAGTCCGCGCAGCCGGGCCTCGTAGAGAGGGCGTCCGGGGTCGGTGGGGCCGACCGGCTGCACGACCTTGCCCCAGTCCCGGTCGAAGCGCGCCGCCAGTTCCTCCGGGAGGCCGATGACTTCCGCCAGGACCTGGAAGGGGAAGTGGGCGGCGAAGCCGGTGACGAGGTCGGCGGGGCCGCTCTCGGGCAGGGCGTCGACCAGCGCGTCCGCCCGTTCCTGGAAGCGGGGGCGCAGGCTCTCGATCCGGCGCGGGGTGAAGGCGTCGGTGACCAGGCCCCGCATGCGGGTGTGCCGGGGCGGGTCCTGGTGGAGGAGGTGGACCTGGAGCTGGGAGTGCTGCGGTTCGGGCATGATCGAGGCACGGGCTCGCCAGCGGTCGTTGCCCCGGTCGTGGTTCTTGCCCAGGCGTTCGTCGTTCAGGGCGGAGTGCGCGGCGTCGTAGCCGGTGACGAGCCAGGCCCGTACGCCGCTGGGGAAGAGGACGCGGTGGACCGGGCCCGCCTCGCGCATCCGGTCGTACAGGGGGTAGGGGTCGGCCTTGTAGGGGCAGCCCGTCAGCGGGACGGGATCGGGCAGGGCGTCGGGATCGGCGGCGGAATCGGCGGCGGGCAGCGGTTCCCGGAGGGTCATGGGCGTGGCTCCTCAGAGGGCGAGTTCGGGCTGGTAGTGGTCCAGCCACAGGGCGAGGTCGACGACGCGTTCGAGGCGCAGCCGATGGCCCCACTCCAGTCGGTCGGGCGGGGTGTCGAGGCAGGGCTTGATGCGGGTCTCGTCGGCCAGGGCGCGGACCCGCTCGGTGGCCAGGGCGTCGCGGGCCATGTCCTGCAGGCCGCGGTTGTAGTCGGGGTGGTGGGTGGCCGGATAGTGGTTCTTGGGGCGGTGCAGGACCGACTCCGGAGCGAGGCCGGCGCCCATCGCACGCAGGAGGCTCTTCTCGCGGCCGTCGAAGCTCTTCAGCGCCCAGGGTGTGCTGAAGGCGTACTCGACGAGCCGGTGGTCGCAGTACGGGACGCGCACCTCCAGGCCCTGCGCCATGCTCAACCGGTCCTTGCGGTGCAGGAGCTGACGCAGCCAGCGGGTCAGGGACAGGTGCTGCATCTCGCGCTGCCGGTGTTCGGCAGGGCTCTCGTCGTCGAGGTGGGGCACGGCGGCCAGCGCGCCGCGGTACGTGTCGTCGCGGAACTCCGCGATGCGCAGGTCGAGTTCGGGGTTCAGGGGCATGGCGGCCTCGTCGCCCGTCACCAGCAGCCACGGGAAGGTCTGCGCGGCCAGTGCCCTGGGACGGTGGAACCAGGGGTAACCGCCGAAGACCTCGTCGGCCGCCTCGCCGGACAGGGCCACGGTGGAGTGCCGGCGTATCTCGCCGAGCAGCAGGTACAGCGAGGTGTCCATGTCGCCCACGCCGATGGGCGAGTCACGGGCCACGACGACCGCGCTGCGGTGCTCGGGGTCGAGCAGTTCGCGCGGGTCCAGGACGACGGTGCTGTGCGCCGTGCCGATGAAGGCGCCGGCCTCCGCGGCGTACGGCGTGTCGTGGCCGGTGCGCAGGACGTCTCCGGTGAACCGCTCGGCCTGGTCGCTGTAGTCGACGGCGTACGAACGGATCCTCGCCTCCCCGCCTTCCCGCACCCGGAGTTCGTCGGCGAGCAGTGCGGTCAGGACGGTGGAGTCGATGCCTCCGGACAGCAGGCTGCACAGCGGGACGTCCGCTTCGAGCCGGCTGCGCGCCGCCGCGCCGACCAGCGCACGGATCCGGTCCACCGTCGTCTCCCGGTCGTCGGTGTGGTCGCGGACCTCCAGCTGCCAGTAGCGGCGTTCCCGGACTCCGTCCCGGTCGAGGATCAGCAGGCCACCGGGCTCGACCTCCCGTACTCCGGACCACACCGTCGGCCCGGTGTTGAACAGCAGGCTGTACGCCTCCCGCAGCCCGTCGGCGTCCACGCGGGGCCGTATCTCCGGATGCGCGAAGAGCGCCTTGGGTTCGGAGGCGAAGGCGAGGCCGCCGTCGACGGGCGCCCAGAACAGTGGTTTGACGCCGAGCCGGTCACGGACCAGCAGCAGTCGCCCGGCGCGCTCGTCCCAGACGGCGAAGGCGAACATGCCCTCCAGGTGCTCGGCGAGGTCCTCGCCCCACTCCGCGTAGGCCCGCAGCACCACCTCGGTGTCGCTGCGCGTGCGGAAGACATGACCGCGGGCGCGCAACTCGGCCCGCAGCTCGTGGTGGTTGTAGACCTCGCCGCTGTAGGTGAGCACGACGTCCGGCCGGTCGGGGCGGTCCGTCATCGGCTGCGCGCCGCCGGCCAGGTCGATGACGGCCAGGCGCCGGTGGCCGATCGCGGCGCGCTCGCCCAGCCAGACGCCTCCGGCGTCGGGGCCGCGGCGGGTCAGGGCGGCGGTCATGGCCTCGATGGCCGGGGCCTGGGTGCGGGCGTCGTGGTGGAAGGACGCCCAGCCGGTGATTCCGCACATGGGAAGGACTCCTCGGTCAGGGGCGGGGGGCGGCGGGTGCCGCGTCGGTGGACTTCCGGTGCGCGCACGCGGGACCGTGTGCGCGGAGTGCGAGCAGGGGTACGGCGAGACAGGCGGCGACGGCCGCGAGGGCCAGCCCGGCCGTCGCGCCGCTGTCGCCTCCGGCCGGGGCCCAGGCCGCGGTGGCCAGGGCCGGGCCGAGGGTGAAGCCGAGACCGCGGGCCAGTTGAACCGAAGAGCCCACGGTTGCCGTGCGGTCGGGTGGTGCGGCGCCCATGACCAGGGCCTGGGTGGGGCCGCCCTGCAAGCCCATGCCGATGCCGGCCACCGCCAGCCGCCAGGCCACGGACCACGGGGACCAGTCGCCCTCCAGCGGGACGAGGAGGAGCAGGCCGGCGGCGGTGAGGGCGGCGCCGCCGACCGCCACCGGCCGGGGCCCGCACCGGTCGGCCAGGCGACCGCCGACCGGTCCGGCCAGCCCCATGCCGAGAGGGAAGGCGAGCACGGTCAGCCCGGTCGTGGTGGCGCTGACGCCGTCATCGCGCTGGAGGTGCAGGGCGACGACGTAGTGCATCGCGGCGAACCCTGCCGCCGACGCCAGCACCGCCGCATGTGCCGGGAACAGGCCCGTCGCCCGCAGGACGCCGATCACCGGACGGCCGCCCGGTCCGCGCAGCCACCACCACAACGGCGGCACGGCGGCAAGCGCGAGCACCGCCCACCCCGGGCTTCTCGACGCGGTGGTCAGCGCGAGCAGCAGGGCGGCCACTCCCGAGCCCACCAGCAGGGCTTCCGCCGTGGTCCGGCGGTCGGGGCGGCGCAGGCCGCCGTCCGCGGGCATCGCCCGCCACGCCGCGACCAGGGCGAGCAGGCAGAAAGGGAGCTTGACCAGGAAGACGGAGCGCCAGCCCAGGTGGTCCAGCAGCAGCCCGCCGACGGCCGGGCCGGTCACGGCGCCCAGCGGGCCCAGCGTCGCGGGCACGCTCATGGCCCGGCCGCGCCGTTCCGGCCGTACGGCACGCAGGGCGAGCACGGGCATCAGGACGAAGAGCACGGCCCCGAAGGCGCCCTGCGCGAGGCGGGCGGCGATCAGCCAGGCCGACCAGGGTGCGGCGGCGGCCAGCGCGCTGCACAGGCCGAATCCGGCGGTCGCGGTCAGTACGGCGGAGCGTGCTCCGACGCCGTCCAGCCAGCGGCCGACCGGCAACAGCAGGGCCACCACGGGCAGTTGATAGGCCAGGACCGCCCACTGGGCGGTCGCGGCGGAGACGTGCAGTCCGGTGGCGATGTCCGCCAGGGCCACGTTGACGATGTTCATGTCGAGCATCGCCACGAACGACAGCAGGCCGGCCACGGCGACGAGCAGCCACCGGTCCTCGCCGACAGGTGTCTCGCCGACGGATACGTGGCCGGGCTGTTGCGAACCGGGACTGTGGCGTGTCACCGTTGCCGCCCCTCTGAGGTCGTAAGTGCGCTGCCGGGACGGCAGCCTCGTCCCACAAGTCGGGACTGATCGCGGGTGAGTTCCCGGGCGCGCCCGGAAATCGGGGCGGGCCCGGCAGGGGGTGTCCGCGACGGCCGGTCGCGGACCGTCGCTCGCGGCGGCCGGTCACTGCGGCCGGTCACGACGATCGGTCACTGCGGCCGGTGGCCGGTCACTGCGGCCGGTCGTGCCAGTCGGTCGCGGCGGCCGCCGCGTGGTCGGGCAGGGTTCGCCCGTCGTCCTGCCCGACCGTGGTCAGCCGCGCGCGCCGGTCTCCGACGCCACGGTCGTCGGCGCCTGATCCGTTGGTGCTGGATCCTTTGGTGTCTGATCCGTCGGCGCGTGGTCCGTCGGCGCGGGGTGCGTCGGCGTCCGGTGGTCGAAGGCGATCAGCGGGTCACCGGTGAGGGGATGGTCGACGACAGCAGCCCGCACCGCGAACACCTCGGCCATCAAGCCGGGGGTCAGGACTTCGCGCGGCGTGCCGGAGGCGACGACCGATCCGGCGTGCAGGACGTGGAGGCGGTCGCAGACGGACGCGGCGGCGTTGAGGTCGTGCAGCGACACCAGGGTCGTACGGCGTCGGTCCCGCAGCAGGGCGAGCAGCTCGACCTGGTGACGGATGTCGAGGTGGTTGGTCGGCTCGTCCAGCACCAGGACGTCCGGTTCCTGCGCGAACGCCCGTGCCAGCAGGACGCGTTGACGTTCGCCGCCGGACAGGGCCGTGAAGCGGCGCCCGGCCTGCTCGGCCATGCCGACATCGGCGAGTGCCCGCGCGACGATGTCCCGGTCGGCGGCGTCCTCCCCGGCGAAGGCCCGTTTGTAGGGCGTGCGGCCCATCGCGACGACCTCGCGCACGGTCAGTTCGAAGTCGCTCCCCCGCTCCTGGGGCAGGGCCGCCACGTGCCGCGCCGACCGGGCCGGGGTCAGCTCGCCCAGGTCGGTGCCGGCGAGCAGGACGCGCCCGGCGGTGGGCTTCAGGTGCCGGTAGACGGTGCGCAGGAGCGTGGACTTGCCGCTGCCGTTCGGGCCGACCAGGCCCGTGATCTCCCCTTCGGCGGCGACCAGGTGGGCGCCCGCCACGACCGTACGGCCGGCGTAGGCGACGTGCAGGTCCTCGATGTCGATCCTCAACTGCCGCTCCCCAGGCGCCGGTCCAGCAGATACAGCAGGGCCGGAGCCCCGAGCAGCGAGGTGACCACTCCCACCGGCAGCTCCTGGGCGTCCATGGCCGTACGGCAGACGATGTCGACCACCACCAGCAGCACCGCTCCGAACAGCGCCGAGACCGGCAGCAGACGGCGGTGGTCGCCGCCGACGACCAGGCGGCAGGCGTGCGGCACCATCAGCGCGACGAAGGCGATCGCGCCGGAGACCGCCACCAGGACCCCGGTGAGCACGCTGGTGACGGTGAACAGCTCACGGCGCAGCCGGGTGACGTCGACGCCGAGCGCGGCGGCCGTCTCGTCGCCCATCAGCAGGGCGTTGAGGCCCCGGGCGCGCGCCTGGAGCCACAGCGCGGCGAGCGGTACGGCCGTCGCGGGCACCGCGAGCAGTTCCCAGGTGGCTCCGCCGAGACTGCCCATCAGCCAGAACAGGACGCTGTGGGTCTGTTGCTCGTCGCCGGTCCGCAACACCAGGTAGCTGGTGAACCCGGACAGGAACTGGCCGATCGCGACTCCCGCCAGCACCAGCCGCAGCGGCGCGAATCCCCCGCCTCGCCGGGCCACCGTCCATACCAGCGCGAAGGTGGCCAGCGCCCCGGCGAAGGCCGCGCCGGACAGTCCCAGCCCCAGCGCCCCGCCGGCACCGAGACCGAGCACGATCGCCGCGACCGCGCCGAGGGAGGCTCCGTTGGAGATGCCCAGCAGGTAGGGGTCGGCCAGCGGGTTGCGCACCAGCGCCTGCACCGCGGTCCCGACGAGCCCGAGGCCCGCCCCCACCAGGGCGGCGAGCAGGGCGCGCGGGACGCGCAGTTGCCAGACGATGAGGTCGTCCGTGCCCGGGCGCGGCGCCTCGCCGGAAAGCCGCCGCCACACCACGTTCCCCACCTCGGCGGGCGGGACGGAGGTCGAGCCCCAGGCGACGGCCGCGGTCAGCGTGGCCAGCAGCAGCACGGCCAGGACCGCCGCGAGGGGGCCTGCGGGCAGGCTGCCTCCGGTGTCCGGAGCCGCGGTCTTCCGGCGTACCGGCGTGAACACCACGATCAGCCGACCTTGCCCGGGTAGAGGGTCTTGGCGATCTCCTCGACGGTGTCGGCGTTCCGGACCCCGGCGATGGTGGTCTGCTCGGAGCCGATGCGCAGGAAGTGGCCCTTCTCGACCGCCTTCAGCCCCTTGGTGGCGGGGTTGGACCTCAGCCACTGCTCGGCCTCGTCGAACGCCTTCTTGTTCGCCGCCTCGCTGCCCCGGTCGCGGACTCCGAGCTGGATCCAGTCCGGGTTCTTGGCGAGGACGTCCTCCCAGCCGACCTGCCGGAAGTCTCCGTCGCAGTCGCCGAAGACGTTGCGGGCACCGGCCAGGGTGATCACGGCGTGGGCGATCTGGCGGTTGCAGGTGACGCTGGGCTGCTTCGTGCCGGCGTCGTAGTCGAAGAAGAAGTACGTGGGCCGCGCGCTCGGCGCCGTTCCGCCGATCGCCTTCCGGACCGCGCCCACCTTGTCCTTCATCCCGGTGACGAGTTCCTTCGCCCGCGCGCTCGTGCCGGTGACCGCGCCGAGGGTGGTGATGTCGTCCTCGACGGCGGACAGGTCGGTCACCGGGCTCTTGCCCTGTGCGGCGCAGGCGGTGGACTTCAGGTAGATGTGCTTGATGCCGGCCGCCTCGAACTCCTCCGCCGTGGGCGCGTCCCCCGCGCCGCCCCCGCCCATGCTCCCCATGGAGGCGAACGTGTCGAGGTACAGGTCGGCGCCGGAGCCGAGCAGCTTCTCCTTCGGGATCACCGTCCGGCTGAGCACCTCGACCTTCCGGGCCTGCGCGTCCAGCCCGCCGGGCAGGGTCCCCTTGCCGGGCGGGAAGCCCGTGCCGGCCACCTTGTCCCCGGCGCCGAGGCGCAGCAGCAGCTCCAGGCCGGAGGCGTTGCTGGTGACGATCCTCTTCGGGGTGCCGGAGAAGGTGGTCCTGGTGCCCATGCAGTCGGTGACGGACACCGGGTTCCTCCCGGCCTGCCCCCCGCTCCCGTCCGAGCCCTTCTCCCCGCCGCCGCAGCCCGTCACCAGCAGGCCGCCCAGGACGACGGCCGCCGTGCCGCCCCACCTACGAGAACGCATCTGAAGAACTCCCGGAATCACTCGGTACGCGGGCGAACGTCCGTCACCCGCTCCAGAAGTCGGACCGGACACCGTCCGAGTTCCCGGGCAGTCGGCGGCACGGCTCGGGAGCATTCCTGCTGGCAGCGGAGCGGCGGGATCCACGGCAGGCGCGGAGTGCCTCCTCTCGGCACCGGCACCCTCCCGGGGCCTCAGGCCGCCACGGCGGCGGGGCGTTCCGCCTGGTCCAGCAGGTCCATCAGGGTCGCGCGGGCTCGGGCCACGCGGGAGCGGACCGTACCGATCGGGCAGTCGCTGACCTCGGCCGCCTCCGCGTAGGGCAGGCCGAGCAGTTGCGTGAGGACGAACGCCTCCCGCCGATCGACGGGCAGCGAGGCCAGCAGATCCAGCAGTGCGATGCCGTCGTCGAAGCCGGGCAGGTCGCACGGCTGGGCGAGTTCGACGGCCACCTGCCAGTCCGGTACGTCCGACAGACGCGGGCGGGCGGCGGCGTAGCGGTAGCTGTCGATCACCGCGCGGCGGGCGATGGAGAGCAGCCACGCCCGGGCCGAGGAGCGCCCCTCGAACCGGTGCAGGCTGCCGAGCGCGCGCAGGAACGTGTCCTGGGCCAGATCGTCCGCCGCCTGGGGGTCGCCGCACAGATGGGCGACATAGCGCTGGACGTCTCGGTGCAGGGCGCCCACGAAGTGCTCGACCGCGTCCGTGTCACCGCCCCGGGCGGCCAGCGCCCATGCGGTGATCGAGTCGTCGGGGGCTGCCGTAATGCCGCTCTTTGCGCGCGACGTGGGCAGGGCAGAGGTAGTCACGTGGTGTCCTTCTCGGGTCAACCGTGGTCCGGGCCGGGGCGCGACAAGGCGCCGCCGGTCCGGTGAAGTGGGAAGTCGGCCCCACGTCGCCGTGGCGTCACCACGCCGGTGCGGTCGTACGGCCGTGACCCGAGGCGCAGTCGGGCGGCCTCGGGAATCCAGCTGTCGTCAGGCGACAGCGGTTTCCGCGGGCGGCCCCCGAGAAGTGATCGCGTGGACGAGGAGGAGAAGACGCGGCGCCCGGTCCGAGCGGCACCGCCGCGTGGGGACGCGCGGGCGGTCCGGGGTGGCGGGCGGGGCCAGCAGCAGCCGCAGCGGGGCGGCCAGCCATCCGGCCGCGGTCCGCAGGACACGGAACGCGGCCTTCTCCCCGTGGGCCAGCCACAGCCCGCACAGCACCGCGGCGAGCAGGTGGGCGGCGAGCATGCCGAGCGACGACATGCCGCCGTCCATGGAGTGCCCCAAGTCCCCCAAGTCCCCCATGTGCCCCGTGTGGCTCATGTGGCCCGCGCTGAGGTGCTGCGTGGGCGTGGAGCCCATGTCCAGGGCACCCCTCCCCGTCGAGCCCATGTCCATGGAACCCATGCCGCCCCTGTGCGTGCCGCCCACGTCCGTCGCGGCCGAGCCCGCGGACGCGGCGGACGTCGACTGGACGGACGTCGACGCGGCGGACGTCGACTGGGCGTAGGAGAAAGCCTCGTGCAGCGCCGTCTGGGCGACGACCACGGCCGTCACGATCAACGGCAGCCCGCGCTCCCGCCCCGCCAGGCACCAGCCCGCGGCAGCGGTCACGGCGAATCCGGCGGCCGGCGCCCACGCGGGGACGTCACTGCCGGACATCAGGACGTGGCCCAGGGCGGCGAGCAGCACGCACATGGCCGCGAACACCGCGGCCCGTGTCGTGCGGGCACACCGCCCTGCCGTCATGGCGCCTCCTCCTCGCATCCGGGCTTCGGTCGTCGTGGGTGGGTACGGACATCCCCCGGCCACCGCACTCGTTCCCGAGCCCGTGCTCCGGGATCACGGCGGCGCGCCCCTCAAGGATCCGGCGGGCTACGACGTCGGCACCTGATCAGGCGGCTCGGCCGCCGGGGCGGACCACCACCGCGAACGTCTCGACCGGCGCGCTGCGTTCGAAGCGGAGGGTGAAGGGCACGAGGTCGCCCGCCTGCCAGCCGGCCCCGGCCCGCAGGACGACGTCCACGCCGTGCGGGGACATGGCCAGCCGGCCGCCCGCCGGTACGGCGGCCGAGGTCACGTCCGCTTTGTAGGCGGCTCCGCCGGCGGTGACGCGGTGGCGGCTGAGCCCGATCCCGCCTCGCGTGGCGGACGAGGTCACCTCGATCAGCCGGTCGTCCGCCCCGCCGTGATTGGCGACGTCGAAGAACGCGGCGGTCTCCGTGCTGTCGCCGTACGGCAGGAGGACCCGTCCGGACGAGACGGCGATCCTCGGCGGGCTGCCCGCCTTGCCCGACCCCGCCCAGGTCGTCAGCCCGCCCAGCGCGAGACCGCACGCGGCCACGGGGGCGACAGCGGCGAGCAGGGTGTCGGTGAGTCGGCGGCGCGACGGCCGCCAGGGGTTGCGCGTGGTCATCGCGTGCGCCTCCGGGCGGGCGTGGGTCGCCAGGCGCGCAGCCGCAGGCTGTTGCCGACCACCAGCAGCGAACTGGCCGACATGGCGGCCGCGGCGAGCATCGGGGTGAGCAGGCCGACCATGGCGAGCGGCACGGTGACGACGTTGTAGCCGAAGGCCCACAGGAGGTTGGCGCGGATGGTGCCCAGCGTGCGCCGCGCGAGCCGGACCGCGTCCGCCAGGGCTTCGATGTCGCCGCGCACCAGTGTCACATCGGCCGCCCCGATGGCCACGTCGGTGCCGCTGCCCATGGCGATGCCGAGGTCGGCGCCGGCGAGCGCGGCGGCGTCGTTGACTCCGTCGCCGATGACCGCGACCCGGTGTCCGTGCTCCTGAAGGTCCCGTACGAGGCCGGCCTTGTCCTCGGGGGCGCAGCGGGCGTGCACCTCGTCGATGCCCAGGGCCGATGCCACGGCCCGCGCGGGCGCCTTCCGGTCGCCCGTGGCGAGCACCGGTCGCACGCCGAGGCGCCGCAGCCGGTCCACGGCCCGGTAGCTGCCGGGGCGTACGACGTCGCCGACCTCGATCAGGGCCTCGGCCACCCCGTCCACACGGACCACGACGGGTGTGTGCGCGGCACCGTCGGCCACGAGCACGGCGTCCGAGAGGACCGGGGGCAGGTCGCCGTCCGGCGCGAGGATCTCCACGAGTCGCCCCTCGACCCGGCCGCGTACTCCCCGGCCCGGCCGCGCGCCGAACTCGCTCACCTCCGGCAACGGCCGGCCGGCCGCCACTCGTTGCGCGTATGCGGTGACGGCCCGGCCCAGCGGGTGTTCGGACGCCCGCTCGACCGCGCCGGCCAGCCGCAGCACCGCCTCCGTCCCCAGGCCGCCGGGAACGACCGTGACCCGGGCGACGGTCATGTGGCCCGAAGTGAGCGTGCCGGTCTTGTCGAGCACGACCGTGTCGATGTGCCGCAGCCCCTCCAGCGCCTGCGGGCCACTGACGAGGACACCCAGCTGGGCCCCCCGCCCGGTCGCGGCCATCAGCGCGGTCGGCGTCGCCAGGCCCAGCGCGCAGGGACAGGCCACCACCAGGACGGCCACGCACGCCGTGACGGCGGCCTGCGGTTCCGCTCCGGCACCGAGCCAGAACCCGAGCGCCGTGACGGCCAGTGTCAGCACGACGGGGACGAAGAATCCCGCCACGGTGTCGGCCAGCCGCTGCGCGCGTGCCTTGCCGGCCTGTGCCTCGGTCACCAGGCGGGTGATCCGGGCGAGCCGTGTGTCGGCTCCGACGGCCGTGGCCTCGACCAGCAGCAGCCCGCCGGCGTTGACGGCCCCGCCGACCACCGCCGAGCCCGGCCCGACCTCGGCCGGCTCGCTCTCCCCGGTGACCAGGGACATGTCCACCGCGGAACTGCCCTCGACCACTTCGCCGTCGGTGGCCACCCGTTCTCCGGGCCGTACGACGAAGATCTGCCCGGCGGTCAGCTGCTCGACGGGCAGGAGCCGTTCGGAGCCGTCTTCGCGGACCGTCACCTCTTTGACCACGAGTTGCGCCAGCGCTTCGAGGGCCGCGCCCGTGCCGCGCCGGGCGCGGGCCTCCAGGAACCGCCCGGCCAGGACGAACAACGGCACGCCGACGGCTGCTTCGAGATAGAGGTGCGCGGCGCCGTCCGAGGCCGACGGGACGAGCGAGAAGGGCATCCGCGTCCCCGGCTCTCCGGCGCCTCCGAGGAACAGGGCGTACGCCGACCAGGAGAACGAGGCCACCACGCCCAGTGACACCAGGGTGTCCATGGTCGCCGCCGAGTGCCGCAGCCCGCGTGCCGCCCGCTCGTGGAACGGCCACGCACCCCATACGGCGACCGGCGCGGCCAGCGCGAAGCACAGCCACTGCCAGTTGCGGAACTGCAGGGCGGGCGTCATGGACAGCACGAGCACCGGCACCGCGAGCAGGGCCGTGACCAGGAGCCGGTCCCGCTCCCGCCGCGTGGCCTCGGTTGCGCCGCCGGCCCCGGGCCGCAGCTTCCTGGGCGGTTCGGGCAGCGCGGCCGTGTAGCCGGCCTGCTCCACCGTCGCGACGAGTTCCGCGGGACTGATCCGCGCCGGATGACTGACCCGGGCCCGTCCCGTGGCCAGATTGACGCTGGCCGTCACCCCGTCCAGCCCGGCGAGCTTCTTCTCGACCCGTCGCACGCAGGCCGCGCAGGTCATTCCGCCGACGGTGAGATCGGTCGTCACCAGGTCGAGCGTGGTGTCCGCGCCCATCAGTGACCCGCCCCGTGCATGTCCCCCATGTCGCCGCCCCCGCCGGGATCGCCGTCACCCCGGCTCGTGCCGGTGCCGTGCACGCCGGGCGCCACGGGACCGGCGGCGGCTCCCACGGCGTACGACACCGTGAACACCAGGGCCAGCAGAAGGAGGAAGCCGCACAGGGCGGGCGGAGGCATCAGCTTCCGCAGCACGGCTCCCGCGCCGAAGGAGGATTGCCAGGACTCGTCCATCAACCGCGTCTCCAGATCACGTCGTACGGAGTCGCTCGGATCGATCCGTACCGCTTCAGGAGTCGGGGCCGGGGAGGGTCCAGTTCCGCGGGACTCGTATGGCGCCCCTCACATGCGGGGCAGCGGTCCGTGCGTGTCCCGGCGGGGCGGAAGGCTCCCGCGAGGACGTCCTCGCGGGAGCCTTCCGCCGCGCTGTCCGCCCGTGAGAGGTGAGAAGACGGTCACGAGGCAGGACGCGCTCGGGTGTGCTACGGCCTCACGGCTTGAGCAGCAGGCTGTCGCCGCGCTCCTTGGCGGCGGCGTAGCGCTTGGCCACGTCCTGCCAGTTGACGACGGCCCACATGGCCTCGATGAAGTCCACCTTCTGGTTCTTGTACTGGAGGTAGAAGGCGTGCTCCCAGGCGTCGAAGACCAGGACGGGGGTGGAGCCCTGGCCGACGTTGCCCTGGTGGTCGTAGACCTGCTCCACGATCAGGCGGCCGCTCAGCGGCTCGTAGGCGAGGACCCCCCACCCCGAGCCCTGGGTGGTGGCCGCGGCCTTGGACAGCTGGGCCTTGAAGCCGGCGAAGGAGCCGAAGGACTCGGTGATGGCGTCCGCCAGGTCGCCGACGCCGTCCTGGGCCAGGGGCTCGCCGCCGCCGTCCTTCGGGCCGGTCATGTTCTGCCAGTAGATGCTGTGCAGGATGTGCCCGGAGAGGTGGAAGGCCAGGTTCTTCTCCAGCCCGTTGATCGAGCCCCACGACTCCTTGTCCCGCGCCTCGGCGAGCTGCTCGATCGTGTCGTTCGCCCCCTTCACGTAGGCGGCGTGGTGCTTGTCGTGGTGCAGCTCGATGATCTCCGGGCTGATCACGGGCGCGAGCGCCGCGTAGTCGTAGGGGAGTTCCGGGAGCGTGTAAAGCGCCATGTCAACGTCCTCCGACGTTATTGCGAGTTGTATGCAGCTGCACGCTAACAGCAAGAACGGTACCTCGCGATCAGGCCTTGGACCTAGGACCCCTCCCCCCTGTCGCGCCGGGGGTGTCGGGGAAGTCCACGGCCCGGGATCCGGGCGCCACGGCGTCGGTTGCGAGCCTCCGTCGGCACGGACGCGGAGCGGAGGGTCCGCCGCGGAGCGCGGCAAGGGCTGTGCGGAGAGCGCGGAACGTACCTCTCTCGTGATCATGGGTATGCTCACCGCCATGCCCACGGCGACCTCTCCTCGATCACCCCGGGCCGCACGTGACCGCGGTGACGCCTGCCCGGGGACGGCCGCGCGGTCCGGAGGGCGGGTGGCGGGTGTCCGGACGCCCCGCGTCGGCGGGCGAGCCGGGCCACCGGGGCCGTGACACCCCCTCATGAACCGTAAGACGACCGAGAGCAGCGAGAAGAGCACCGTGACCCCCCACGTCTACGAGAAGGACGGGGCGGCGATCTACCGCCAGTCCTTCGCCACCATCCGCGCCGAAGCGGACCTCACGGGTCTGCCCGCCGACGTCAGCCAGGTCGCGGTACGCATGATCCACGCCTGCGGAATGGTCGACCTCGTCCACGACCTGGTCCACACGCCGGCGGTGGTGGCCCGCGCCCGCGCGGCCCTGCGCTCCGGCGCCCCGATCTTCTGCGACGTGCAGATGGTGGCCAGCGGCGTGACCCGCAAGCGGCTGCCCGCCGGCAACGACGTGCTCTGCACGCTGTCCGACCCGGCAGTCCCCGAGCTGGCCGCGAGGATGGGGACCACACGGAGCGCCGCCGCGCTGGAGTTGTGGCGCGACCGGCTGGAGGGCGCGGTGGTCGCCGTGGGCAATGCGCCCACCGCTCTCTTCCGCCTGCTGGAGATGATCGAGGAGGGTGCTCCCCGGCCCGCCGCCGTCATCGGCGTCCCGGTCGGCTTCGTCGGCGCGGCCGAGTCCAAGGAGGCCCTGGCCGCGCATCCGTCGGGCCTGGAGCACCTGGTGGTGCGGGGCCGCCGCGGGGGCAGCGCCATCGCCGCGGCAGCGCTCAACGCCATCGCGAGCGAGGAAGAGTGAACGACAAGCCGTACGGGGCCGGTCCCGGGTCCCGGTGACCCCTACCTCATGTCCGTGCGAGCGGTCGGGGCATGGCCCAGACCCACGTGGTCGCGGTCCGCGGCGCCCGGCACGGCCGTTCCGTCGTCCGCTCCGTCGCGGCGAGGCACATCCGCGCCGACCTCGCCGAGGAACCGCTGGTCCACCCGGCAGGACGGGGACGACCGACCGTCCCGGCAGCCGGCCGTGGGCGTGACGCAGGCGCGTCCCCCGGGTCAGCGGTCCGGAGAAGAACCCTGTCCGAGGGTTTCCCGGACCCACCGCGCCCCGCTCTCGGGATCGGGGGCGACGGGCACACCCTCGGGAACCGGTGGCCTGCGGACCATGACCACGGGCAGCCCCGCCTCGCGGGCCGCGGTCAGTTTCGGCGCCGTGGCCGCTCCGCCGCTGTCCTTCGTGACGACGACGTCGATGCGGTGGCGGCGCAGCAGCTCGCGCTCGCCTTCGAGGGTGAAGGGGCCACGGTCGAGCAGCACCTCCATGCGGGACGGGTGCGGAGGCTCGGGTGCGTCGACGGACCGGACGAGGAACCACAGGTCGTCCAGGTCGGCGAAGGCGGCCAGGCCCAGGCGCCCGGTGGTCAGGAAGACACGCCGGCCGAGTGCGGGCAGGGACCGGGCCGCCGCCGCCAGCGAGTCCACCTCGTGCCACCGGTCGCCCTCGACGGGGACCCAGCCGGGCCGGCGCAGGACGAGCAGGGGAACATGGGTGGCAGCAGCGGCCTGTACGGCGTTGAAGCTGATCGTTCCGGCGAAGGGGTGGGTGGCGTCGACGACCGCGTCGATCGTGTGCTCGCGCAGCCACGCCGCCAGTCCCGCTGCCCCGCCGAAGCCGCCGACACGCGTCTCGCCCGGGGGCAGCCGGGGGCCGGCGACACGTCCGGCGAGGGAGCTGGTCAGCTTCAGCCCGGGGGTGCCGTGCAGCAGTCCGGCGAGCCGGCGGGCCTCCGTGGTGCCGCCGAGGATCAGTACGTGCATGGGAGTCCGGGTCCGTTCATGAGGAGCAGTGAGGGTCGAGGCGTGGGCGAGGCGAGCGGTGCGGGCGGGGCGCAGGGTACCGGCCGGGCGAAGGGCGGTCGGCGCGCCCAGTTGGAACACACCGGCCTGCGGCCCGGCTGGACCACCGGTTCCTGCGCGACGGCGGCCACGACGGCCGCGTACACCGCCCTGCTCACCGGCGAGTTTCCCGACCCGGTGACGATCACGCTACCCAAGGGGCAGACCCCGTCGTTCGCGCTGGCCGCCGAGGAGCTGACCGGGGGAACCGCGATGGCGGCAGTGGTGAAGGACGCGGGTGACGATCCTGACGTCACGCACGGCGCGCTCGTCCGGGCCACGGTCCGGCTGCTGCCCGCCGGCAGTGGCGTCGTCTTCAGGGCGGGCCCCGGCGTGGGGACCGTCACCCGGCCCGGACTTCCGTTGCCCGTCGGTGAGGCGGCCGTCAATCCCGTCCCCCGGCGGATGATGAGCGAGCACGTCGCCGAGGTCGCCGCACGCCACGGAGGCGGCGGTGACGTGGAGATCACCGTGTCCGTCGACCACGGTGAGGAGATCGCCCGCTCCACCTGGAACCCGCGGCTCGGGATCCTCGGGGGCCTGTCCGTCCTCGGCACCACGGGCATCGTCGTGCCGTACTCCTGCTCGGCGTGGATCGATTCCATCCGCCGCGGCGTGGACGTCGCCCGGGCGGCGGGGCGGACCCATGTGGCGGGGTGCACGGGGTCGACGTCCGAGAAGACGGTCGTCGCCCGGTACGGTCTGCCCGAGGACGCCCTGCTCGACATGGGCGACTTCGCGGGCGCGGTGCTGAAGTACATCCGCCGGCACCCGGTGGACCGTCTCACGATCTGCGGCGGCTTCGCCAAGATCTCCAAGCTCGCCGTGGGCCATCTCGATCTGCACTCCGGCCGCTCCCAGGTCGACAAGGGTTTCCTCGCCGAACTGGCCCGGCACGGCGGCGCCGACGAGACGCTCGTGGCCGAAGTGGCCGCCGCCAACACCGGTCTCGCCGCGCTCCAGTCCTGCCAGGCCGCCGGAGTACCGCTCGGCGACCTGGTGGCGAGGGCGGCCCGCGACGAGGCGCTGGCCGTCCTGCGGGGAGCGCCGGTCGCCGTGGACGTCATCTGCATCGACCGGGCCGGATCGGTCGTGGGGCGCAGTACGGTCCGGTAGCCGGTGGGTCACCGGTCGCCCGGCACCGTCCGCAGATAGGCGCCGAGCCGGGCGATGGCCGAGGGATTGCGGGGGCTCTCGACCAGGTCGGCGTAGTCCAGGGAGATGATCCGCCGGTGCTTGACGGCGGAGACGCCGCGCAGCGGGGCGTAGGAGAGGAGGAACTCCTTCTTCTGCCGGGCGCTCACGTCTCCGTAGTCGCAGATGACGATGACGTCCGGGTCTCGCTCGACGACGCTCTCCCAGCCGACGGTGGTCCAGGAGTCCGCCACGTCGTGCATGACGTTGACGCCGCCGGCCTCGGTGATGATCTGCTCCGGGGCCGCGTAGCGGCCGGCGGTGAAGGGCGTGTCCCGGCCGCTGTCGTAGAGGAAGACCGCAGGGCGGGCGGCGGACTCGGACGCGTTCGCCCGGACTCCCGCGATCCGCTTCTTGAAGTCGGCGATCAGCGCGGCGGCACGCTTCTCGACGCCGAAGAGCCTGCCGAGGTTGGTGAGGTCGGCGTAGAGGGCGTCCAGGGGCGGCATGATGCCGCGCGAGGACTTCGTACGGCCGTTGTGGCAGGACTCGGTGAGGATGTACGAGGGGATGCCGAGTTTCCTCAGCGCGTCGGGGGTGAAGCCGCTGTCCTCGCGGAAGCCGTAGTTCCAACCGGCGAGGACGAGGTCGGCGCGGGCGTCGAGGACGTTCTCCTTGGTGAGCTGGTCCTTCGACAGCCACTTCACCTTGTCGTAGCCGTCCTTCCACGGCACACCGTCCAGGTCGCCCTTGTCGTCGGGCATGGCGAAGCCGGCCATGCGCTTCTCCAGGCCGAGGGCGAACATCAGTTCCGTGATGCCGACATCGTTGGTGACGACCCGCTCGGGAACCCTGTCGTACGTCACCTTGCGGCCGCAGTTGGTGAGGGTGACCGCCGGGGCCGGGGCGCCCCGGGTCGACTCGACCGTGGCGCCGCAGCCGGTGGCGGTCGTGGCGAGGCAGAGGGCTGCGGCGAGGAGCTTGCGCATGGGCGTCCTTCAGGTGGTGGGCGGAAGCAGGTCGAACAGGAGCTGGACGGCGCCGGTCTCGGGGTGCCGGACGGGATGGGCGCGGACGCCGAACACCTCGGCCAGCAGCGGAGGCCGGAGTACGTCGTGGGGCGGCCCGGAGGCGACGATCCGGCCGCCCGAGATGACGTACAGGACGTCGCAGTGGGCGGCGGCGAGGTTGAGGTCGTGCAGCGCGGCCAGTACGGTCAGGCCGCTGTCGCGGACCAGGGACAGGACGTCCAACTGGTGTGCGATGTCGAGGTGGTTGGTGGGTTCGTCGAGGACCAGGACCCGAGGCTGCTGGGCCAGGGCGCGGGCGATGAGGACGCGCTGCCTCTCGCCGCCGGACAGGCTGAGGAACCCGCGGTCGGCGAGGTGGCTGACGCCCGTGCGTTCCATCGCCCGAGCGCAGGTGTCCCGGTCCGAGGCGGCCGTGCGGCCCCGGTGCGGCAGCCTTCCCATGGCGACCACTTCGGCGGCGGTGAAGTCGAACTCGGCCGAGGACTCCTGCGGCAGCGCGGCCAGCACACGGGCGGTGGCTCGCGGCTTCATGGCGTGCAGGTCCTCGCCGTCCAGGCGTACGGTTCCGCCGGCCGGCCGCAGGGCCCGGTACAGGGAGCGCAGCAGGGTCGATTTGCCGCTGCCGTTGGGGCCGACGAGTCCGACGAACGCCCCGTCGTCCACGGTGAGCCGGATGTGTTCGACCAGACGGATGCCGGCCGCCTCGATCGTGACGTCGTCGATGTCGAGCCGCATGCTCAACGCCCTCCGAACGCGTAGCCGCCCCGCCGCATCAGCAGCAGGAACGCGGGCACCCCGACCACCGCGGTGATCACGCCGACCGGCAGTTCAGCCGGGGCGAACAGCAGTCGGGACACCACGTCCGCCCACACCAGCAGCACGGCTCCCGCGAGCGGAGCCACGGTCAGTACCCGTCGGTGGCCGGCACCGACCAGCATCCGTACGACGTGCGGCACCATCAGTCCGACGAATCCGATGGCCCCGCTGACCGCGACGACGGTGCCGGTGACGGCCGCGGTGACGAGGAACAGCTCCCGGCGCAGCAGCGCGGGCCGGACGCCGAGCGCGGCCGAGGTCTCGTCCCCCATCGCCAGCGCGTCGAGGGCTTCGGCGCGCCGGCGCAGCCAGGCCCAGCCCGCCGTCACGGTGACCGCGGCGAGCGGCACCTGGGCCCAGGTGGCGCCGCCCAGGCTGCCCAGCAGCCACATCATCGCCGACCGGGCCGCCTCGCCCCTGGCCGCGCCGAACACCATGACGGTCGTGACGGCCTCGAAGCCGTACGCCAGTGCCGTACCCGTCAGGATCAGCCGCAGCGGCGTCAGACCCCGCGGTGAGCGGGCCACGGTGTACACCAGGGCCATGGCCGCGAGTGCCGAGGCGAACGCCGAGGCCGACAGCGCCCACACCCCGAGCCCGGCGAACGCGCCGAGGAGGATGACGGCGTTGGCACCGACCGCGGCGCCCGAGGAGATGCCCAGGACGAACGGGTCGGCCAGCGCGTTGCGGACCATCGCCTGCACGGCCACACCGACGGCCGCGAGTCCCGCGCCGACCACGGCGGCGAGCAGCACGCGCGGCAGCCGGATCTCCCAGACGATGGTGTAGGCGGCCGCGTCCCGCTCGTGCACGGTGGCGCCGGTGAGTCCTGCCCACAGGAAGCGCAGCACATCGGCCCAGCCGATCCCGGCGGCGCCGAGCCCGACACCGCACGCGAGCGACAGCAGGAGCAGCAGTCCCAGCGCGAGGCTGAGCGGCAGCACGGGTATGCGGCTGGGAGCCGTACTTCGGCGCACGGGAGGGGCCGTCCTTCACACACGGGCCGCCTGCTGGACGTCGAGCAGGAGACAGCCCGCGCGGCCGTGCCGGCCACCCGGTCCCCTCTCGCAGTCCACGGCGAGCAGTCAGCGGGTCGATACGCCCCCGCAGGCGATCGGGCTCGCGCGACGGCCCTCGGACGGGTCGCCGCGCACACCGTTGCGGGTCAGCGCCGGACTCTCACCGGACTTCCCCCACGGGAGGCAAGGGGAGCCTAACAAACGCCTGCCCGGGTGCCGTTCAGCGAAGACCTGGCAGGGCCCGGGTCACTGCCGCATCGCCCCGGTGGGCCTCGACTCCCTCCAGGAGCGCAACGGTGCCGTCCGGGGGACCCTGTGGACTCAACGCACGCTCGCGTCGCGGATTCCGGTTCCGCACGAAGCAGGTCACGTGATCGTGCCGGGGGGAATCCGCACCGTCTCCACCCAGCTCGGGGGCTGCGGAGGGGCGGAGCCGATCAGCGCCGCGATGAGGCGGCAGGGCGGGTTCTCGTCGGGCCAGGGGGTGAGTCCGTCCGTGAGGACGACGACGATGTTCGGGCGGTCGCGTGTCGCGAGCGCCGCCGCGATGCCGACGCGCATGTCCGTGCCGCCGCCACCGCCCAGGGTGATCTGCTCGGTGGTCGCCACCCGGGAGACGGCCCGCACGTCGGCGTCGCAGGCGAGCACGGTCACGCGATTGCCCCGTACACCCACCTCGCGCAGAACGCCCGTCACCTCCGCGAGCGCCACGGCCAGTTCGCCCTCCCCCATCGAACCGGAGGTGTCGATGACGACGGCCACCCGCGGCAGGGGGCGACGCAGGCTCGGCAGGACGACCCCGCGCAGCGCCGGGGTACGGCGCGAGGGCCGGCGGTAGGTGTAGTCGACGGCTCCGCCGGCCCACGCGGCGGCTTCCCGGACCGCGCCGGACAGTGCCCGCCGCCAGTCCACCGTGGGTTCCAGGACCTCCTCGGCCCAGCGCTGCCAGCCCGCGGGCAGGGTGCCACGGGTGCGCTGGTGGGCGCGCATCGCCTCGGCGGTCTGCCGTCGCAGCGCCTGCGCCTCGACCTCGCCGAGCCGCGCGGGGCCGGCGGACTCGGGGAGTTCCCAGGGCGCGGGACGGCCGTGGGCGCCCGATCCGCAGTCCGGCGTCCGCACCTGCGGTGGCAGCCGGTCGAGGTACACCTCGAACAGCTGGCCCTCGGGGAGACCGAAGAGGCGGGGTTCCATGCGCCCCTCGGGCAGGCGCAGGCCGTCGGCGAGGAGGTCGTCGTTGATCTCGCAGTCCTGCGCGACGTTGACGCGGTGCCGGTCGCGCTGGGCGGCGGCGGGGAGCCGGTCCGCCCGGCCGTGGTGGTCGCGCAGCAGGTGCGCCGCCTCGTGCACCCAGACGCCCGCGAGTTCGGGCACCGGCGTCGCGTCGACGAAGTCGGGGGACACATAGCAGCGCCAGTGCCGGTCCACCCCCATCGTCCGCAGCTCCGTGCTGGGGACGACGGTCAGGGCGTACAACGCCGACGCCAGATACGGCCGGTCGCTCGCCGCCCGGTAGCGGGCGGCGAGCAGTTTGGTCATGTCCAGGGCGCGGCGGGAACCGTCGGTCATCCCCGCACGCCTCACCGGCCGGCGCCGGGCAGCGCCCCGGACATCTGGAGCAGGTCCAGGAACCCGTCGATGCCGGGCGGCACGGGCCAGTCGAGGTGCCGCATCGCCGCGAGGTCGGTGGCCGCCCGGGCGGCCACGTCCGGCACGCCCGCGTCCACGGCCTTCGCCAGCACCGCCCAGCCGGCCTCCCACCGGGGCCGGGTGAGGTCGCTCTGGATGGCGGCGACCACCGCGATGAGGAAGGCCAGCTGCCGGTCGCCGCGGTCGGGCAGGGCGAAGGCGTCGGGATCGGCGAGGACACGGTCGGGGTCGGGCAGATCGAGGTGTTCGAGGTAGGACAGCAGCTCGATGCCCGCGCCGTCCCCGACGGCACCGGTGAGCGCGGCGGCCAGCGCCTCGCGGCCGACGCCGGCCGCGTACCCGGTGGCGAGCAGCCGGAGTGCCATCTCCCAGGTCCGGGGGGACGGCCAGGAGCGGCCCCGGCTCTCGGCGTCGCCGGGGATGTGGTGGACCAGGCCGGGCCGGGCGGTCAGGAAGCCGGAGATCGCGCCACGGGCCCGCGCGACCGCACCGGGCACCTTGCCGGCGTCGACGACGGGGACGGTCAGCTCCGGCCAGGTGCCGGCCATGCCGCGGGCCACCGTGCGGGGGTCGTGGGTCCATTCGAGGTGGACGAACCGGTTGGCGAGCGGCGGGCTGAGATGCCAGCCGTCCGCCGCGCTGGAGGGCGGGTTCGCGGCGGCGACGATCCGTACCGCCGCCGGCAGTACCAGGCTCCCGACGCGTCGTTCGAGGACCACCCGCAGCAGCGCCGCCTGGACGGCCGGGGGCGCGGAGGACAGTTCGTCGAAGAAGAGCAGGCCGTGTCCGGCCCGGGCGAGGCGGACGGCCCAGTCGGGCGGGGCCATCGGCACACCGGTCACGGCCGGGTCGTCCCCGACGACGGGCAGTCCGGCGAAGTCGGAGGGCTCGTGCACGCTGGCGATGACCGTCTCCAGCGGCAGGCCGAGCCCGGCGGCGAGTTGCTCCAGGACGGCCGACTTGCCGATTCCCGGTTCTCCCCAGAGCAGCACGGGCTGATTGGCCGTCACGGCGAGGGCGAGCGCCTCCGCCTGGGAGTTCGCGGCGGGCTCGGTCCGGAGCGTACGCAGCCTGCGGTTGAGGTCGTCCGCGGCCGCCAGCGGGCCGGACGCCACGGTGGGGGCGGTACGGTCGCTGCTCACAGGGCCGGCTCTTCCTCGTCGTCGGGGTCGTCGGGGTCGTCGGACTCGTCGGCGTAGTACTGCTCCTGGTCGTCCATCCATTCGTCCCACCACTCGGCGCCGACGCCCGGGTGCTCCGCCTGCACGCGGTGCCGCAGGAAGGCCAGGTCGGGCCGCTTGTAGCGACGCACCAGCTGGGCGAGCGACAGTTCGGACTGGTCGATCACGTCGAGTCGTGCTCCGGCGGCGAGGAGCGCCTCCACCAGCGCCTTCGAACCGAGGTCGTTGACCGCCGCGAACAGCGGGGTGCGCTCCCGCCGGTCGAGGGCCTCCAGGTCCAGTCCCTCCGCCAGCAGCCGAGGCAGCAGCCTCTCGTGGTCGAGGAGGTTCAGCACGTGCAGCAAGGTGCGCCCGTTGCCGTCCCGTACGCGCGGATCGACACCCGCGTCCAGGAGTTCCAGCACGCCGGGGGTGTCACCGTGCTGGGCACGCAGGAAGAGTTCGTTGCGTTGCGCCCGCAGTGCCTTCGGCAGACGGCCCTTCCCGGAGGTCCAGGTCTGTTCCACGGCGAAGCATCCGGCGACGGCTCCGCCGAAGGCGCGCATGGCGCGTTCGCGCTGCTGCTCCTCGTCGCTGTGCGGCATGCGCAGCAGGCCGCCGGGCCGGAAGGCCACCTCGTGCCATTCCCCACGGCACCTGACCCTTACGGGGGCGGGAGCTGTCGGTCCGGGCGGCCCGACCGGGCCTTCGGGGACCGTGAGAGCGGGGAACAGCGCCTCGCGGACCAGCGGATGCAGATGCTCCGCCGCGACGCCCTGGACGCGCATCAGGTCGAGGTCGGGCAGTCTGCGCCACAGGGCCTCGGCGAGGAGGGGTACGTCCTCGACGTCGTCCCGGTCGACGGCTCGCGCCCGCAGCCCGCGGGCGTCCACGGGCTCCAGCAGGAGGTGGGTCCGCCAGTGCCCGGCGACGAGGAACCGTTCGGCGCCTCCTTCGGCCATCTGCAGGCGGACCTCGGGCTCCAGGCGGGTGAGGTTGAGCGCGAGGCCGCCCAGAAGCGCCTCCGGGTCGGCTCGGTGCCAGCCCGAAGTCCGCGGTGGTGTGAGGTCCAGGTCGATGCCGGCGGCGGCGAAGGCGGCCTGGGTGTCGCCCTGTTGGTGCAGCAGTGTGACCCACTCGGTCCGTGCCGCCGGGTCGCCGTCGCCGGGATCGGCCGTCGGCAGTTCGTCCACGGCGCGCGGGACGGCGTCGGCGTGGAGGAACGGCGGCCTGTCGGCGCCACCGCCGCACCGTTCGCGCAGTTCGGCGGCGTGCCGTGCGTCCCACAGGTGCCGCGCGGATCGCCAGTCCTGGGTGCTCCGGCCGAAGACGCCCGCGGCCCGCTCGTCCCGGACGGTCCGGAAGCGCAGGGCGATCCGCTGCGGGCCGTCGCTCATGGCGGGCGTGGTGATGTGCAGATACGGGGTGACCCGGCGGCCTTCACCCGCCTGCTTCGGCCGGTAGCGCGCGAGGACGACCGTCGTGTCCGTGGCCAGGGTGGTCCGCCCGCCCAGCACGCGCGGCAGATGCCAGCGCAGCAGGTCGGGGGCGAAGTGGCGCAGGTCGTCCTCGAGGGCCGCGGCGACGTCGTCGCCGCAGTGGTCGGCGACATCGGCCAGGTCGAAGGCGACGTCGACGTTCGCCGCCGCGCAGGCACCCCGCCAGTCACCGGCCAGGCGGCGTTCGGTCGCGCGCTCGATCATCCAGCCGGGCACCGCGTACCGGCGGATCCGGCGGCGGCTCGCCGCCTCGTCCGGCGGGAAGCAGCGGAGTTCGCCTCGAGAGCTCACCGGTAGACGCTCCCTATCGCGCGCAGGTCGGGGTGCGACCTGCCGACAGGTCGCAGACGCCGGGTGAAGGACCGCTTCACCTTGCGGGGCAGCCCGGGTCCCAGACCGACGTACTCCAGGGGCGAGTCGTCGGGCACCGCGGCCAGCAGTGTCTTCGCGCCCCGGCCGGTCAGGCCGGTGTGGCACAGTTCCAGCCGGCGCAGCGGGCTGCCCGACAGGGCGGCGGCCAGCGCGTGGGCGCCTTCGTCGCCGGTGGTGTTGGCGGGGGCGCCGAGGCTGCGTTCCGAGGGCGGCCGGCCCAGGTCGAGTGCCTCGATCCCGTCGAGGGAGTCGGCGAGGGCCCTGGCGCCGAGGGGGCCGATGCCGTTGCCGCCCAGGCCGAGGCGGACCGGCCGGGCGGGGTCGGCCGCGGCGGCGAGGAGCGCGGCGCCCTCGTCGCCGAGGTGGTTGGCGGGGAGGTACAGCTCGCGCACGCCCGCCTCGCGGATCAGCGCCGTCAGGAGCGGTGCGGCGTCGGCGGTGAGGCCGTTGCCGCCGAGGAAGAGTCGCTCCACGGGGTCGGGCCGGCCGGTGAGGGCGTCGAGCAGGGCCCGCAGACCGTCGGTGGTCAGACCGGTGTTGACCAGGTCGAGGGTGCGCAAGGTGGTGTTGCGGCGGAGCATGCGGGCGAGCACCCGGGCGCCGTCGTCGCCCACCGGGTTGCGCTTGAGCCAGAGGGCGCGGACGGTGCCGTCCGTCGTCAGCGCGTCGGCGAGCGCGGCGGCGCCGTCGGGGCCGATGCGGTTGCAGCCGAGGTAGAGCGTGTGCAGGCCGTGGCCGTCGGCCAGCGCGTCGGCGATCGTGCGGGCTCCCTCGTCGCCGATGGCGTTGGTGCCGAGCAGGACGTGCGTGGCGTGCGGGGAGCCCGCGGCGACGGGCATCAGCCGGGCGGCGCCGCCCGCGCCGAGGCCCTGCTTGCACAGGTCGATGCGTCCGTCCGCGCGCACGGTGCCGAGCGGGAAGGTCTCGTCGGTCTCGACCGGCCGCGCGGACCGCAGTCGGGTGAGCAACGGTTCCAGACCGGCGGGATCGCTGAGCGGGATGTCCGGGTGCTCGATCGCGGGGCAGCGTACGGGTGTCGGCTGCGTCATCACCACTCCACCGGTCCATCGCCGGTGCCCGGCGCGCCGAGGGCGGCATCGCCCTCCGCCCGCCCAGGACGAACCGACGCCAATCGACTTTCCTCCACGACAAGGGTGGCAAGACCGGTCGGATTCGAACCGACGTCCTCCAGCTTGATGCTTGGGCGCGACGACCTCTGCGCTACAGCCTTGCCGCGAAGATCATAGCGGCTGCCGCCCGTGTGTTCGAGCGGCTGACTGCTTCCCGGAGCCGCAGTGCGCACCGCTCGGCACGCGGGGGTCGTCGGCCCGCTTCTCCGCAGGCCATGCATATGCCTCTGACATAATCCGCGCATGTCGAGCCGAGACACGATCCAGTACGCCTCCGACGCGGGCATGCTCATGATCCCGGGGGACCCGGCGAAGGACTTCTCCCCGGGGTTCGCCGTCTTCGACGACTCCGTGCCCGCCCTGCGCGCCTTCGTCCTCGGCCAGTTGCGGAAGGACAGCGTCAGGCCGGCACCGCGCAAGGCCGATTGCGACGCCGTCATACCGGTACGCGTGAATCTCGTCCCCCGGCCCGACAACGACTACGACGCGCGTGCCGTCTCGGTCGCCGCCCCGCCCGCCCACCACGGTTCCGTTCTCGACCGGCACATGGGCTACTTGTACAGCAGTGCGCTGCACGTCACGAGCGAGAGCATCCGCAGGCTCACCGACGAGACCGGGACGCCCGTCGGCTGTCATGGATGGATAGAGCTCCACGACCTCGAGAGCGACAGCCGTTTCGACGAGGAGGACGACGACGAGGACGGCACCGGCTGGGAGCCCAGCCGCGACGAGCCGGTGTCGTGGGCGGAGCAGAGGGCCTTCGGGTACGCGATCGGTTCCGTGCGGGTCCTGCTGCCCGAACGGCAGACCGTCCGCGCCCTCGTGGACGCATACCTGGAGGCCCACCGGCCGACAGCCGACCCGCACCCGGAGAAGGAGCCGGCCCCGACCGGTGTCGAGTCGGGCCTGCGCCGGGCGCTCGCCGAACGGCTCGCCATCCGGATGCGGACCGGACTGAGCCACCGCGCCGCCGGCGGGACCTGGGGCCGGGAGACCGAACGGGACCGCGCACGGCGGCGACGGGACGCCGAGGCGCTGCCGCTCCTGCGTGCCTGGGAGTCGTACCGGAACTCGGGGCACGGGGTCCGCGGCCTGCGCGCCGTCACCCGGTCCGTCTACCGGCACACCCGGATCCTCGTCCTGGACGCGTCCGGTGTGGAGATCGGGCAGTACCACCAGCCGGACGGCCCGCTCACCCTCGTCGACGAGCGGGTGCGCGCCGAGGCCCTCGACGCGCTGCGCGCGCACGGGGTGGACGTGGACGCACCCGAGCACCTGGCGGCCCTGGACGGCTTCCCGGACGCGGTGGTCGTGGTGGGCTCGGGCACCTGGTCGATCCGGCTCTCGAAGCCGGGGCTGTCACGGGACCGGCTCCCCGAAGCCGGATGGTTCGACCCGGACTCGGGCACGCTCACCGTGTACGCGGCACCGCTCGCCGAGCCGCTGACGGTGCTGCTGCGCCGGCACGGGGTACGGCCGCTGCTCGTGACCTGGGGCGCGCCGCGCGAGGAGGTGGAGCGGCACAACCTGCGCGCCGCGGTCGCGCCGGCCCGGGTCAGCCCGGTCAGCCGCGCCAGCCGGGTGACGACCGCCGTCCAGCGGCTGATCCCCGAGCCCCACCGCCGCTGGCTCGCCGCGAAGCCCGGGAGCGGGACGGCTCCGGCCGCGACGGCCGGAAGCCCGCTGCCGCCGCTCATCGACGACGCGGCGGAGAACCCGTACTACCGGCGAGCCCTGGAAGCGCTCTTCGGGGCCCCCGTGGACCTCGCGGAGCGCGGACCGTGCCGGCTCTGCGGTCGCTCCGCCCAGTCGGCACGCCGGGGGCTCTTCTACTGCCACGGCTGCTGCGCCCTCGCGCGAAACGGGACGCTCCGGGACACCGGTGAGGACGGCGCGTGGACGGAAGCCATCGTGTACGCGCTGCGCAGGCTCGCGGAGATCGAGTTCTCCGGGCCGCCGTCCCTCGCCCAACTGAACCGCCTCTGCGTCCCGTTCGAGAGCCCCGGCCTGGTCGACGAGGCGATGCTCTGCCGTTTCCTGGTGCCGCGCCCCGATTCCGCGCTGTTGAGTGCGCGGTCGGCTCGCCCGGCCCGCACCTGGACGGAGTGGCTGGCACACGCGGGTCTCCTCACGGACGGGGTCCGCGCGTCGATGGGTACGGTGACCACGGCCACGGACGGGCACCTGTGCCGCTCCCTGTTCGAACGGCACGTGGACGACTTCCTCCACCGCTGGGGCGTGGGCCACGAGCCGGAGCCCTCCTACCCGCGCCACCCGGAGCTCAACACGACCGGCCTGCGTGCCGACTGGCGCCTGGCGGACGGCACGTTCGTCGAAGCCCTGGGCCTCATGACGAAGGAGGCGTACGCGGCGAAGGTCGCGCGCAAGCGGGCACTGGCCCGCCACCACGGCCTGCGTCTCGTCACGGTCACGGCCGACGACCTGGACCGTCTCCCGGAGGTCTTCGCGGACTGGCTCCCGAGGGACTCGGCCGACTGAGACAGCGCCGCGGGATCCGTGTCCGGTGCGCCCCGGACGACCACCGCCCCCTCAGCGCACACGACTTGACGCTCGGGCCACGAAATGCACACGGATGGCCCAGGGCGTAGCGTGGATGACGAGGGGGCGTCGAGCGGCTGGGTCGCGATCTCGTGCACCCATTCTGACGGAGGGAATCGTCGTGAAGGCAGAAGGCATACGCCGCGGCGCATACGGTTCCGCGCTCTGGCGAGCGCTCGTGGTCCCCGCCGCAACCGTCGTGGCATTCCCCGCTCTGGCGACGTCCGCCCACGCCGCCGACCTGCGGACGGTCACCGGAAGCGCCGTCTTCCAGATCATGGATCACGAGAACATCGGCCGCAACGAGCGCTGCCGCAGTGACGTCCGGCTCACCCCGCGTGACATCGCGGTCGGCCGTCCCATGGACATCGCGGTCTCCGCCCGGTGCGGTGGAGAGATCAGGGTCGAAGTTCACTACACGCTCACTCACCAGCAGGGTGGCTTCATCAGGGTGACCGGCGGCTTGGTCAAGTTCTACGAGGGCACCAGTACGAATACGAACGACCTGGACGGCGCGTCAGCCTTCGCCAACATGTTCCTCTACCCGGGACAAACGGATTCCAGGAACGTACACGTGCAGAATGTGTCGGAAGGACAGCCCGACGACAAGGCCGATGTGACGCTCACCCTGCGCAACTCGTAGCGGCTGGGCGGACTGCCCAGGCGGCCATGTGGTCCCCGACAGCCGGGTCGCGGCCGCTGCGCCACGAGGTCCGGGCGGGCGGCGGCGACCAGGTGCAGCGCCACCGTGCCCACCGGGTACGGCCCGGTCGGCGCGGGCAGTGTCAGCCGTGCCGGAACGACCGTGGACGGCTTCCATCTGCCCCCGAGGCGGGCAGCGGAGCCACAGGGGGCCGGGGGGCGGTTCTCCGGACTCTCGGAGGTGTCTCGTTCGGGTGCCCGACGGAGGGCTTCCTTGGCTGTTTGTGTCGCGCAGTGCGCTCACCATGACGTTTCCCGACGGCAGCCCGGTCGCCGAGTTCATGCTGCGCATCCACGACGACGGCACCGCCGGCCGGCGCTGGCACGACGAGCCCTTCGGCACGGTGAACGAGTGACGCGCTGGGTTCGCTGCTTCTGGGACGAGGAAGCCGTCTGTTTCCACTTCGAGTTGGACAGCGATGGGTACGTGATTCGGCAAGTCGAGTTGCAGGAACCCGGGAGCACGGCATTGGCCGCTGCCTCGCCGGCCGAGTGCAAGAAGCCCGAAGGGACGGCCGGCTGGCTGAATACGAGAGTGTCCACGGCCTGACCACGGAGCCGCCCATCGCTGCGTGGGAAGGGCACGACCCGCAGTGGCTGTCGGCGGAAGAGTTCGACATCGTCTGGTCGACCGCCCGTCGGCAGCTCCAGGACCGACTGTGGCGACAACCGTCCTGAACGCATCCACGCAGTCGGAGCCTGGCCGGCCTCCTGGTCGATGAGGCGGCCGTAGAGGTTGTGGAGGGCCCGACCAGCGGTCGCGTCGTCCGCTGGTCTCTCGCCTTCCCAGACGGCCAAGTCGTGGCTCATGCCCGCGAGGATCTCACTTCACCCTGACAAGCAGCCGTGAGCGGCTGGAGCCGGCTGACGACAACCAAGGGCCACGCTGTCTTGACAGGCCATCTCATGTGGCGTGATCGATAACCGGTCGCGGTGGGGGTCGTCGAGCGGCTGGTGCCGGACGAGCTGTGGGAGTTGCAGGACGACACCCGGAGCCGATGACTGCATGACCTGCGGCGACGCGTTCACCAGGAGGTTCGTGAAGGTGACTGAGCTACGTGAGTTTCTTCCGCATCAACGTGCAGACAGTTTCGTAGCGGCGCAACGATCCGTCAGGGGCTTGCTCGTCCCACGAGTCCGGCTGACGGTCGTACGCGACATATCCCAGTCGTTCGTACAGTGCCCGTGCCCGGGAGTTGTCTTCCTCCACCGCCAGCTCGGCCTGCCGCAAACCGCGATTCCTGATCCGCAGTTCAGCCGCTTCGACAAGGAACGTGCCGATCCCGCACGACTGCAGTGCGGGGTGGACCGCCAGCTGCCACAGAGTGCCGACACCGTCCTTGACCTGGTAGTCGACCCCGCCCTTCGCCACAGGGATGTTGGTTGCGGGGCAGACCGCAAGGTAGTCGATCTCACCGATCCGCGCACGTTCCAACTGTCTGGCGACGCCGGCCAGGTGGTGGTCGGACCCTGCCCACCCGCACGATGCCAGGTCCGCATGCATTAAGTCCCGGACTGACAGCTTCAACACCATGTCGGTCATCTTCAGTACCTCCGGCGAGCCAGCTTCCACGCCGATCACACGGGGTGCAAAGCCGTTTTCTCGGCCCGCATCGTGGCTCACCGGTCACCACGATGGGCCGGCAGTGGCGCACCAACCCGATCTCCCGCTCGAGCTCCATCTCCTTCACCCACGCCCGCGGCTGCCGGTTCCTCTTCGTTGTTTTCTCGCGCGGACGGGGCAACGATCGGGCCGGTTCGGCAGTCGTAGGCAGTGACACCCATCGGTCTCCTGCGCTCGCCACCAACTGCACGCACGCGCGGCATGGTGGGCAGCAAGGCCGATCACCCCCGGGAGGATTCATGAGCCGCTTCGCCGCACCACCTAGCGACGGACAAAGCGGCGGGCGCGACACCGCCCCGCCCATCGCCGCCGCACGCGCCATACGGCGCAGGCCCGTCGGTCGCGCCGCAAGCCGCGGTGTCGTGGTGGGGGCCGTCGCCGTTCTGCTGGCGGGGGTCGGCGCCTCGGCCGATGCCGTGTCCGATACCGCGCCCAGCGATCCGGTGGTCGGCGGTGCCACCGTCAACTCCGGGCATGACGTCATCGTGGGTATCACGCACAACGTGCAGTTCCCGGTCACGATCACCGGAGCGGATGACTCCGGTCTGTCTTTCGCCGATGTGGACCTCAAGGGGCCGCACGGCGGTTTCTACACCACCGACGCGTTCTGCGAGACCACGACGGCATGCACGACGGTGTTCACCGTCAACGCCCACCCGGCTCCGGGCAGCGACGACCCGGTGGACCTGGCCAACGCCAACGCGGGAACATGGTCGGTCGACGCCTTGGTCGACGCCAGGGACGGCGATTCCGCTTTCGCCCCCGGCGTGGGATCGTTCGGCCTCAAGCGTGCCGCGCGGCTCACGGTCAACGCCGCACCGGAACCGGTGGCGAAGGGCGCTCGTATCACCATCACCGGCAAGCTCGCGCGGGCCAACTGGGACACCTACCGGTATGCGGGATACGCGGGCCAAGCCGTGAACCTGCAGTTCCGCCCGAAGGGCAGCAGCACCTACACCACGGTGGTCACGGTGAAGACCAGCGGCACCGGCACCCTTCGCACCACGGTCAAGGCAGTCGAGGACGGCTCCTGGCGATGGAGCTTCACCGGCACCACCACCACCGGCCCGGCCAAGGCTCCCGGCGACTACGTCGATGTGCGTCCCTGATCCGGCAAGCCACGCTGTCATCCGGCTGTCCGCGATCGAGTACGCTCGCGAGCACCCGCACGGTGGGGTGTTCCTCGTCAGCTCTACCGGGCCTGCACCCGTCGACCGTGCCGACCCCGGCTCGAAGCACCACCTTATCGTCGACCGTCACTGAACCCCGCTCGCCCCACCGTCACCGGCACCAACCGGCACGACCCGACACAACTCCTGGTCTGCCGGCCGCCATCCCACCGACTCGGGGACTTCAAGGACACCCCCGTCGCAAACGCCGACGTCCGTTCGCCGACCGGGGCCATGACGTCGTGGCTACGCCGTACCACCCCGGCCGCACCTCGGTCAGCAGCGGTTGCAGCGACTGCACTGCGGACCGCATGTCCTGATCCGTGACGTCAAGAGGCTCCGGCAGGCTCAGCCCGTACCCGCGCAGCCGCCAGAGGTCGAAGACTGCACTCCCGTCGGCTGCGAAGTCCACATCGACCACGGTGCCGTTGTCGCCGACGAAGCGGCACCCTGCCCCATGGACCTGGTAGAAGTAGGTGCCGACGTGATCACTTCGGCTGATCCGGCGCGAACGGGCCAGGCCGACGACGTCCACGAGCCGCTCAAGCGATGGGATCGCCACCCTCATGGCCTCGTCAACCGCGTTCAGAGCGCGGACGTAACCGAGTACGAGGTCTCGCGCAGCCTCAACCCGTTCCATACGGTGTCATCCCCCTGGGCCCGTGACGAGAGGGATTGTTCCATGGGGCCTCCAGCGTCTTCGCAGGACGGCATTCTGCGCCGCTGGTCGCCCCAGGACCCTGCGCGCCCGCACCCTGCCGAAGATCACGGAACCGGACGCGTCAGCCGGTGGACGTCCGGCCCAGTTCGGCCAGGACCTTCTCCCCCCGGTCCGGTGCCAGGTCCAGCCGGGCGAGGACACCGGGCACGGCGATACCCGGCAGGATGTAGCCCAGGAGCACCGAGACCCGCTGTTCCAGGTCCCTGCGCTCGGTCAGGACCTGCGACAGCGCCTGGACACCCGAGTACGCCCCCACCAGGACGTCGGCCGCCTCGGCGATGTCGACATGCGGCTGCAGCTCCCCGTGGTCCCACGCCTGCTGCAGACCTCGCAGGTTCAGTGCGATCCAGGAGCGGTAGGGACGTCCACGGTCGAAACTTCCGGTACTGGGTTCCATCGCGAGCCGGATACTGCCCTGCAGCATCGGATCGTGCATGAGCGCGTTCGCGAACACCATGCCGAAATCGATCAGCTCCTGCAGCTTCAGCTGGCGCGGGAGCACGGGATACGTCTCGTCGTCCAGCTGCGCCGCCAGCAGCGCCTCGGCCAGGGCGGCCTTGGAAGGAAAGTGGAAGTAGAACGCCCCCTTGGTCAGCCCCAGCCGTTCGTACACATCGCAGATCGTCGCCCCGTCATAGCCCCGCTCGGCGAAGACCGCCCCGGCCGTCTCCAAAATCCGCTGTCGCGTCCGCAACCCCTGGCGCCGCTGTGCCACAGATCCTCCCCACCCCGACACCCTCGCTGTCACCCGCGAAGCGCCCCGTCGCACCCGACACCTCTCCCGGCCCGGGAGCCAGGACGACCCACCCGCCTGTTCGCGGGCCGGGCCGGGCGGGGCCGCACCGCGACACGGCAGCCACCCGGATGTGCATTGATCGACATTCCCCCTTGCCCGTATGTTACGCAATGGGATCGAACTAACGCTCCCACAGGGCAAGTTGAGGCTACAGGGGGATCGCGTGACATCACCTGCCGAACGCTCGACAGGCACCGTGGACAAGCACCTCGTACATCGCCACCACGACAGCGAGGTCTTACCCGTCAGCTGGACCAGACACAGCGCCACCCACTACACCGTCACCGTCCGCTGGCCCCACGACCACGCCTACTTCACCCCCCTCCAGGGCCGCCACTCCCCCCTGATCCTCACCGAGACGCTTCGCCAGTGCGCCCTCCTCCTCGCCCACGCCGAACTCGGGGTCCCACCCGGCGAACACTTCGTCATCCGCACCCTCCGCTTCACCGCCGACCCCCACCACCTCACCACCCACGCCGACCACGGCCCCGTCGACGTCGACGTGACCCTCACCGACATCCGGCGCCGTGGCCGCGCACTGGCCGGCATGAACTGCCACATGATCATCCGTCACCGCGGTCAGGTCACCGCCCGAGGCGGCGGCGAACTCCTCATCACCACCCGCGCCGCCTACCAACGCCTCCGCTCCGCCCAGCTGGCCGCCCAGCCCCCCACACCGCAGTGCCCCCTCGCCCCGCACCTCGTCGGCAAGACCCGCCCCGAGGAAGTCGTCCTCACCCCCACCGCCACCCCCCACCAGTGGCAACTCCGCCTCCCCACCACCAACCGCGCCCTCTACGACCACCCCAACGACCACTTCCCCGGCATCGTCCTCGCCGAAGCCGCCTTCCAAGCCGCCCACGCCCACGGCGCCGGCGCGTACTACCCCCGGAACTTCACCATCAGCTTCCACCGCTACGCCGAGTTCGCCACCCCCTGCACCATCTCCGCGCACACCGCGCGCAGCGCCCAGAGCACGGGAACGACCGAGATATCCGGCCATCAGAACGGTCACCGCATCTTCGAGGCCACCCTCGACAACGCTCTCCCCGCCGACTCGACCCCGCAGCCCGCCGCCCCGCCCACCCACGCCTCCCCCACTCCGCAGAGGTGAGCCACCACCCCATGACCCGGCCCCTCGTCCTCGTCACCGGCGCCACCGGGTTCGTCGGCACGCAGGTCCTGCACGCACTGCGCACGCCCCTGCCCGGATCCCCCGCGCCACGCCTGCGCCTGCTCACCCATGACCGCGTGCCCGCCCACCTCGCTCCCGGCGACGAGGTGGTCCACGGCGACCTGACCGACCCCGCCTCACTGCGCGGCCTCTGCGAAGGCGCCGACACCCTCCTGCATCTGGCCGCACGCATCACGGGCACCGAAGAGGAACTGCGCGCGGTCAACGTAGGCGGCACCGAGGCCCTCCTCCGGGAAGCGCAGCGCGCCGGGACCGGCCGCGTCCTTCAACTGGGCACCGCCGCCGTCTACGGTGACGGCCCGCATCACGGTGACCCCGGGGCCGCCCCCCGCCCGGCCCCCGTCTCCGCCACCAGCGAGACCCGGCTCGCCGGCGAGACCGCCGTTCTCGCCGCCGGGGGCACCGTCCTGCGCCCCCATCTCATCTACGGCCGCGGCGACACCTGGGTCGTCCCCTCCCTCGTCGCCCTCCTCCAGCGTCTGCCGCACTGGGTCGACCACGGCCGGGCCCGCCTGTCGATGATCCGCGTCGACCGCCTCGCCACCGCCATCGCCCGCCTCGCCCGGTCCACCACCATCCCCCACGCGACCGTCTTCCACGCCGATCACCCCGAACCCGTCACCGTCCGCACCCTCATCACCACCGTGGCCCACCACCTGGGGCTCCCTCTCCCCCAGGACGACATCACCACCGAGCAGGCCCACGACCGCTTCGGGACCCGCCACAACCCCACCCTGCGCCGCCGCCTCAACCTCCTCACCCAGGACCACTGCTTCGACAGCGTCCCCCTCTGGCGCCATCTCGACCTGGATCCCGGGCCCGCCTTCACGGACGCCTTCGCGGACACCGCCCCGTGGTACCGGGCGCACCTCGACATCCCGCCGACCGGCGCACCCTGACCACCGCCCGCCGCAACCGCGGGAAGGCCCCCGGCCCGCGCGGTTGCGACCGACAAGCAGTCGGGCGCCCCGCGGCCATCGCGCTGCACGGCACCGGGCCGGTCAGGCCCGCTCGCCCGCACCGGCCCCTGCCGTGATCCCTTCGGCAGGGACCTTTCGCGCGAGGTGCCGAAGCTCCCGCACAGCGAGCCGACCGCGCTCCCCGATGTCCGTATCTGCGGTTCGGATGTCATTGCCGACATGTCTCGGGGTCCCGTACGGTTCACATCGGGTCACCGCGTAGTGCCCCAAATCCACTGTCGAGCACACCACTTGAAGGGGACAGGCATGTCCACCACCACTCTGCGTGAGCTGAACTCGTTCGACGACACCCCCGCGTCGCTCGCGTCCGCCACGGTGATCCTGATCGACTACCAGAACACCTACACCCAGGGCGTCATGGAGCTGGAAGGCTGGAAGGAGGCCCTGGACGCCGGGGCCGAGCTGCTCTCGCGGGCCCGAGCGGCCGGCGCGAAGGTCATCCACGTCGTCAACGACGGCGGCGAGGGCACTCCGTACGACATCCGCGCGGAGATCGGCCGGATCCACCCGAAGGTCGCGCCGGTCGACGGCGAAGAGACCGTGGTGAAGACCAAGCCGAACGCGTTCCTCGACACCGACCTCGGGGCCCTGGTGGACGCGGCCGGGAACGACGATGTCGTGATCGCCGGGTTCATGACGCACATGTGCGTCGCCTTCACCGCGCAGGGCGCGTTCCTGCGGGGCAACCGGCCCACCGTGGTCGCGGACGCCTCGGCGACCCGGCCGCTGCGGACGTCGGTCGCCGAGGTCTCCGCCGAGGCGCTGCACCACGGTGCGCTCGCCACGATCGGCGACCTGTACGGCGTGGTGGTGCCGTCGGCGGCGCAGCTCGGCTGACCCCGCCGACTCGCTGCGGGAAGGCGCACCCGTGCCCGCCTGGCGCGCCTTCCCCGCACCCGCCACCGGTACACACTGTTCCGTGCGCCGGAAAACAGATCGCAAGCTCCATTGATGCAGCCGGCACACGCCGATCCTGCTGCTGATCGCCTGCGGAAAAAACTTTCCCGACGATGTCGAGAACCCGTGGCCGGCTCCGTCCCCGTGGTGACAGCGACCACAATGGGTCGCCTCAGCACGAAGGAGTAGGACGATGGCGAAGTACTTGCTGCTCAAGCACTACCGCGGCGCTCCGGCACCGGTGAACAACGTGCCGATGGACCAGTGGACGCCGGAGGAGATCTCGGCGCACGTGCAGTACATGCGCGACTTCGCGGCCCGGCTGGAGGAGACCGGTGAGTTCGTCGACGCTCAGGCGCTCGCGTCCGAGGGGACGTTCGTGCGGTACGACGGTGAGGGGCGCCCGCCGGTCACCGACGGCCCGTTCGCCGAGACCAAGGACCTCATCGCCGGCTGGATGGTGATCGACGTCGACAGCTACGAGCGTGCCGTCGAGCTGGCCGGGGAGCTGTCGGCGGCCCCCGGGGCGGGCGGGGAGGCGATCCACGAGTGGCTCGAGCTGCGCCCGTTCCTGGCCGAGCCGCCCACCGTCACGGAGTGACCTCGGCCATGAACGAGGACCTGCTCCGGAGCCTCACGCCGAGCGTCCTCGGCATCCTCGTCCGCCGCGGAGCCGACTTCGCGGCGGCCGAGGACGCCGTACAGGACGCGCTGGTCGAGGCGGTCCGCGTCTGGCCGGCCGATCCGCCCCGGGACCCGAAGGGCTGGCTGGTCACCGTGGCCTGGCGCCGCTACCTCGACGCGACCCGGGCGGACACCGCCCGGCGCCGGCGTGAGGACCTGGTCGACGAGGAGCCGGCGCCCGGTCCCGCGCCCGCGGTGGACGACACACTCCAGCTGTACTTCCTGTGCGCCCATCCTTCCCTGACGCCGGCGTCGGCGGTCGCGCTCACGCTGCGCGCCGTCGGCGGTCTCACCACCCGTCAGATCGCCCAGGCCTACCTGGTGCCGGAGGCGACCATGGCGCAGCGGATCAGCCGGGCCAAGCGCACCGTCTCCGGGGTGCGGTTCGACCAGCCCGGAGACGTCGCTACCGTGCTGCGCGTCCTGTACCTGGTGTTCAACGAGGGCTACTCCGGCGACGTCGACCTGGCCACCGAGGCCGTCCGGCTCACCCGGCAGCTCGCGGCCGTGATCGACCACCCCGAGGTGGCCGGGCTGCTCGCCCTCATGCTGCTCCACCACGCCCGGCGCGCCGCCCGGACCGCACCCGACGGCAGCCTGGTGCCGCTCGCCGAGCAGGACCGCGGCCGGTGGGACACCGTGTCGATCGCCGAGGGCGTCGAGATCCTCCAGGCGGCCCTCGCCCGCGACCGGCTGGGCGAGTTCCAGGCCCAGGCCGCCATCGCGGCCCTGCACGCCGACGCGCCCACCGCCGAGGAGACCGACTGGGTGCAGATCGTGGAGTGGTACGACGAGCTGGCGCGCCTGACCGACAGTCCGGTCGTCCGGCTCAATCGCGCGGTGGCCGTGGGCGAGGCCGACGGACCGCGCGCCGGCCTGGCGGCCCTGACCGCGCTGGACGCCTCCCTGCCCCGCTACACCGCGGTGGCGGCGTACCTCCACGAGCGTGACGGCGATCTGGCGACGGCGGCACGCTTGTACGCCGAGGCGGCCCACAAGGCGTCCGATCTGGGCGAACGCGACCACCTGACCCGCCAGGCCGCCCGGCTCAACGTCCGCCTGCGCGGCTGACGCGTCGAGCGGGGGAAGTGGCTGCGGTCCCGCGCGTCCGGGGCGCCGCACCCATGGTCCGGGCGGCCGATCGGTCAGGCACGGCAGCGCAGCATCTCCAGCGGCGGGTTGGCGAGGAGGTCCGCCCAGAGGAAGCTCGGCACCTCCCCGTAACGGATCAGCGGCAGGGACTTGAAACCCTCGAATGCCTCGCCGATCTCGTCGTACTGCTGCACGCTCACGTGCCGCCCCCTCCTGTGCCTGCTCCTGTAGATGGCCGCGGCGGTCCTCCGGGTGCGGGACCCTCGGGTCACGGCCGTGGCAGGAAGTCTCCCTCCGCCCCGTGCGGACGCCGTACTGGCAGATGACACGAAGAAGTCGACCCCCTCTGCCCTCGTCCTACAACCGCTCAGGGCCCTCCTGCCGGCCGGTCGCGACCGGCACACCGCGGGCGGTCCGCGGTGATCACCCCGAGGGCGGATACAGCGGGGCTCCCGTCAAGTGGCGAAGTGAACACACAGGTTGACCACTCATCCGAGAGCCACCGCACGGGCCGCCGATCGCGCGCCCCGGCAGGCTTCGAGCCCACGCGCCCCGGTCCGCTCGGTGGGGCACCGAGCGGACCGGGGCGCGAAGGTCTGAGCGGCTTAAGGACGGCTACCAGCCGACGGCCACCATCAGCCACTGCGGGTTCGCATGGGAGATGAAGGACGACTGACCCGCGACATCGTCGTAGGGGAAGCCGTAGGCGAGGTGGTTGATGGCGTTGTCGTGCCAGAACTTGGCGTAGTGGTTCGCGGGCGCCGCCTTGTAGTACTGCGCCGGGTCGGCCTGCTGCGAGGCGGGCAGCGTGGCCACATGGCGGTTGAGGGCGGCGCACATGTCGGGGTTGGCGGCCAGCGCCGCCGCGCAGCCGAAGATGTCGGAGGTGGCCGCGTTGACGCCGACCGACTGGGCGTACGAGGTGAAGTAGTTCGCGTGGGCGCCGCCCGCCCGGAAACTCGGGTCACTGCCGGGCGCGATGATCCGGTACGGGGCCTGGGTCTGGGCCAGCACCTTGAACTGGTCCGGTACCGCGTTGGTGAAGCGCTGGAAGGTGGCCGCGCGGTCCTCGGCGAAGGTCTGCCGGTTCTCGCCGACTTCGGTGTCGTAGCCGTCCCTGCTGTGCAGGCGCATGGCCAGTTTGAGGCCGAAGGCGTCGACTCGGGTGGTGTTGCCGTTGAAGACGTTGTTGCCGACCGTGAACTCGATGAAGTCGTAGTACGGGCTGTTGGGTGAGCCGAGGTAGAAGTACATGCGGCCCGCCGAGTTCGCCGGCATGTCGAGGTAGGGCTGTTCGGCGATGGAGTGGACCTGGCCGTTGAAGCTCCAGTACACCTGGCTATCGGGGTACTTGCCGTTGGTGCGGTTGAGGATCTTCACCTCCACCGCGTTGGTCGCGGGGGGTATGTCGCTGGTGCTGCCCCAGAAGTCGTCCGGCGGGACGGTGCCACCGCCGGGGCCGTAGACCTGGAACTCCCACAGGGAGTAGCCGTACTGGGTCGCTCGCGTGGTTCCGTGGACGCGGACGTAACGGCCGCTGCCGGCGATGCCGAGCTCCTGGGTGCCGCCCGTGCCCGTGGTGGTCGAGTAGAGCGTGGTCCAGTTCTGCGCGTCGCTGGACGTCTGGATCTGGAAGGCCTTGGCGTAGGCGGCCTCCCAGTTCAGGCTGACGCGCGTGAGTTGCTGGACGGAGCCGAGATCCACCTGGAGCCACTGCGGGTCGGCGAAGGCGGAGGACCAGCGGGTGCCGGTGTTCCCGTCGACGGCCGCGCCCGCGGCGAACGCCCCGCTCTCGACGGAGGAAGCCGTGGCGGGCCGGCCCTGGGACAGCAGTTGGTCGGCGGCGCGCGCGGGCGACGGTGTCAGGACGGCGAAGCAGGCCGCGATCAGGATCACGACCAGGCCGAGAGCGGTGCGGGAGCGGGCCGTGTCGGCGGCTGGTCTGGACGCGGGTGCGCTGGCAAGAGTCTGCATGCACGATCTCCTCAAGCCGGTTCGGCGTGCGGGGGGTCAGGAGCAACAGCAGGCGTGAGAGCGCTCTCTCCGCGTTGTAGTCGTACCGGTATCCGACGTCAACAACTGAAGCCGAAATCGTTGAAGTTCAGGGGAGTCACGGGTCCGGCCGGTCAGTGCGTTCGAGCACTGATCCATCGCATGGGCTGTACCGCCCCCTTCCTTTCATCACTTGTCGAATCCGGTACGGACCTTCCAGGTGAGCAGAGCCGCTGAATCGCCGAGGACCGGAGTGTGAGTGCCGAGCGGGCGCTGCTGCGCGACCTGTGGCGAGCCACCACGGCTGCCGACTCCGACCGCTGACGCCACGGCCCGGTTTCCTTGCCCGGCTGCCCGGCGCCACCGTCGACTCCGCTGCTCCGGGGGTACGCGCGGCAGTGGATGCCGGGTTCTCCGCCGCTCTGCGGGAATCGGACGCGTCAGGACGACACGGACCGGGGTTCCTCCGGGGCGTCGAGCCGGAACCGTCGGCGGACGTCCGGGCGGTCGAGCAGTTTGGGCGGGTAGCCCGGGCCGGGCCGCGGAGTGACGTCTTCCCAGGTGAGCGGCTCCTTGCAGTGGGAGCAGACCACCTCGGCGCGGGTGTCGTGACCGCAGGGCTCATGGCGGGCGGCGACCGGGGCCCCCGCCTCCCCGGCGAGCCACCGGTCGCCCCAGGCGGTGATGGCCAGGATCACGGGAAAGAAGTCGCGGCCCGACTCGGTGAGCAGGTACTCGTGCCGGAGCGGCTGGGTCTCGTAGACGCGCTTCTCCAGGAGGCCCGCGTCGACCAGGCGGCGGAGGCGTTCGGCCAGGGTGTTGCGGGCGATGCCCAGTTCCTGCTGGAAGTCGTCGAACCTCCGGATGCCGTAGAACGCCTCCCGCAGCACCAGAGGGGTCCACCGGTCTCCGAGCAGATCCATGCTCCGGGCGACCGAGCAGGGCCAGTTCGCGAACGTCGTACGCCTCATGCCCCGATGATACGGGTCTCTTCTTGAAACTCAGCAGGCAAATGCCCGACTCCGGACCTTGCGGGGGTCAGTCTCAATACGCAACTATGCACGTCAAGACTGAGGAGGAGGCACATCACCGTGGAATGGACGGGACAGGTCTACGCGGACGCCCCGACGGTGTCCGTGAGCACGTACATCGACGCCCCGGTGGAGCGGGTGTGGGCGCTGGTGAGCGATATCCACCTGATGCCACGGCTGAGTTCCGAGCTTCAGGAGGTGGAGTGGCTGGACGGAGTGACCGCCCCGCGGCCGGGAGGGCGCTTCATCGGGCGCAGTGCCCATCCCTCCTTGGGCACCTGGGAGACGATCAGCACTGTCGTGGACTGTGCGGCCCCGCAGCGCTTCGGCTGGGCGGTGGGCGACCCTGACCGCCCCTCCAGCGTGTGGCGTTTCACGCTGACCCGGCGGGACGCGGGGACGGTGCTGGAGCAGTGGGCGCAGATGGGGCCGGCGCCTTCCGGGCTGACCTTCGCCATCGACGCCATGCCCGACAAGGAGCAGAAGATCGTCTTCGTCAGGCTCCGGGAGTTCGAGACCGGGATGAAGGCCAACCTCGCCGCCCTCAAGCACCTCGCGGAACAGGAGAAGTGATGCGCACCGCGACCACCATCGAGGCATCGGGCGGCGGCGCCTGGCGGGAGACCGTCGACTTCGTCCTGGAGGCCGAGAAGCTGGGGCTGGACATCTGCTGGATGGCCGAGGCCTGGGGCAGCGACGCTCCCTCGCCGCTCGGGTACCTGGCCGCACGCACCCACCGGATGCTGTTGGGTTCCGGCGTCATCCAGCTCGCCACCCGCTCCCCCGTGACCATCGCCCAGACCGCGATGACCCTCGCCCAGCTCTCCGAGGGCCGCTTCCTTCTGGGGCTGGGCGCGTCCGGACCCCAGGTCATCGAGGGCCTGCACGGCATCCCGTTCAGCCGCCCGCTGACCCGGATGCGGGAGACGGTCGAGATCGTGCGCAGTGCCTTCACCGGGGAGAAGATCGCCTACCGGGGCCGCCAGTTCACCATCCCGCTGCCCGACGGCGAGGGTCGCCCCATGCGGCTCAGCCTCGCGCCGGTGTCCGTCCCGGTGTACCTCGCCACTCTGTCACCGAAGATGCTGGAACTCACCGGCGAGCTCGCCGACGGCTGGCTCGGCACGAGCTTCGTCCCGGAAGGGGCCGACGCCTACTTCACCCATCTCGACACCGGGCTCGCCCGCGCCGGCCGCACCCGGGCAGAGCTCGACGTCTGCCAGGGAGCCGAGATCAACATCGTGGCCGACGAAGGCGACCTCGCCGACATCGTCGGCAGCCGCAAGAGGGAGCTGGCCTTCTCCCTGGGCGGCATGGGTTCCGGCTCCACCAACTTCTACAACAACGCCTACAGCCGACAGGGATGGGCCGACGCGGCCGCCCAGGTGCGGGAACGCTGGCAGGCGGGTGACCGTGACGGCGCCGCCGGGTTGATCACCGACGAGATGGTCCTGGCCACCACCCTGATCGGCACCGAGGACATGATCCGCGACCGCCTGAAGGTCTGGCAGGAGGCGGGCGTGGACACCGTACGCCTGTACCCCGCCGGGGACACCCTGGAGGCCCGCATCGGGAACCTCGGCCGGGGGATCGACCTCGTTCACTCGGTCGCGCCCCGGTAGAACCCGCGCGGCGGGTGATGCTGTGCAGCGGGACGGCCGCCGAGCCCACCCACTCGGGAGTGGACCTCGACGGCCGTCCGTCGTGCAGCGCTGGGGGCCGGCCTGGCCCGCGCTACGCGACCCTGATGTCCACAAGTGGTGCGAGTCGGGCGGCCCACTCCGGGTACATCGCCGTCTTCCGCTCGTGCAGCGCCATGATCTTGTCGCCGAGCAGCGGGTCGGGGTCGTCGGAGAGATCGGGGCCGATCGCGATCCGGGCCAGGTGCGGGAGGATGTCGTCGTCACCCGCCAGGTGGACCGGGTCGTGCATGTACCGCTCCAGGGCGGCCAGGTCCTCGATGCCCACGCAGTAGGCATGGGTGAAGCCCTCCGCGGGGTCGCCCAGGCTCTGCCCGACCGTCGCGAACGACACGGACTCCACGGACGCCGTCCGCCGCATCAGCGTGAGCACCCGGTCCTTCTGCTCCTCGGTCGTACCGTCCTTGAAGGCGAAGCGCAGCAGGTGAACGATCACGGTCCTGGTCCCTCCCCATGGGCTCTTCTGAACCCACTGGTTCAGTAAAGCGTCCCGATCGGTTCAAGGATTAGACTGAACCCATGAGTTCAGTTGCGTCAAGTGGCGCCAGGGGAACGGGGCGTGGGCGCGCCGACAAGCGGCAGGCGATCCTGGACGCCGCCTTCACCGTGTTCGCGCGGCGCGGCTACGCGCAGGCGTGCGTGCAGGAGATCGCGGAAGAGGCGCACGTCGCCAAACCGACGGTCTACAGCCACCTGAACGACAAGGAGACCCTTTTCCGTCACACCGTCGAGGCGGCGGCCGACGCTCTGACAACGGAGATCCTCGCGGTCGTCGAGCGGCTGCGCGACCTGGCCCCGGACGACGACCTCAGGGCGGCGCTCACGGACATCGCCCGGCGCCTGCTGCGGATCTGCTGCGACCCACGCGCCCGGTCGCTGCGCTGGTTGACGTATTCCCAGGTGGCTGCGTTTCCCGACCTGGTCGAGACCGTGCAGGAGCGCACCGCGCACCGCCCCCGCACGGCGTTCGCCGATCGGCTGGCCCGCCTGTCGCTCGACGGGCGGCTGCGCCGGTGCGACCCGGAGCAGGCCGCCGAACAGTTCCTCGCCCTGCTCACCGGTCCCTTGGAGGCACGCTCCGGGCTGGGGACCCGCCGCGTCCCCGCCGCCGAGCTGCGCGACCTGGCGGACGCGGCCGTGGACACGTTTCTGCGGGCCTACGGCAACGAATGAGTTGTGTCCGGGGGCGACACCGCCGCGCGGAAGGTCTCCCGGGGAGTCAGCACCAGGCCGCGCCGCACCGCTCCGCCGCTGCGACCGGTTTCGCGTACGGGAACGAGCCCGCCCCTCCCCCGTACCTCACGTGCCGTTGCTGGAGCCGACTGTGTGATCGGTGCCCGCGGACAGCGTGGGAGCGGCGAGGACGGACACCGACTTCGGCGTCGTCGTCCTCGGGGCGGGCCCCGGCGGGCAGGTGGCCGCCTCAGGTGACACGGAGCCGTCAGAGTGGGTTGAGGCGGGCCTTGAACAGACAGAACTCATTGCCCTCGGGGTCGGCGAGGACGTGCCAGGACTCCTCGCCGGTCTGACCGATGTCGGCCGGGCCTCCGAGGTCGTCTTCATGCTCCGACCGTACGTCGCAGCCCGGGACGATCGGCTTTCGGCTGCGCACCGGTCCGCCGGCTCCCTGCGGGTCAGTCTGCCCGGCCGCCCCGCCGCGGACGCGTCGCGGAGCGGCGCGCGTTCCAGTCGGCGAGGCCGCCCGCGCCCAGGACGCCGGTACCGGCTGCGAACTCCGCCTCGCTCCGGTGCCGCAGCTCGCGCCGGGAGACACGGCCCACGAGGGCGGGGAAGACGGGGCGCAGCGGCTGGCACCAGCGCAGCCAGGGCGGCGCGTAGACGCGGGGGGCGCGGCGGGCGATGCCGGCGGTGAGCAGGCCGGCCACCCGCGCCGGGGTCTGGACGCGGCGGGCGAACCGGGGCTGGTGTGCGCGCAGGGCCCGCAGCACCGGGTTGTCGTCGATGCCGTCGATCATGTCGGTGCCGGTCCAGTGCAGGTAGGCGACGCCGACGGCGATGCCGTCGGGTTCGAGTTCGCAGCGCAGGGCCTGGGCGAAGGACTCCGCGCCGGCCTTGGAGGCGCAGTAGGCGCTCATCATGGGCGCGGAGCCGAAGGCGGCGGTGGAGGCGACCTGGAGGAAGTAGCCGCGAGTGCGGGTGAGTTGGGGCAGGAAGGCCCTGGCGGTGTTGGCCGCACCGGTCAGGTTGACGTCGATGACCCGCTGCCACAGGTCGGCTCCGGTGTCGCGGAAGGGCCCGCTGACGGCGATGCCCGCGTTGGCCACGACCACGTCGGCGGGGCCGAGCCGTGCCTCGACGTCGCGTGCGGCGGCGTCCAGGGCGGCCGGGTCGGTGACGTCCGCCTCCACGCACAGGGTGGGCGAGGGCAGCCCGGCCGCCGCCTCCCGCAGCCTGTCCGCCTCCCGGCCGAGCAGCGCCACCCGCATGCCGGCCTCGGACAGCGCGGCGGCCAGGGCCGCGCCGACACCGCGGGCGGCTCCGGTGACGACCGCTACGCGTCCGCGCAGTGGTGAGGCACCGGTGTGGGGGCTCGGGGGGCGGGCGATGCCGTGACGGCCGAGCCCTCGTCCGGTTGTCTTCATGGTCCTCGTCTCCTGCCACCGGGTCTCCCCCAGCGGCCTACCTGCGTCCTCGTCACCTGCCACCGGTACCCCTGCGGGCCCGGCACCGGTTCCCCGTGCGGGTCCTGTCACCGGGTCCGCTCTCCCCTCCCCCCTCGGCTTTGCGGCGTCCTCGTCGCCGAAGGCGCCGTTCGGGTCGGCGGGACCGGCTCGGTCCCGCGAGGCACCTCAGCCCGGCCGGCCGCGGACGGCGGGCGTCCGCCCCTGCGCGGCCAGGGTTCTGAGCAGCGCGCTCCGCCCGCGGTCCGGCACCGTCCACAGGGTCTGCCCCCGCACCCCCCACTGCTCCAGCAGGGCGTTGGCCGCGAGGAAGCCGCTCGTCGCCGCCCGTTCCATGAGCGCCACGGGCAGGCCGGTGCGGACCAGGTCGCCGGCGACGACCAGTCGAGGGTGCGGGGTGCGAACGGTGGGGCGGTCGCCGTAGCCGCCCACCGGGAACAGGGGGCAGTCGTCGTGCCATTCGTGGCAGGCCTCGACGACCGTGGCCGTGCGGGTCTCCGGGCAGACGCGGTGCAGTTGGCCGAGGAGACGCTTCTCCTCGACGTCCCGGGGGGCGTCGGGCGGGACGGCGTAGGCGTGCAGTTCGACGACGGAGCCGCCGGTGCGCGCGTGCCAACGGGCCGCCTCGGCCTCGTAGCGTTCGAGCACGCTGACGTTGTCGAGGGAGCCGAAGCCGCTGGTGCCGAGGAAGCCGGGCCGGTCGGGTGCGACGGGCCGGTCCAGCCACAGGCGGCTGACCAGGAAGGGCGGGGCGGTGCGCAGCCGTCCGATCCGCTCGCGCCAGGGCGCGTCGCCCAGCTGTCCGCAGCGGGCGACCAGCGAGCGCAGCCCGGTGGTGTCCAGGGCGAGGACGACCCCGTCGTGACGGCGCTCGTCCCGGTCGGAGGCGACCACGAGGCCGTCGTCCGGGGCGGGCGCGATGTGCTCGACGGCCGTGCCGGTCCGCACCTCGGCGTGGTGCCGGGCCAGATAGCCGGCGAGCGGGTCCCACAGGGCGGACGGGAAGGGGGCGCGGGGCACGTCGAACAGCAGCCCTTCGGCGGAGCCGAGGAAGTAGATGTGGAACATCAGCGCCATCTCGGCCGCAGACAGCTCCCGCGGGTCGGCGAAGAAGCTGCGGGAGAACACCTCGAAGGCCAGGTGACGGGCGCTTTCGGGGAAGCGCACGGCGTCCAGGAAGTCGTGGGCGCTGGTGTCGTCCAGGCGGTCGTACACCTCGGGCACGCGCACGTCGAGCAGCGGCAGGGCCGCCACGGGGTCCATGACGCGCAGGTCCGCGAGCCGGAAGGAGGGGCTGAGCGCGACGAAGCCGAGGGCGCTGAACGGCGGGGTGCGCGGGACGTGCCGGAAACTGTCGCGGAGGCCGTCGGCGTGGAGCAGCGGGTAGTCGGGGAGGCCGGTGAGCCGTCGGAGGCCGGGGTCGGTCCGGCGGAGCAGTCCGCGCAGGTTGTAGTACTGACGGAAGAACGCGTGGAAGCCGCGGCTCATGGTCGCTGTGGTGCCGTCGCGCAGTTCGGTCGGCCATCCGCCGACCCGCCCTCCGAGGTACGGCCGCTTCTCGTACAGGGTGACGGCGACTCCGCGCTCGGCGAGGACCGTGGCGGCGGCCAGGCCGGCGATGCCCGCGCCGACCACCGCCACCGACGGCGGGGTCCCCGGTACCCGGGGGGCGCCGGGCCGGGCCGGCAGGATCCGGGCCCGCCGGTCGCGTCCCCGGCGTGCGGCGCCACGGTGTGGGGCGCCCCGGTGGGGGATCCTCATGCGTTCCCCCTCGGCTCGTGCGCCCGGCGGGCGACGAAGGTGTGGGTGATGCCCGTCTGCCAGCCCGGCAGCGGCAGGGTGCGGACCTGGTCGAAGCCGGCCGCGCCGAGCCGCCGCGCGAACCGCCCGGCGGAGTCGAACTCCACCACGCTGCGCCACAGGTGCCGGTACAGCGGACCGTCCCCCAGCAGGGTCGCGACAGGCTGTACGGCGCCTCGGCACACCAGCGTCCACACCGCGCGGTCGGCGCGCCGCCCGCTCAGGGTGTACTCGTGCACGCCGAGCCGGCCGCCCGGCCGCAGCAGTCCGCGCACGAGGGCGAGGACGGCGTCGGGGTCGGCGACGTTGCGGAAGAGGTAGGCCGCGAAGACCGCGTCGAAGGGGCCGTGCACCCCGGCCTCGGACAGCCGCTCGGCGGGGGCGTGCACGAACCTCACCCCGTCCGCCCACGGCTTGGCCGCGGCCCGCCGGAGCATGCCGGCCGAGGCGTCCACGGCCGTGATGTCAGCGGCGGGCAGGACGGACCGCAGCGCGGCGGTGGAGGCGCCGGTGCCGCAGCCGAGGTCGAGCAGGCGCACCCCCTGCCCGTGCCCGGGCAGGCCGAGCCGGCGCACCGAGCGGCGCAGGTGGGCGTGGTAGCCGGGGTTGGCGGCCACGAGCGTGTCGTAGCTGCGGGAGGCGTGGTCGAAGGCGGCGGCGAGGTGCTCGTCGCGCAGCAGCGTCATGCGGTCTCCGTCGGGGGGAGAGGCGGGGTGGACAGGCCCGGCGCGGCAGGCGGCGGGGTGGCGGGGCGGGGCGAGAACCGTGGCGGGGCGGGCAGGTCGAAGGGGCGGCGGGGCAGGTGGGGCAGTTCCAGGGCGGAGCGCAGCATCGGCCCGACGGGCGTACGCAGGCCGATGGACAAGTCCTCGTGCAGGCGGGTGCCTTCGTCGAGGAAGCGCAGCAGCCGTGCCATGGGCACGCGGGCGAACAGGCGGCAGAACAGTTCCGGGCCGTCGGCCCGGCCGCTGTCCAGGGCCCGCAGCAGGACGGCGTCCATGGCGCGGGAGCGCGCCGAGTGGGCGGCCGGCGGCACCGGGCGGCGCCCGCGGCGCAGGGCGTCGGCAACGGCCTCGGTCTGGCGCTGCAGTCCGGCGAAGGTGTAGCCGGTGGCGGGGCGGGTCGCTCCGCCTGCCGCGCCGATGCGGAAGACGGAGGCGCCGACCTGCCGCGGGATCGGCGCGTCGGTCATCGGGATGACACCGGTCTCGGTGGCCAGGACCTGCCGTTCGCCGAGCCGCAGCACCTGGTCGGCGTAATGCCGCACGGCGGCCTCGTAGCGGTCCGGCGTGAGGGTGCGCGGGGAGAACTCGGTGTACTCCACGAGCGCCTCGTACGGCCCGAGCGGCAGGACGTAGCCGAAGGACAGGCCGTGGGCGGGCTGCGGGGTACGGAAGTCCATCAGCTCCGCGGTGGCCGGGTCGAAGGCGGGCCGGGCGGTGCGCACGAACCAGCCGTGAAAGTGCTGCAGCAGGGTGGTGCGAGCGGCCGGCAGGCTGCCCGGGGGGCGGGAGTCCAGCACCCAGCGGGCGCTGAGCACCCTCGTCCGGCCGTCGGTGTCCCTCAGATGGACGTGCGCGCCACCGGGTACGTCCTCCACCGTTTCGACGGTCGCTTCCAGCCGCCGGACGTTGGGGCTGCCGGCCAGGTCCCGGCAGACCATGCGTTCGAAGTCGTCGGAGCGGATCATCCGGTACCGCAGCGGGGCGATGTCCCCCTCGATCGGGGCGCCGGTGCGCGGGCGCACCCTCAGCCGCCGCCACTCCGCGCGCACCGCGGCGTCGAACCGCCCGGGTCCCGCCGCCCAGTGGCACCAGGTACGCGGTGGCGGCCGTAGCGGACCGGGCGGCGCGTCCACCAGCACCACGGACGGTGTCCGCAGGCCGGGAACGTGTCCGGCGAGCCGGTGGGCCAGGGACAGCCCGGCGGCGCCCGCCCCCACGACGGCAACGTCCGTCTCCGGCACGGCGCCTCCCTCTCCTCGGTCTGCTTGGCGGCTTGCGGCTGCGGGATCCCGCGGCGGTGACGGCGACGGGGGCCTGCGGCGGTGACGGACACGGGATGCCCCGGCCGGGCCCGGCGTCAGTGGCACACCGCGCCCGCTCCCGGACGTCCCGGCCTGGTCTTCCGGATTGTGTACCCCGGCGGATGCAGGACACCCCCTGACGGCGAGCACCCGAGTGCCGGACACGGCACCGTGGAAGGGACGGATCCCCGGCGGTCGCCGCGATCGCAGGGGGCGTTCGTGCATCCGCCCGCGCCGACCGCGCCGAAGCAGACGGGTGACGAGAGCGACGGACACGACACGGAGGGAAACGGGATGCGTCCCACCCACGCGAAGGACCACCCCGCGCTGCCGCGCTCGGTCGCGGTGACGGAGGGGTCCGTGGCGGAGGCGCCCACGGCGTCACTTCCGCGCAGGCCGGTGTCCGACGACGGCGCAGGACACGGCACGGCGACGAAGTGGCCCGCGGCGAGCGGGCCGCTGCCCGCCGGGTTCGCCGAGGTGCGCCAGGTCGACGTCGACGTGCCCGGCGCCGTCGGCCGGATGCTCGACCGGGTGCTGGCGGAGCGCCTGCGCCGGGCCCGGCTGGCGGATCCGCTGTTCGCCGAGGAGTTGGCCGAACGGGTGGCGCGCTTCACCCTGGAGGGTGGAAAGCGCACGCGCGCGCAGTTGGTGTGGTGGGCCTCGCGGGCCTGCGCCGGCCGGGATCCGGCGTGCGCGGCAGCGGCCCTGCGGATCGGAGGCGCCCTGGAACTGCTCCAGACCTGCGCGCTCGTCCACGACGACGTGATGGACCGGGCGGCGCTGCGGCGCGGCCGCCCCGCGCTGCATCTGGACGTGGCGGATCGGTACGCCGTCCGGGTGGGGCCCGAGCGGGCCCGGCGGTTCGGGCAGTCGGCGGCGGTCCTCGCCGGGGATCTGGCGCTGGCCTGGGCCGACGACCTGGTGGCGGAGACACCGCTGGCGCCCTGGACCGGGGTGGTGGTGCGGCGGCTGTGGAGCGACATGCGTACGGAGATGGTGGCGGGTCAGTACCTGGACGTGCAGGGCCAGATCACCGCCGCGCGGTCCCTGCCCCGGGCGCTGCGCGCCGCCTGCCTGAAGAGCGCCCTGTACTCGGTGGAACGGCCCCTGGCCCTGGGGGCCGCCGTGGCGGGCGCGGACGAGGCGACGCTGCGCCGGCTGTCCGACGCCGGACGCTGCGTCGGCATGGCGTTCCAGCTGCGGGACGATCTGGACGACGTCTTCGGTGATCCGCGGGACACCGGCAAGGCGTGCGGCGGCGACATCCGGGAGGGCAAGCCGACCTATCTGGTCGCGGTCGCCCGCGCGCGGGCCGAGACCGCCGGCGACGGCGCCGCGCTCGCCGTGCTGGAGCGGTGGCTGGGCGACGCGGCGCTCACCGAGCGCGGTCTGGACGAGGTGCGGGACGTGCTGATCGCGACAGGGGCGCGCGCCACCGTGGAGAGCAAGATCGAACGGCTTGCCGCGCAGGGTCTGCGGCACTTCGACGGCGCCCTGCTCGACCCGGAGGGCACCGGCCCGCTGCGCGGTCTGCTGCGCGCGGCGGCCGGGGCGCGGCCGGACCGGGACGCCGCCGTACCTCCGCGGCCCGCGCACGATCCGTGCGGGACGGGGACCGGCGGCTCCGAGGGGACCGGCCGATGACGCGAGCCCTGCCCGGTCCCACGGACCACGTGGTGGTCGTCGGCGCCGGACTCGCCGGGCTGTCGGCGGCCCTGCACCTGCTGGGCGCCGGGCGCCGCGTCACCGTCGTCGAACGCGAGGAGCTGCCCGGCGGCCGGGCCGGACGCCTCGATCTGGCCGGCTACCGGATCGACACCGGGCCCACCGTGCTGACCATGCCGGAACTGGCCGACGAGGCGTTCGCCGCCGTCGGCGACAGCCTGTACGAGCGGGTCGACCTGGTCCCCCTCCACCCGGCCTACCGGGCCTGCTTCGCGGACGGCAGCAGCCTCGACGTGCACACCGGCGCGGACGCGATGGCCACGGAGGTGGAGCGGTTCGCGGGGCCGGCCGAGGCGGCGGGCTACCGGCGGCTGCGCGACTGGCTGGAGCGGCTGTACCGGGTTCAGATGCGCCGGTTCATCGACGTCAACTTCGACTCGCCGCTCGGCCTGCTCGACGCCGACCTCGCCCGGCTGGCCGCGCTGGGCGGCTTCGGTCGCCTCGACGCCCGGATCGGCCGCTTCCTGACCGACGAGCGGCTGCGCCGGGTGTTCTCCTTCCAGGCCCTCTACGCGGGTGTGCCCCCGGCGCGGGCGCTGGCCGCCTACGCGGTCATCGCCTACATGGACACCGTCGCCGGTGTGTACTTCCCCCGGGGCGGCATGCACGCCCTTCCGCGGGCGATGGCGCAGGCCGCCGCCGACGCGGGCGCCGAACTCCGGTTCGGGCAGCGGGTCACCCGTCTGGAGCGGTCGGGCGAGCGGATCAGGGCCGTCGTCACCGACGCCGGCCGCATCCCGTGCGACGCGGTCGTCCTCACCCCGGACCTGCCCGCCGCCTACCGGCTGTTGGGCCGTCGGCCGCGCAGGCCGCTCGGGCTGCGCCATTCCCCCTCCGCGGTGGTGCTGCACGCCGGCACGGACCGCACCTGGCCCCACCTCGCCCACCACACGATCTCGTTCGGCGCGGCGTGGCACACCACGTTCGACGAACTCACCCGCGCCGGACGGCTGATGAGCGACCCGTCGCTGCTCATCACCCGCCCCACCGCCACCGACCCCGGCCTCGCGCCGCCGGGCCGCCATCTGCACTACATCCTCGCGCCCTGCCCCAACACCGACATCGGCCCGCACGCGGCGGCCTGGTCCGACCTGGGCCCCCGCTACCGGGACACCCTGCTGCGGGAGCTGGAGCGGCGGGGACTGGCCGGCGTCGAAGCCGCCATCGAGGAGGAGTGCCTGGTCACCCCGGCCGACTGGCACGCCCAGGGGCACGCCGCCGGGACGCCCTTCTCCGCCGCCCACACCTTCGCCCAGACCGGCCCGTTCCGGCCGCGCAACCTGGTGCGCGGCACGGAGAACGCGGTACTGGCCGGCTGCGGCACCACCCCCGGCGTCGGCGTGCCGACCGTACTGCTGTCGGGGAAGCTGGCCGCGGCCCGTGTGACCGGCGTACCCGGACGGCGGACCGCCCGCTCGCACCCCTCGGTGGCCGCCACCCGTCCGACGACGGCCGGCGCTCGGGCTCGCTCGGCCTCCGCGGGCCCGTCCGCGGTCCGGGCCGGCTCCCGGGAGGCGGCGGCCGTCCCGCGAGCGGTGGAGACGCCCCGCGGCTCCCCGGCCGCCCCGCAGGATCCGTCGGCCACTTCGCCGGAGTCCCCCGGCGCGGCACGGCAGTCCCCGCCGGGCAACCCTTCGGCCGCCGTCACCGACCCCACGGCCCCCGCGAGCGAAGGCAGGACCGGATGAGCGATCGAGAGCTCGACGCGGCGGGGATCACGGATCCGGCCCTGCGTGCGGCCTACCGCCACTGCCGCGCCCTCAACGCCCGGCACGGCAAGACCTACTTCCTCGCCACCCGGCTGCTGCCGGTCGAGCGCCGGCCCGCCGTGCACGCCCTGTACGGTTTCGCCCGGTGGGCCGACGACATCGTCGACTCGCTCGACCCCGGCGCCGGAGCGGAGGCGCGGGTGCGGGCGCTGACCCGGCTTCAGGACGAGCTGGACGAGGGACTGCGGCGGGGCGGCAGCGGTGAGCCGGTGGTGCGCGCGCTCGCCGACACCGCCCGCCGCTACGCCATCGACCACGCCCACTTCCGGGACTTCATGACCGCGATGCGCTCCGACCTGGTCGTGACGGACTACCCCGCCTACGCGGATCTGCGCGCCTACATGCACGGCTCGGCCGCGGTGATCGGGCTGGAGATGCTGCCGGTGCTGGGCACGGTGGTACCGCGGGAGGAGGCGGCGCCGTACGCCGCGGCGCTGGGCGTCGCCTTCCAGCTCAGCAACTTCCTGCGGGATGTCGGCGAGGACCTGGACCGCGGGCGCGTCTACCTGCCCGCCGATCTGCTCCGCGGTCACGGCGTGGACCGGGAGCTGCTGGTCTGGAGCCGCGCGACGGGCCGCCGGGACCGCCGGATCACCGCCGCGCTCGCGGAGTTCGAGGCACTGACCCGGGACGTGTACCGGGCGGCGGTGCCCGGCATCGAGCTGCTCGAACCGGTGGCTCGGCCCTGCATCCGCACCGCGGCCGTCCTGTACGGCGGCATCCTGGACGCCGTCGCCGCCGACGGCTACGCCGTGCTGCACCGGCGGTCGGTGGTGCCGCGGCGCCGCAGGGCGGTGGTCGCCGCCGACGGGCTGGCCCGGGTGGCGGCGGCGCGGCTGCGTGCGCGGACCGCGCCCGAACGCCGGCCCCCCGCCGGCGCCCGCCCCCTGCCCGCGGCCGCGCCCTCGCCGGCGGCGGCCGTCCGCTCCGCCGAGGAGGTCGCGTGAACCGCCGTCGCCTGCCCCTGTCGCTGCGCCGCCACGCCGTGCCGTGGGAGCGTCAACGGCCCACCTGGCGCGAGGCGCGGCCGGCGGTGATCGCGGGGGCGCTCAAGCGGGCGCAGGCCCGCCCGTCCGGGAACTGGTACGTCGTCGGTGCCTCCCGCGCTCTGCGGGGGGACGGCAAGCTGGCGCGAACCGTGGCGGACCAGGAGGTCGTGGTGTGGCGCGGGCCCGGCGGGCGGCTCGTCGGCGGACCGGGGATCTGCCCGCACCTGGGGGCGCCGCTGCGGGACAGTCCGGTGCGCTGCGGCACGCTGGTGTGCCACTGGCACGGACTCGCCCTGGACGGCGGCCCGTACGCGGGCTGGTCGCCGCTGCCGGTGCACGACGACGGGGTGCTGGTGTGGGTGCGGCTGGACACGGTGGGCGGGGAGGAGCCGTCGGACACCCCGGTCGTACCGCGGCGGCCCGAGCCCACGCGCGCCCTGACGGCCGTCTACACCGGGGTGGGTGTCTGCGAGCCCGAGGACGTGATGGCCAACCGGCTCGATCCGTGGCACGGGGCGTGGTTCCACCCGTACTCGTTCGTCGACCTGACGGTGGTGGACGCGCCCGGCGGCGCGGCCGGCATGACGGACGACGGCGCGGACGCCTTCACCGTCGAGCTGTCCTTCAAGGTGGCGGGCCGGCTGGTCGTGCCGGTCCGTGCCGTCTTCACCGCGCCCGAACCCCGGACGGTCGTCATGCACATCACCGAGGGCGAAGGCGTGGGCTCCGTCGTGGAGACCCATGCCACCCCGCTCGGCCCCGACGAGTCCGGCCGCCCCCGCACCGCTGTCGTCGAGGCGGTGGTCGCCGCCTCGGACCGCCCGGGCTTCGCCGCCGCCCGCCGGGCCGCGCCCCTGCTGCGTCCCCTGGTGCGCGCCGCGGCCGGACGGCTGTGGCGGGACGACCTGGCCTACGCCGAACGCCGCTGGCGACTGCGTTCGACGGGCCGCTTCCCGGGCTGAGCGGCGCGAGCGCGAGCCCGGTCGGGAACCCGGCGTCGGCGCCCACCGACCGAAGGAGACACGTGTACAGATTTGCCCGAGCTTGGGGCAATAGAGCACCGAACGCCGTCCGCATGACGATCGCACCCGTCTGCAACCGTTCGCCACGCTTGGCGGGAAGAGAGGGGCAGACAGAGGCAGAGCGATCGGCGCCCGCCCGCCAAGGCCCGCTGAGGAGACCCCGGCATGCGACTTCGTGACGAGCTTCCCGTGGATCACAAGCTGGCCACCGTGTACCGCTACGGCGCCTCGTTGTGCGGCGTGATCCTGCTGGTGTTCGGCGTGCTCGGCTTCGCCGACCGGCTCAGCCCCTTCGCCACGGAGGGCACCCGCATCGCGGGCCTGAGCACCAACGGCGCGCTGAGCGCGGTCTCCGTGGTCTTCGGACTCGTGCTGGTGGCCGGGGGCGTGGTGGGCGGGAACCTCGCCTCGAACCTCAACATGTGCATCGGTGCGCTGTTCCTGGCCAGCGGTTTCGTCCACCTGTTCCTCCTGGACCGGCCCGCGAACGTCCTGGACTTCGGGATGGCCAACGTCCTCTTCTCCTTCGTCATGGGACTGCTGATCCTGACCTTCGGCATGTACGGCCGTGTCTCGGGCGGACTGCCGCACGACAACCCGTACTGGCGCCGCCGTCACTCGCGCGAGGCGGCCCGGGAGGCGCTGGCCGCACGCCACCGCGCCCGGCGGGCGACCCTCACCACGTCCCCGTCGACCGGGGGCGAGCCGCTCGGCCCCCGGCCGTCGGGCCGACCGCACCCGACGGTACGGGTGAGGTGACGCGCGATCAGGAGGACCTGTATGGACATCACCGGCGCCCGTGTCCTGCTGCCGGGGGCCACCGGCGCGATCGGTTCGGCACTGGCCGTCCGCCTGCACGACGGCGGTGCCCGGCTCGCCCTCGCGGGACGCGACCCCGAGGCACTGGACCGCGTGGCGGCGGCGTGCGCGGACGCACCCCGTCTCCGGTTCGACGCCTACGACCTGGATCGCTGCGCCCTCGCCCCGCGCTGGGCGGCCCAGACGCTGGGCGGGCTGGACGCGGTGGTCGTCTGCGTGGGAGTGGCCGGCTTCGGCCCGGCGGACTCGGTGCCCGACGCGGTCGCCGAGCACCTGTTCACGGTCAATGCCCTCGCCCCCCTCGCCCTCCTGCGTGCCGCTCTCGCCCAGACACCCGCGCCCGGCGTGCTGGCCGCCGTCACCGGGGTCGTGGTGGACGCGCCACCGGCCGGAATGGCCGACTACGCGGCGGCGAAGTCGGCACTCGCGGCCTGGCTCGCCGCCGTCCGCCGCGAGCAGCGGCGAACCGGCGTCACCGTGCTCGACGTCCGGCTGCCCCATGTGGAGTCCGGGTTCGCCGGGCGCCGGGTCGTCGGGGACCCGCCCCGGCTGCCCCCGGGACTGACGGTCGGCGAGGCCGCGGACCGGATCGTCGCGGCACTGGAGACGAGCGGCGGGCCGCACGCCGGGGCGCGACGGCGAGGTCGGGGCGTGAACCGGTACGAGGGCGACACCCGCCGTGCCGACGCGGTGGAGTGCGCCCCGCACGCCACACTCCCCACCTCCCGGAAGGCTCCCCCGCCATGACCACCCCGCACTGGCTCTTCGGCGACCAGCTCGGCCCCCATTTCCTCACGCCGGCCGGCGAGGACGGGCCGGACCGCGGGGCGCCCGTGGTGATGATCGAGGCGCGGTCGGTCTTCCGGCGCCGCCGTTTCCACCGCGCCAAGGCGCATCTGGTGCTGTCCGCGATGCGGCACCGCGCGGCGGAGCTGGGCGAGCGGGTGACGTACGTGCGGGCCGAGACCTACCGCGAGGGCCTGCACCGCGCGGTGGACGACGCGCCGGTGACGGTGTGCCACCCCACCTCGTACGCGGCGCTGCGGCTGGTGCGGTCGCTGCCGCGGGTGCGCGTGCTGCCCGCGCGGGGCTTCCTGGTGGCGCACGACGCGTTCGCCGCCTGGGCCGAGGGGCGCGGGGGGCGGCGGCTGCGCCAGGAGGACTTCTACCACTGGGTGCGCCAGGAGCACGACCTGCTGATGGACGGCGACGCCCCGGCCGGCGGCCGGTTCAACCACGACCACGCCAACCGCGAGCCCCCGCCGCGTGGGGCCCGCGAACTGGACGTCCCGGGGCCGCACCGGCCCCGGGAGGACGACATCGACGCCGAGGTACGGGAGGACCTCGACCGGTGGGAACGCGAGGACGGGGTGCGGTTCGTCGGCCGGGACGGGCCCCGCCGCTTCCCGGCCACCCGACGGGAGGCGCTGTCGGCCCTGCGCCGCTTCGTGGAGCACCGGCTGGCCTCCTTCGGTCCCTACGAGGACGCGATGCTCGCCGGTGACCCGGTGATGAGCCACAGCCTGCTGTCGCCCGCGCTGAACCTGGGCCTGCTGCACCCCGCGGAGTGCGTGGAGCGAGCCGAGCACGCCTGGCGGGAGGGTGCCGTCCCGGTGAGCAGCGCCGAGGGGTTCGTACGGCAGGTCGCCGGCTGGCGGGAGTACGTCTGGCAGTTGTACTGGCACTTCGGCGAGGACTACCGGCACGGCAACGCGCTCGGGCACACGGCGCAGCTGCCGGCGTACTTCGCGGAGCTGGACGCCGACGCGGTCACCGCGCGCTGCCTGGCCGGCGTGCTCGCCCAGGTGCGTGACACCGGGTGGACGCACCACATCCCCCGGTTGATGGTGCTCGGCAGCCACGCCCTCCAGCGCGGCTGGGACCCGGCCGCGGTGACCGACTGGTTCCACCGCTGCTTCGTCGACGGCTACGACTGGGTCATGGTGCCGAACGTGGTCGGCATGTCCCAGTACGCGGACGGCGGGCGGATGACCACCAAGCCGTACACCTCGGGCGGCGCCTACATCCACCGCATGAGCGACCTGTGCGACGGTTGCGCCTACCGGCCCACCGAGCGCACCGGCCCGCGCGCGTGCCCCTACACCGCCGGGTACTGGGCCTTCCTGCACCGGCACCGGCGGCTGCTGGCCGACAACGCCCGCATGGGGCGCGCGGTGCAGGGCCTGGACCGGCTCGGCGATCTCGACGACGTGCTGCGGCAGGCACGTCGCCGGGCGGGCGAGGCACCGTAGCGGGACGGGCGGACCGGTTCCGGCACCCCGGCGTCACGGACGGCGCAGGGGTGGCACACGGCCCCGTCCCCTCACCGGGCGGCGCACAGCCCGCGCAGCGACTTCACGGCCTGCGGCAGTCCGGCCGGTCTGAGCAGTCCGGCGGGCTGGGTCCGGCTCCAGCCGGGGCCGCCCAGCAGCACCGCGGGTCCGCGACGCGCCCCCTTCATGCCCCAGCGCAGCCCGGCCACATGCCGGGCCAGGGCCGGGGCCGCCCGTGCGCTTTCCTGGGCCCACAGCACGACGGCGACCGGGCCGAGCCTGCGCACCGCCGCATCCAGCGCCTCGGCCGGCACGGCGGCCCCCAGCATGCGTACCGGCAGACCCTCGCGGCCGAGGGCCGCGTGCAGCGCCTCCAAGGGCAGGGTGTGCTGTTCGCCGGGCACGCAGGCCAGCAGGACGCAGCCGGCCGCCGGAGCGAGCACGGGGACGGCGGGCGGGGCGCTGCGGCGCAGCACGGTGGAGACGTGCCAGGCGAGGAGGTGCTCCACCTCGACGTACTGGTCGGCGGAGGAGGCCCAGCGGCGCCCGACGGCGTGCAGGGTGGGGACCATCACCTCCTGCCAGGCGACCGCGAGGCCGTGGCGTTCGACGGCGGCGGTGAGCTGCTCGTCCAGGGCGGGAGCGTCCAGTCGTACGGCGGCGTGAGCCAGGCCGCGGCACTCCTGCCGCACATCGCCCAGGGGCAGTGCGCCGGCGGCCCGCGACCGCCCCGCGGACGGTGGGGGCGGCGGAGCCGCGGTGCGGGCGAGGGGCGGAGCGACGGCGCGGGCGGCGCGGGCCGCGTCGGCCGGCGGGACGCCGGTCGCCGTCAGCCGGCACATCTCCTCCACGGTCGCGACGTCCGCCGCCGTCCAGCGGCGGTGCCCGCCTTCGGTGCGGGCGGTCGGTCCGATGCCGTAGCGACGGTCCCACGAGCGCAGGGTCATGGGTGACACGCCGAGGCAGCGGGCCAGTACGCCCGTGGTCAGACCGGCACCGTCCGGCACGGAGGGCGGCTCGGACGGCGGTTGCGCAGCGGAGTTCACGGCGGTCATGCGTTCCTCTCCCCGGCTGGGCCGCCGGTGCGCCGGATCAGCGTCCGGTCCCGTCCCGGCAGCCGGTGCGCGAACCGTCCGGTCAGCGTGCCCGCGCCATGGCGCCGGCGTCCAGGCTCCGGCCCAGGCGCAGCAGGCCGCGCCGGGCGTGGCTCTTGACCGTCCCCAGCGGCCAACCGGTGACATGGGCGATCTGCGTCTGCGTCAGGTCACCGTAGAAGGCCAGGCACAGCACCCGTCGTTGGGCCTCGGGAAGGCGGCGCAGCTCCCGGGTGACGTCCACTCGGTTGAGGACGGCGTCCTGCGCGTACGACGGGTCCGGGGGGCGGGTCGACTCGCGTGCCGCGGCCGCCGCGGCGATCTCCGTGCGCCGGGTGCGGGCGGACAGCGCGTCGGCGATCTTGCGCCGGGCGATGCCCACGAGCCAGGCGGGCAACGGCCCGCGACCGGGGCGGTAGCCGTGGCGTCCGCGCCAGGCGGCGAGGAACACCGTCTGGGTGACGTCCTCGGCTTCGGCGCCGTCGCCCAGCGACTGCCGCGCCAGGGAGAGGACGAGGGGTGCCCAGCGGCGGTAGACCGTCTCCAGGCTGCCTTCGTCCCCGGCCGCGAAACGCAGGGCGAGTTCGTCCCCCGGGTCCGCCACGGAGACGGTCGGGGCTTCGGTCACAGCGAGTGCGGTCATGCGGGTGCTCCTTGTGCGGGACGGCTCCCTGCCTCACGGCCACCGTCCGCCCCGCGCATGCGGGGCGGCAACTCGCATCGACTCTGCATCGAATCAACCGCGCAGCCGCCGCGCCTGCCGCCGGGCCGGACGACGGCCGTCAGGCGCCGCCTTCCTGCGCGAAGGAACGCTCGGGGTCGCCGGCCGAGGCCGGTGGGCGGCCGTCCCGCTCCCCGGCACGGGGCCGGGTGGGCCACCACACGCGGTCCCCGGCGTCCCGTACCAGCGCCGGAACCAGCAGGGAGCGCACCACCAGGGTGTCCAGCAGCACTCCGAAGGCGACGATGAAGGCGATCTGCACCAGGAACGCCAGCGGAATCACACCGAGCGCGGCGAAAGTGGCGGCGAGCACCACGCCGGCGGAGGTGATGACCCCACCGGTGGTGACGAGCCCGCGCCGGACACCCTCGCGGGTGCCGTGGCGCAGGGTCTCCTCGCGCACCCGGGACATCAGGAAGATGTTGTAGTCGACGCCGAGAGCGACCAGGAAGACGAACCCGTACAACGGCACGGACGGGTCGGTGCCGCTGAAACCGAACAGGTCACGGAAGACCAGTGCCGCCGCACCGAGGGTCGCGGTGAAGTTGAGCGCGACGGTCAGCACCAGCAGGACGGGCATCGCGAGGGACCGCAGCAGCAGCACGAGGATGGTCAGGATGACGGCTAGCACCACCGGGACGATGACCGTGCGGTCGCGTTCGGCCGCGCGCAGGGTGTCGTACTGCTGAGCGGTGTAACCGCCGACGAGGGCGTGCGCGCCGGGCAGCGCGTGCAGCGCGGTGCGCAGCCGGGCCACGGTGTCCCGGGCGGCCTGCGTGTCGGGAGCCGCCTCCGCGGTGGCCTCGAACCCGACCCGGCCGTTCACGACCCGTGGCTCGGCCGCCGGGCGGCCCCCCGCACCGGTGGCGGTCACCGCCGCGATGCCGGGGGTGTCGCGCGCCGTGCGTTGTACGCGGTCGGCGGCGTCGGCGTCGGTGACGATCACCATGGGGGTGCCCGCGCCGGCCGGGAAGTGCCTGGCCAGGGTCTGCTCGGCGGCGACGGACGGCACGTCCCGCACGAACGTCTCGTTCAGCGGCACGCCCCGCGAGTCCAGGGTGAAGGCGCCCGCCGAGCAGACGAGCAGGCCGGTCAGGGTCAGCGCCCAGACCCGGCGCGGCGCCCGGTCGACCAGGCGGGCGACGCGTTGCCACAGCCCGGTGGCACCGGTGCCGCTCTCGGGCCTCGCCGGCCAGTAGGCGCGGCGGCCGAGGACGGCCAGGACGGCGGGCAGGAAGGTGAGCGCGCTGAGGACGGCGCACGCGATGCCGACGGCGCCGACCGGTCCGAGGGCCCGGTTGTTCGTGAGGTCGCTCAGCAGCAGGGCGAGGAGACCGAGGGCGACGGTGCCGGCGCTGGCCAGGACGGCCGGGGCCGAGCGGCGCAGGGCGGCGCGGGCGGCGTCGCGGCGGTCCCGGCCGGCGGCCAGTTCCTCCCGGCAGCGCGCGGTGACCAGCAGCGCGTAGTCCGTCGCGGCGCCGATGACCAGGATCGAGAGGATGCCCTGCACCTGCCCGTCGACGCGCACGAGGTCGTGGTCGGCCAGCACGTAGACCACGGCACAGGCGAGTCCCAGGGCGAACACCGCGCCGGTGATGACGGCGAGCGGCAGCAGCAGGGAGCGGTAGACCAGCAGCAGGATGACCAGGACGGTGGCCAGCGCGACGGCGAGCAGCACCCCGTCGATCCCGGAGAAGGCGTCGGCCAGGTCGGCCTGGGTCGCGGCCGGCCCGGCCAACCGTACCCGGGTGCCGGGCACCTTCTCGGCCGCCGCCCGCACCCGTTCCAGCGTGGGCGCGAGCCGGTCGCCGAGATCGGGGCGCAGGGGTACGACGGCCTGGAGCGCGCCGCGGTCCTGCGAGGGCAGGGCCGGGGAGGGAGAACCGGCCGTGCCCGGTGTACCGGCGAGCGTGGCCACCGCCGCGGTGGCCGGCCGCTGCCGCCCGTCGACGGTCCCCCCGCCGTCGGCGGTCCAGAGCACGATGACCGGGAGGGTCTCGCGCTGCTGGAAGGCGGACTGCTCGCGCAGGACACGGGTGGACTCGGCGCTGCGCGGGAGGAAGGCGGCCCGGTCGTCGGTGGCGACCTCGCCGAGTCGTCCGGCGAAGGGCCCGAAGAGGGCTCCGGCCACCAGCCATACGGCGATCAGCGCGAGCGGCACGAGCCTGCGGGCTCGGCGAGGCGGGGGCGTCATGCGACTCCTCGATGCGGAGGCTTGAGAATCTCGACCATAAACAATCTCAATGATTGAGTTAATCTTGCCCGAAGACGGAATGCGAGATCACCACCGCTTCCCCGTGCGCCGCCCGGTCGGATGCGGGCGTCGCCACCCTGGGGCGGGACCGGTCGTCTCAGCGGCCGACGGGTTCCCCGGGCACCTGGGCGAGGGCGTCGTTCAGCGCCGTCAGGAACCGCAGCGCCACGGTCAGCTCGTGCTCGTCGAAGTCCGCCCCGGCCCGGCGCAGGGCGTCGGCGAGCGGACGGAAGTGGGTCCGGGCGGCGGCGCGGGCGTCGGCGGCGTAGTGCAGGTGCACCACCCGGCGATCGGTGTCCTCCCGGACCCTGCGGACGTGTCCGGCGCGCTCCAGCCGGTCGACGCAGGCGGTGACCGCGCCCGAGGTGAGGCCGAGCACGGCACGGAGCCGGCCGGGGGTCATCGGTTCGGGCGCGTCGAGGATGGCGGCCAGCGCCTGGACGTCGGTGGCGTGCAGATTCTGCCGGGCCGCGTACTGCTGGATGACCCGGCCGACCTCGCCGTGCATCCGGCGCAGTTGCACCGCGAAAGCCGGCAGGTCGCCCGAGAAGGGAGGGAGGTCGCCGGTGGCGGGGGTGCCGGCCGCGGGGTGCAGGGCGCCGGCGACACGGGACGCCTCACCGGTGTCCCCGCCGCTCCGCCGCGCCGAGTGCCCGTTGCTCGTCTCCGTGTCCACCGGCGCATCCTACCGGGGTGCTCACTGGTCGCGGCGGGGCCGCGTCCGTGTGCGGTGCGACGGCTGTGACGGCGGCGCGCCCGCGCGCGTCTGCCGTCACAGCGCCGTACGACGTCAGCCGATCCGGTCGCCGCGCTCCGCCGCCTCCTCCTCGGTGCGGGCTCCCGCGGTCGCGAGCTTGCCGCCCGCACTCTCCAGGTGGGCGCGCACGAACCACTGGAACTGCTCCAGGTCCCGCAGCTGTTCGATGAGGAGGTCCTCCGTCGCGGTGTCGATCTCACCGGCCACCTTGATCGTGGCGCGCAGGTCCTCGACGATCCCGGTGTACACGAGGTCGAGGGCGCCGAGGTGGGCGATCGCGTCGGCCCGGCCGATGGAGTAGTCCTCCCAGTTCCGCTCGGCCACCAGCGCGCCCGGCGTGCCCTGGGCGACTCCCCCGAGCGCGGCGATGCGCTCGGCGACGTCGTCGGCCATCTCACGGACCCGGTCCACCTGGGGGTCGATCATCTCGTGCACGGCGATGAAGTGGGGTCCCACGACGTTCCAGTGCACGTGCTTGAGGGTGAGGTGCAGGTCGTTCAACGCGTGCAGCCTCGTGCGCAGCAGGCCGATGAGACGGCCGGCCTCCTCCCGCTCGATACCGGGCACGGTGTACGCGGGGGTGAAGTCCTGGGGCATGGCGAGGCTCCTTCCACAAGGCCGTTCGTACGGCGATTCGCAACACCGAATGCCCTGGATCGGCGCGGTCAGACACGGCGGCACGTGAATTGCGCCCTTCGACCCACGCGCGCCCCGGCGGCCGTCCGGCCGGTCACGGGCCCGGCCCGCGCCCACCGCGCGTCGGTGGACGACGTGCCCGGACGCGCTCCGTCCGCGCGAACGGTCCGGAAGGTGGGCGGTTCACTCCTCCGCCCCGGACCGGGTCCCCGCGCCGGGGGCGCCGGGCGGGAGGGGTTCGACGCCGGTGACGTGCCGTACCTTGGTCGGCTCGACGTACACGACGACGCGCCGTTCGCCCGGGATCCCCCACTCGAACCGCTCGGTGCCGACGTAGCGGGCCGCCAGCCGGTCCATGTTCCGGTCGGCCTCCGGGCCCTCGACGAACCGGACCACCCGGCCGCGGATCTGGACGCGGTCGTAGGGGTCGGCCCGGTCTGCGTGGGACAGGCACACGCGCGGATCGCGGCGCAGATTGCGCTCCTTCACGCGTCCGACGGCGGTGTTGAAGAAGACCAGGTCGCCTTCGAGGCCGACCCACATCGGGCTGACATGCGGCGCCCCGTCGGCGTCGACCGTGGCGACGAACCAGATCTCCGGGGCTTCGAACCTCTCGCGGATCTCCTGGGGAAGGTCGGTCATGGAGCCGTCCTGCCCCGCTCCGGTTCCGGTGAAGCATGCCGGGCCGCAGGGGGGCGAACGCCCGGCGTACTTCTACTGCAGCAGCTTTCTCCCGGTGCAGTAGCTTTCCAACTCCGCCCGGGACCACCGGGTGCGCGCAGTGGAGCACAGAGAGGTCGACCGCATGCCCCGAGAGGCACCGTATCTCGCAGTGGCCGAGGCGCTGCGCGCCCGGCTCCTCGCGGGAGAGTGGGCGATCGGGGAGCGCCTGCCGTCCCGGCTGCGGTTCGCCGAGGAGTACGGGGTGGGGCGCAATGTCGTGCAGCGGGCCATGGACCGTCTGATCGTCGACGGTCTCCTCGAAGGACGCGCCGGCTCCGGCACCTACGTCCGTCCGCCCCGTGAGCGCCTGCGGTTGGTCCGTTCCCGGCACCGCGAGCGCCGGGCCGGCTCTCGCGCCCGCTTCGGCCTGGGGGAACGGGGCAGGGCCGACGCCTGGGACGCGGACAGTCGGGCACGGGTCCCCGCCCCCGCGGCGATCGCCGAGCGGCTTGCCATCGGCTCCGGCGACCCGTGCGTCCGCACGCGGTACGAGTTCCTCGCCGACGGGCAGCCCGTCCAGCTCTCCGAGTCCTGGGAACCGATGGCCCTCACGGCCGGCACGCCGGTCGTCCTGCCCGAAACGGGCCCCCTGGCGGGCAAGGGGGTGGTCGAGCGGATGCGTTCCATCGGCGTGGTCGTCGACACCGTGGTCGAGGTGCCGCGTCCCGCTCGTGCCACCCGGGCGCAGGCGCATCTGCTGGGGATCGGTGTCGGGGACCTCGTGCTGCGCATCGAGCGGACCATCCACGACACGGACGGACGGCCGGTGGAAACCGCCGACATCGTCATCCCGGACGCGCGCCGCGAAGTGGTCTACGAGTTCGGAGTCGACCGGCCGTAGCCGATGCGGCGCACGGTCACGACACCTCACTTCCGACAGCAGGAGACTCGCATGCCGCATCCCCCTCGGTCCGGGCTCTTACGGGATCCGGATTTCTGCCGTCTGTCTGCCGCCACCGCCCTCGGCCAACTGGGCGATCGCATCATCTTCCTGGCGTTGCCTCTGGTGGCCGTCACCGCCCTGCGTGCCGACGAGTTCCAGGTCGGGGCGCTGACCGCGGCGACCACGGCGGGCTCGCTGCTGGTGGGACTGCCGGCGGGCGCGTGGGTGGACCGGGTGCGGAAGCGGTCGGTGCTGATCAGCACCGATCTCGTGCGCGCGCTGGTCCTGCTGACGATACCGGTGGCGTGGTGGGCGGGGGTTCTCGGCATCCGGTGGCTCTACACGGTCGCCCTGGTCCACGGGGTGCTGACCGTCTTCTTCGATGTCGCCTACGTCAGCTATCTCCCGCACCTGGTGGGGCGCGGCAAGCTTGTGGAGGGAAACGCGAAACTGGCGGCCGTCCGCTCGGTGACCGGCATCGGCGGGCCGGCGGTGGCAGGGCCGCTGGTCGGTCTGGTCGGGGCCCCGGCGACGCTGCTGGCGAGTTCGGCCGGGATGGCGATGTCGGGGCTGCTGGCGTTCACCATCCGCCGACGCGAACAGCGGCCGGAGCCGAGCGGGCGCCCTCGGCTGGGCCGGGAGATCAGGGAAGGGCTGGGGTTCGTCCTCCGGCAGCCCGCCCTGCGGGCCATCATGCTGGGGGACGCGACGTTCAATCTCTTCCTGGTCATGTACCAGACCATGCTGCTGGTCTTCCTGGCGCGGGAAACGGGACTCGGGTCGTTCGGTATCGGACTCGTGCTGTCGGGAATGGGGTGCGGCGCGCTGCTGGGTGCGTTGTCGGCCACCGCCGTCTCCCGGCGGATCGGGCAGGGCCCGGTCGTCTGGCTCGCGCCGCTGGTCACCTGTCCGCCGACCGCTCTGATGCCGCTCGCCCGGCCTGGCTGGAGCGTGTGCGTGGCGGCGCTCGGACTCGCGGGTCTCTCCCTCGGCGGGGTCGTCCGCGTCGTGGCCCAGTCCAGCTTCCAGCAGGCCCTCACCCCCGACCGGCTGCTGGGCCGGACGAGCGCGACGGCCCGGTTCGTGTCCTGGGGCGGCATTCCGCTGGGTGGACTCCTGGGCGGAGCCTCGGGCGCCGCGTTCGGGGCGACGGCCACGTTGTGGATCGGTACGGCCGGCATGACGCTGAGCGTCCTGCCCGCCTTCCTGTCACCGCTGCGCGGCATGCGCACCCTGCCCGCGGAGGGTGCCGTCGAGCCGGTGGGCTGAGTCTCCAGTCTCCGTAGCCGCTGCCGTCCCGGGACGGCCGGCCCCTGCCGGAGCGTTGACCGCGCCGCGGCGGTTCCTGCCTCCAAGTGCTCAACTCGTTTGGCCCGAAAGGACTTTCTTGACGTCACCTCTTGACGGCCCTGGTCCATACCTTTAGTTTCACGGGCCAGCACCTTCCACGCATACGCCCAGCGGTCACATACATGAACCACTTCGCCTCGCGGCCCACCCGAAGGGAAGATCGGATGCGACAGGTGAGACCCGGTGCAGTGCGCGTGCCCACATGGCTGGCTTTTCTGCTCGCGGCACTGTTCGGCCTGACGGCCCAGCCGCCCGCCCAGGCGGCGGCAGCCGCGCAGCCGTTCCGCGTGCTGGCGCTCTACAACGGCACCTGGGACGCCGCCCACATCAGCTTCGTCCACGAGGCCAACAGCTGGTTCCCCCAGCAGGCGGCCGCGAACGGCTTCACCTACACCGCCAGCCACGACTGGGACCTCCTCGCGAACGGCGGCGTCGACGACTACCAGGTCGTCCTCTTCCTCGACGACCTGCCGCAGACCGCCGCCCAGCGAACCGGCTTCGAGCGGTACATGCGCAACGGCGGCGCGTGGCTGGGCTTCCACGTGTCCGCCTTCACCACGGACGCGCGGAGCTGGCCGTGGTACCACGACCAGTTCCTGGGCAGCGGCAACTTCCGCTCCAACACCTGGGGGCCGACCACGGCGGTCCTGCGGGTGGAGGACCGCACGCATCCCGCCACGAAGAACCTGCCCGCGACGTTCACCTCGTCGGTCAGCGAGTGGTACAGCTGGTCCAACGACCTGCGCCAGAACCCCGACATCAAGATCCTGGCCTCCGTCGACGCCGCCGCCTTCCCGCTCGGCACCGACCCCGGCCAGACCTGGTACAGCGGCTACTACCCGATCCTGTGGACGAACACCAAGTACCGGATGCTGTACGCGAACTTCGGCCACAACGCGATGAACTACGACACCGGCACGACACTGTCGTCCACGTTCGCCAGCGCGACGCAGAACCGGTTCCTCCTGGACGGGCTCAAGTGGCTGGGCGGGGCGACGTCCACCCAGCCGCCCGCGGACGGCATCTCCGAGACCTCCTGGTACACCGTGCGCAACCAGGGCAACGGGACCTGCGTCGACACCCGCGCGGCCGGCACGGCCGACGGGACGGTCGTCCAGCAGTACACCTGCAACGCCACCACGGCCCAGCAGTTCCAGTTCCGGTCCACCGACAGCGGCTACCTGCGCATCACCGCCCGGAACAACCCCCAGCAGGTCATCGATGTCGTCGACCGCTCCCCAGCGGACGACGCGCCCCTGCAACTGTGGTCCTACGCCGGAGGCGCCAACCAGCAGTGGCAGCCGGTGAAGGAGGCCACCGGCCGGTACCGCTTCACCGCCCGGCACAGCGGGAAGTGCCTGACCGCGTCCGCCTCCGCCACCGACAGCGTCCGGCTCACCCAGCGGCCGTGCGACGGCTCCGGCACCCAGAGCTTCCAGCTGGTCCCCCAGTCCTGACCACGGCCGGCAGCCGCCCGGGTGCCGGATCCGCCACTGAGCCGCGGACCCGGCACCGGGCGGCTGCCGTACGGCGCGCCATCGCCGACGTGCGCCGATTTGCCTTCGAGTGCGCTCCAGCGTCCACACTGACCACGACGGGAATCCGGGTCGAGGACAGAACGGCGGCACACATGGCGACGACGAGCGGGGCGGGGCACCCTCTGCCGTACGACACCTACCGCGAGGCCATCGCACGGGAGACCCGCGTCTTCGCCGACGTGGTCGCGGGCGCCGACCCCGCGAGGCCCGTACCCTCCTGCCCCGACTGGACGCTGGCCGACCTGACGCGGCACGTGGGGGCGGTGCAGCGCTGGTTCTGCGTGCTGCTGACCCGGCGCGTGCAGGAACCTCCGCGCAGCCGCGACGTGGAACTGGGGCTGCCCGACCGCGCGCGGGACTATGCCGACTGGGTGGCCGCCGGGGTGCCCGAGGTGTCGGCCGTGCTGCGGGACACCGACCCGCACGCGGCGATGTGGGCCTGGGGGGTGGACCAGCACGCGCGGTTCTGGGCCCGCCGGATGCTCTTCGAGACGCTGGTGCACCGGGTGGACGCGGAACGCGCCGTGGGCCGCGAGCCGGACGTCGACCCCGTGCTGGCGGCGGACGGCGTGGACGAGTTCCTCGTCAACCTGCCCCACGCGGGACTCTTCGCTCCCGAGGTGACGAAGCTGCGCGGTGACGGCGAGACCCTAGCGTTCCGGTGCGCGGATGCCGGTGGCGCGGGCGGCGAGGAGTGGCGGGTGCGGCTCGACCCGGACGGCTTCCGGCTGCTGCCGCGCGGCGGCGGCGACGCGGAGTCCGCGGCCCCCACCGCGGTGGTGCAGGGGCCGGCCGCGGATCTCCTGCTCCTGCTCTACGGGCGCCGGTCGTACCGGGAGCCCGTGTTCGACGTCTCGGGAGACGTCACGGTCCTCGACCGCTGGTTCGCGCACACGGCCTTCTGACACCAGGAAGGCGGCCGTGCTCCGTGCACCGCGCTCAGCCGGCCGGTGACGGAGGCGGTACGGGTCGGTAGTCGGCGGAGAGGCAGACGGCGAGCGCGGCGATGTCGTCCTCCAGACGGTTGCCGCTGTAGTCCAGCAGGTCGTGGTGGAGCCGTTCCAGGAGCCCCCGCGGCGGCAGGGTGGGCCAGGAACGCAGGCGCTGGAGCAGGGGGTAGAAGGAGCCGGCCGCGTCGCGCGTCTCCGTGATGCCGTCCGTGTACAGCAGGAGCTGGTCGCCGGGGTGGAACGAGTAGTCGTCGACGTGGTACGGCTCGCCGAGGAGCATGCCCAGGTTGAGCGGCGGGGCCGAGCGTCCCCGGTCCAGTTCGCCCACCTCGCCGCAGCGGATGCGGATCGGGGGCGGATGGCCGCAGTTGACGACGTGGATCCGCGGGGCGTGGGTGGGGATCTCGACGAAGACGGCGGTGACGAACCGTTCGCCCACCTCGCTTCCGCCCAGCAGTGTCGCCCTGCGGCTCATGCTCGTCTCCACCCGGTCGACCAGGGCGGGAAGAGCGGCCTCGTCGTGAGCCGCCTCGCGGAACGCGCCGAGCAGGGCCGCGGCGGTCTCCACCGCCAGCAGCCCCTTGCCGCGGACGTCGCCGATGAGCAGACGGACGCCGTACCGGGTGGGGACGGCCTCGTAGAGATCGCCGCCGATGCGCGCCTCCGCGGCGGCTGACAGATAGAGGCTCTCCAGGTGCAGACCGCCGATCCGGTGGGGCACCGGCCTGAGCAGCACTCGCTGTGCGATGTCGGCCACGAAGCGCACGTCGGCCAGCGTGCGTTCACGGTGGGTGCGGTGCGCGGCCAGGATCGTGCCGAGGACGCCCACCAGAGCGGTGCAGATGTAGGCGGCCACGTAGTGGCGGTCCCACAGATAGCCGACCTCCCGGCCGGCGCAGCACGGGGTGCCGGCCAGGACTCCTTCCAGGAGGATGGCGAAGGCTGCGGCACCGGCGACGACGGCGGGCCCGTGGGCGAAGGCCGTCACCAGCGGCAGGGCGATCAGCACGAAGCTCACCGGCCACTGCACGGGCGTCACGGGCTCCAGGAGCAGAAGGACCACGACGTACAGGACCGGCAGCCACCGCATCCACGCCGGAGGGGCCGCCAAGTGCGTCCGCGGGCCGGCACCGTCCTCCGACTCTCGACCGGTATGTCCGGACTTCGGCATACGTGGTCTTCGCACACGGACTCCTGTCACAGGAACTCGACAAGACGTCCAGCCTGGTGTGCCGGACCGCGGCACGCCGGGATTGCTCCACTCAACGGCATGTTCCGTCATGGCCATTGACTCCCCGACCCGCTATTGGTTGAGTGGCTCAGCCACTGAACCACTGTGTCGTTGGAGGCCCGGGTGGAAGCACTGCCACGCGAGACGATCGTCGACGTACTGGAGAGGAAGCTCCGCGAGGACATCCTCGCCGGGCGTCACCCGGCCGGGAGCTATCTGCCCCCCGAGCGCGAACTCGCCGACGGATTCGGGGTCACCCGCACCACGCTCAAGCACGCGTTCGGCCGGCTGGTGCAGTCCGGACTGCTGGAGACGCGCCACGGCGTGGGGACGCGGGTACGGGACTTCCTGCGTCTGGGCGGGACCGATCTGCTGCCCATGCTGGTGCGTCACAGCCCCGACTGGATCGGGGAGATCTTCGAAGTACGCCGCAGCGTCGGCGCGTTGATCGCCGAACGTGCCGCGGATCGCGCCACGGCGCGACAGGTCACCGAACTGCGCCGGCTGCTGGCGGCCGTGGGGGCCGCGGACGGCGGCGACCCCGCGCAGCTGGCGGACGCCGAGGTGCACCGGGCCCTGGCCCGGGCCACCGGCAACCGCGTCTACGTCCTGCTGACCAACACCTTGTTCAACGCGTACCTGCCGGTCCGGGCCGCGCTGGTGGGGCCGTTCGCGGACGCGCGGGCGGCGCACGACCGGCTGGCACCCGTCGTCGAGGCCGTGGCGGCCGGTGACCCGGCAGCCGCCCGCACCGCCGCGGGACACTATCTGTCGACGACGGAACGCATCATGCTCGAAGGGCTCGCACGCTCCGGCGGACGCCCGGAGGATGCCCGGTGACCCCACGCGGCACGATGTTCCGGGAGACGATGCTGGGCCGGGTCCGGCTGGCCGGCGACGAGAGCGACCGCCCGGTGCGGCTGGACCTCCTCGCCCGTGCCGACAGCCTGCTGCTGCCCCGTCGCACGACCCGGGCGCGGCTGACGGGACGGGTCCGGATCGCGGGCCGGGCCGACGACCCGGCAGCCGAGGGCGAGTTGGAGATCTCGCCGCTGGCACGCCGCAGGATCCGCTACCGGCTGGGCTTCCGGCTGGAGGGTCGGCGGCTGCTCCTGGACGGCTGGAAGTCGGTGTCGCTCCGACGTCCCGTGTCCTCGACGACCGTACTGCCGTACACCCTCTACGAGGACGGTGAACCCGTCGGCGAGGGCGTTCTGCGCTTCCCCCTCGCCACCGGCCTGCTGCCCTTCCTCGCCGGCTTCCGGTTCCCCCGGGCGGCCGAGGTCGAGCGGAGTCTCGCGCCGCGCTGGGACGGGACCGCGGGGCGGACCGAGGTCTGGTACACCACCCTGACGGATCCGGCGACCGGCAGCGGCGTCTGGCTGCATCACGAGGTCGTCGCACCGCGTGACGGTGCGCCCGCCTACGCCCACGGCTGGATCGCCGTGTTCCCCGAGGACGGCCCGGCCGAGCACGCCCGCTTCGGCCCCACCCCCTGGACGGGCGACCCACGGGGCTTCTCCGCCGACGGCGTCAGTGTCGCTCCCGGCCGCCTCAGCGGGTCGGCCGGTCCGTTCGCCTGGGACCTCACCGAGGAGCCCCAGGGCCCGCCGCTGCACACCTTTCCGCGCTGGTCCTGGCGGCATCCCTGGCTGCCTGCCTCGCACATGCTGCCCGCGGCCAGCGCCCGCTACGGCGGAACCGTCCGCCACGGCACCGGCGAGCTGCGGCTCACGGACGCGCCCGGCGCGAGCGCCCGGATCTACGGCCACGGCAATGCCCGCCGCTGGGCCTGGCTCCACGCCGACCTGGGAGGCGGTGACGTGCTGGAGGTCGTCGCCGCGGTGTCGATGCGGCGCGGGCTCGACCGGCTGCCGCCCCTGGTGTTCCTGCGCCTGTACCGGAACGGCCGCGGCTGGCCCCGGCGGGCGGAGCGGCCGGCCGTGGGCTGGGCGGGCGTCGGGCGGTTCCGCGCGGACATCGGCCTTCCGCGGTGGCGGGTGGAGGGCCGTGCGGGCCTGCGCCGTGTCCGGGTCACCGTGACCCTGCCGCCGGACGGGACGCTCGCCCTCGACTACACCGACCCGGACGGTTCCGCCGCGGTGTGCCGCAACAGCGAGCGGGCGGACGCGGAGGTGTGCCTGGAGCGCTGGCGGGGCCGCTGGCGGCCGGAGGCCGCGTGGCGGCTGGCGGGCACCGCGCACGCGGAGGTGGGCGACCGGTGAACACGGCTCCCCGCGCGCTGACGGGCCTGGTGGCCGCCGTCCTCGCCGACGACGGGACGGCCCCCTGGACCGGTGCCGTGCCCCGGCGCGTCACGGCCCTGCTCGACGTCATGCCGGCCCCGGCACGCGTCGCGGTACGGGGCGCCGCCGCGGCGATCGACGCCTACGCCGTCGCCCGCACGGGCCGGCGGCTGTCCGCGCTCGGCGCGCCGGAGCGGGAGCGCGTGCTGGCGTCGCTCGCCGCGCGCCGGACCCTGCTGCCGCTCCTGGACGCGGTCAAGATGCCGCTCCTGCTGGCCGCCGGCACCGAACGGATGCTGCACCACGGCCCCGCGCCTTCGGTGTCCGCCCCCGACGACCCGCCGCTCGACTGCACGCCCTCCCGGGACTGGCCCACGCGGTCCACCGCCGACGCGGTCGTCGTGGGATCGGGCGCCGGGGGTGCGACGGCCGCCCGGACGCTCGCCGCCGCCGGCATGCGCGTGGTGGTCCTCGAAGAGGGCGAGCACCACTCGACCGCGTCGTTCGGGCGGCGGGCTCCGCTCGACCGCTTCGCCGACCTGTACCGGGACGGCGGCGCGACCATCGCCGTGGGGAACCCCCCGCTGCTCCTGCCCGTGGGCCGGGCCGTCGGCGGCACCACCGTGGTCAACTCCGGTACCTGCTACCGCACACCGGACCATGTCGTCGCCCGCTGGCTGAACCGGCACGGGTTCGCGGCCGCCGAGGGCTTCGGCACCCGCCTCGACGACGTCGAACGCGCTCTTCAGGTGGCACCCCAGCCGCTGGACGTCCTCGGCGGCAACGGGCTGCTCGCGCTGGCCGGGGCCAGGGAACTGGGATGGGCCGCCGCGCCCCTGCGGCGCAACGCCCCCGGCTGCCGGGGCTCCTGCCAGTGTGTCGTCGGCTGTCCCGCCGGCGCCAAGCAGAGCGTCCAGCTGTCCGTGCTCCCCGACGCGTGCGCGGCCGGCGCCCGGATCGTGACCGGCGCGTGGGTGCGGCGGATCCTCACCGACCGGGACGGGCCGGGCGGCCCCCGGGCCGCCGGGGTGCTGGTCCGCCGCCCGGACGGCAGCGCACTGGAGATCCTCAGCCCCCTGGTCGTGGTCGCCGCCGGGACACTGCACACCCCGCCGCTGCTGCGCCGCTCCGGCCTCGGCGGCCACCCGCGGCTCGGCCGCAACCTCAGCGTGCACCCCGCGCTCAGCGTCGCGGGCCGCTTCGGCCACCCGGTCACCGGCCGGCGGAACGTCCTGCAGAGCGTCGGGGTGGAGGAGTTGCGCGCCGACGGCATCCTCATCGAGGCCACCGCGGCGCCCGCGGGGATGAGTTCGTTCGTCCTGCCCGGTGTCGGCCGCGCGCTGCGACGCGAACTGGAGGAGACGGAACGGCTGGCGACTCTCGGCGCCATGATCGCCGACCGCCCCTCGGGCCGCGTCCTCGGGCGCGTCCGCCCGCTGCCCCGCTACGACCTCGCGCCGCGCGACGCGGGCCGGCTGCTCCGGGCCCAGCGCGCCATGGGGCGTCTGCTGTTCGCCGCCGGCGCCGAGGAGGTGCTGACGGGCGTTCCGCACGCCCCGCGCGCCCGCACCCCCGCCGAGCTGGAGACACTGCTCGACACGGTGAGCGCGCGGCACCTCCATGTCTCCGCGTTCCACCCCACGGGCACGGCGGCGGCCGGCGCCGACCCCGAACGGTCACCGGCGGACCCGGAGGGGCGGTTGCGCGGGGTGGACGGCGTGCTGATCACCGACGGTTCGGTGCTGCCGAGCTGTCCGGAGGTGAACCCTCAGCTGAGCATCATGGCGGCAGCCCTGGCCGTAGCGGAGCGTTTCGTGGCGCGGGGCCGGTGACATGACGGCCGGGGGCGAGCCGTCGTACCCGCCCCCGGCCGCCCCGCCGATCCGGGCCTGCGCGGTCGCCGTGGTGTGGCCGAGGTGGCCGGCCCGGCCCTCGCGGCGCAGTGCCGGGGTGGTGGCGAGCACCGGCTCGACGAGGCGCACGCCGAGCTGCACGGTGGTGGGGGCGCGGCCGGCCGGCAGGGCGGTGAGCACGGCGGTGCCGGGGGCGGAGCCGAGGTGGGTGGCCGTGTCGTGTGGCCCCGGCGGGTCGCCGTCGCCGCGTCGGCTGGGCGTCCCGGTCGCCGAGCACGGAGCGGCGGTGCTAGAAAGGGGAGATGCGCGGACGTTCCCGCCGCCCACGGGCGAGAGCGGCGCCGCCGCCCGGCACAGGGTGGTCATCCGATCCGTCCCGTAGCCGACGGCCGTGGCCGTCACGCGGACGCCGTCTCTCGTCGTCCCTGAGCGCCGGCACGCTCGCCGCGCAGGTCTTTCTGCTGCAAGCCCTGATCATGCTGTTGCTGGTCGCGGTCGGGGCCGGCGCCCTGGTGCTGCAGGGGCGGTACGACGCCCAGGAGAGCGCCGAGGACCGCTCGCTGGCCGCGGCGCAGGCGTTCGCACACGCGCCCGGAACGGCCCTCGCGCTGCGTTCGCCGGATCCCACGGCCCGGCTCCAGTCGGCGGCGGAGCAGGCCAGGAAGGGCTCGGGTCTCGATTTCATCAGCGTGCTGGACGCCCACGGGGTCCGGCTCACCGACTCCGACCCCGCGCTGATCGGCACGAAGGCCCAGGGTGTCGGCCGGGCCGCCGCGGGCGAGACGTTCACCGAGACGTACCACGGCCGGCCGACCGACGCGGTGCGCGCGGTCGTACCCGTGCTGGACGCGAGCAGACGCGTGGTCGGCATGGTCACCGCCGGTATCCAGTACGCGAACGTGGGCCACGTCCTGAACCGGCAGATCCCCCTGCTGCTCGGCGCGGCGGCGGGTGCGCTCGTCCTGGCGACCGGCGGCGCGGCCCTGGTCAGCCGCCGACTGCTCCGGCAGACCCACGGACTCGGCCCGGTCGAGATGACCCGGATGTACGAACACCACGACGCCGTGCTGCACGCGGTGCGCGAAGGGGTGCTGATCGTGGGCGGCGACGGGCGTGTCCTGCTCGCCAACGACGAGGCCCGCCGACTGCTGGACCTGCCCGGGAACGCCGACCAGCGGCTCGTCACGGAGCTGGGGCTGGGCCCGGATCTGACGGGGTTGCTGGAGGCGGGCGAGGCCGCCTCCGACGAGGTCATCCCGGTCGGGGAGCGGCTGCTGGCGGTGAACGTCCGCCCCACGGCCCCGTACGGCGGCGCCCAGGGGCTGGTCGCCACCTTCCGTGACACCACGGAGCTGAGGGCCCTGTCCGGGCAGGCCGAGCTGGCGCGGGGCCGGCTGTCGTTCCTGTACGAGGCGGGCATGCGGATCGGCACCACGCTGGACGTGCGGCGCACGGCCGAGGAACTGTCCGAGGTGGCGGTCCCCCGCATGGCCGACTTCGTCACCGTGGAGCTTCTCGACTCGGTCCTGCGCGGCGAGGAGCCCACGGGGGCGGTGCACGAGATGCGCCGGACCGCGCTGTGCGCCGCCCGGGCCCGGCCTCCCCTGCAGCCGGTGGGCGACCTCATCCGGTTCGTGATGCCCGACTCCCCTATGGCGGTGGCACTGCGCCGGGGCACGGCCGTCCTGGAACCGGACCTGCGCACCGCCCAGGACTGGCGGGCGCAGGACCCGGTGGGGGCCCGGCTGGCGCTGGACTACGGCATCCACTCGCTGATCACGGTGCCGCTGCGCGCCCGCGGAGTGGTCCTCGGCATGGTCAACTTCTGGCGTGGCGCCGACACCCCGCGGTTCGAGGAGGAGGACGTCGCCGTCGCCGAGGAACTGGTGGCCCGGGCCGCCGTGGCGATCGACAACGCCCGCCGGTACTCCCGCGAGCACGCGATGGCCGTGACCCTGCAGCGCAACCTGCTGCCGCTGGGCCTGCCGGAGCAGGACGTGCTGCAGATCGCCTCCCGCTACCTGCCGGCGCAGTCCGGGGTGGGCGGCGACTGGTTCGACGTCATCCCCCTGCCCGGCTTCCGGGTGGCCCTCGTCGTCGGTGACGTCGTGGGGCACGGGCTCCAGGCAGCGGTCACCATGGGACGGCTGCGCACGGCCGTACTGAACTTCTCCTCGCTCGACCTGACCCCGGACGAGCTGCTCGGGCATCTGGACGAGATGGTGACCCGGCTGGACTCGCAGACCGCGACCGCCGACGACGACCGTGTCCCGCTCACCGGCGCCACCTGCCTCTACGCCATCTACGACCCGGTCTGCGGGCGCTGCTCCCTCTCCCGCGCCGGACACCTGGCGCCCGCCGTGGTGGATCCCCAGGGCAGGGTCACGTTTCCCGACCTTCCGCTGTCGCCTCCGCTGGGCGTGGGGGGGCATCCTTTCGAGTCCGGCGAGCTGGAGCTGGCCGAGGGCAGCCGCCTCGTCCTGTTCACCGACGGCCTGGTCGAGAACCGCGGACGGGACATCGACGAGGGGCTGGAGCTGCTCGCCTCGACCATCGCCCACACCGACCGGACACCGGACGAGACCTGCCGCGCCCTCGTGGCGGCGATGCTGCCCGGGCGCCCCAAGGACGACGTGGTGCTGCTCGTCGCCCGCACCCGTACGCTCGGCCCCGCGTCCGTCGCGACCTGGGAGGTCCCGTTCGACGTGGCGGCGGTGTCCCAGGTGCGCGCCGAAGTGGGCCGCCGGCTGGCCGACTGGCAGCTGGAGGGCGTCTCGTTCGCCACGGAACTGATCCTCAGCGAACTCCTCACCAACGCGATCCGCTACGGCGCTCCGCCCGTGCGCGTCCGGCTGCTGCTGGGCCGCACCCTGGTCTGCGAGGTGTCGGACGGCAGCAACACCTCGCCCCGGCTGCGGCGCGCGGCCAGCACCGACGAGGGAGGCCGCGGCCTGTTCCTGGTCTCCCAGTTCGCCGACATCTGGGGCACGCGGTACGCGGCACGGGGAAAGGTCATCTGGGCCGAGCAGAACCTGGACCGCACCGCGGAACCGGACGTGTCGGCCCTCTTCGACGTCATGGAGCTCTGACGGAGGAGGCTCCATGACCGAGGTCCGGGACTCCCGTCGCACGGCGGCCCCGCCGATCGGTCCATGGGGGGTCTCAGCGCTCCTCCCCCGCCCGGCCGCGGGTCCGGGCGACGGAGGTGCGGGCGGACTCGTCGACGCGGAGGGTGAAGACGTCGGGACGGGCGTAATGACCGGTCGGGTCGAAGTCGAAGCGGGCGCGCGCCAGGTCGTCCAGGTCGAGTTCGGCGGTGAGGATGCCCTCGCCGTCGCGGAGCGGTCCGGCGAGGACCTCGCCCAGCGGGGAGACGATGACGGAGCCGCCGCCGATCAGCACGGTGTCGGGCGCCTCTCCCTGCACGGGGTGGAGGTCGGCGGGCAGGGCGTCACGGCGCAGGTACTGGCCGGCGCCGAGGACGAAACAGCGGCCCTCCAGGGCGATGTGCCGCAGGGTGGCCTGCCAGGTGTCGCGGTCGTCCACGGTCGGCGCGCACCACAGGTCGACGCCCTTGGCGTACATCGCGGTACGGAACAACGGCATGTAGTTCTCCCAGCAGATGCCGGCGCCCAGACGGGCCGTGCCGGTGTCGACCACGGGGAGGGTGGAGCCGTCGCCCTGGCCCCACAGATACCGTTCGGCGGCGGTCGGCATCAGCTTGCGGTGCAGGCCGAGGTAGCCGTCCGGGCCGAAGAAGAGCGCCGAGCAGTACAGGGTGCCGCCCTGCCGTTCGACCGCGCCGACCACGGCGTGACAGCCCAGTTCCCGGGTGAGGCCGGCCAGGGCGGCGACCTCGGGGCCGGGGACGTCGATGGCGGCGGCGTGGTAGCGCCGGAACAGGTCGCGGCCGGCCGGCGTGCGGCTGCCGACCGTGATGCCGAAGTCCAGGCCCTTGGGGTAACCGCCGAGGAACGCCTCGGGCAGGACGACGACCTCGGCGCGCCGGCCGAGGACGGCCTCGCGGATCAGGTCCTGGGCCCGGGTCAGCGCGGTGGGGGTGTCGAACAGCGGGGCGGCGGCCTGGACGACGGCCGCGGTCAGAGTCGTCATACCGCCGAGACTAGGAACCGCCCGGCTCATCCATCAAACTAATGCTTACGATGATCGACATCTATGAAACCGAATTCCGGCAGGCCGACCTGAATCTCCTGGTCGTGTTCGCCGCGCTGATGCGCGAGCGCAGCGTCACCCGGGCCGCGGGGGCGCTGCACATGAGCCAGGGCGCGGCCAGCGCCGCACTCGGCCGGTTGCGGAGGCTCTTCGCCGACGAGTTGTTCACCCGGACCCGCACCGGCGTGCAACCCACCGCACGCGCGGTGGAACTCGCCCGCCGCATCGAGCCGGCCCTCGGTCTCCTGCACGGCGCGGTCACCGCCCGGGACCGCTTCGACCCGGCCACCGCGCCGCGCGCCTTCACCCTCGGCATGTCCGACGACCTGGAGGCCGCGCTGCTCCCCCGCCTCCTGGCCGCGACGGCGGACCTGCCGGGCATCCGGATCGCGGTACGGCAGGCCAACCGCAACACCGTGGCGGAGATGCTCGACCGCGGCGAGATCGACCTCGGTGTGGCCGTGGCGCCCGCGCACGGCGACGCCCACCGCAGCCGCCCGCTGTTCACGTCCGGGTACACCTGCCTGTTCGACCCCCGTCTCCTGCCGCTGCCCACCCCGCTGAGCCTGGACGACTACCTCGCCCACCCGCACCTGCTGATCTCGTTCGACGGTCGCCGAGGAATCGTCGACGACCTGCTGGAGGCGCGGGGTCTGACCCGGCGGGTGATCGCCTCCACCACGCACTTCGCCGGTGCCGCCTTCCATCTCACCGCCGTGCCCGCCCTCGCCACCCTCCCCGCCCACGCGGCGGCCCGCTACGCGGAGCGCCTGGGTCTGACGGCGACCGAACCGCCGCTGCCGATGCCCGAGTACACCGTCACCGCGCTCTGGCACACCGCCACGGCCGAGGACCCCGCGCACAGCTGGCTGCGCGACCTGCTCACCGGACTCGCCCGGACGCCAGCCCCGGACCCGACTCCCCCACCGGGGTCCCGCCCGCCGGCGGGCTAGGGGCGCCCCGGGCCCGTACCGGACTTCGCGCGAGCCGGGTGACGAGGCGAGGATCCGCTTCGCCTGGAGCGGGCCGGTCCGTCATCCGCGCCGGTCGAGTACCGCGCCCGGCTCGGGACGGGCCATGAAGCCGCGTTCGGGCAGTGCGGGCAGACGCAGCCGGGCGCGGGTGTCCTCGTCGAAGTCGTCGAGGAAGCCGTGGAGGAAGTCCGCGAGGCGGGGCAGCGGGTCGACGGCGTACAGGACCGGCTGGTAGCCGGCGACCTCGTAGGGCAGGCGCAGCATGTCGGGGATGTCGAGGGGCCGGATGTCCGCGCGGGGGAAGTGGCCGAGTTCGCCGTACGAGGACAGCAGCGCGGCCCCGTACGCCTTGGGGCTGCCGTCCTCCCAGGCCACGCCGTACTCCAGGGTGAACCAGTACAGACGGCTGATCAGATCCAGGGCGTCGCGCGACTCCACGCGGGCGGCGGCACGGCCGACGGTGCGGTACAGGTCGGCGAACCACGGGTCGCACAGGTGGGTGCCGTGGCCGAACACATCGTGCAGGACGTCCGGTTCCGGGGTGTACAACGGCATCGCCGGATGGCGGACGTACTGCACCGCGTGGAAGTAGCCGTCGGCCATGGCGCCCAGGAACCGCTTGTTCGGCACGATGCCGCCCGCCAGCGTGAACCGGAAGCCGGTCAGTTCCTCGAGATGGTCGGAGACCTCCTCGTGCTGGGGGACCCGGTCCGCCGGGACGGGGGCGTTCTCCCGGGCCCGCAGCACCTCCCGGCAGGCCCGCTCCCGTTGCGCCTCGACGAGCGCCGCGTGGACGGTGCGCCAGGTGGCGTGCTCGTCCTCGGTGTACTCCACGTGTGGGGACGTGGAGCCGACCGGGTGGTGCTCGGCGGCGGCCGCGAGGCGGTCCCGGCGGCGCCGGTAGGCGGCGTCGGCGAAGCCGGGATGCTCCTCGGCGGCGCCCAGACGGCCGCCGTGCGGGTCCAGTGGCGTGCGGCGCAGCCAGTCGATCACCAGGTCCTCCTCCGTACGCTCGGCCTGCCGCGAAGTCGGTGCGGCGAGGCACCGTGCCCATCCTGGCAATCGCCCGGCCGCACCACCCGCGACGCGCCAGGCGCGGCCGTGGGGGCCACCGGTGCAGCGGGCGTCGCACGGGGGGGGCGCCCGCTGCCGGGAGGGTCGGCCGGCGCGTTCGCGGCGCGGCGTGGGCCCGCGTGCGTCCGCCGCCACGGCCGGTGCGGGAGTCCGCGGGAAGGGGTGTCCGTGGGGCGGGGCCCGAGGACCCCGGGCCGGGTCCAGGTGGCCCGTGGTGAGGCGGGCGGGGCGAGTCCAGGCCGGGAGCGCACCTCACCCTCGGCGGGCGGGCAGCGGGACCCGCCATTCCAGGGTGGCGCCGCCGCCTTCGGTGACGGTGACCTCCAGCCGTCCGCCGAGCTGCTCGGCCCGCTCGGCCATGTTGCGCAGTCCGCTGCGGCGGCCACCGGACGGGATGCCCACGCCGTCGTCGGAGACCCCCAGCGACACCTCACGGCCGTCGGTCGTCAGCACGACCTGGGCGCGGCGGGCGCGGGCGTGCCGGGCGACGTTGGTGAGGGCCTCGGAGAGCACGGCCATGACGTGGTCTCCGATATCGGCCGGCACGTCGGTGTCGACCAGGCCCTCCATGCGGACGCTGGGCGCGAATCCCAGTACGGGGGCGGCCTCGCCGACCGCGCGGACGAGCCTGGCGCGCAGTCCGCTTCCGGCGGAGCCCTGCCGCGCGCGCAGCCCGAAGATCGTCGACCTGATGATCTTGATGGTCTCGTCGAGGTCGTCCACGGCCCGTAACACCCGCTCGGCGGCCTCCGGATGCTCGATGAAGCGGCCCGCGCTCTGCAGGGTCATGCCGGTGGCGAACAGCCGCTGGATGGCCAGGTCGTGCAGGTCCCGCGCGATGCGGTCGCGGTCCTCCAGCACCGCGATCTGCTGGGCGTCCTGTCGGCGCTCGGCCAGTTCCATCGCGATCGCGGCCTGGGCGGCGAAGCCCTGCAGCATCTCGGTCTCCCTCTGCAGGAAGACCGGCCGGTCGGCTTCCCGGGCCACCAGGACCACTCCCCGGACACCGCCCGCGCCCGTGCCGATGGGGACGGCCGCGGCGGGGCCGAGTCCGGCGAAGCGCGGTGGCTCCTGGGAGATCCGCGGGTCGTTGACGACGTCCTCGCTGGTGATCGGGGCGGTCGCGGAGTACGCCAGCCCCATCAGGCTTTCGTGCACGGGCAGCACCAGTCCGCGGTGTGCGTCGGCGTCCACTCCGACTGCGATCTCCACGGTGAGCGAATCGGTGTCCTCCATGGGCATGGCGACCGCCGCCAGGGCCGAGCCCGAGATGTCCCGCGCGCGCTCGGCGATCAGGCCCAGGGACTCGGCACGGTCGCTGCCGGACATCAGGCCGTGGCCGATCTCCGCGTTCGCCAGCAGCCAGCGCTCACGCAGCCGGGAGTCCTCGTACAGGCGGGCGTTGTCGATGGCGACGCCGGCGGCCACGGCCAGCGTGGAGAGCACCGACTCGTCCTCCTCGTCGAACTCCAGCCCGCCGCGCTTCTCCGTCAGATACAGGTTGCCGAAGACCTGGTCGCGCACGCGGATCGGAACACCGAGGAAGCTGTTCATCGGCGGGTGGCCCGGCGGGAAACCGTACGAGGCCGGGTGCCCGGAGATCTTCGCGAGCCGGAGCGGCTCGGGGTGCCGGATCAGCTCGCCGAGGATGCCATGCCCCTCCGGGTAGGGGCCGATCGCGGCGATCTGCTGCTCGGTCACGCCGACGGTGTGGAAGGCGGACAGCCGTCTGCCGTCCGGTCCGATGACCCCGAGCGCCGCGTACTCGGCGTCCACGAGCACCGCCGCCGCCTCCACGATGCAGTGCAGCGCCTGCTCCAGGTCCAGTTCCCGGCCGACGGCGAGGACCGCCTCCAGCAGACTGTGCACGCGCCCCTGGGTGCTCCGGGCCGCGTCGATGCGGGCCTGCAACTCCTCCAGCAGTTCGTCGAGCTTCAGCTGCGGCAGTCGTACGCGGGGCTCCTCGGGGCTTGTCACCCACATCCCTCCAGGTCCCGTGGACGTGCGGACTGTGCACGCCGGGTCGGCTCCACCGTATCCGTCCGGTGCCGCGGCCCGTACGCCGGGTCGGCGGCGGGCCCGCCGCACAGGGGTGGCGGACGGCGGGCGCGGCAGGGACGACCGGCCCTCGGGCGGAGGGCCGAACGGCACTGGGGAAGTACGTGGCGGTGGCCGAGAGTGGAGCCAGGAGCGGCACCGGTCCTCCCCCGTGGTGCCGCTCCGCCCGCGCGGCGCCATGGCGCGCACCGCGCTGCGTCCGAGGAGCCAGGAGCCATGCACGCGCGAAGAAGCCGGCCATGATCCGTCAGTACGTTCCACCGCACCGCCGCGTCGACCTCGACCGGGCCGAGGCGCTGCGCCTGCTGGGCACCGTGTCCCTGGGCAGGGTCGTCTTCACCCGGCGGGCGCTGCCCACCGTCCGCCCGGTCAACCACATCCTCGACGGCGGTGACATCGTGATCCGTACGCACGAGGGCGCGGCGCTGACCTCGCACGCCCGCCAGGCCGACGGCTTCGGCGTGGTCGTCGCCTACGAGGCCGACGCCATCGATCCCGAGACGCACCTCGGCTGGAGCGTGGTGGTGACCGGCTACGCCCGGCTGGTCACCGACCCCGTCGAACTGGCGCGCATCCGGCGGCTGTTGGAGCCCTGGGTGCCGCAGCAGGGCGTGGACCACGCCGTCCGCATCCGTCCCGAGCTGGTCACGGGTGTGCTGCTCACCGGGCCGGACGAGACGTCGGGGCGGACGCCGCACCGCAACTGAGCGCAGTGGGAGCGCGGTCGCGGTCGAAGGCGGGGCCGGCACCGCAAGGGCACGCGGTGCGGGACCGGTGGAACGTCACCGGCCCCGCCGCCGTCGGGGGCCACCGGGCCGTCGGAGGTCACCGGCACCTTCGTCAGGTGGTGCGTCGGATCCCGACCCGGTGACCCGTCACCCGGTGCGGGTCGACCCGCACCCACACGTCCCGCGTCCCACCCGCCCAAGGGGCGCTGTACGCCTGCTCGGTGAGCCATTGCCGCTCCCGCGGGTCCGTCACCGTCCTGGCGAATCCCCGGATCAGGATGCTCCAGCCCCGGCTGAACGCGTCGTCGATGCGGTCGATCTCGAACGCCACCTGGCGGCCGGAGGCGAGTGACGGTGTCGCACCGAGGGCGGTCCGGAACACGATCGCGGCGTCGATGATGCTGTAGTCGACGGGCACGATCACCGGCCCGGTGGCCGTGGGCACCACCACGCGGCCCAAGCCGTGCGCACCCAGCAGCGCCTGGCACTCACCGGGTGCCATCTCGGTGAGGTGGCGTTCGCGTGCGGTACGTCCGAGTGCCGGCGGCAGGTCGACGGCACCGCCGGTCAGCTCGGCCACCGTGGTCTCCAGGACCTCGGCCAGCCTGATGAGCACACCGGTGCGGGGGGCGGCGCCGGGATGTTCCTCCAGGTAGCGCAGATAGCCGTCGGCGATGCCGACACGTGCGGCCGTCTGCCTGCGTGTCAGCCCCAGTCGGGCCCGCCGGGCGGCCAGGCGGCGGCCCAGGTCGCCGAGGGGCGTCTCCGTCGCCGGGTTCGTCGTCGTCTGTTCGGTCATGGTCGTCGCGTCTCTTCTCGTGGAGGCCGTGGGGCCACTTCCGCGTGCTGTTCCACGCCGAGCACCACCTTGAGCGCGCCCGTCTCGGCCGCCTTGGAGAAGACCTCGTACGCCTCCTCCATCCGCCCCAGCGAGAAGCGGTGGGTGACCAGTTGCCCGGTCGGCAGCCGTCCGGCGGCGGCCATCCGGAGCAGGGTGGGTGTGGAGGAGGTGTCCACCAGACCGGTCGTGATGGTCACGTTCTTGCTCCACAGGTCTTCGAGGTGCAGCGTGGCCGGCCCGCCGTGGACGCCGATGTTGGCGACATGGCCGCCGGGCCGGACGATCCGGGTGCACAGCTCGAAACTCTCCGGGACGCCGACCGCCTCGATGACCACGTCCGCGCCGAGCCCGTCGGTCAGGTCGGCGACCAGTTGGCCGGGGGCCTCGCGCACGTCGGCCACCGCGTCGGCCCCGAGCCGGCGGGCGGCCTCCAGCCGGGCGGGGGCCAGGTCGACGGCGATGATCCGCTCGGGCGAGAACAGCCGCGCGGTGACGACCGCCGCGAGACCGATGGGACCGGCACCCACGACGGCGACGGTGTCCCCGGGACGTACGTGCCCGTTGAGGACGCCCACCTCGTAGGCGGTCGGGAAGATGTCCGCGAGCAGCACGGCGTCCTCGCTGCGCACCACGTGGGTCAGCGGGTGCACGGACAGGTCGGCGCAGGGGACGCGGACGTACTCGGCCTGGGTGCCGTCGATCAGATGGCCGAGGATCCAGCCTCCGCCGCCGCGGCACTGGCCGTAGACCCCCTCCCGGCAGAACCGGCACCGGCCGCAGGAGGTGATGCAGGAGATCAGCACCCGGTCCCCGGGCCGCACGGTGCGTACGTCGCCGCCCACCTCCACGATCTCGCCGACCGCCTCGTGCCCGAGCACCGTGCCGGGGTGGACCTCGGGCACGTCGCCCTTGAGGATGTGCAGGTCGGTCCCGCAGATGGTGACGGCACCGACCTCGACGACGGCGTCGGTGGGTTCCTTGACGGCGGGGTCCGGGACGTCCTGCCAGGACGCCTTTCCCGGACCGTGGAAGACGAAGCCTTTCATCGTGCTCCTCACCCGCTTCGGTCGGTCCGCCGCGGGAACCGTGGCTCCGGAGCGGAGCCGGGCGGCCTTCCCGCACGTCCAGCTTCACCCGTGGGCGAGCGGGGCCGCTTGGGCCGTCCGGCCCCGGCGCGCGGCCGGACGGCGCCCGTCGAGGCCGCGCCCCCCGCGGCCCGTCCGAGGGCCCGGACGGGCCGGCGGAAGGGGGCCGGACGGCCCTTTCGCCAGGTCCGGCACCCCCGGTTTGCTCTCCCCCATGCCCGAGAACCACACGGCCTGCGTGTCAGAGCGCCACACCGAGGACGACGTGGTCGTGGCGGCCTGCGGTGGGCGCGGCGGAGCGACCCTCGTGTGCCTGCACGGCGAGATCGATCTGTTGTCGGTGCCCGCGCTGACGGAACGGCTCGACGCGCTCACCGCGCGACCGCGTCCCGATCTGGTGCTGGACCTGCGGCCGGTCACGTTCATCGACTGCGCCGGACTGGGGATCCTGTGCCGCGCGCGCAACCGGACCCTGGCCCGGCAGGGGCGGCTGCGGCTGGTGGCCGACAGCGCGGGCTTCCGGCGGCTGCTGCGGGTCACGGGACTGCTGGACGTCTTCGAGGTGTGCACGCGTCCGCCTGGGCCACTGCAGGTCCGCAACGGCCCCTCGTGGGCCTGAGGACGGACCCGGACAGCCCCCGGCGGGGCCCATCGGCCCCTGTCGGGGCCGATGGGCGGGAAGGCAGCGTCGAGGGTGTCACCACGCCGAGGAGGTGCCGCCGGATGGACGTGAGGAAGCGGCTGTGGCGGTGGCGGAGCAGTCCGCTGCGGCGCCGCGAGGACGTGGTGGAGGCCTGGCTCGTCCTCGCCGTCTGGGTGCTGGCCGTGGTCGGCGGCGCCGTGGCGGGGGTCCTGACGGCGCGTGCCGCCGAGGGGGTGTTCGCGCAGCAGCGCGCCCACCGGCACGCCGTCCGCGCCGTGCTGGTCGCCGACGCGCCGGAGGGCACCGCGGCGGCCTGGCCGGCGGACGGCCTGGTCCGGGCGGCGGTGCGCTGGACGGCTCCGGACGGCACCTCCCGTACCGGCAGCGCACCGGTCGACGGCGGTCTGCGGACCGGCGCCCGGGTGGTGGTGTGGCAGGACGACCACGGCCGGCTCGCCCCCACGAAACCGGCGGGCACCACGGAGGGCTCGGTCGAGGCGGGTCTCTTCGGCGCGGCGGCCGCCCTGGCCGTCATCGTCCCGGCGTACGGCGCGACGGCACTCGTGCGGCTGTGCCTCGACCGGCGGCGCATGGGCCGCTGGGCCAGGGAATGGGACCTGGTGGAGCCGCACTGGCGGCACCCCACGGGCTGAGGGCGGTCAGGGGCCCGGCGCGGGCCGCCGGGCCGGCGGTGGACGTGCGGTCCGGCCCCGAGTCCGACGATCATGGAGCGAGTGGGGCCGGACGGCCCTAGTCCGTACGGCACCCCTGGGCGGATGATCAGCAGCGTGGGCAGCCCAGAGCCTGTCCGTCGCCGGGGAACGAGAGGGCGTCATGGCCGAGACACGCAGCTTCACGGAGCAGAACCCGATCCGGGTGTTCCTGCTGGACGACCACGAGGTCGTGCGGCGTGGCCTGGCCGACCTGCTCGACGCCGAGCCGGACATCTCCGTGGTCGGCGACGCGGACACCGCCGAGCACGCCGTCGTCCGCTGCCCCGCGCTGCGCCCGCACGTCGCCGTCCTGGACGTCCGCCTCCCCGACGGCGACGGCATCTCGGTCTGCCGGGAGCTGCGCAGCCGGATGCCGGAGCTGGCGTGTCTGATGCTGACCTCGTTCGACGACGAGGACGCTCTGCTGGACGCCATCATGGCCGGAGCCTCCGGCTATGTGCTGAAGCAGATCAAGGGCTCGGACCTGGTCTCCGCGGTCCGTACCGTCGCCTCCGGGCAGTCGATGCTCGACCCCGCGACCACGGCCCGCCTCATGCGCTCCCTGCGGTCCGACCCGGCGCAGACGCCGTCGGTGCCGCCCGAGCTGGCGGGCCTGTCGCCGCGCGAACGGGACATCCTCGCCCTGATCGGGGACGGTCTGACCAACCGTGAGATCGGCGGGAGGCTGTACCTGTCGGAGAAGACCGTCAAGAACCACATCTCGCGGATGCTGGCCAAGCTCGGCGTCCAGCGCCGGGTACAGGCGGCGGTGCTCGCGTCCCAGCTGGAGCCGCTGTCGCCGCGGGAACGCTCCGACCACTGAGGCCGGCCTCCGCCGCGGACATCCGGCGACCGGCCGGCCCCCTCCCCGGCAGCGGGCCGCCGCTCAGTCCTTCTCGGCGCGCACGATGACCACGGGACAGCTCGCGTGTTGCGACACGTGCTGGCTGACCGAGCCGAGCAGGGCGCGGGCGAACCCGCCCCTCCCTCGGCTGCCGACCACCAGGGCCTCGGCTCCCTCCGCGGCCCGCAGCAGAACGTCGGTGGCGTTGCCGTGCACCAGATGGGTCCGGACCGAGCCGGCCGCGTCCTCGCCGAGCACGTCGGTCAGTTCCTTCCGCATCCGCTGCCGGGTTTCGTCCTGGTCGATGTCCATGTCCACGGCGGGAGCCGACCAGCCGTACAGCCCCGGCAGTTCCCACACCGCGACCGCGTCCACGATGCCGCCGACGAGACCCGCGTACCGCACCGCCCAGCGCAGGGCCGCGTACGAGGCCGCCGAGCCGTCCACGCCGACGACCACCCGGGGTTCGGAGCCATCCTTGTCCATGCGTCCCACCTCTCCTACGGATCCCCGCCCCGCCGTTCGGCCCCCTTCACCTCCACGCTGCACGCGGTGCCGTCATCTCGCCAGGGCAGTGCCGGCCGGGGGGCGTCCGGAACCTCGTGGCCGCTCCGGCCGCCGACCGCTCCCGGGACCCGCCCCGCGTCTCAGGTCGCGGGCACCTGGGGTCGTTCCGGCACGATCGCGACCGGGCACTGAGCGTGGTGCAGCAGCGTGTGCCCCACCCGGCCGAGCTGCAGCCCGAAGTGGCCCGTCCTGTGGTGCGCGCCGACGACCACGAGATCGGCGGCGGCCGACCGGTGCAGCAGGACCTTGCTCGCGGGGCCCTCGAGCGCCGAGCGGCGGGCGTCGACGCGCGGATACTCGGCGCTGAGGCTGTTCAGTGACGCGTCGAGCAGCGTGGCGGCCCGCGCCTCGGCCGCGGGTTCGCCCGGTGTCCGGTCGTCGCCCGGGTCGTGGGCGGAGTGGCGCCAGGCACGTACGACGTCCAGGACGCAGCGCCGGGCGCCGGCCTCGCGGAAGGCGAACCTCAGGGCCTCGGTACCGGTGTCGGCGTCACCGAGGCCGAGCAGGATGCGTCCGTGTGCGCCGGTCAGGCCGGCCTGGTCGCCTCGGACCACCACGACAGGGCAGCGCGCCCGGGCCGCGACGGCCAGGCTCACCGAGCCGAGCAGCAGTTCCGTGAGCCGCCCCCGCCCGCGCGATCCCGTCACCAGCGCGAACGCGTCGTTGCTCTCGTGCACGAGGGCCACCGCGGCGTCGTCCGGGAGGATGTCGGTGATGACCTTGACGTCAGGATTGCGCCGCTGGGCACGCTCGGCCGCGGATGCCACGATGTGCTCCTCCAGGACCAGCTCGGAGGGAGGCTCGTCATCGGCTGCCGGCAGGGCCCGTTCGTAACGCTCCCAGCGAGAGGCGTAGACGAGCCGCAGGGAGACACCGTGGCGCATGGCCTCGTCGACGGCCCAGTCGACCGCGAGCAGACACGCCTGTGATCCGTCGACGCCCACGACCAGAGGGAGTGTCATCGTCCCCACCGCCTTTCATGGGGCTGCCGCGACGCCGTTCGCGGGGCGGGCCCGCACAGGGAGGTGATTCCACGGTCGCACTGATTTCACCCTCGCGTCCGGTCCGGAGTGCCGCGGGGCGAGGCGCGCCCGGCGGGCCGGGCCGGCGGTGGACACGGCTCGGCGTCTCGCGCAGCGCGCGGGATCGGGGCCGAAGAGCCCTGGCGGACCGGCCGAGCCCTGTGGTGTGCTGGTGGTGGCGGGAAGGACCCGTTGGGATGCGGAGAAGCGGCCGAGAGTCGCGCACCGCGCAATCAGGATCCGCGAGAAGTGGATGGCCCTTCCCGTCCAGTCGTGCCGCAGCCACCCGCAGCCCGCGGAGCCCGTGCGCCGCGAACGGTCGATGCGCCCGCCTCCGTGCCTTCCTGCGGCAGCGGTGGTCCGACGTGGCCACGCGGTCCGGTCAGGAGGGACACCATGCGCACCAGCCCGCGTCGCGTGAGCGACGTGATGACGCACGCAGCCGTCGCCGTGGGCCGCAGGGCCCTGTTCAAGGAGATCGTCGAGCGCATGGAGCAGTGGAAGGTCAGCGCGCTTCCGGTGCTGGAGGGTGACGGCCGGGTGGTCGGTGTGGTGTCCGAGGCCGATCTGCTGCCCAAGGAGGAGTTCCGGGACAGCGACCCGGACCCGTCCACCCGGCTGCGCCGCCCGGCCGACCTGGCCAAGGCCGCGGCGACGCGTGCCGAGGAGCTGATGAGCGCTCCGGCCGTCACCGTCCATCCCGACGCCACGCTCGCCGAGGCGGCGCGCGTCATGGCCCTGCGCAACGTCAAACGGCTGCCCGTGGTGAACGCCGAGGGGCTGCTCGAAGGCGTCGTCAGCCGCGGGGATCTGCTGAAGGTGTTCCTGCGTCCGGACAACGACCTCGCCGACGAGATCCGGCGCGAGGTGGTCGACGTCCTCTTCCCTGCCCCGGTCGAGCCCGTGCACATCATGGTCGCCGAAGGCGTCGTCACGCTCACCGGACGAGTCACGGACGCCGCCCGGATCCCCCTCGCCGTCCGCCTGGTGCGGGGCGTCGAGGGCGTCGTGGGAGTGGACTGCCGGCTCACCCCGGCCGACGAGGGGCGGACGGGCAGCGGACAGGAAGCGGACGGGTAGGGGCTCGGGCTCGGAGAACCCGGCCCCGGGGGGGGACAGAGTCCGGGGGGACGGTGTGCAGGGGGACGGTGTCCGCTTGCTCTGCGCCCCGCGACGGTGTTCGGCCGGCGCCGCCGTCAGGCGCGGGCCGTCCGCTGTGGACGCGGCAGATCCGGATCCGGCAGATCCGGCTCGAGGTCCGGACGGCGGGGCGGACCGGCCAGCGCGCACCGCACGTCCACCACACCCTCCACGGCCCGCGTCAGCAAGGCGGCGAGCGGCACCAGCGCGGTGTCGCGGACCCGGCCCGTGAGCGTCACCACGCCGTCGCGCACCTCGATCCCGATCGCTTCGGCGTCCGTGCCGAGGTCGTCGTGTGGGCCGAAGAGCCGCAGGACGACCTCGCGCCGGACCTCCTCGGCGATGTCCTCGTCGGCCCGCAGGAACACCTTCAGCAGGTCGGCACGGCTGACGATGCCCTGGAGCACGCCCGCCCGGTCGACGACCGGCAGCCGCTTGACGCGGGAACGCGCCATGACGCGTGCCGCGTACGCGAGGGTGGCATCGGGCGTCACGGTGACCGCGGGGGCGGACATCAGGTCGCCCGCCGTCACCGCCCGTGCCTTGCGCACGTCAGGGGCGGGCCGCGCCCGACCGTACCGGCCGGGGTCTCCTCGGCGGTACTCCTCCTTCGGCAGCAGGTCGGCCTCGGAGACGACACCGACGACACGTCCGGCGTCGTCCAGCACCGGCAGGGCGCTCACCCGCCACTCCCCCATGGCCTTGACGATGTCCTTGAAGGCAGCCCCCGCGCGCAGGGCCACGACCCGGCGGGTCATCACGTCGTCCACGACGGTCAGAGCGACGTCCATGGCGTCCTCCCGAGGGATCGATGCCGTCCTGCGACACCTTCAGCCTGCGGCCACGGACCGCCCGCGGGCATGGGCCGAGCGGCCCGTGCGCGGGGCCCGAGCGGGCCAGGGGGCCCGGTCGGGAGTGCGGCGCGCCCGCCGTCGGGGGCACACCGCGCCCGCCGGGTCGACGCGCCGTCCCGCTCCCCGCGCTCACACCGTGATCCGGCGTCCGGTGACGGTGAAGGTGTCGATGCTCACCCACAGGCTGCGGGAGCCGCCGGCCCAGGGAGTGCTGTAGGCACGTTCCGTCAGCCGCCGCTGTTCCTGCGGGTCCGTGACCGCGCGCGCGGGTCCGCGGACCAGGACGCTCCAGCCCTGGCTGAACGCGTCGTCGATACGGTCGACCTCGAAGGCCACCTGGTTGCCGGCGGCCAGTGAGGGCGTCGTACCACGCGCGGTCCGGAAGACGATCGCGTCGTCCACGACGCTGTAGTTGACGGGCACGATCACCGGACCGCTGTCCGTGGACACCGCGAGACGCCCCACCCCGTGCATCGCCAGCAGGGTGCGGCACTCACCGGGACGCAGCACGGTGAACTGCGGTGCGCGCCCGGCCCGTCCGGTTCCCGGTGGCAGGTCGACGGCGCCGCCCGTGAGGTCGGCGACGGTGGTCTCCAGTGCCTCGGCCAGCTTCATCAGCGCGCTGGTGCCCGGCGCGGCGCCAGGATGCTCCTCCAGGTAACCGAGATAGGTGACCGCCATTCCGGCCCGCGCCGCCGCCTGTCGCCGGGTCAGGCCGAGTTTCACCCGCCGGGCCGCGAGCCGGCGGCCCAGATCACCCAGCGGTGCCTCCACGTCGAACGCCCCGGGCACGGTGGTGTCCGGGATCACCTTCGTCCGTTCGGCCATGATCTCTCCCTCTCTCCTCGCCTCGCCGTGGGGGGCCGGCCACGTCCGGGCCCGCGGTCGGGTCGGGCACGGGCCGCGGTCAGCCACGCTCCGGCACGACCGCCACCGGGCACGCGGCCTGGTGGAGCAACCCGTGGGCGACGTGGCCGAGCTGGAGGCCGAAGTCGCCGTGCCGGCGCCGGGCACCGACCACCAGCAGGGTGGCGTCGTGCGAGGCGGCCAGCAGGGCGTCACGGGCACGGTCCTCGACCGCACGCCGTCGTACCTGCAAGCCGGCCGGCGCACGGCGGCGCACCTCTTCCAGCACTTCCGTCGCCCGCTGCTCGTACCCGTGGGCCGGATCGCCGACGATCAGCGGGTGGGCCGCCGCCGCGTGCGCGGGCGGGCGCCAGGCCCGTACGGCCTCCAGCGGCACGCCGCGCAGCGCGGCCTCTTCGGCCGCGAACCAGAAGGCGGCCGAGTCCGCCGGGCTGTCGGCGACGCCCAGGACGACGCGACCGCGTGCCTCGGGTCCGGCCCGGTCGTCGTGGCCGCCCCGCAGCACGATCACCGGGCAGGAGGCGTGCCCCGCCACCATGACGGCGACGGAGCCCAGAAGCGCTTCCGTGACGCCGCTGCGGCCACGGCTGCCCACGACCACCGCGAAGGCCGTCTGGCTCTCCCGGACGAGCGAGTACTCCGGCGCCTCGGGAAGCACATCGGTCGTCACCTTCACGCCCGGCTGCCGACGGTGCGCCCGCCGCTCGGCGGTGTCGACGATGTCTCCCGCCGTCACCTCCTCCGGGGGCTTGCCGTGGTCGTGCGCGAGGCAGTCGCCTCCGAAGTGCTCCCACAGCGAGGCATACACCAGCCGGAGTTGCGCCCCCCGCAGGACGGCCTCGTCGGCGCCCCAGTCCACGGCCCCGAGGCTCGGCTCGGAACCATCGACCCCGACGACGATCGGAAGGTCCATCCTGATCACCCTCCCGGGCGTGGGCAGGTGTCCGCCGCCCGCCGTGCGCACACCGGGGTCGTACGGACGTCCGCACAGGACGGCCGACCGACGTCGGCGGCGACGGGGGTGACGGCCGTGGGCACCGGCTCGGCGACGGCCCGTGGTGCTGCTGCTTCCATGGATTCCTCCCGTTCACGGCGCGGGTCCGCCGCCGCGCACAGGACGTCGACCGGGCTCCCCACCGGCTGCTCGCTGGTCACCTCCAGACCGGGGTGGCGCAGACGCAGGCCCTGCGCGGACTCGCGCGGAATCCGCTCCAGCCAGTCCTGACGGGTCTCCGGGCCGAGCAGCGGCGCCTGCGCCACGCGCGCCGGTGCGGGTGCGCAGACGTGGACGATCTTCAGCGACAGGCCGCGCAGCAGGGCTTCACGCGCCGCCCATTCGGCGGCGGCCCGGCTCGCGGGCGATCCGTCGAGGCCCACGGTGACGGTCGGGGACATGGTCTCCCTCTCCCGGATGCGGTTCCGCCTCCAGCGTGGCCGCACGGTCACGGCCACTGTCAGGGGCCACACGTCCCCGAGCGGGGCCGACCGACCCACCCGGGCGGGCGACCGGCGCGGGAGGTCGTGAGCAGTTCGCGGCGGGAGCACCGGGCCGGTGCCGCGAGGACCGCCTCCCCGGCCCGGCCGACGGGAGGCCGAAAGGCCCGCCCACGGGCCGAGGGGCCCCTTTCCGGCCCCCTCCCGCACGGCACACGCTGGAAGCGGCACGACCACCCGCCGAGGACCCCAGGGGGTCAGCATGTACGGCATCCCGCACATCGTCAGCGACGTCATGACGCAGCCGGTCGCGTCCGTCGGCCGGCGGGCCTCGTTCAAGGTGATCGTGGAGATGATGCAGGACCGGGGGGTCAGCGCCCTGCCCGTGCTCGAAGGCGAGGGGCGGGTGGTCGGCGTGGTCTCCGAGGCCGATCTGCTGCCCACCGAGGAACTCCGGGACAGCCCCGAGGAGGGCTACGCGCTCCTGCGGAAGCCGGCCGACATGGCCAAGGCCGGCGCGGTCACGGCGGGCGAGCTGATGTCCTCGCCCGCGATCACCGTCCGTGCGAACACCACCCTGGCCGAGGCCGCGCGGATCATGGCCCGAGGGAAGGTCAAGCGGCTGCCCGTGGTCGACGAAGCGGGTCTGCTGGTCGGCGTGGTCAGCCGTACCGACCTGCTCAAGGTCTTTCTGCGCGACGACGCCGACATCGCCGAGGAGATCCGGCGGGAGATCGTGGCGTACCTCTTCCCGCTGCCGTCCTCGGTCATCCAGGTCGACGTGCACGACGGAGTCGTCACGCTCACCGGCATGGTGCGCGACACCGCCCTGGTGCCCGTGGCCGCGCGCCTGGTGCGGGCCGTCGAGGGAGTGGTGGACGTGGAGTTCGACCTCACCCGGAAGGCGGGGGTGCGGTAGGCGGAGGGCGGCAGGCGGCAGGCGGCAGGCGGCAGGCGGCAGGCGGCAGGCGGCAGGCGGCAGGCGGCAGGCGGCAGGCGGCAGGCGGCAGGAAACGACGATCACACCCGGCGGCGATCACCATGTCCGACGTCACCACCACCGATCTCTACGAAGTGACCATGGCCATGACCTATCTCCGGGAGGACATGCGGGCTCCGGCCAGCTTCACGCTCTTCGTCCGCGACCTCCCGCCCGGCCGGGGCTTCCTGGTCGCCGCGGGGCTGGAGCCCGCCCTGGACTTCCTGGCCGGCTACCGCGTGGAGCGCGAGGACGTCGAGGAGTTCGCGGCCGCTCTGCACCGTCCGGTGCGGGACCTGGAACCCCTCCTCGGTCTCGCCTTCGAGGGCGAGGTGCGCGCCGTCCCGGAGGGCCACGTGGTGTTCGCCGGGGAGCCGCTGCTGGAGGTGACCGCCCCGCTGCCGCAGGCTCAGCTCGTCGAGACGTACCTGCTGAACCAGCTCTGCCACCAGACGGCGGTGGCGTCCAAGGCGGCCCGCTGCGTCCTGGCCGCGGACGGACGGCCCCTCGTGGACTTCTCGCTGCGCCGTACCCACGGCCCCTGGGCGGGCCACCAGGCCGCCCGGCTGGGTGCCATGGTGGGCTTCGCCGGCACCAGCAACGTCGCCGCGGCCACGGCCCTGGGCATCCCCGCCTCGGGCACGATGGCCCATTCGTACATCGAGGCGTTCCCCGGCGAGGAGGAGGCGTTCCGCGCGTTCGCACGCAGTCATCCCGGCCCGGTCACGTTCCTCGTCGACACCTACGACACCGAGGAGGGAACGCGGATCGCCGCCCGGGTTCTCGCGGACCTCGGGCGCGGTCCCGGCTGCGCGATCCGGCTGGACAGCGGAGACCTCGACGCGCTCGCCCGCCGGGCGCGCACCATCCTGGACAGCGCGGGGCCGGCCGGCGTACGGATCGTGGCCAGCGGCGGACTCGACGAGTACGGTGTCGCGCGGCTGGTGCGCGCCGGAGCCCCGATCGACGTGTACGCCGTGGGCACGCGCGTGGGCGTGGCCGCGGACGCCCCGTACCTGGACGCCGCGTACAAGCTCGTCGAGTACGACGGCCGCCCGGTGATGAAGCTGTCCTCGGCCAAGGTCACGGCTCCGGGCCGCAAGCAGGTCTTCCGCCGTGCAGGGCAGCCCGACGTCATCGCCCTCCTGGACGAGGACCTTCCGGCCCCGGGACGACCGCTGCTGCGCACGGTCATGCGGGGTGGCCGCCGGACCGGGCCGCCGGACCGCTGGCAGGACGCCCGCGACCGGTTCCGCGAGGACGTCGCCGGCCTGCCCGGCCCGGCGCTTCGGATCGAGCGTCCCGAACCGGTCCGGCCGAGCCGGTCGCGGGCGCTGGAGGAGCTGACGGCCGCGGCACGCGCGGACATCGAGGCACGATCGCGCCGACGCCGTCTGCCCGCCGCGTTCGGCACGGCCGACTCCCGTTCCTCGGAGGCGTCCGCCGACGCGCCGTGAGGGACGGGCGGCGGGCCCAAGGGGCGATGCGGGCATGCGCTGCGTCAGCCGAAGAGGCTTTCGACCCGGATCGTCTCGACGCGCCGCCAGGCGCCACCGGGGAGCAGCAACCAGTCGCCGGCCTTGCCACGGGCACTCCATTGGACCGAGCCGCCCGTCGCCCGCTTGGCCGTGGCGGCCGTCGGCGCCCGGCCGCTGCCGCCGGCCCGCCTCCTGGCTCGCTTGCGCTTGCTCATCGATGCCTTCCCGTTCGATCCCTTCCGTGCACGGACCGCAGTGCTCTGCCCCGTACAGCGGGGCCGAAACGGCCTGCGCGAGGAACATCGGGCCCGCCGAGGCCGGCGTGCGGCGCGGGAGGGGGACGGGGACCCGAGGGACACTCCCGGGCGGAGGACCATGCCCGCCCTTTCCGGGCCGTCCCCGCCGTGGCGCCGCCGTCGGCGACGGTGCGCACCGGGGTCCGAGTGCCCAGACGGCGCAGTCCGCCACAGGCGGTTTCGCCCGGCGGTACGACAGGCCCATGGGCCCCTCGGCGACGGTCACGTACCCCGCCGCCGGGGTTCCGAAAGAGCGGTAGCGGTCTCGGGGGCACGGTCGCCCTGCGCGATGTGTGTCAGATCGGTGAGGAGCGAGTCCAGCCACGCCACGGTGGCGTAGTACCTCCGCGGAGCGCCGGGCGGCTCGGTGACGAAACCGGCGGCTGCGGGACCGTCGGGCGGCAGCGCCGCGGTCGGGGTGTCGCCGCCCGGATCCAGCGCCGCGGTCGGGGTGTCGTCGCCCGGATCCAGCGCCGCCGACACCAGCAGCATCCGGCCGGCCACCCGGTCCCCCAGCATGCGGGCCGACTCGGCGGCCGCCGGGCTCAGCGCGGTGAGCGGCGGCTCCAGCAGCCGTATGGATCCCCACAGCGTGTGATGCCCGGCGATCAGCGTCGCCTGCCAGTCCACCGCGGGCGGTTCCGCTCTGCGCCCCCGTCCCCCGAGGGGCATGGGTTCGCTCTGCAACTGCGCGTACGCGGACTCCGCCAGGATGACGGCACGCTGCAGCGACCGGTGACCGGGCACTCCCGGCGGCACGGCCGCCGCCGTGCCGCCCGCCACCGAGGCGCTGGTCGCCACCACGATCTCCGCCGCCCTGCGCAGAAGTTCGGCCGCCGCGTGGCGCAGCTCGTCATGGGCACCCCGCGGCCAGGCCAGCACCCCGAAGACGACCCCGATCGCGCTGCCGACCAGCACGTCCAGCATCCTGACCTCGGCCAGCCGCCACGTCGGCTGCGCCAGCTGCGCGAAGACCAGTGCCACGAGCACGGTGAACATCCCCTGCGCCCAGCCCATGCCCTTGACCGGTCCCACCGTGAAGGCGAACAGCATCCAGACCGGCAGCAGGACGGCGTAGACGGCGGTGTCGGGACCCACCAGGATCAGGGTTCCCGCGCTGACCAGGGCCCCGGCCAGCGTGCCCGCGAGTGCCAGGCGGATGGTGCTCCAGGTCTCGCCCAGCGTGGTCCGGGTGAGGGTGAGCGTCGCCAGCATCGCCCAGAAGCCGTGCGGCAGGGTGTCCACTCCGGCCACCAGCCGTACCGCCGTCAGCGCCAGGGCCATGCGCACCGCGTTCTGGAAGAAGACCGAGCGGCGCCCGGCGTGGCCGCGCAGCCGGTGCCACCACAGGACGGGGGCCCGGCTCTTGGCGTACCAGAAGTGGCCCGGGGGCAGCTCCAGCGAGGAGTGCCGGCCGCGGGCCGCCAGATCGGCCGCCGCGCCCATCGCCAGCGCCGCGTCGGCGACCTCCAGCACGGCGGCGTGGCAGCGCAGGACGGCGGGCGGGAAGCCGGTCCCGTCCGGCTCGGGCCGGGAGGCCGCCGCGGCGGGTGGTGGCCTCGCGGAGCGGGCGGACAGGTGCGCGCGTGCCGCGGACAGCTCCCGCTGCGCCGGGTCGGGAGGCGTCCCCGTCCGCAGGCAGGTCGCGGTCGCCGTCGCCAGTCCCGCCACCGCGCGCAGCACGGCGCTGACGTCGGCCGCGGTGTGCGGCCCCGGGGCGAGGCGCAGCTGTGCCAGCCTGCTGAGCAGGGTGCGGGTGGCCAGGCCGGTGTGGGTGAGGGCGCGGTCGCGCATCCCCGGCCCCGCCGGGCGCTCGGCCTCCGGCACGTTGATCGGCCGCAGTGCCTGGCTCGTCTCCCGGGACGCCCGTAGGTCCGTCTCGGTGAGGGCGCCCGCGGGGCCGGCGAGCTTCGCGGCGCAGCGCTCGGCGATCAGGGCCGCCCGGGCGGCCCGCTCCCGGTACGGGAGCGGGGCGGGTTCGCGGAAGAGCAGCGCCTCGGCCACGACGAACAGGGCTCCGCCCGTGGTCGTCCCGATCAGCCGCTCGCCGAGCGAGCCGGGCTCGTACGGTGGGAAGGACGGCAGGATGTAGAGGAGTTGCAGGCCGGGCGCCGCACCCGCCGGACGGGGGCCGCCCACGGCGGCGAAGGCCAGCGTGAAGCCGACCACGAGCATGCCGACAACGGCGGTCCACGTCCGCACCGACAGATAGGTGCCGACGGTCACCAGCACCCAGCACACCGGCAGCAGGCGCAGTACCACCGCCGCGCGCTGCCGCCCGGTGCCGGGGATCCTGGAGAGCCCGCCCACCGCCACGACGGTGAACAGCGCGTAGGTCGCAGCCACCGGCCGGTCCAGGCCGTAGCGGAAGAGGTTGAAGCCGGCCGCGGCGACCAATGTGACGCGCAGCGCGCGGCGGCCGGAGGCGGCGAAGGCCGTCGGCCGGCGAGCACCTGGAACACCCCGCACCCCTTCAGAATCACCCATCACCGGTCATCCGGCACCTCTGATCGCCGGCGCCCGGGCCGCGGCCTGGCGGGCCGGTCGCTCCGGGTCCGGGCCGGCCGGGCCTGCGGCCGGAGCGGCACCGGTCGCTTCGTGTCCCGGCGTTTCCCGAACCGCCGCGCGCTGTGGGAGGCACTGTCGGCCGAGCGCTTCCTTGAAGGCCACGCTCGGCCGGTCCGCGAGCACCTGCTCGGCCGTGCCCGCCAGGGGGCGCGAGGATCCGGCGGAGCGGCCGCGTGGCAACGGCGTCATGGTGCGCGTGGCAGCGGCGTCACGGTGTTCGGGACCGACCCGGCGGCGCCACGACCGACATGACCGGCCGGCACGACGACCTCACCCGAGACCGTCTCCCCGCCCCTCCAACTGCCATGGCCGCTGACCCGGCGAGCCTTCTCGCGCGGCGGAACTCCCGTGGGCGGAAACACCGTTCGCCAGGGCCGCATGACAAAGGCAAGGAGTTCACCCACTCCTTGCCACTCTCAACTTATAGCGCACTGGGGGGCTTGCGGCAAGGCCCCCGTCGTACCGCAGAATCATCGGCCGAAGCCAGGAAGCAGCGGAAATAGGAGATTCACTCAGTGCGTGTGCTTTTGTCGACGTATGGGTCGCGCGGGGACGTGGAACCGATGGCGGGACTCGCGGTGCGGTTGCGGGAACTCGGCGCGGAGGTGCGGGTGTGCGCGCCGCCGGACGAGGACTTCGCGCAGCGGCTGGCCGGTGTCGGCGTGCCCCTGGTGCCGGTCGGCCCGTCCGCGCGCGCTCTCACGAAGGCGGCGCCCTCGCCCGCGTCCCTGCCCCAGCGCGCCGCCGAGTTGATCGCCGGCCAGCTCGGCCCGGTCACGGCGGCGGCCGAGGGATGCGATGTGCTGGTGGCGACCGGCCCCCTGCCCGCCGCCGCGGGCGCCCTGTCCGTGGCCGAGAAGCTGGGCGTCCCCTCCGTGTCCGTGACCTTCCAGCAGCTCACCCTGCCGGCCCCGCATCGCGCGCCGCTGGCCTACCCGGGCCGGCCGTTCCCGCCGGAGGTGACCGACCACCGGGCGCTGTGGGACCTGGACGCCCGGAACATCGACGCGTTGTTCGGTGAGGCGCTCGACACCCACCGTGCGGAACTGGGCCTGCCGCCGGTGGACGACGTGCGCGGCTACGTCATCGGTGACCGGCCGTGGCTGGCGACGGACCCGGTCCTGGACCCGTGGCACGAGACGCCGGACCTCGACGTCGTCCAGACCGGCGCGTGGATCCTGCCGGACCCGCACCCTCTCCCGGCCGACCTGACGGCTTTTCTGGACGCCGGGACAGAACCGGTGTACGTGGGCTTCGGAAGCATGCCCATGCACACGTCGTCGGACGTCGCCCGGATCGCCATCGAGGCGGTCCGCGCGCAGGGCCGCCGCGCGGTCGTGGCTCGCGGCTGGGCGGACCTGGCCCTGATCGACGACCGGGACGACTGCTTCGTCGTGGGGGAGGTCAACCAGCAGGCGCTGTTCGGCCGGGTGGCCGCCGTCGTGCACCACGGCGGCGCGGGTACGACGACGACGGCGGCCCGGGCCGGCGCGCCCCAGGTGGTGGTGCCCCAGGCGGCGGACCAGCCGTACTGGGCCGGCCGGGTGGCCGAGCTGGGCATCGGCGCGGCACACGACGGTCCGACCCCGACCTTCGCGTCCCTGTCCGCCGCTCTCGGGACGGCCCTCGACCCCGGAACCCGCGCACGAGCGAGGGCCGTGGCCGGTCGGGTCCGCGCCGACGGCGCGTCGGTGGCCGCGCGGCTGCTGCTCGACACCGTCCGCTGACCGACGCCGCCGGGCCCGCCGCCCCCGGCGCGAGCACGACGAGCCGGCACCCGGAAACACGCACACCCGCAGCCACGCGCCCGCGCGGACGCCTTGCCGCGCGCCCTGGCCGGAAGCAGCCTCACATCGGAGCCATGACGTGACACACCCCCTGACCACCAGCGCCTTCGCCATTCCCGGCCACCTCTCCGCGAAGGCCGACCCCACGCTGATCGCCGACGACGAGCGGCACTTCGCGGCCGTCGCCGAGTGTCTGGAGCAGTCGATCGCCGAACTGACCGCCCGCCTCGATGCCGAACGCAGGGCGCCGGGCGGCATGGGCCGGCAGGCGATGGACCGGGACGCGGAGATCCACCGGCTGACCACGCGACTGCGCGCGCTGCGCCGCTTCGGGCTCGACCTGTGCCTGGGGCGCATGGTCGGCCAGGACGGCACCGAGCCCCTGTACGTGGGACGGCTCGGCCTCACCGACAGCACCGGGCGCCGGCTGCTGATCGACTGGCGCTCCCCCGCCGCCGAGCCGTTCTTCGGAGCCACGCATGCCCACCCGATGGGGCTGGCGAGCCGCCGCCGGTACCGCTGGACCGGCGGCCGCATCGGCGACTACTGGGACGAGGTGTTCACCTCGGACGGGCTGGTCGGGCATGCCGCGCTCGACGACCAGTCCGCCTTCATCGCCAGCCTCGGCACCAGCCGTTCGCCGCGGATGCGGGACGTGCTGGGCACGATCCAGGCCGATCAGGACGCCATCATCCGGGCCGGCTCCCGGGGCGCTCTCGTCGTCGACGGCGGCCCGGGCACGGGCAAGACCGTCGTCGCCCTGCACCGCTCCGCCTACCTCCTCCACTCCGACCCCCGGCTCGGACACCGCCGGGGCGGCGTCCTGTTCGTCGGTCCGCACCGGCCGTACCTGGCGTACGTCGCCGATGTCCTTCCCAGCCTCGGCGAGGAGGGCGTGCAGACCTGCACCCTGCGGGACCTCGTCGCCGAAGGGGCCGCGGCGGAGGCCGAGGCCGACCCGGAGGTGGCCCGTCTGAAGTCGTCCGCGGACATGGTGAGGGCGATCGAGGCGGCCGTCAGGTTCTACGAGGAGCCGCCCGCCGAGGGGATGACCGTCACGACCCACTGGTCCGACGTATGGCTGAGCGCCGACGACTGGGCCGTGGCCTTCGAGGCGGCGGAACCCGGCACCCCGCACAACGAGGCGCGTGACCAGGTCCTGGCGGAGCTGGTCACGATCCTGGTGGACAAGTGCGACGGGGACGGGGACGGGGACGCCTCGCCCGAGCTGCTCCGGCGGTCGCTGCTGTCGAACAGGGAGCTGCTCACGGCGTTCGACCGCGCGTGGCCGCTGCTGGAGGCGGCCGACCTCGTCGGAGACCTGTGGTCGGTGCCCGCGTATCTGCGGATGTGCGCTCCCTGGCTCGGTCGCGACGAGGTCCGCCTGTTGCAGCGCGCGGACGCCCAGGCGTGGACGGTGTCCGACCTGCCGCTGCTGGACGCGGCACGGCAGCGGCTCGGTGACCCCGAGGCGGCGCGGCGCAAGCGCCGGAACGAGGCCGTCATCGCCGCCCAGCGCGAGCGCATGGCGCAGGTCGTCGACAACCTGATCGCCGCCGCGGCCGACTCCGGCGCCGACGGTGACGACGGCGAGGGCCTGGTGACGATGCTGCGGGGTGCGGACGCCGAGGTCAGCCTGGTGGACGAGGCCGAACTGCCCACCGCCGACCCGGACCTGCTCGCGGGACCGTTCGCGCACGTCGTCGTGGACGAGGCCCAGGAACTCACCGACGCGGAGTGGCAGATGCTGCTGCTGCGGTGCCCGTCCCGGAGCTTCACCATCGTCGGAGACCGCGCCCAGGCCAGGCACGGGTTCACGGAGTCCTGGCGGGAGCGGCTCGGCCGAGTCGGGTTCGACCGGATCGAGTCGGCCTCCCTGAGCGTCAACTACCGGACCCCGGAGGAGATCATGGCGGAGGCCGAGCCGGTCATCCGGGCCGTGCTCCCCGACGCCAACGTGCCGACCTCCGTCCGCCGCAGCGGCGTCCCCGTCGTCCACGGATCCGTCACCGACCTGCCCTCGGTGCTCGACACCTGGCTCGCCGCACATCCCGAGGGCATCGCCTGCGTCATCGGCGATCCCGGTTTCCGGGCGACGTCCCGCGTGCGCTCGCTGGCCCCGGAACTGACGAAGGGGCTCGAGTTCGACCTCGTGGTCCTCGTCGACCCGGAGGACTTCGGCGAGGGCGTCGCGGGGGCGGTGGACCGCTATGTCGCCATGACCCGGGCGACCCGGCAGCTCGTCGTCCTCACGAGCACCTGAGCCACGGGGCCGCCGGACGCCGGACGGGAAGCGCGCGCGTCCCGGCGGCGCACGGCCCGGCCGGCGGACGGTTCGCTCAGGTCGTGCAGGTGGGTACGCCGTCCAGCCAGGCCGGGCCCTGGAGGTAGATGTTGGTGACCCAGGCGCGGTAGTCGGGAAGGTAGGACCAGGCGTCGTTGGTGTACCCCTCGGCCGTGACGACCTCGGCGTGCTTCTGGCAGGTGACGCGCACGGTCGTCGGGCCGGGGAAGGCAAAGACGCGGGCGGCCCTGACGGAGGGCTGCGCCTTGGTCCAGACTCCGGTGCCCCAGGTGCGCAGGACGGGACCCCCGACCGTGCCGGTCGCGACGCGGACGGCACCGAAGTAGTCGCCGCCGAGGCGGACGTCACTGACCATCAGCCTGGTGCCGGACTGCCGGGCCTCCACCATCCTGCCGGCGCCGAGGTAGAGGGCGATGTGGTGCAGGTCCGCCGAGGTGCCGTAGGCGAGCAGGTCCCCGGGGCGCAGCGGGGCGAGGCCCTCGGCCGCGGTGAAGCGGTCGGCGGTGCGGTACGTGTAGTACTGGGCGCTCGCGTCGCCGTCGAGGATGTCTGCGCCGGTGGCCTGGGCGTAGGCGAAGCGGACCAGTCCGGAGCAGTCGAAGCCGAGGCGTTCGGGATCGTGTTCGCTGGCCGGGTCGGTCGGGTCCACCTTGCCGTGCGTGGGGCCGGGCCGGGGGCCGTGGCCACCGCCCCAGGTGTACCAGACGCCGGCCGCCACCTGGGCGCAGGCGGCGTCGACGGCCCGTTCGGCCGCGGCCGTGGCGCCCGGGGCGAGGACGCCGCAGCCGCCGTCCGCCGCCCCGGCCGGCCGGGTGGGGCGATCGGCGGCGAGCGCCGACGGGGCGAGGAAGAGCGCGGTCAGCAGGGTGACGAGTGTGCCGATGGCACCGGTTCGGCGGAGCATGCCGGGACCCCCGTTTCGTGGTCTGGTCGTCCGGTGGGGAGGGAAGCACCACGTCCCTCGGGAGAGAGGAGGGACGTGGTGCGGTTCGTAGCCTTCCCGGGTGCGGCCTGCCGGTCGAGGATGCCGTGCGGTCCTTCTTCGACGGGCAACGGGCAACACCCGGGAAACCCGGGCCGAGCAGGGCAGTCGCTCAGTGCGCCGGGCACGCGGACGCGCCGGGGGCGGGTTCGCCGGGGAGCAGGGAACGGCGGGTCGCCGGGTCCATGCCCCGGTCCAGACGGCAGATCTCGGCCAGCCGCGTCCGGGCGTCCAGGCTCCACAGCCGTACCGTGCCGTCGTTGCTGCTGCTCGCCACGGTCCGGCCGTCGGGCGCGAAGGCCACGCCCCACACCGCGTTGGTGTGCCCGGCGAGCGTGGCCCACGGCCGCCGTCCGGGCACGTCCCACAGCCGTACCGTGCGGTCGTTGCCGCTGCTGGCGAGCAGCCGGCCGTCCGGCGCGAACGCCAGGCCGCGCACCGAGCCGGTGTGGCCGGTCAGCGAGGCGAGGAGCCGGTGCCGCGCCACGTCCCACAGACGTACGGTGCCGTCGTTGCCGCAGCTGGCCAGCGTGCGCCCGTCGGGGCTGAAGGCGACGCCCCGTACGGCACCGGTGTGGCCGGTCAGCGTGTCCGGCGGACGGTGTGTCCGCACGTCCCACAGACGCACCGTCAGATCGTCGCCGGCACTGGCCAGGGTCCGCCCGTCGGGGCTGAAGGCGACGGCGTTGACGTAGTCGGTGTGGCCGGCGAGGACGGCGAGCGGACGGCGGCCGGTGACGTCCCAGAGGCGCAGGGTGCGGTCGGCGCCCGCGGAGGCGAGGGTACGGCCGTCCGGCGCGAACGCCACCGAGAAGACGGCGCCGCGGTGGCCGTGCAGCGCCGTGTGCGGGCGGCGGGCGGCGGGATCCCACAGGGTCACCGTGCCGTCGGAGCCGGCCGCGGCGAGGGTGGCGCCGTCCGGCGCGAACGCCACGGTGGTGACGCTTCCGCGAGTGCTCGTCAGGGTCGTGGGCGTCGCGCGCCGCCGGACGGGGTCCCACAGGCGTACGGTGTGGTCGGCGTCCGCGCCGGCGAGCAGCCGCCCGTCGGGACGGTAGGCGACGGCGGAGACCTCCGTGAAGGGCCGCGCGGCCAGGGCCCGGCCGCGCAGGTCCCACAGGACCACGGACTGGTCGAACCCGCCGGTGGCGAGCCGGGTGCCGGTGGCGTCGACCGCCACGGACATCACGTAGTCGGAGTGTCCGGTGAGGGTCGTGACGAGCCGTCCGCCGGGTACGTCCCAGAGCCTGGTGGTGCTGTCCCCGCTGGCGCTGATCACGGTGGTGCCGTCGGGGGTGTAGGCGACCGCGTTGACGTCGTCGCTGTGCCCGGTGAGTGTCGCCGTGGTCCGGCGGCGGCCGACGTCCCACAGCCGTACCGTCCGGTCCACTCCCCCGCTGGCCAGGCCGCGGCCGTCGGGAGCGAACGCCAGGCCGAGCACCTCGTCGGTGTGGCCGCGCAGGACGGCCAGCTGCCGGGCCCGGTCGGGGTCCCACAGCCGTACGGTCCGGTCCGCGCCGGCGGAGGCGAGCGTTCTGCCGTCCGGGGCGAACGCGAGCGCGTCGACCTGGCCGGTGTGGCCGGTGAGGCGCGCGGTGCGCCGGGGTGTTCCGGCCGTGTCCCAGAGCTGGACGGTGCCGTCGGCGGCGGCTACGGCGAGGGTGCGGCCGTGCGGGTCGAAGGCGACCGCGCGGGCGGCGCGGGTGTCCGCCGTCGGCAGGGGGACGGGGCGGGCGGAGCGGCCCGGGGACCACAGCCGTACCGGCCCGGTGGAGTCCGTGACGGCGAGGGTGCGCCCGTCGGGGCCGAAGGCGATCGAGCGGATCCGGCCGGTGACGGTGAGCGTGGCGATGGTCCGCCGGTCGGCCGGGCGCCGCAGGCGGACCGTGCCGTCGGAGCTGCCGGTCGCCAGCACCTGGCCGCCCGGCGCGAAGGCGACCGTGTTGACCGGGCCGTGGTGTCCGCCGAGCCGGGCCGCGAAGGGCTCGGCCTGCGTGCTCAGCAGGGCTCCCCGGGCGGTGGCGGTGGGTTGCGTGCGGTAGGCCTCCGCGGCGAGCAGCATGGATGCCTCGGGGCGGCCGCCGGCCAACAGGGTGGACCGGGCGGCGAGGGCCTGGGAGCGGGCGAGGCGTTCCTGGGCGAGTGCGTCGGCCCGCTGGCGGTGGGCGAGGCCGCCGGCGGCCAGGGCGCAGCCGAGCAGGACGACGAGGGTGGCCACCATGGCCTGCCGCAGCCGGGTCTGGCGTCGTGCCTGGCGCTGCCGGGCGTCCTCCTCCGCCTGGCTGGCGCGCAGGAACGCCTCCTCTGCGGGGGCCGGCGGACCGAGGCCGTCCGGTTCCGTGGCCCAGGACCGTACGGTGTCCAGCCGTGTGCCGCGGTAGAGCGCGGACGGGTCGCGGCCCTCGCGTTCCCATTCGGCGGCGGCGTGGGCGAGTTGCTGGCGAGCGAGCAGGCCTGCGCGGTCGGCGCTGATCCACGTCCGCAGCCGGGGCCAGCTGTGCAGCAGGGCCTCGTGCGTGATCTCCACGCTGTCGCTGTCGACGGTGAGGAGCCGGGCACGGACGAAGACGTCGAGTGCGGTGTCGGCGCCCTCCGCGTCGGTGAGCTGGGCCATGAGGGCGGTCCGGCCGGCCCGGCGGCGGGTGGCGCCGGTGCCGTCGGAGACCTGGACGAGCCGGGACAGGATGCGGCGGATGGTCTGCTGCTCGGCGGGATACAGCTGGGCGAAAGCGTCCTCGGCGGTGCGTGCGACGGCGCCCTGGATGCCGCCCGTGCTCTCGTACCCGGCGACGGTCAGCGTGCCCGCCTCGCGGTGGCGCCAGGTGGCCAGCAGGGCGTGGGCGACGAGGGGGAGCGCGCCGGAGGGGACGCTCTGCGTGCCGGGCTCGCCGGTCAGCCCGGCGTCCCGCAGCAGCACCGGGACCAGGCCGGGGTCGAGAGCGGCGCCGGCCAGTTCGGCGGGGCGGGTGATGGACTCGCGCAGTTCCGCCGTGGTCATCGGGGGCAGGACGTGGAGGCCGTCGGTGAAGGCGGGGGCGAGTTCGGGGAGGTCCAGACATCGGCCGGAGAAGTCGGCGCGCACACCGAGGACGACCACGGCGGGGTCGTGGGCGGGTGACGGCGCGGGGGCGGCCAGCGCGCACAACACGCGGGCGAAGGTGCGTCGTTCGGCCTCGTCCGCGCAGAGGGTGAACAGTTCCTCGAACTGGTCGACGAGCAGGACGAGGCGGGGCGGTGGGGGCGGCCGGCGCCCGGCCGGGGTCGCGTCCGCGTGGGTCCGGACGGCACTGAGGAGGGCCTCGGGCCGCTCGCCCAGCCGGGCCGCGGTGAGCTCCAGGTCGCCGCCGAGGGCTTTGGCGGTGCGTTCGAGGAGTTCGTCCAGCGGGTGGGCGGTGGGGGTGAGGGTGACGACCGGCCATCGGTCGGCCCCCGCCATCGGGAAACCGCCGGGCCGCCGGAGCGCGGGCACGAGGCCGGCGTTGAGGAGGGACGACTTTCCCGCACCCGAAGGGGCGACGAGCAGCAGCGGCCCCTCGCCGACTCTGCCGAAGACCCGTTCCACGAGCGCGGCCGTGGCCCGTTCCCGGCCGAAGAACCGGTCGGCGTCCTGCGTGGTGAACGCCGAGAGGCCCGGGTAGGGGCCGGTGACATCGTTGCCGTCGTCCCGTTCCGCGGGGCGTGCGGGGGCGACCAGGCGCAGCAACTCGCCGTCGGCACGCAGGACCTGGTCGCAGCGGCGGGCCACGTCGGCGGTCACGCGCTTCGCACCGGTCTCGATCTTGCTCAGGTACCCCTTGCTGTAGTGGGTCTGCCGGGCCAGGTCGGCGAGCGACAGACCGCGCTGCTGCCTGAGTCGTCGTAGCTGTGCGGGGAAGGGCGGTGTGGTCGGCACCGTCCGGTCCCCGTCGTTCTCGTTCCGGTTGCCGGTGTCGGCTCCCTGTTGCGGCTCCCCCAAGGCGTCCCCCATGGCGCACGTGCCCAGGCCGTGAGACGGCGGGAGCCCAGGTTACTGCGGGGGTGGGACAGGTGGCCCAGCCACGCGTACGGAGTGACCGAAAACAAGCTTCCGGAACCGCGGTTGCGGTTCCGGAAGCTTCCCCCGTGGGCCCCCCTCGGTCGGCCGTGGGTGGGGTTACGGCCGGTTGAGAGTGAGGGAGTTGACCGGCGTCAGGTCCGCGTACACGCCCGTTCCCTCGGCGATGGGGGTGCCGCAGCCGGCGCCGTTGTAGCCCGTGCACAGGCTCGCGGTGGCGCCGCCGTACTGGTTGTTGAGGACCCAGTGCCGGCCGACCTGGTTGTCGAGGTTGTGCGGCCCGTAGCTGTAGAGGACCAGGCTCGGCGACTGGGCGGGGTTCTGGTTCTGCGGGTAGACGCACACCGCCCCGTCCGGGCAGCCCGCCCAGGGATCGGCGGCCGGCCCGGCGTGGGCCGCGCCGCTCATCGCCGTCACCGCGGCCGCGGCGGTCGCGAACGCGGCAGTCCAGCGCATCGTCTTGCGCATGTGTTCCCCCTTGCGGTTCTCCTGCGTCGTCCACGTCGCCGCAGGTCGTGCTTGGTGCTGACGGCATCAAAACTGCCGTCCCGACCGCCCGGCGTCGACGGGTTTCCCGTCGCCCGTCCCCTCCGCCTCCGGGAAACCGCGCCCGACCAGCGACGGTCGGCGGGGGCGGGCAACCGGCCGGGACCGAGGAACCCGTCCGCACGAGGAGTGCGGGCACATCACGGCTTGGCCGGTGCCGGCTGCCTCCCTTCCGTCCTCAGGGGGTCGCCTCCGTCACGGCAGGCGGGCTGGGCAAGGGGTCTCAGTCGCGACAGGCGGTCGGGGAAAGTCGTCTCAGTCGCGACTGGCGGTCGGGGGGAATTCGTCTCGGTCGCGGTAGGCGGCCGTCGCGAGCCGGGCGAACGAGTGGATCAGGGGATTCGTGTCGCCCTCGTTCCATGCCACCACCACCCGGCTCGGCGGCATGCCGGTCAGCGGCACCACCGTGAGTCCCCGGCCCTGCTCGTGACCGAGGGGCGTCAGGCCGACCGTGCCGTTCCAGAGCACGGCTTGCCGACACTCCTGCACGGCGCGCACCACCGGGCCTTCACGGGGCTCTCCGCCGTTCCAGTACGCCTGCCAGAGCGGGTCGGTGCCCTCGGGGAACACGAACCAGCGGCGGCCCGCCAGGTCGGCCGGTGTCAGGCTGTCGCGGCGGGCCAGCGGATCGTCGGCGCGCAGCAGGGCGCCCACCGGGTCGGCGCGCAGCTCGCGTACGGTCAGCCCCCTCTCGTCGAACGGCCCGCGGGTCAGGGCGACGTCGACCAGTCCGGCGTGCAGGCCGCAGGTGGGGTCGGCCAGGTCGGTCTCCCGGACGCGGACCTCGACGCCCGGGTACCGACGGCGGTGGGCGCGGGCCAGCCGGGTCGCGCCCGGGTCGGTGCTGTCCCCCAGGAAGCCGACGGTGAGGGTCGCGGCGCCGGCCGCCGCGGCCACCCGTACGCGTGCCCGTTCGGCCCGGTCGAGCAGGGCGCGGGCCTCGTCGAGCAGCACCGCCCCCGCCGGAGTGAGCGCGACACCGGTGGAGGACCGGTCCAGCAGCGCGGCGCCGACGTCGGCCTCCAGCCGCCTGATCGCCCGGCTCAGGGGCGGCTGGCTCATGTGCAGCCGGGCGGCGGCCCGCCCGAAGTGGAGTTCCTCGGCGACCGCCACGAAATAACGCAGCGTGCGTAGCTCCATGCGGCGACGATACCCGCACGGTATCGAGGTGCCGGAACGGGTCTTGGACACTCCCGCGACCCCGGCGGTGGAATCGGGGCATGACCGACGAACGCAGGAACAGTGAGACGACCGCCGGAACCGCCGTATCGGTGGTCGGTCCGGACGAGGGCGAGGTGCTCGTGCTGGGCACCACACGGATGCGCGTGCTCGAGGACGGCAGCAACACCGCGCACCGCCTCGGACTCGCCGAGTCCGTCCTCGCGCCGCACACGCCCGGACCGCCGCAGCACCGCCACGCGCGGCACGACGAGGGTTTCTACATCGTGTCGGGCACGGTGCGTTTCACGGTCGGGGCCGAGGAGCACGACGCGACGCCGGGGACGCTCGTCATGGTCCCGCCCGGGGTTCCGCACACCTTCGCCAACACGACCGACCGGCCGGCCGTCATGCTCAGCACGTTCACTCCGGACCTGTACGTGCGGTACTTCCGGGACCTGCGGGACCTGTTCGCCGACGGCCGGGCGCCCGGCCCGGAGGAGAACATCGACGTGATGCGCCGCTACGCCACCGAGCCGGCCGCCGACTTCTCCCGGGTCCGGGCCGAGGGCGGACGCGACGCATGAACCTCCTCTACTGGACCGTCGCCGTCCTGCTCGCCTGCTTCTACCTCTACGGGGGCGGGCTGAAGGCGGTGCGGAGCAGGGAGCGGCTCCGGCCGATGATGGCCTGGGTGGACAGCACACCGATGCCGGCCGTCCGAGCCGTCGGAGTGCTCGAGGTCCTCGGGGCGGCCGGGCTGATCCTCCCGCCGCTGACCGGTGTCGCACCCTGGCTCGCCCTGGCCGCGGCCCTCGGGTTCCTGGTCCTCCAGATCGGCGCGATCGGGATCCATCTTCGCCTCGGAGACCGCCGGATCGCCCTCAACATCACGCTCGTGCTCGCCGCGGCCGCCGTGGTCTGGCCGGCGACGGTCCGGCTGTGAGGTCCGCCCGGTACGCGCCGGCTCACCGCGCCGCTCGGGCCGGCTGGACGGCGGAGCGGTGCCGGTCCGAGAGCGGCAGTGCGACACGCAGTGTGGTGCCCGCCCCCCGCGGACTGCTGACCCAGATCCGGCCGCCGAGCGCCTCCACACGGTCCTTGATCCCGACGAGGCCGGTACCGCGGCCGAAGTCGGCGCCGCCGACGCCGTCGTCCTGGACGGCCAGGCGCAGCACGCCGTCCTCCTGCCCCACCGTGACCGTGACGGCCGAGGCGCGCGCGTGCTTGACCACGTTGGTCAGTGCCTCGGAGACGATGTAGTAACCGCTGACCTGGATCTGCCCGGGCAGAGCCCCGTCGTCGTGCACCACGAGGTCGACCGGGACGGGACAGCGCCGGGCCAGCGCCTTGATCGCGGCGACGAGGCCGCCCCGGGTGAGGACCGAGGGGTGGATGCCCCGCGCCATCTCGCGCAGTTCGTCCGACGCGTCCGTGAGCCCGGCGGTCAGCTGGCGGAGCTTCCCCCGCAGCTCGTTCAGCCCGTTCGGCACCAGCGCCTGCGCCGAACCCGCGAGCAGCACCAGCGAGACCAGCCGTTGCTGGACGCCGTCGTGCAGGTCGCGCTCGATGCGCCGGCGCGTCTCGTCGGCGGCGCTGACGAGACGGGCGCGTGAGGCGGTCAGCTCGGCACCGGCCTCGGCGTTCTCCAGGGCGGTGGCGACCAGCTCGGTGAAGCTGGCGATCTGCTCCTCCGTCTTCTCCGGGAAGGGTTTGTCGCCCTTCGTCGAGGCGGCGATCACCCCCCACAGACGGCCGCGCACGGCGACCGGGCAGCCGACCGACGAGGTGATGCCGCTGGCGCGGGCCTCCCGTGCCATCTCCCCGGTGGCACCCGCGAAGCTCTCGATGCGGACCGGACGGCCGCTGATCCGGATGTCGCGGGCGATGCTCAGACCGTTCAGGTCGATGCGGGTGCCGATGAGCGGCGGGGCCTGTCCCCGGTCCCGGCCCCAGGCGGCGACGCCGATGACGGTTCCGTCCGTCTCGTAGCGCTCCATGCGGGCCGCGTCGGCGTCGCACAGCATGCCGACCTCGCGGGTGACGGCCTCGAACACCGCCGAGGGCGGAACCGAGCGGGCGACCAGTTCCGCCACCCGGCGCAGCGCGGACTGCTCCTCCGTCAGGCGTTCGGCTTCCCATGCCGCTCGCCGCAACCGAGCCGCCAGCTGTCCCACGACGGCCGCCGTGAGGAGGAAGACGCCCAGTCCGACGAGGTTCTCGGGGTTGCCGAGCCGCAGCGCGTGGAGCGGCGGCACGAAGAGGTAGCCGTAGACCGCGACGGACAGCATCGACGTGGCCAGTGCCAGTCCGGTTCCCCACAGCATGGCGACGGGAAGGATGACCAGGAGGTAGAACAGCAGCGGGTGCAGCGTTCCGATGTGCGGCTCGAGGAGCGCGATGACCCCCGTCATCGCAGCCACCATGGTCACGCTGGCGAGAAGCCGGTTGGGCCAGCGCAGAGGCGGCGAGCGGACCACGCAACGCCGTGCCATCGCATCGTTTCCCTGACCGAGCACAGACGGATGTTTCCTCTTCAAAGTGTGACATAGCGGGCCGGAAGGGGATGTGGGGGGCGCAGCGGCCGGGTGGCGGCGCAAGCCGGCCGGAGTCGCCGGCCCGCGGTTTCCCGGGCCGTGGCGCTCGGATCACGCGGCGTAGGTGATGTCTGCCCAGTGGATGGCCTGACCCGCTTCCTGGCGGTCCCCGTGGGCGGCGGCGACCCGGTCGACGATCATCAGCCCGCGGCCGTGTTCGTCCTCGGCGAGACCGGCTTTCCTGTCCTCGGTGGCGGGACCGCCGTCCGACACCTCGACGTACACGTGTCCGGCGGCGGGATCACATCCCAGCCCCAGGCACAGCGGTGGCTGGGCATGCTGTACGGCGTTGGCGACCAGTTCCGAGACGGTCAGCAGGACCGAGTCCGCGACCTCCCCGGCGACCCCCCACCGGTTCAACAGCCCCTGAGTGATGGTGCGGGCCTGCCCGGCGGCTTCCGGACGGTGCTCCAGGGACCAGGGCCGTGCCGACGTCGGCGTGCCGCGGTCGTCCGTCACGGCGTCCACCTCCTCCAGCACCCTGGCGGCGTACCGGACTCGGAGTGCCGTACGGGCCAGTTGCCCCCATGTTGGCCTCCGGCGCCCGCGCACGTCTTCGAGGCCAGCGCCCAACCCCACTACCGGGCAGCCGGAACGGCCGCACTGCAGGTGGCAGCAGTACACGCGGGACGACGGCACGAAGGGCCCGGCAGCGACACCGGGTGTCGATGTCCCGTCCGCTTCAGGCCGTCGGGTCCCAGAGCCCTTCGGCCGCACCGCGGGCGAGGTGCTCGGCGTAGACACCGACCTTCCACGCGATGACGGAACGGCACTCCTGAAGCGCCCGGATCTGTGCGTCGACGCGCTGCTGGTGGGCATCGAGGAGCCGCAGGCGTTCCGGCTCGTTGCCCGGACCTCTGCGCACCAGTTCGGCGAACCGCTTCAGATCGGCGAGCGGCATTCCGGACTCGCGGAGCTTGACGCAGATGAGCAGCCAGTCGACGTCCACGGCGCTGTAGCGGCGCCGGCCTCCGGAGGTCCGCCGGACCGGTCCGACCAGCAGACCCTCACGCTCGTAGAAGCGCAGGGCGTGCACGCTCAGTCCGGTCCGCTCGGCCGTCTCGCCGATGCTGAGGGACTCCTCGCGGGTCTCGGCAGTCGTCATGCCGCCAGGCTACGACTTGATCTAGACCGCGCTCCAGATCATAGCGTCGCCGCCATGACCACCACTGCTCAGCAGCCGCTCGGCTCGCCCTTCTCCGCCGCCGCCACCGCCGAGGACGTCCTGGCCGGCCTCGATCTGTCCGGTGCGACCGCCGTCGTGACCGGGGGCTACTCCGGACTCGGCCTGGCGACCACCCGGGCCCTGGCAGCCGCCGGAGCCCGGGTCGTCGTGCCGGCACGCCGGCCCGTCGTCGCGCGTGCCGCGCTCGCGGACGTGAAGGGCTGCGAGGTCGTCCCCATGGACCTGGCGGACCTCGCCGACGTACGCGCCGCGGCGGCACGGATCAGCGACTCCCTCGACCGGCTCGACCTCCTGATGGCCGTCGCGGGCGTCATGGCCGGCCCGGAGCGGCACGTCGGACCGGGGTGGGAGAGCCAGTTCGCCGCCAACCACCTCGGCCACTTCGCACTCGCCTGCGCGCTGTACCCGCTGCTCGCCGCCGCCGACGGTGCGCGCGTCGTCGTCAACAGCTCCGCCGGGCACGCTCTGACCGACATCCGCTGGCACGACCCGCACTTCCGCACCGGCTACGACAAGTGGCTGGCCTACGGCCAGTCCAAGACCGCCAACGTCCTGTTCGCCGTGCATCTCGACACCCTCGGCCGCGACGACGGCGTCCGGGCGTTCGCCCTCCACCCCGGCAAGATCATCACTGGTCTCCAGCGCGACATGACGCTCCGGGAGCAGATGGAGCGCGGCTGGGTGGACGAGCACGGCCAGGTGATCGGCGCAGGCTTCAAGACTCCCGCCCAGGGCGCCGCCACGGGCCTGTGGGCCGCCACGTCCCCGCTCCTCGACGGCCGCGGCGGCCTCTACCTCGAAGACTGCGAGGTCGCACCCGTCGCCGCCCCCGGCACTCCCATGGACGACGGCGGGGTCCGCGCGTACGCCCTCGCGCCCGGCTCCGCCGCACGGCTCTGGGACATCTCGCTCGCGGCGACCGGCGCCCCGCCGATCACCCGATGACGTCGGCGGAGCCCACCGGCGTGGCCGTCGGCGGCCCGCAGGACTCGCTCGGCGGCAGCGCGTCGTCGGTCACCGACGCCTCCCGGTGCCGTGCCGCACCACCGAGGTCCGCAGCGCGGTGTGCTTCGGCTCCGGGGCGTCCTCCAGGGCCGGACCGGGCCGGTGTCGGGTGGTTGTCGGCGGTAGGCGGTGATCTGTCGGTGATCTGTCGACGGCTGCCGGGAGAGTCGGTGCTGCGACGTCGGCCGTCAACGGCACCGGCCACCGGCATCGCATCGTCCCGACTCGCCGAAGCGGCGCTCCCGGCGTGACCCGCCGGGGTCCGCCCAGCGACCCACGGTCCGGAAGGAAGTCCCCATGACCACCGACGTCACGATCATCGGCGCCGGGCTCGGCGGCCTCACGCTCGCCCGCGTCCTGCACGTCCACGGAATACCGGCCACGGTCTACGAGGCGGAGCCCTCCCCGGCTGCGCGTTCCCAGGGCGGGATGCTCGACATCCACGACTACAACGGACAACTCGCCCTCCAAGCAGCCGACTTGATGGACGAGTTCCGTGGCCTCATCCTGGAGGGCCGCGAGACGATGCGGGTCCTCGACAAGGACGGGACCGTCCGGCTCGCCATACCCGACGACGGTGACGGCGGGCGCCCCGAGGTGATGCGCGGCGAGCTGCGGCAGATCCTGCTCGACTCGCTCCCGGCCGGCACCGTCCGGTGGGGGCACAAGGTCAGCAGCACCCGCACCCTCGGCGAGGGGCGCCACGAGGTGACCTTCGCCGACGGCAGCACCATCGCCACCCGCCTGCTGGTCGGCGCGGACGGCGCGTGGTCACGGGTCCGGCCGCTGCTCTCCACCGCCACACCCGAGTACATCGGCAAGTCGGTGGTCGAGACCTACCTGTTCGACGCCGACACCCGGCACCCGGCCGCCGCGAAAGCGGTCGGCGGCGGGTCGATGATCGCGCACATGCCGAACAGGGAGATCTTCGCTCACCGGGAAAAGAACGACACCCTGCACGCCTACGTGGGGCTGTCCGAGCCGCAGGACTGGTTCGCCGCCATCGATTTCACCGATGCGGCCGTGGCCACCGCTCGGATCGCCGCGGAGTTCGACGGCTGGGCGCCGCAGCTCACCGCGCTGATCACCGACGCCGACACCGCGCCGGTCCTGCGTCCCCTCCACGCTCTGCCGGCCGGGCACCGGTGGGACCGGGTGCCGGGGGTGACCCTGCTCGGCGACGCCGCCCACCTCGCGGCCCCGAACGGCGAAGGCGCCAACCTGGCCATGCTCGACGGCGCCGAACTCGGCAAGGCCCTCGCCGCGCACCCCGACGACCTCGAGGCCGCGCTCACCGCATACGAACAGGCCATGTTCCCCCGCAGCGCCGAGGCCGCCGTCTTCGAAGGCGCCGAGGCTCACGGGACCGCCTCCGACAACGACATCGTCGACAGCCTGATCACCGCGATCACCCGGCATGAGCAGTCCCCGTGAGGCTTCGCCCGAAGTGTCGCCCGGCACCGGCCGGGCGGCCCTCCCGGGACGGCTCCGTCACCCGAATGACCGCTCGAAGTGGCACATTGCTTCCGTTTCGTCCCAGCTCACAGCCCATTCGAACATGAGGGCGGGGCTGACCTGTCATCGGGCGGGTATGCAGGGGGATCTGACGGCATCACGGAAGGGGAACGCCATGCCACTGGATCCCGAAGCTGCCGAAGCCGAGTCTGCGGCGGAGCACGTGGCCGAATCGATGATCGAGTTGTTCCAGCGGGCTCATGAGGACGTCGCTCCCACGGTGTCCGACGCGCAGATGCGCGGTCTGCTCGCGCTGGGCGGCACGCCGAGCGATGCGGGGCGGGTCGCGGACGCCCTCGGCGTCAGTCGCTCCTGGGCGGCCGAGTTGCTCGACCAGCTCGAACAGCGCACGCTGGTGCGCCGCCTGCCCTCGGGGGAGATCTGTCTCACCGGCGCCGGGAAATGCGTCCTAGAAGCGATGCGTCAACGGCGCCGCCAGCTTCTGGAGCAGGTACTGGTGACGGCCGCCGCGAAAGACCGGCCGGTACTGCGCGACGCGCTCGACCAGTTGCACGGGCTCGTGAGCCCGTTGGCTCGGGTGCCTCGCAGCCGCTCACCGCTCTGAGCCGGGCGCGCCTCCTCCGTCCGAGGTGGCAGCACCGCGCAGGCGGCCCCCTCCCCGGCACCGGCCGTCGCCGGGCGGACACGGGGGCACGCTCACCGCGGACACGGGGGCATGCTCACCGCGGACACGGGCACAAGGAGACCTGCGCCGTGCGGGCTGCCCGCCGGCCATGTCGGGAGGGGCGGGGCCATGCGTATCTGGCAGGACACCATGGAGGTCGGCCCGCGACCGGGGCGCATGGCGCCACTGGGGGCCACCTTCGACGGCGCCGGCACCAACTTCGCCGTGTTCTCCGAGGCGGCGGAGCGCGTGGAGCTGTGCCTCTTCGACGAGGACGGCACCGAGGAACGCGTACCGCTGACGGAGGTCGACGGTTTCATCCACCACATCCACCTGCCGGACGTCGGCCCCGGCCGGCGTTACGGGTTCCGCGTGCACGGACCGTACCGGCCGGAGCGCGGTGAACGCTGCAACCCGAGCAAGCTGCTGCTCGATCCGTACGCCAAGGCGATCGAAGGCGAGGTCCTCTGGAACGAGGCGCTGTTCCCCTACCACTTCGGCGGCCTGGGGCGACGCAATGACCTCGACTCCGCCCCGTACGTGCCGAAGTCGGTGGTGGTGAATCCCTACTTCGACTGGGGAAGCGACCACTCGCCGCGAACTCCGTACCACGAGACGGTCGTCTACGAAGCCCATGTGAAGGGCATGACGCAGACCCACCCGGCCATCCCGGAGGCGATTCGCGGCACCTACGCCGCGCTGGCGCACCCGGCCATGGTCGACTACTTCGTCAAGCTGGGCGTCACCGCGGTCGAGCTGATGCCCGTCCATCAGTTCGTCCAGGACCACGCACTGGTGGAGAAGGGCCTGTCGAACTACTGGGGGTACAACACCATCGGCTTCTTCGCCCCGCACAACGCCTACTGCTCGTCGGGGCAGCGGGGCGAGCAGGTGCAGGAGTTCCGCTCGATGGTCAAGACCCTGCACGAGGCCGGTATCGAGGTCATCCTCGACGTCGTCTACAACCACACCGCCGAGGGGAACCACCTCGGACCGGTGCTGTCGCTGCGGGGCCTGGACAACGCGGCCTACTACCGACTGTCCCAAGAGGATCCGCGCTTCTACTGGGACACCACCGGGACCGGCAACAGCCTGCGGATGAACCATCCGCACACCCTGCAGCTGATCATGGACTCGCTGCGGTACTGGGTGACCGAGATGCATGTCGACGGCTTCCGCTTCGACCTGGCCGCCACGCTCGCCCGCCAGTTCCACGAGGTCGACCGACTGTCTTCGTTCTTCGACCTCGTCCAGCAGGACCCCGTCATCTCCCAGGTGAAGCTCATCGCCGAACCCTGGGACGTCGGCGACGGCGGCTACCAGGTCGGCAACTTCCCTCCGCTGTGGACCGAGTGGAACGGCAAGTACCGCGACACCGTGCGCGACTTCTGGCGGGGCGAGGGCGGCACGCTGGGCGAGTTCGCCTCCCGCCTGACCGGCTCCTCCGACCTGTACCAGAACGACGGCCGGCGTCCCTACGCCTCGGTCAACTTCGTCACCGCGCACGACGGCTTCACCCTGCGCGACCTCGTGTCGTACGACGGCAAACACAATGAGGCCAACGGCGAGGACAACCGCGACGGCGAGAACCACAACCGCTCCTGGAACTGCGGCACCGAAGGCCCCACCCGAGACCGGGACGTCCTCGCCCTGCGCGCCCGCCAGCAGCGCAACCTCCTCGCCACCCTGCTGCTCTCCCAGGGCGTGCCCATGCTGCTCCACGGTGACGAACTCGGCCGCACGCAGCGCGGCAACAACAACGCCTACTGCCAGGACAACGCACTGACCTGGATCGACTGGTCGAATGTCACCGAAGGAAGCGAACTGCTCGACTTCACCCGGAAACTGATCACCCTGCGTCGCGATCACCCGGTCTTCCGCCGGCGACGGTTCTTCAAGGGACGCGCTTCGCACGAAGCCCGTCCCGAGGAGAAGGACATCGCCTGGTTCACCCCCGCCGGACGCGAGATGACCGACACCGACTGGGACACCGGTTTCGCCAGGTCCCTGATGGTCCACCTCAACGGCAAGGCCATCACCGAGCCGGATCTCCGAGGGCTGCGGGTGGAGGACGACTCGTTCCTCCTCCTCTTCAACGCCCACAGCCAGGCCCTCTCCTTCGCCGTCCCCGAAGAACTCGGCCCTTGGTGGGCGGTGGAAGTGGACACGGCCATCCCTCATACGGAGTACCGGCCCCTGATCAAGGGCGGCAGCGAGGTGGAGGTCGAAGGCCGTTCCACGTTCGTCCTCCGCTGCCACGAGCACGGCTGACGTCGCACGGCCCCAGCCGGGGCGGAGCCCGGCCGGTGGGCATCGCCCGGCCTCGTTCACGGCGACGCCCCGTCCGCCCGGCGGCGAGGGCCCGCCCATGCTGATCGCCGGGCGTCCGCCTGCCGAATGCAGGGGCGGACGGGCTCCGCATCCAGCTAGCAGGAATGCCGACCGGGTGCCGCCCTGGGATTCTGGAGGCATGCTGCGATGCCTGATCGTGGATGACAGCCCGTGTTTCCTGAGCGCCGCCCGGAGTCTGCTGGAGGACCAGGGCGTCTCCGTCGTGGGCGTGGCATCCGACAGTGCCCAGGCACTGCGGCTCGCGGCGCAGCTCAGGCCGGACGTGGCCCTGGTGGACATCGACCTCGGTGTCGAGTGCGGTCTGGAGCTGACCGGCCGGCTCCAACGCGAGGCCGGCCATGCGCCCTTCTCGGTGATCCTGATCTCCAGCCATGCCGAGGAGGATTTCGCCGATCTGATCGAGGCCAGCCCCGCGGTGGGCTACCTGTCCAAGACGGCCCTGTCGGGCGACGCCGTCCGTGCCCTGCTCGCCGGGGCGGACGACCGGCGCCGGGAGGACCCGGTCAACGGGCCTCCAGGTAGGTGATCACGGCCCGGACACGCCGGTGGTCGTCGTCGGTCTCCGGCAGGTCCAGCTTGGCCAGGATGCTGCGCACGTGTTTCTCCACCGTGCCCTCGGTCACCCAGAGCCGACGCCCGATGCCGGCGTTGGACCGGCCCTCCGCCATCAGCTCCAGCACCTCGCGCTCCCGGGAACTGAGCACGGCCAGCGGATCCGCCCTGTGCCGGGCGGTGACCAGTTCCTGCACCAGCGCCGGATCCACCACCGACCCGCCCCTGGCGATACGCTCCAGTGCCTCCAGGAACTCCCGTACGTCACCCACGCGGGTCTTCAGCAGGTAGCCGACGCCGTGGCCGCTGGCCAGCAATTCCATCGCGTGCTCCACCTCGGCGTGCGCCGACAGGACCAGGATGCCGATGGCCGGGAACTCACGTCGGATGGTGCGGGCCGCGTCCAGTCCCTCGGTGGACTGGCCCGGCGGCATCCTGATGTCGACCACCACCAGTCCGGGCTCGGCCTGCCGGACCACGTCGATCAGCTGGGCGGCGTCGGCGGCCTGACCCACCACCGCGCAGCCCGAGCGCTGCAGCAGGCTGGCCAGTCCTTCGCGCAGCAGGACGTCGTCGTCGGCGAGGACGACCCGCAGATCCGCCAAGGCCGGTCCGTCATCAAGGGGCCCGTCGCCGAAACCGGGGGTTCCTGGCGTCATACCTCATATTGTCGGTGAGCCGCGCCGGGTGGGCACCCGGCGACGGTGCTGACGCCCCGAGCACGCCTGTTCGAGTGGCGCCGAGGGAGGGCGCTCCGGCGGGCGGAAGGCGCGCGGCGGGCAGGCCGGGCAGGGGCACGGACGACGGACACCGGGCACCGGGCAGGCCGGGCACGAACGGCGTGCGGGCGGCCGTGCGGAATCGCGGCGCCACCGGCACTGGAACTAGGATCGGCCCGAGCGCACAAGCACAGCGCCATGAGGGGCTGCCCCGGCCGGCCACCCGCAGGAGGTCCGCGATGGCGACGCTGCTGTCCGTCAACGTGGGGATGCCGAAGGACGTCTCCTGGCAGGGAAGGACCGTGCACACCGGTGCCTGGAAGTCCCCTGTGGCCGGGCCCCGGATGGTGCACCGGCTCAACGTCGACGGAGACGGCCAGGGAGACCTGGCCGGGCACGGCGGCGAGATCCGGGCCGTGCTCGTGTACCAGCTCGAGTCCTACCGGCACTGGCGCGCCCACCTCGGCCGCGACGACCTCGCCTTCGGTGCCTTCGGGGAGAACTTCACCGTCGACGGGCTGCCGGACGACGAGGTGTGCATCGGCGACCGGTACCGCATCGGCGAGGCCGAGTTCGAGGTCACCCAGCCCCGCGTCACCTGCTACCGCGTCGGGATGCGCCTGGGCGAACCGGCCATGGCCTCCCTGCTGGTCGCCCACCACCGGCCCGGCTTCTATCTGCGGGTGATCACCGAGGGGCACGTCCGGGCGGGCGACGAGATCATTCTGACCCGCAGGGGTCCCGGAGGACTCAGCGTCGCCGACACCGACGCACTGCTCTACCTCCCCGACCGCGACCCCGCGAAGCTGCGCAGGGCACTGGACATCCCCGCCCTCAGCCCCGGATGGCAGCAGTCCTTCCGCGAACTGGCCGCCGCCCGGCAGGCCGGACAGGAACCCGGAAGCCCGGACCGAGGCGCACAGCCCGGACAGGGACCCGGACGGCCGGACGGAGGCGGCGACCGACAGCCCGGTGGAGTGCCGGGGTGGCCGGGCTTCCGGACCGTGCGCGTCGCCCGTGTGGTCCCCGAGACACCCACCGTCTCGTCGGTCTACCTGCACACCACCGACGGCACTCCCCTGCCCACGGCGCCTGCGGGCCAGTACCTCTCCATCCGCCTCGCCCTCGGCGACACCGCCCCGACCGTGCGCAGCTACTCCCTGTCCGCCGCGCCCGACGCCGGCACCTACCGCATCAGCGTCAAACACGAGGCACACGGAAAGGTCAGCGCGTACATCCACGACACGCTGCACCCGGGCGACCTCGTGGACATCGCGAGCCCCCGCGGGACGTTCGTCCTGGAGGAAGGCGTGCGCCCGGTCGTCCTCGCCTCCGCGGGCATCGGCGTCACGCCGGTGCTCGCCATGCTCCACCGGCTCACCGCCCTGCCGGACCCACCGCCCGTGTGGTGGATCCACGTCGCCCGTGACCGCGCCCGTCACGTCTTCGCGGACGAGGCCCACGCGCTCCTGGCCCGGCTGCCCGCCGCACACGAGCACATCTTCTACACCGCCGAAGCCGCCCCGCCGTGCGACCGGTCCGACGCCCACGTGACCCGAGGACGCCCCACGGCCTCGGCGCTCGCGGCCACGGGCATTCCGGCCGACGCCGACGCCTACCTCTGCGGGCCGGCCTCCTTCATGAACGACCTCGCAGCCCGTCTGCGCGAGGCCGGCCTGCGCCCGGACCGCATCCGCACCGAGCAGTTCAGCGCGCTCCCCGCGCTCAACCCCGGGGTGAGGTCCGCGGCCACCGTCAGACCCCACGAGCCCGACGGCCCGCCCGGCACGGGTCCCCTCGTCACCTTCGCCCGCAGCGGGATCACCACCGCCTGGTCACCCGCGCACCCCTCGCTCCTCGACCTCGCGGAAGCCTGCGACATCCCGACCCGCTGGTCCTGCCGCACCGGCGTCTGCCACACCTGCGTCACCCCTCTCCTGTCGGGCGACATCACCTACACCACCCCGCCCCTCGACCTTCCCGAAGCCGGCACCGTCCTGGTGTGCTGCAGCGAACCGACCACCGAAACGGTCCTGGACCTCTGAGCCGCCGCGGCAGCCGGCCGCCCCGCGGTCCGCGCACGACACACCGACGCGGCGCGGCCCGCTCCAGTCGCCCGGGAGGAGCACACCGGAGGCATCATGCTCGACCCCCGAGCCATCCTCGACCGGGCACGCCAAGGGCCCGTGCCGACCGACTGGCGGGTCTTCACGAAAAGACGCGGGAAAGTGTCCGGCTTCTTCCACGGCACCTCGCACGACCCGGACCCCCTGCTGGTCATCACCCACGAGTGCGTCGTCGAGTACGCACACGACCGCAAACCGTTGACGATCATCACCTTCTGCGATCTGAGCGAGATCACGCTCAAGGCAGCCGGTCAGAGCTCCTCCGGCAGCTCGGCGGTCAGCCTGAGCGTGTGGCTCGATCTCGTCTTCGTCGACGGCAGGAAGGCGAAGTGGCGATCCATGTCCTTCGCGGGCAACCTGCAGACGGTCCAGGCTTTCATCGAGGCGTACGGCGCCCACAAGGCGCTCCACGGACGGTAGCGGGGCCGGGGCGCCCGAACGGCCGATCCCGCTCGCGTCCTTCGCCCGTTCCGCGGTCCGGGCGGCCAGACTTGACGGACCGTGGCATCCAGGCGCGCACGAAGGGAACCCGTCCGCCCATGCATCTCGACCTCACAGGACGCACCGCACTGGTCACCGGTTCGACGCAGGGCATCGGGGCGGCCATCGCCGTCGCGCTCGCCCGGGCCGGGGCCCGCGTGGGAATCAACGGCCGTGACGAACAGCGGGTCGCCGAGAGCGTGGAGTCACTGGCGAGGGAGGCGCCCGGTGCCGAGCTGGTTCCGGTGGCCGCCGATGTGTCCGGCGAGGAAGGCGCGGCCCGGGTGGCGCAGCTGTTGCCGGAGGTGGACATCCTCGTCAACAACCTCGGTGTCTTCGGCACCGCCGACCCGCTGGAGATCACCGACGACGAGTGGCGGCGCTACTTCGAGGTGAACGTGCTCGCCGGGGTACGGCTGACCCGGCTGTATCTGCCGGGCATGACCGCGCGCGGCTGGGGCCGGATCCAGTTCATCGCCAGTGACTCGGCGGTGGTCATCCCCGCGGAGATGATCCATTACGGGATGTCGAAGACGGCACTGCTCGCGGTGAGCCGCGGCTTCGCCAAGAAGGCGGCGGGCACGGGCGTCACGGTCAACTCCGTCATCGCCGGACCCACGCACACCGGCGGCGTCGAGGACTTCGTATACGAACTCGTCGACCGGGACCTGCCGTGGGACGAGGCACAGCGTGCGTTCATGCGCGAGTACCGTCCCCAGTCCCTGCTGCAGCGGTTGATCGAGCCGGAGGAGATCGCCCACATGGTCGTCTACCTCAGCTCCGAGCAGGCGTCGGCCACGACCGGAGGCGCCCTGCGGGTCGACGGCGGGTACATCGACGCGATCCTTCCCTGACCGGTCCGGCGCCCGGCCGCACCGGAAAAGCCGCGTTGCCCGTACGGGCACCGGAAGCGCTTTCCCGTGACCGATGTCACGATTGCCCGCGCCCGGATCCTTTCTTAACCATCCGGTAAATCACAGGACTGTAAAAGGACGCCTCGGCGGACCATCCGGAGAGTAGGGATGGGGCCACATAGGTCAGCAGTTGACAACGTTGGCCTGGACAGATAGCGTCTCTGCCTGATATGAGCATCTAATCTCTAATTCGGCACTCGGCCGGCAAAAACATGGACACTCCGAATGGAAGTCGGCCAGAAATTGGCCGAAAACATTCGGTCCATGGATTTCAGGCCGCCTCGCGGTTGTACCGCCGGTAAGCAACGGCACATCAATGCATGGCGGCGTCGAGAGCCACCCGCGGTACGCGGCAAAAACGGGAGACCAGGGGATGCGACGCCTCTCTCGCGGCGCGAGCAGCGGCCACACCGGCCGATGGACTGACCTTGCGCGGCCGGTCAGGAGCTGTCCGGCCGGCCCAGGAGCGACTCGGCGCGCCGCCTTTGCGGCAGCGCCGCCATCCTCACAAACTCTTCACGCACCGTCGCACGACGCCGCCTCGTCACGCGGGAAACGGGGCACGACCTCGCTTGGAAAAATGAATCTAGGGGGGACCCACGATGCACCTTTTCGGCCGTTCAAGAGAACTCCGGGCCTTGGGTGAGGTGTTCACCGAGAGCGCGCGGGGAAACGGCCGGCTCGTGATCATCACGGGCGGTCCCGGATCCGGCAAGACCCAGCTCCTGCATGAATTCCTCACCACACTGAACGGCACCGGCGCGTGCATACTGACGGGTACGGCCTGCTCGTTCGATCGGGATCGCCCGATGAGCCTCGTGCAGCAATTACTGCGGAACGCGGATGCGGAGTGCGCGCTCTCACACCCGGCCCCCGCGGAAGTGAACTTCCCGGCGAAAAATCGCCGTTCCGCCGACCCCGAGCACAATGCCGTCCGGGCGCCCGCCGGAGACCGGCCGAACGAGGCTCTCCTGGACCTCGTCCGGGAGGAACGCCCCCTGGTCATCGCCGTGGACGACGCCCACACGATGGATCGTGCCTCGCTGTACACGCTCGTCGGCCTGCTGCACCGAAGCCGCTCCCGGCGGGTGCTCGTGGTGTGTGCCACGTCGGGGCACTTCGGCGAGATTCGCTCGCCCGCACACACGGAACTCCTCCGCCAGCCCCACCGACGGGTACGCCTGGCTCCGCTGTCGGAGGCGAGCGTCGGCGAACTGCTCGCCGCACAGGCGGGACGGTCCCTGCCGGGGCACATCGGCGCCGCCTACCACCGGGCCACCGCCGGCAGCCCCTTGCTGGTGCACGCGCTGCTGGACGACAGCACGCGCTTCGCGCCCGAGATCCGCGGGCCCATCGCCGGCGCCTCCTACCGCCAGGCCGTGCTGTCGCTGCTGCACCGCGGCGACGCGGGCCATGTCCGGGTGGCCCGGGTACTGGCCGCGCTCGGCCCGCTGGCGGAGACCGTCGCCGTCGGAGAGCTGGCCGGCACCACCCCGGCCGGCACCCAGGAAGCCGTCGACCTGCTCAACTCCTCGGGACTGCTGGACGGTTGTGCCTACCGCCACCCGACCGCCGCCGCGGCGGTCCTGGAGGACATGGCCGCCGCCGCACGCACCGACCTGCACGGCCGGATCGCCCACGTGCTGTATCGTTCCGGCGCACCCGCCGTCGAGGTGGCACGTCACCTCCGTCTCGCGGACCTGGTCCCGGCGGGCTGGGGCGCGGGGATCCTGCGCGCCGCCGCGGAGGAGACCCTGGCCGCCGACGACGTGGAGGCGTGCACCGCCTACCTCGGCCTGGTCCTGCGCGACTGCGCCGACGAACGCGAACGCCATGCCCTGTCGGTGGCGCTCGCGCGCGCCCAGTGGCGCACCAACCCCGCAGCCGCCGCCCCTCACCTGGAACCCCTGCGCGGGGCCGCGCTCGACGGCGACCTGAACATGCGGGACACCGCCACCGTCCTGCGGTACATGCTGTGGCGGGGCGACACCGAACTGGCCGCCCAGGCCGTGGCCACCCTCGTCCCCGCGCAGTCGCCCGCCGACGCCCAGATCGTCGCCGAGGTGGAGTTCGTACGGCAGTGGTTCTACGGCGTGGCGCTCCCCGGCAAGAGCACCCCGGCCACCGGCACCGACCCCCGCCGCCGCCCGGCTCCCACCGACACGGGCGGACTGGCCGCCCGGCTGGCGGCACTCATCGGCGGCGAGGCCACCGACGAGTCCGCGGCGGCCGTCGCCCAGGCCGTCCAGGGACACCAACTGGACCACCTGAACCTGGAACTGGTCGCCATGTCCCTGCTCGCCATCGCCCACGCGGACCGGCCCGCGGTCGCCGCCGAGGCCTGCGACACGCTGCTGGGGTGCGCCCTGGAACGCCGGGCGACCACATGGCAGGCCCTGCTCGGCAGCATCCGGGCGGAGATAGCCCTGCTCCAGGGGGACGTGACCACCGCCGCCCAGGGCACGCTCGCCGCCCTCGGCACACTGCACGCCCAGAGCTGGGGAGTGCTCATCGGCCTGCCCCTGTCGACGGCGATCTCCGCGCACACCGCCATGGGCTCCTACGACGAGGCCGAGCAACTGCTCAAGCACGATGTGCCCGAACCCATGTTCCGGACCGTGTTCGGCATCCAGTACCTGCGCGCCCGTGGTCACCACTACCTCGCCACCGACCGGCCCTTCGCGGCGCTCAACGACTTCGAGACCTGCGGGCGGCTGCTCCGGGAAGGCAACCCCAGCCTGCAGAAGGGCATCCCCTGGCGGTCCGACCTGGCCCTGGCCAACCTGCGGATCGGCAAGGCCCGCACGGCCCGGGAGTGGGCCGAGGAGCAGCTGCGGCTGCCCGGCGGCCACAGTTCCCGCGCCCGGGCCATGGCCCTGCGTCTGCTGGCCGCGACCTGCAAGCCGCACCGCCGGGCCTCGCTGCTGCGCGAGTCGATCGACCTGCTCAAGACATGCGGCGACCGGTACGCGCTGGCCCAGGCGTACGCCGACCTGTCCGCGGCCCACTACGAGCTCGGCGAGTACGCGCGGGCCCGGCTGGTGGCGCGGCAGGCGGCACGGGAGGCCGAGGCGTGCCGCATCGAGTCGCCGGTCGACGCGCATCTGCTGGAGGATCCGGTACGGCCCGAGACCTCCGGGTCCGAGGGCGGCCCCGCCATCCTCAGCGACGCCGAGTGCCGGGTCGCGGGGCTGGCCGCGCTCGGGTACACCAACCGCGAGATCAGCACCCGCCTGCACGTCACGATCAGCACGGTGGAGCAGCACCTCACCCGGGTCTACCGCAAGCTGAACGTGGCCAACCGTTCGGAACTGCCGTCGAAGATGCTGGACCATCGCATCCCCAAGCTGTCGGACCGCTGGGCCAGCACTCACTCGTCCACGGGCTGAGAGCCCGTCCTGTCGTCGTGTCGATCTGAGAGCGCTCACTCTTCTCGTCCCCTACGCGGAGCGCGGCCCCGCCGGTGATGTCACCGGCGGGGCCGCGCTCCGCCCGCCCGTGCGGGCGCGGGCCTCAGCCCAAGCTGCCGAGTTCGTCGTCCAGGATGCCGAAGAGTTCATCGGCCGTGGCCGTCTCCAGCCCCGCACCGCCGGCGTCCGCGGTCCCGTTCTCCCGCCACCGTCCGCTGTCCTCCCAGCGCGCGCTGAGCGTGCGCAGCCGGGCGGCCACCCGGGCCCGCTGCTCCTCGTCGAGCGCGGCCGAGTCCAGCGCGGCGCCCAGCGCCGTCTCCAGGCGCACCACTTCGGCCTCCACGTCCACCAGGTCGGCGGAGGCGTCCCCGCCCAGTTCCGCGAAGAGGTACCGGGCGAGGGCCTCGGAGGTCGGGTAGTCGAAGGTGAGCGTGGTGGACAGCCGGAGCCCGGTGTCGGCGCCGAGCCGGTTGCGCAGTTCCAGGGCGGCCAGCGAGTCCACGCCCAGGTCGCCCAGGGAGCGCTGGGGGTCGACGGCGCCGCCGGACCCGTGTCCGAGGACGTCGGCGACATGGCCGCACACCGTGTCCGTCAGCAGCCGCAGGGCGTCGGCGGCGGCGAGCCCGGCCAGCCGCTGCGGCAGCGCCTCGGCGGACGCCGGCGCGGCGTCCGCCGCCGCCCGGGCCGTGCGGCGTACGGCCACCGGAGCGAGCCCCCGTACCAGGGCGGGAGCGTCCTCGGTGACCTGGACGCGGACCGGCAGCAGCAGGGCCCGGTCGGCGGCCGGGGTGTGGTCGGCGGTCAGCGCCCGGTCGAACAGGGCCAGCGCCCGGTCGGCGGGCAGCGGCAGGATTCCGTCGCGGGCCAGCCGGCGCAGTTCGGTCGCGCCGAGCCCGGCCGCCATGCCCTCCCCCGTGTCCCACAGTCCCCAGCCGAGCGAGAGAGCCGGGAGCCCCTCGGCGCGGCGTCGCGCGGCCAGGGCGTCCAGGAAGGCGTTCCCGGCGGCGTAGTTGGCCTGCCCGGCCGCCCCCAGGGTGCCGGCGGCGGACGAGAACAGCACGAACGCGGCGAGGCCGAGGTCGCGGGTCAGCTCGTGCAGATGCCAGGCGGCGTCGGTCTTGGGGCGCAGCACCGCTTCCAGCCGCTGAGGCGTGAGGTCGGTGAGCAGCCCGTCGTCCAGGACGCCCGCGGCGTGCACCACGGCGGTCAGCGGGTGTTCGGCCGGGACGGACGCCAGCAGGGCGGCGAGCGCGTCCCGGTCGGTGGCGTCGCAGGCGGCGACGGTCACGGTGGCGCCCAGGGCGGCCAGGTCGTCCAGGGCGCCGGGCTCGGGCAGCCGCCCGGTGCGGCCGGCCAGCAGCAGATGCCGTACGCCGTGCCGGGTGACCAGGTGCCGGGCCAGCAGCCGGCCGAGGCTGCCGGTGCCCCCGGTCACGAGGACGGTGCCGTGCGGGTCCAGGACGGGCGCCTGGGCCTCGGCCGCCTGTGCGGTCCGGGCCAGTTCCGGGGCGTACGCCGTGCCTGCCCGCAGGGCGAGTTCGGGTGCGCCGGCGGCCACGGCGGCGGGGAGCGCGACGTCGGAGGCGGGGGCGCCGTCGGTGTCGACGAGCACGAAGCGACCGGGGTGCTCGACCGCCGCCGCCCGGACCATGCCCCAGATCACGGCCTCGGCCGGGTCGGGCACGCTGTCGGCGTGGACGGCCACGGCGGACCGGGTGAGGACCACCAGCGGCTCGCTGTCCGGCGCCTCGGCGAGGTGCCGGCGCAGTGCGGCGAGTGCCCGTACGGCGGTCGCGCGGGCTCGCACCGGCGGATCGGCGTCCGGGGCCCGGTCGAGGGTGAGCGTCCGGGGCGCGGGCGCGGATCCGTCGGCGGTCACCGGCAGTTCGGTCCAGCGCACGCGGAACAGGTCACCGGGGGCCGGTGTGGCCGCGGTCAGCTGCTCGGCGGTCACCTGGCGGATGCGCAGCGACGTCACCTCGGCCACGGGCGCTCCTGCGGCGTCGTACAGGCGCAGGGTCATGTGGTCGGTGCCGTGCGGGGTCAGACGCAGCCGCACCGCCGTGGCGCCGGTCGCGTACAGGGCGACGCCCTCCCAGGAGAACGGCAGCGTCATCACGGTCGGGTCCTGGCCGTCGAGCAGGTCGATGGCGTGCAGCGTGGAGTCGAGCAGGGCCGGGTGCAGTCCGAAGCCGTCGGCCGCGTCGGCGTCGGGCAGGGCCAGTTCGGCACAGACCTCGTCGCCGAGCCGCCACGCGGAGCGCAGGCAGCGGAACAACGGGCCGTAATGGTAGCCCTGTTCGGCCAGGTGGTCGTAGGTGCCGGTGACGTCGACGGGTACGGCGCCCGCCGGTGGCCACTCGGCGGCGCCGGCCGGTTCGGGCGTGGCGCGCGGGGCGAGGACGCCGGTGGCGTGCCGGGTCCACTCGCCGTCGGTGCCCTCCGGGCGGGCGTGCACGGTCAGGTGCCGGCGCCCGTCGGCATCGGGGGCGGCGGCGGAGACCTGGAGCTGGACGGCGCCCTGCTCGGGCAGGACGAGAGGCCGTTCCAGGGTGAGTTCCTCCACCTGCGGGCAGTCCGTGCGGTCCCCGGCCCGGACGGCGAGTTCGACGAAGGCACTGCCCGGGACCAGGACGACGCCCGCCACGGCGTGGTCGGCGAGCCAGGGGTGGGTGGTCAGGGACAGCCGGCCGGTCAGGGCCACCCGGCCGTCGCCGGCCAGTTCCAGGGCGGCGCCGAGCAGCGGGTGCCCGGCCGGCGCCTGGCCCAGCCCGGCGGCGTCGGTGACCGCGTCCGGCGCGTCGTCCAGCCACAGCCGGGTGCGCTGGAAGGCGTAGGTCGGCAGGTCGGTGCGGCGGGCGCCGGTGCCCGCGAACACCCGCTGCCAGTCCACGGTCAGACCGCGCACATGGGCGATGCCGAGCAGGGCCGCGAACGTCTGTTCCTCGTCCCGGTCCCGGCGCAGCGCCGGGACGAACGCCGACTGCTCGGCGTCGGCGACGGCGTGCGCGCCCAGGGCGGACAGGACGGCGTCGGGGCCGAGTTCGAGGAAGGTGCGCACGCCGTCGGCCTCCAGCGTGCGGACGGCGTCGCCGAAGCGGACGGCCTCCCGGACGTGGCGGACCCAGTACTCGGGGTCGCACAGCTCGTCCTCGCCGGCGCGTGCTCCGGTGACGTCGGAGACGACGGGGATCGCGGGCGTCTCGTACCGGAGTTCACGGGCCGTCTTCTCGAACTCCGCCAGCATCGGGTCCATCAGCGGGGAGTGGAAGGCGTGGCTGACCCGCAACCGCTTGGTGCGGCGGCCGGGGAATGCCTCGGCCACGGCGGTCACGGCGGTCTCGGTGCCGGAGACGACGACGGCGCGGGGCCCGTTGACGGCGGCGACGGACACCTCGGGCCCGAGGTACGGGAGCACCTCGTCCTCGGTGGCGTCCACGGCGAGCATCGCGCCCCCTGCGGGCAGCGCCTGCATCAGCCGGCCGCGCGCGGCGACCAGCCGGGCGGCGTCCGTCAGGTCCCAGACGCCGGCGACGTGCGCGGCGGTCAGCTCGCCGATGGAGTGGCCGGCCAGCCAGTCCGCGCGGACGCCGTGGGACTCCAGCAGCCGGTACAGGGCGGTCTCCACGGCGAACAGGGCGCTCTGCGTGTAGAGGGTGTGGTCGAGCAGGCCGGCCTCCTCGGAGCCGGGCTCGGCCCACATCACGTCCCGCAGCGGGCGGTCCAGGTGGGCGTCGAGGGCCTGGCAGGCCGCGTCGAGCGCCTGCCGGAAGGCGGGGTGGGCGGCGTACAGGCCGCGGCCCATGCCCGCGCGCTGGGCGCCCTGGCCGGTGAAGAGGAAGGCGGCCTTGCCGCCGACGGGACGACCGCGCACGACCGTGTCGGCCGGGGTGCCGTCGGCCAGCGCGGCGAGTCCGGCGAGGAGTCCGTCCCGGTCGCGGGCGACGAGCGCGGCCCGGTGGGTGAGGGCGGCCCGGTCCGTGGCCAGGGAGCGGGCGAGGTCGGGCAGCGGCCGGTCGGCGACCGTCCGCAGCCGTGCGGCCTGCGCGGCCAGGGCTTCGGGGGTGGCGCCGGAGAGCACCAGCGGCAGGATCGGGGCCTGCGCCGGGTCCGCGTTCGCGTCCGGCGCGGACCGCTCGGCGGGTGCCTCCTCGATGATCGTGTGCACGTTGGTGCCGCTGATGCCGAAGGAAGACACCCCGGCCCGGCGCGGACGGCCCTGCCGCGGCCACTCCCGCCGCTCGGTCAGCAACCGCACCTTCCCGGCGTCCCAGTCGACCTTCGTGGACGGCCGGTCCACGTGCAGCGTCCTCGGCAGCACCCCGTTGCGCATCGCCATCACCATCTTGATGACACCCGCCACACCCGCGGCGGCCTGCGTGTGCCCGATGTTGGACTTCACCGAACCCAGCCACAACGGCTCGTCCCGCTCCTGACCATAAGTCGCCAGCAGCGCCTGCGCCTCGATCGGATCCCCCAGCGTCGTCCCCGTGCCGTGCGCCTCCACCACGTCCACATCGGCGGCCGACAAACGCGCCGCCGCCAGCGCCTGCCGGATCACCCGCTGCTGCGACGGACCGTTCGGCGCCGTCAGACCGTTCGACGCACCGTCCTGGTTCACCGCCGAACCCCGCACCACCGCCAGCACCGGATGCCCGTTGCGCCGCGCGTCCGACAACCGCTCCAGCACGAGCATGCCGGCGCCCTCCGACAGGGCCGTGCCGTCCGCCGCGTCGGCGAAGGACTTGGCGTGGCCGTCCCCGGCGAGGTTGCGCTGCCTGCTGAAGTCCACGAATGTGTCGACGGTCGACATCACGGACACACCGCCGGCCAGGGCCAGGCCGCACTCGCCCTGCCGCAGTGCCTGCGCGGCCAGGTGCAGCGCCACCAGGGACGACGAGCACGCCGTGTCGACGGTGAGCGTCGGGCCCTCCAGACCGAGGGCGTAGGCGACTCGGCCGGAGGCCACACTGCCGAGGCTGCCGTTGCCGAGGTAGTCGCGCACCGACTCGGGAACGCGGCGCAGCCGGCTGCCGTAGTCGTGGTACATGACGCCCGCGAAGACACCGGTACGGCTGCCGCGCACGGAGTACGGGTCGATGCCGGCCCGCTCCAGCGCCTCCCAGGACGTCTCCAGCAGCAGCCGCTGCTGGGGGTCCATCGCCAGGGCCTCGCGCGGGCCGATGCCGAAGAAGTCGGGGTCGAAGTCGGCGGCGTCGTACAGGAACCCGCCGGCCCGGGTGGAGGAGTGGCCGGCCTTGCCGGGCTCGGGATCGTACAGGGCGTCCAGGTCCCAGCCCCGGTCGGCGGGGAAGGCGCCGATGCCGTCGCCGCCCTCGGCGAGCAGCCGCCACAGGTCCTCGGGCGTGCTGACGCCGCCGGGGTAGCGGCAGGCCATGGCGACGATGGCGACCGGTTCGTCGGATCCCTGGACGGCGGCGTCCACGGTGTCCTCGGCAGGTGCGCCGAAGAGTTCCGTCGTCAGGTGTCTCACGAGCGCGCCCGCGTCGGGGTGGTCGAAGACGAGGGTGGCGGGCAGGCGCAGGCCCACCGCGCTGCCGAGGCGGTTGCGCAGCTCCACCGCGGTCAGCGAGTCGAAGCCCACCTCGCGGAACGAGCGGCGCGGATCGAGCGTCATGTCGCTGCCGTGCCCGAGGACGGCGGCCACCTGGGTGCGGATCAACTCCATGAGGGCCGTCTCGCGTTCGGCGGGACCGAGCACGGCCAGCCGGTCGGCGAGCGACGCGGAGTCCGTGCGCGCGGCCGCGGTGCGGCGCGCGCGTGCGGGTACCAGGCCGCGCAGCACGGACGGGACGTCGGCGGCGCGGCGCAGGACGGCCAGGTCCAGGCCGACCGGGAGCAGCAGCGGCTCCTCGGCGGCGAGGGCGGCGTCGAGGAGACGCAGCCCCTCCTCGGTGGGGATCGGGCGGACGCCGGCACGTGCCATGCGTGCCACGTCGGCGTCGGTGAGGTGGGCGGTCAGGCCCGTGCGCTGCTCCCAGAACCCCCAGGCGAGGGAGTGGGCGGGCAGGCCGTGGTGCCTGCGGTGGGCGGCCAGCGCGTCGAGGAAGGCGTTGGCGGCGGCGTAGCCGGACTGCCCGGCGCCGTCGACCGTGCCGGCGGCGGAGGAGAACAGGACGAACGCGGCGAGGCCGAGGTCGCGGGTCAGCTCGTGCAGATGCCGGGCGGCGTCGGCCTTGGGGCGCAGCACGGCGTCCAGGCGCTCGGGCGTCTGGTCGGTCACCAGGCCGTCGTCGAGGACACCGGCGAGGTGGACGACCGCGGTCAGCGGGCGGTCGGACGGTGTCTCGGCGAGGAGCCGGGCGAGTTGTCCGCGATCGGCGGCGTCGCAGCGGGCCACCACGATCTCCGCGTCCAGGTCGGCGAAGTCGTCGGCGGCGGTACCGCTGCGCCCGGCCAGCACCACGCGGCGTACCCCGTGCCCGGCGACCAGGTGCCGGGCCACCAGGGCACCGAGCACACCCGTGCCGCCGGTGATCAGCACGGTGCCGTCGGGGTCGAGGGACGGCGCCTGGCCCGGTGGGGTGGCGCGGGCCAGCCGGGGAACGTGCACGGTGCCGTCGCGCAGGGCGAGCTGGGGCTCCTCGCTCGCCGCGGCGGCGGTCGCGGCGGCTTCGGGGTCGGCGGAGTCCACGAGCACGAACCGCCCGGGGTGCTCGCCCTGCGCGGCCCTGACCAGGCCCCACACGGCGGCACCCGCCAGGTCGGTGACGTCCTCCTCCCCCACGGCCACGGCACCCCGGGTGAGCACCACCAGCCGGGCGGAGGCGGTCCGTTCGTCGGCCAGCCACGCCTGTACGGCGGCCAGGACCCGCTGGGTCGCCGGACGCGGGTCGGGGCCGTCGCCACCGGCCCGCAGCACCACCCACGCGGGCACGGCGTCCAGCCCGGCCGGGCCCCGCTCGTCCAGGACGGCGTACTCGGGTGCGGGCACGTCGGGTACGGGCAGCACCGGCCAGTCAAGGCGGTACAGGTCTTCGGTACGGGTGCCGGAGGCGAGCGCGGCCGGGTCGACGGGCCGGGACACCAGGGCCTCGACCTCGGCGACCGGGGCGCCCGTGGGGTCGGCCAGCCGGAGGGAGAGTGTCTCGCCGCCGTGCAGCCGGACCCGCAGGGCGGTGGCCCCGGCCGCGTACAGCGAGACCCCGGTCCAGGCGAAGGGCAGCCGGGCGGAGTCCCTGCCGTCGGTGCGCAGGCCGTCGGCGTGCAGGGCGGCGTCGAACAGGGCCGGGTGGAGGGCGAAGCCCTCGGCCTCGACGGGCAGTTCGACCTCGGCGAAGGTCTCGTCGCCGCGCCGCCAGACCGCGCGCAGCCCCTGGAAGGCGGGCCCGTAGTCGTAGCCGAGGCCGGCCAGGTGGGCGTAGGCGTCGTCGGCCGGTACGGGCTCGGCGCCCTCCGGCGGCCAGGCCGCGAGGTCGAAGGCGGGCGCGGCGGTCCGCGGGGCGAGCAGACCGGTGGCGTGCCGGGTCCAGGCCGTGCCGTCGGCGCCCTCGGGACGGGAGTGGACGGTCAGGGCGCGGTGCCCGGAGTCGTCGGCGGCGGCCACGTGCAGCTGCAGCTGGACGGCGCCCCGGTCGGGCAGCACCAGCGGTGCCTGGAGGGTGAGTTCGGCCAGGTGCCCGCAGCCCAGGCCGTGGCCCGCGCCGAGCGCCAGCTCGACCAGCGCGGTGCCGGGCAGCAGGGTGGTGCCGGAGACGGCGTGGTCGGCGAGCCAGGGGGCGGTGGCCGTGGAGAGACGGCCGGTGAACAGGGTGCCGCCCTCGGCGACCGGGACCGCGGCGCCCAGCAGCGGATGGCCGGTGGTCTCGAGCCCGGCGGCGGTGACGTCGCCGGTGCCGGTGGACCGGCCGAGCCAGTACCGCTCGCGCTGGAAGGCGTACGTCGGCAGGTCGACGGCGCGTACCGGCGTGCCGTCGAACACGGCCGACCAGTCGACCGGGACGCCGGCGACGAAGGCCTCGCCCAGGGCGGCCAGGACGCGCTCGGGGCCGCCGTCGTCACGGCGCAGCGAACCGAGGCCGGTGACCTCGGCACCTGCGGCGTCGGCGGTCTCCTCGATGCTGTGCAGCAGCACGGGGTGCGGGCTGCACTCCACGAACACCCCGTACCCGGCGTCGAGGAGGGTGCGCGTGGTCGGCTCGAACAGGACGCTCTGCCGCAGGTTGGTGTACCAGTAGCCGGCGTCCAGGCCGGTGGTGTCGAGCCGGGCGCCGGTGACGGTGGAGTAGAACGGCACGTCGGCGGGCCGGGCCCGGACGTCCGCCAGGTCGGCGAGCAGCCGCTCCCGGATCGACTCGACGTGCGCGGAGTGCGAGGCGTAGTCCACCGGGAGCCGCTTGGCCCGGTCGCCGCCGGCCACGAGGGTCTCGCGGAGTTCGTCGAGGGCGTCGGCGTCGCCGGACAGGACCACGGAGGAGGCGCCGTTGACGGCGGCGACGGCGACGCGGCCGTCGTAGCGGGCGACGAGGTCGCGTACCCGGGCCTCGGGCAGGGCCACCGACATCATGCCGCCGCGGCCGGAGAGTTCCCGCGCGATGGCCTGGCTGCGCAGGGCGACGACGCGGGCGCCGTCGGCGAGGGAGAGCGCGCCGGCCACGCAGGCGGCGGCGATCTCGCCCTGGGAGTGGCCGATGACGGCGGCGGGCCGGACCCCGTGGGCGCGCCACACCTCGGCGAGCGACACCATGATCGCCCACAGCGCGGGCTGGACGACGTCGACCCGTTCCAGCGGCTGCCGGGCCCGCACGGTCTCGAGGAGGTCCCAGTCGGTGACGGGGGCCAGGGCCGCGGCGCAGTCGGCCATGCGCGCGGCGAAGACGGGTGAGCTGTCGAGCAGATCGGCGGCCATGCCGGCCCACTGGGAGCCCTGGCCGGGGAAGACGAAGGCGATACGGGACTCCCCCGCCGGCCTGCCGCGCACCACGTTCGGCGCCGCGAGCCCCTCCGCGAGCGCGCTCAGGCCCGCGGTGAGGGCGGGCAGGCCGGTGCCGGTGACGACGGCCCGCTCGGCCAGCGCGGCGCGCCCGGTGGCGAGCGTGTGGGCGACGTCGGGGAGGGGGTCGGTGCCGGTGACGAGGTGGTCGTGGAGGCGGCGGGCCTGGGCGGCGAGGCCCGTTTCGCCGTGTCCGGACAGCACCAGCGGAAGGGGTCCGGCCCAGGAGGGCTCCTCCGCCCGGGCCTCGGGCTCGGGGGCGGCCTCCACGATCACGTGGGCGTTGGTGCCGCTGATACCGAAGGACGACACCGCCGCGCGGCGCGGCTCGCCGTCGGCCGGCCAGTCGCGGGGCTCGCCGAGCAGTTCGACGGCGCCGGCCGCCCAGTCGACCTGGGAGGTGGGCCGTTCGGCGTGCAGGGTCCGGGGCAGCCGCCCGTGCCGCATCGCCATCACCATCTTGATGACGCCGGCGACACCGGCGGCGGCCTGCGTGTGTCCGATGTTGGACTTGACCGAGCCGAGCCACAGCGGTTCGCCGGCGGGCCGGTCCTGACCGTAGGTGGCCAGCAGGGCCTGTGCCTCGATCGGGTCGCCCAGCGGGGTGCCCGTGCCGTGTGCCTCGACGGCGTGCACCTGGCGGGGTTCCAGGCGGGCGTCGGCGAGGGCCGCGCGGATGACCCGCTGCTGGGAGGGGCCGTTGGGGGCGGTCAGACCGTTGGAGGCACCGTCCTGGTTGACGGCGGTGCCGCGCACCACGGCCAGCACGCGGTGGCCGTTGCGGCGGGCGTCGCTGAGGCGCTCCAGCAGGAGCAGTCCCGCGCCCTCGCCCCAGCCGGTGCCGTCCGCGCCCTCGGCGAAGGACTTGCAGCGGCCGTCCAGCGCGAGGCCCCGCTGGCGGGAGAAGTCGATGAAGGTGTCGGGGGTGGACATGACCGTCACACCGCCCGCGAGGGCGAGGGTGCACTCGCCGGTGCGCAGCGCCTGCACGGCGAGGTGCAGGGCGACGAGCGAGGACGAGCAGGCGGTGTCGACGGTGACGGCGGGCCCCTCCAGGCCGAGGATGTAGGAGACGCGGCCGGAGGCGACGCTGCCCAGGTTGCCGTTGCCGAGATAGCCCTCGACGCCCTCGGGCACCTCGGTGAGCCAGCTGCCGTAGTCGTGGTACATGACGCCCGCGTAGATGCCGGTGCGGCTGCCCTTGAGGGTGTGCGGGTCGATGCCGGCGCGCTCGAACGCTTCCCAGGCGGTCTCCAGCAGCAGTCGCTGCTGCGGGTCCATCGCGAGGGCCTCGCGCGGGCTGATGCCGAAGAAACCGGGGTCGAACCGGGTGGCGTCGTAGAGGAACCCGCCCTCGCGCACATGGGTCCTGCCGGGGGCGTCGGGGTCGGGGTCGTAGATGCCCTCGACGTCCCAGCCGCGGTCGGCGGGGAAGTCGCCCACGGCGTCCGTGCCGGAGTCGACCAGCTGCCACAGCTGCTCGGGCGTATCGACGCCGCCGGGGTAGCGGCAGCTCATGGCGACGATCGCGACGGGCTCCTGCGCCGCCTCGGTGATCCGGTCGTTCTGCCGGCGCAGTCGCTCGTTCTCGAGCAATGACTCGCGCAGCGCCTCGACGATCTGCTCGACGGATGTGTCCACGGTCGGTGTCGCTCCCTGCTGGCTCGGCGGCGCTGGTGACGCGGTGGAGGGTGCGCCGGGTACGGGGTGGCCCGGTGCCGGACGCGGCGCGTCGTCCGGCACCCGGGGCGGGGTCACTCGGTGCCGCTGCGGTCGAGCGCGGCGCGCACCAGGTCGGCCACGGCCATGGACTTGATGTCCAGGGCTCGGTCGGCGGGGGCGGGGGCCGAAGCCGGCTCGGACAGTTTCAGCAGGCCGTCGAGGAGTCCGGCCTCGCGGATGCGGGCGAGGGGGATGCGGGAGATCAGGGTGCGCAGCTCGTCGTCGCCGTGCGGGGTGGTGTCCGGGCCGGGGTCCGCGGGGTCCGGCAGGAGTCGTTCGAGGAGGTGGCCGGCGAGTGCCGCCGGGGTGGCGTAGTCGAAGATCAGCGTGGACGGCAGGCGCAGTCCGCAGACCGTGTTCAGCCGGTTGCGCAGTTCGACGGCGGCGAGCGAGTCGAAGCCCAGTTCGGTGAAGGCGCGGCGTGGCTCCACGGCGGCGGGTCCGGCGTGGCCGAGGACGGCGGCGACCTCGGTGCGGACGGCTTCCAGCACGGTGTGCTCGTGGTCGGCGGCGGGGAGTTCGGCCAGGTGCTCGCCCAGGGTGCGGGCCCGGTCGTCGCGTGCCGCGCGGTGGGTGACACCGGCCAGGGTGCGCAGCACGGCCGGGACGTCGTCGCCGCGGCGGCGCAGGGCCGCGGTGTCCAGCCGTACGGGCACCAGGGCGGGGCGGCCGGCTGCCACGGCGGCGTCGAACAGCTCCAGTCCCTCGTCCGGGTCGAGCGCGCCGATGCCGGACCGTTCGATGCGCTGGACCTCGGCCGCGTCGAGTGCGGCGCCCATGCCGCCGCCGGACCACAGGCCCCAGGCGAGGGAGGTGGCGGGCAGGCCGAGGGCGGCGCGATGGGCGGCCAGCGCGTCGAGGAAGACGTTGGCGGCGGCGTAGTTGCCCTGGCCGGAGGCGTCCAGGGTGCCGGCGGCCGAGGAGAACAGCACGAAGCGGGACAGCTCCCGGTCCAGGGTCAGTTCGTGCAGGTGCCAGGCGGCGTCCGCCTTGGGCCGCAGCACGGTGTCCAGACGCGCGGGGGTCAGCGAGGCGATCACGCCGTCGTCGAGGACGCCCGCGGTGTGGACGACGCTGTCGACGGGGTGCGCGGCGAGCAGGGCGGCGAGGGCCGTGCGGTCGGAGACGTCGCAGGCGACGATCTCGGCCTCGGCGCCGAGGGCGGTGAGCTGCGCGCGCAGGTCGGCGGCGCCGGGTGCCTGGGGGCCGCGGCGGCTCGTCAGCACCAGGCGGGTGACGCCGTGCCGGCCGGCCAGGTGGCGGGCGACGAGGGCGCCGAGTCCGCCGGTGCCGCCGGTGACGAGGACGGTGCCCCAGGGGCGGTCCGGCCGCGGCGGGTCCTCCGCGCGCACGAGGCGGGGGGCGTGGGCCCGGCCGTCCCGCCACCGCACCTCCGGCTCCCCGGAGTCCAGGAGGGCGGCCAGCGCGGCCCGGTCCGGTACCGGGCCGTCGGGTGCGCTCCGTCCGACGAGGAGGATCCGGCCGGGGTCCTCGGCCTGCGCGGCCCGCACCAGCCCGTGCACGGCGGCGTCGGCGAGGCCGCCGCCGGTGAGGACGACGAGCGTCGACCCGGCGTACCGTTCGTCGGCCGACCATGTCCGGAGGGTCTCCAGGGTGCGGGCGAGGGCGGTGCGCACGGCGTCCGGCAGTGGGCCGCCCTCGGCGCGGGGGGCGTTCACGGGCAGGATCACCACGTCGGGCACGGGGGTGCCGAGCGCGTCCGGTCCGGGGTGCACGGGGACGCCGAGGCCGAGGTCGTCGTCGCCGAGGACCGCCCAGGTACGGCGGTCGGGACGGCCGGCGGCCTCGGGCAGCGGTTCGTCGGTGACGGCGTACAGCTGGCGCTGCCGCCGGGTGAGCCGGTCGGCGGCCACGGGACGGCTGACGTAGGAGTCGACGGCGGCGAGGGGCCGGCCGTCGGAGTCGGCCAGCTCGATACGGGTGCCGTCGGGGCCTCGGGTGACGCGGACCCGCGCGGTGCGGGCGCCCTGGGCGTGCACGGTGACCCCGGTCCAGGCGAAGGGCAGGGCGATGCCGTCGGACGGCTCGTGACCGTCGTCGTCCTGGAGCGAGGTGACGTGCAGGGCGGCGTCCAGCAACGCCGGGTGCAGGGCGTACCGGGCGGCGTCCGGCCCGGCGGTGGCGGGCAGTTCGAGCTCGGCGAGGAGGGTGTCGCCGTGCCGCCAGGCCGCCCGTACCCCGCGGAAGACGGGGCCGTAGTCGTAGCCCTCGGCGTGCAGGCGCGGGTAGAGGTCTCCGACGTCGAGCGGGGTGGCCGCGGGCGGCGGCCAGCTGCCGGGGACGGGCCGGGGCGCGGCGGCGGCGGTGAGGGTGCCGGTGGCGTGCCGCGTCCAGCCCTCGTCCTCGGGGGCGTTCTCGGCACGGGAGTGGATCTCGACGGTGCCGTCGGAGCCGGCGGCGACCTGGAGGCGTACGGCGGTGTCCGCGGGCAGCACCAGCGGTGTCTGCAGGGTCAGTTCCTCCACGGCGGGGCGTCCGGTGAGGCGCCCGGCGTGCAGGGCGAGGTCGACCAGTGCGGCCCCGGGCACCAGGACCGTGCCCATGACGGCGTGCTCGGCGAGGACCGGGTGGGTGGCGGTGGAGATGCGGCCGGTGAGCAGCAGCCCGGCGTCGCCGGGCAGGTCCAGGCGGGCGCTGACCAGGGGGTGGTCGACGGCGGCGAGCCCGTGCCCGGTGGCGTCCCCGGCGGTGACGGCGGCCGTGGGCAGCCAGTACCGGTGGTGGTCGAAGGCGTAGGTGGGCAGCTCGACGCGGTTTCCCGGGTACGTCTCGTACAGCGTCGCCCAGTCGACGTCCGAACCCCGCGTGTGCACGGTGGCCAGGGCGGCGAGCAGGCCGGGCAGCGGGGCGGTGTCCTTGCGGGCGGTCGCGACGAAGGCGGTGTCCCCGGCGTCGGGCAGGCAGTCGGGGCCCATGGCCGCGAGGACGGGCGCGGCACCCAGTTCGAGGAAGGTGTCGGCGCCCTTCGCGGCCAGGGTCGCGACGGCGTCGGCGAAGCGGACGGTCTCCCGCACGTGCCGTACCCAGTAGTCGGCGGACCCGAGTTCGGCGGCGGTGGCCGGTGCGCCGGTGAGGGTGGAGACGATCGGCACGGCCGGTTCCGCCGCCCGGATGCCCCGCACGACTTCCCGGAACCGCTCCAGCATGGGCTGCATACGGGGCGAGTGGAAGGCGTGCGAGACGCGCAGCCTGCGGGTGGTCGTGAAGTGCGCGGCGACCTCGGTGACGGCGTCCTCGTCCCCGGAGACGACCACGGCGCGGGGCCCGTTGACGGCGGCGATCGCGCACCGCTCGTCCAGCAGCGGTGTCACCTCCTCCTCCGACGCCTGCACGGCGATCATCGCGCCGCCCTCGGGCAGGGCCTGCATGAGGCGGCCCCGGGCGGCGACCGCGGTGACGGCGTCCTGGAGCGACCACACGCCCGCGACGTGCGCGGCGGCGAACTCGCCGACGGAGTGGCCGGCCAGCCAGGCCGGGCGCAGTCCGAAGGACTCCAGCAGCCGGTAGAGCGCGACCTGCGTGCTGAACAGCGCGGCCTGGGTGTAGGCGGTCCGCTCCAGGGTCTCGGTGTCGTCGCCGAACACGACCTCGGCGAGCGGCCGTTCGAGGTGCTTGTCGAAGAGTGCGGCGGCGCGGTCGAAGTGCTCGGCGTAGACGGGGAAGGCGTCGTACCAGTCGCGGCCCATGCCGGGGCGCTGGGCGCCCTGACCGGAGAACAGGTAGGCGAGGGTGCCGTCGGTGGCGGAGCCGGTGACGAGCAGGCCCGGCGCCTCGGTGCCGCGTGCCAGGGCGTCCAGCGCGGTGGCGGCCGGGCCGTCGCCGGTGGCCAGCACCACGGCCCGGTGGGAGTGGGTGCCACGGGTGGTGGACAGGGCCCGGCCGAGGTCGGCGGGGGCGGTGCCGGTCAGGTCCCGCAGGCGGCGGGCCTGGCCGCGCAGGGACTCGGGCGAGCGGGCGGAGACGGGGAGGGCGAGCACCGGCGGGGCGGTGGCGGGGTCCGCCCGCGGGGGCTCGGGCTCGGTGAACTCCTCCAGGATCACATGGGCGTTGGTGCCGCTGATCCCGAACGAGGACACGCCCGCGCGGCGCGGCCGGTCCGGCGCCTGCCACGGGCGCTGCTCGGTGAGCAGCTCCACGGCGCCGGCGCTCCAGTCGACCTGGTGGGACGGCTCATCGACGTGCAGGGTCTTCGGCAGCACCTTGTTGCGCATCGCCATCACCGTCTTGATGACGCCGGCGACACCGGCGGCGGCCTGGGTGTGGCCCATGTTGGACTTGACGGAGCCCAGCCACAGCGGCTGGCCGGCGGGCCGGTCCCGGCCGTAGGTGGCGAGCAGCGCCTGCGCCTCGATCGGGTCGCCCAGCGTCGTACCCGTGCCGTGCGCCTCGACGGCGTCGACGTCGGCGGGGGTGAGTCCGGCGGCGGCCAGCGCGGCGCGGATGACGCGCTGCTGGGAGGGGCCGTTGGGGGCGGTCAGACCGTTGGAGGCGCCGTCGGAGTTGACGGCGGATCCGCGGACCAGCGCCAGTACGCGGTGGCCGTTGCGGCGTGCGTCGGACAGCCGCTCGACGACGACCACTCCGACGCCCTCGCCCCAGCCGGTGCCGTCGGCCGCGGCGGCGAAGGACTTGCAGCGGCCGTCGGCGGCCAGCCCGCGCTGCCGGGCGAAGTCGACGAAGGTGTCCGGTGTCGACATGACGGTGACGCCGCCGACCAGCGCGAGGTCGCACTCGCCCTGCCGCAGGGCCTGCGCCGCGAGGTGCAGGGTGACCAGCGAGGAGGAGCAGGCGGTGTCGACGGTGACGGCCGGCCCCTCCAGGCCGAGGGCGTAGGCGACCCGGCCGGAGACGACGCTGCCGAGGCTGCCGTTGCCGAGGTAGGCGGCGAGGTCCTCGGGCACCTCGGCCAGCCAGGTGCCGTAGTCGTGGTACATGACGCCCGCGAACACCCCGGTGCGGGAGCCGCGCAGGCGGTGCGGGTCGATGGCGGAGCGCTCCAGCGCCTCCCAGGACACCTCCAGCAGGAGCCGCTGCTGCGGGTCCATCGCGGTGGCCTCGCGTGGGCTGATGCCGAAGAAGCCGGCGTCGAACTCGGCCGCGTCGTACAGGAAGGCGCCCTCACGGGTGTAGGTGCGGCCGGGGGTGCCCGGCTCCGGGTCGTACAGCGCCTCGGTGTCCCAGCCCCGGTCCGCGGGGAAGCCGCCGACCGCGTCGACTCCGTCGGCGACGAGCCGCCACAGGTCCTCCGGGGAGCGGACCCCGCCGGGGTAGCGGCAGCTCATGCCGACGATGACGATCGGGTCGTCGTCGGCCGTGGTGCGTGCGGCGGGGGCGGCGGTCTGCTCCTCGCCGGTGCCGAAGAGCGTGTCGCGGACGTGGTCGGCGAGTGCCCGGGAGGTGGGATGGTCGAAGACGAGGGTGGCGGGCAGCCGTAGTCCGGTGGCGGGGCCCAGCCGGTTGCGCAGCTCCACGGCGGCCAGCGAGTCGAAGCCGAGGTCGGTGAAGGCCCGGCCGGGGTCGATGGCGGACGGCCCGTCGTGCCGCAGCACGGCCGCCACCTCGGTGCGGACGAGGTCGAGGAGGGCGCGGTCGCGGTCGGCCGCGGGCAGCGTGGACAGGTGCCCGGCCGAGGTCGCCGCGGGGGCGGTGCTCGCCGTGGCACGGCGGGTGAGGGGGCGGACGAGGGTGGTCAGCAGCGGGGGTGTGCCGTCGGGGCGGCGGCGTACGGCGGCGGCGTCGATCTCGACGGGTACCAGGTGCGGCGCGCGGGAGCGGAGGGCCGCGTCGAACAGTTCCAGGGAGCGTTCGGCGGACAGGCCGGGCAGGCCGTGGGCCGCGATGCGCTCCCGGGCGGTGTCGTCCAGGGCCGCGCCCATGCCGGTGTCGGTGTCCCACAGGCCCCAGGCGAGCGCGGTGGCCGGCAGGCCGAGGGCGGCGCGGTGCTCGGCGAGGGCGTCGAGGTAGGCGTTGGCGGCGGCGTAGTTGCCCTGGCCGGGGCCGTCGAGGACGGCGGCGAGGGAGGAGAACAGCACGAAGTGGGCGAGGTCGCGGTCCCGGGTCAGTTCGTGCAGATGCCAGGCGCCGAGCGCCTTGGCGTGGAAGACCTCGTCCACCATGGCGTCGGTGAGGCTGTCGACGATGCCGTCGCGGACGGTGCCCGCCGCGTGGACGACCGAGTCGACGGGGTGCGCGTCGAGCAGTCGGCGCAGTGCCTCGCGGTCGCCGACGTCGCAGGCGGCCACGGTCACCTCGGCGCCGAGTGCGCCGAGTTCGGCGCTCAGCGCGGGCGCCGTGCCGCGTCGGCCGGCGAGCACCAGACGGCGTACACCGTGGGTACGGACCAGGTGCCGGGCGAGCAGCGCGCCGAGTCCGCCGGTGCCGCCGGTGACGAGGACGGTGCCCCAGCCGGCGACGGGTGCGTCCCCGGAGGGCTGTGCGGTCAGCCGTGGCACGCTGAACCGGCCTTCGGCGAGGGAGAGTTCGGGTTCGCCGGTGGCGAGGATCCGGCGCAGGTCGGCCTCGGTGGGCGGCTGTTCGTGCTCGACGAGGACGTAGCGGCCCGGGTTCTCCGCCTGGGCGGAGCGGACCAGGCCGCGCACGGCCGCGTGGGCGGGGCTGCCGGGCGGGGTGACGACGACGAGCCGGGTGTCCGCGAGGCGCTCGTCCGTCTGCCAGGTGCGCAGCACCCGCAGTACGTCGCGGACGTGGGCGCGTGCCGCGCCGGCGTCGGCGGCCGCCGGGCCGGGCACGTGGTGCACGACGGCGTCCGGGGCGGGGCCGTCGAGCAGGGCGGCGATTCCGGCGGCTCCGCCCTCCGGGACGGCGATGCGGAGGGGTGCGGTGGTCGCCGGTCGGGGGTACGGCGACCACCGCACGGCGTACAGGACGTCGTTGTCCGGTACGGGACGGGAGGTCAGGGCCTCGATGTCGGCCACCGGGGCGCCGGTGGCGTCGGCGAGGTGCAGGGCGATGGTGTCGCCGCCGACGCGGGTGATCTTCACACGGAGGGCGGGCGCACCGGTGGCGTGCAGGGTGACGCCGGTCCAGGCGAACGGCACCAGCACCTCGGGGCGGGGCGGGGCGTCGAGGTCGGCGGCGTGCAGGGCGGCGTCGAGGAGCGCGGGGTGCAGGCCGAACGCGGACGCGTCCGCGGCCGTTTCCTCGGGCAGGGCGACTTCGGCGTACACGTCGTCACCGTGCCGCCAGGCGGCGCGCAGCCCCTGGAAGGCGGGCCCGTATGCGTAGCCCTGGTCGGCGAGGTCCGCGTAGACGCGCGCGGTGTCGAGCGGCTGCGCGTCCCGCGGCGGCCATGCGGTCAGGTCGGCCGCGGCGGCCGGGGCCGTGGTGGTGAGGACGCCCGCGGCGTGCTGGGTCCAGGGGGCCGCCTCGTCGGCGCGGGTGTGGACGGTGACGCCGCGCCGCCCGGTCTCGTCGGGTTCGCCGACGGCGACCTGGACGGCGACGTCGTCGTCGGCGCGCAGGACGAGCGGGGTGCCGAGGGTCAGCTCCTCCAGGGTGCCCGCGCCGACGTGGTCGCCCGCGCGCAGGGCGAGTTCGACGTAGGCGGTGCCGGGGAACAGCACCCGCCCGGCGATGACGTGGTCGGCGAGCCAGGGCTGGGTGCGGGGGGACAGCCGCCCGGTCAGGACGACGCCCTCGGCGCCGACGGCGACCACGGCGGCCAGCAGGGGGTGGGCGGCGGGGAGCTGGCCGAGGCCCGTGGCGTCGGTGGCGGTGCTCTGCTCCAGCCAGAACCGGCGCCGCTGGAAGGGATAGCGGGGCACGTCGATACGGCGTCCGCCCAGCCCCGCGAAGTGCCGCTGCCAGTCGACGGGTACGCCCCGGGCGTGGGCGGCGGCGAGCGCGGCGGCCGCCTCACGGGCCTCGGGCCGCTCGCGCCGCAGCACCGGCAGGAAGGCGGTGCCGGGCGCGTCGGTGCAGTCCGGGCCCATGGCGGACAGCACCGCGTCGGGGCCGATCTCCAGGAAGGTCCGGACCCCGCTGTCGGTGAGCGTGCGGACGGCGTCGTGGAAGCGGACCCGGGCGCGGACGTGCTCCACCCAGTACTCGGGGTCGCACAGCTCGGAGCCGACGGGGCCGCCGGTGACGGTCGAGACGACCGGCAGCTTCGGCTCGGCGTAGTCCAGGACGTTCACGACGCGCCGGAACTCCGCCAGCATCGGTTCCATCAGCGGTGAGTGGAAGGCGTGGCTGACGCGCAGGCGCTTGGTGTCGTGACCGCGCGCGGCGAGTTCGGCGGCGATGCGCTCCACGTCCGCCGCGTCACCGGAGACCACCACCGCGGCGGGGCCGTTGACGGCGGCGATGCCGGTGCGCGGGGTGAGCAGCGGCGCCACCTCGTCCTCGGCGGCGCGTACGGCGACCATGGCGCCGCCCTCGGGAAGTGCCTGCATGAGCCGGCCGCGGGCGGCGACCAGGATCGTCGCGTCCTGGAGGGTGAGCACTCCGGCCGCGTGCGCGGCGGCGATCTCTCCGACGGAGTGCCCGGCGAGCTGGTCCGGGGTGAGGCCCCAGCTCTCCAGGAGCCGGTAAAGGGCGACCTCCACGGCGAACAGGGCGGGCTGCGCGTACTCGGTACGGTGCAGCGCCGCGGCTTCGGGGGTGGCGGGGCCGGCGAACAGGACGTCCCGCAGCGGCCGGGCCAGCTGGAGGTCGAACTGGGCGCAGACGTCGTCCAGGGCGTCGGCGAACACCGGGTGAACGGCGGCGAGTTCACGGCCCATGCCGATCCGCTGGCTGCCCTGTCCGGTGAACAGGAAGCCGAGTTCGCCGTCGACCCGGGTGACGGGAGGCATGCCGCCGGAGGCCAGGTCGTGGAGTGCGGAGCGCAGTTCGGCGCGGTCGGCGGCGACGAGGACGGCCCGGTGGGGCAGGGCGGCCCGGGTGGTGGCCAGGGTGTGGGCGAGGTCGAGCGGGTCGGCCTCGTCGGCCAGGGGCAGCAGGTCGGCGGCGCGGGCCCGCAGGGCGGCCTCGCTCCGGGCGGACAGGGCGAAGGGCAGCGGGGTGCCGGCGGGGAGGACGGGGCGGGGCCGCGCGTCGGTCTCCTCGGGCTCCGGCCGTTCCAGGATGACGTGCGCGTTGGTTCCGCTGACCCCGAACGACGACACGCCCGCCCGTCGGGCCCGCCCGGTCTCGGGCCACGGGCGCTGCTCGGTGACGAGCCGCACGGCCCCGGCGGACCAGTCGACGTGCGGGGTGGGCGCGTCGACGTGCAGCGTCGCCGGTATCCGGCCGTGCTCCATGGCGAGGATCGCCTTGATCATGCCGGCCACGCCCGCGGCGGCCTGGGTGTGGCCGAGGTTGGACTTGACGGAGCCGAGCAGCAGCGGGGCCTCGTCGGGGCGGCCCTGGCCGTAGGTGGCGAGGAGCGCGGTGGCCTCGATGGGGTCGCCGAGCCGGGTGCCGGTGCCGTGGGCCTCGACCACGTCGACGTCGGCGGCGGTGAGTCCGGCGTCGGCGAGGGCCCGGCGGATCAGCCGCTGCTGGGAGGTGCCGTTGGGCGCGGTCAGGCCGTTGGAGGCGCCGTCCTGGTTGACGGCGGAGCCGCGGACGACGGCGAGTACGCGGTGCCCGTGGCGGCGTGCGTCGCTGAGGCGCTCCAGGACGAGCACCCCGACGCCCTCGGCGAAACCGGTGCCGTCCGCCCCGGCGGCGAACGCCTTGCAGCGGCCGTCGGGTGCTAGACCGCGCTGCCGGCTGAAGGCGGTGAACACACCGGGTCCGCCCATCACGGCGACACCGCCCGCGAGCGCGAGCGAGGACTCGCCCTGGCGCAGCGAGCGGCACGCCAGGTGGACGGCGACCAGGGAGGCGGAGCAGGCGGTGTCGACGGTGACCGCGGGGCCCTCGGCGCCCAGTACGTAGGCGACACGGCCGGAGATGACGCTGCCCGCGTTCCCGGCGAGCAGGTAGGCGTCGAGGCCGTCCGGGGCGTCGTGCAGGCGCGGCCCGTACTCCTGTACCTCGGCGCCGAAGAACATGCCGGCCGGGGTGCCGCGCAGGGCCGTGGGGTCGATGCCGGCGTCCTCCAGGGCCTGCCAGGAGGTCTCCAGCACGAGCCGCTGCTGCGGGTCCATGCCGAGCGCTTCGCGCGGGCTGATGCCGAAGAACTCGGCGTCGAACTCGGTGGCGGTGTCCAGGAATCCGCCGCTGCGGACGTAGGCGCTGCCGGGTACCTCGGGGTTCTCGTCGTAGAGGGCGTCGAGGTCCCAGCCGCGGTCCCGCGGGAAGCCGGACAGCACCTCGCCGCCGTCGGTCAGCAGCCGCCACAGATCGGCGGGTGTGGCGATGCCGCCCGGGAAGCGGCAGCCGATACCGACGACCGCGACGGGTTCGTCGGCGGTGCCGTCACCGGCCGGCTCGGTGGGGTCGTCCGCCCGGCCGTGGACCTCGGCGAGCAGCCGGGCGGCGAGGTCGTGGACGGTGGGGCAGTCGTAGGCGAGGCCGACGGGCAGGGCGAGACCGGTCCGTTCGGTCAGCCGCCGGTGCAGGTCGACCGCGGCGAGCGAGTCGAGTCCCTGCGCGGAGAACGGGGCGGCAGGGTCGAGGGAGTCCACCGTGCCCGGGCGGGCCGCCTCGATCGCCTCGGTCACGGCCGTGCGCACCAGTTCGGTCACCAGCCTGCGGTGCTGGGACGGTACGGCGGTGGCGAGCCGTCGTGCCAGAGCTGAGTCGGATCCGGGCCCGTTCATCCACGCATCTCCACTTTCGGCCGACACCGGTTTTCCTCACCTTTTTCCACACGCTAGTGACGGCCTCGGCAAGGCCACACCCTTAAACACCCCTAGGGGCGGGCAGGTTCGCGGTCCGTGCGTTCCTCGGGGTCGTGCCGGTCGTACGAACGCCGCACATAGGACAGGGAATCCAGCAGGTCCGCGGAGGTGATGGCCTGTGCCGGGCGTACGTCGGCGATGCCGTTGAGCGGCATTTTCCCGATGTCGGACCAGCACAGCCGGCCGTCCGCGTCGATATAACTCCGGCTGAATCCGGCGTTGTCCGGATGCAGACAGTAGGGAACGTCGAGACATCCCTCGGCGAACGCCGTCAGCAGTGCCGTGCCGAGGTCGTCGTCCAGTGACAGCACGGCGTCGACCAGTGCCGACGCCTCGGCGTACGTCTGGGTGCCCGGGCCGTCCAGCGGGGCGCGCGCGGTCCGCGCGGCGACCGCGGCCGCGTACTCCAGGGCGGCCACGTTCTCGGCCACCGTCGGAATACGCCGGGATTCCGCGACGGTTTTCACGATGAGCCGTTCGGAGCCGCTGGCGACGGCGAGTTCGGCCGCTTTTCCGAGCAGCCGGTAGGCGCCTTCCTCGGTTTCCGGGAACAGCCCCATGTAGGCGTAGACGACGACATGCCATTCGGTGTCCGGCAGAAACCGCGCGCACAGCGTGCGCAACGCGGCCACCGCTTCGGCGTCCTGGCGCGGGTCGGTCTGCTGGGCGTAACTCAGCGAAATGCTCCGGATGCCGTGCCGGCGGAAGAACATCGCCTCCAGGACGCTGACGGCGACGAGCAGGCTGGGCGGACAGAGCTGCCCGAGGACACAGCCGCCGAAGGTCTCCAGGTGCGGTTCGGCGCCCGATTCGCGCAGGGCGGCGAGCAGTTCGCAGGAGGCGGCCCAGTGGGCGACGGAGTCGCGCAGCGGGACCCGGCCGTACGGCAGGCAGTAGGAGACCGGGCCGCCCTCGGAGGCGTCGAGCCCCACGGCCGTCAGCGCCCGGAAGATGTCCTGCGGCGCGGCCGAGCCGTGCCGGACCTGGACCGGGAAGCGGGGGCCGTGGATGCCGTCGAGCACCTGGCGGGTGGTGGTCGTCTCGTGGCTCACGATCGGGTAGCCGTTGAGGGCGACGCCCTCCAGGACGGCCAGTTTGGCCGACTCCAGGTCGCCGACCCGGGTGTAGCTGTCCAGGGTGATCGTGCCGACGGTGGTCGCCGCGGCGTCCCGGGTGGCGAGCAGCCCGGCCCGCATCAGTTCCGGGCTGCTCATCCCCATCCGGGGCTGGACCACCAGGTGGCCGGCGTCGTGAGCCCGGCGCACGAAGGCGCCGAACCCGCCACCGGTCACACCAGGGCCCGCTGCGGCAGCGTGTCGAGCATCCGCCGGAAGGCGGCGACGCCCTCGGCGCTGTCGTCGAACACCGCGTCGTACCCGGCGGCGCGCAGCGCGGCCGTCTCGTCGCTGCCGCACGGTCCGGCGATGCCGAGCTTGCCGCCGATCACGGCGGGCACGGCGGCGAGTTCCGGGTGTTCGCGCAGCCGGGTGACGGTCCGCATGCCGTCGTGGTAGCCGTGGCCGTTGACGCTGCTGACCACGATGAGGGCCGGGCGGTGGGCGAGGGCCTCGGTGATGAGCAGGTCCTCGGGGACGCAGGGGCCGAGGTTGACCACGCGGTGCCCGTGCTCTTCGAGGAGCAGCTGGAGGTAGACCAGGTTCCACGTGTGGGAGTCGGAGATGCCGCCGGCCACCAGCACGGGCTGGTCGGCGGGGGCGGGGGTGATCGCGAAGGGGCTCATCACAGGGCCTGTCCGTGGTCGTAGGTTCGGGTGTGCCGGATGCGGGAGACGGAGACGACGTCGTCGCCGCGGACGACGATCTCGGCGGGGGCGGGCCGGCCGAGGAACATCAGCAGGCTGGCTGTCGGCCCGTAGGCGCCGGCGTTGGGCACGGTGAGCAGGTCGCCCGGTGCCAGTGCGGGCAGCGGGACGTTCCGGCCAAGCAGGTCGCCGGGGGTGCACAGCGGCCCGGCGAGGCTCGCGGGTGTGCCGTCGGCGCCCACGGACTCGTGCGGCTCGACGGACACGGGCAGGATGCGGCCGAGCCCGGACATGCCGCCGAACGTGTTGATGCCGGCGTCGAGGACGAGATAGCGGGTGTCGCGGCTGTCCTTGACGTTGACGACGGAGGTGAGCAGGGTGCCGCTGTCGGCGACGAGGTAGCGGCCCGATTCGCAGGCGATCCGCGGGGCGCCCGCGCGCCAGCCGGGGAAGTGCTCGTCCAGCGTCTCGGCCAGGGCGTCGCGCAGCTCGCCGTAGACCGGTCGCTCGCCCTGGACGGCGTACGGTGCGGCGAATCCGCCGCCGACGTCCAGGAAGCGGAACGGGACGCCGAGGGTCTGCTGGAGGGCGGCGGCGGTGGCGATGGTGTGCCGGAACTCGGCGATGAGGCTGGCCTCGTCCTTGGCGTTGCTCAGCGGGAAGAAGTGCAGCCCGGCGATGCGAGTGCCGGGGACGTCGCGCAGTGCGGCGGCGAGGCCGGGCAGCGTCTCGCTGTCGAAGCCGAACTGGGAGGGCACGCCGGTCATGCGGATGCTGGTGGCGGCGGCGCCGGTGGCGTTGTTGACGCGGATCAGGCAGTCGGCGGTCAGGCCGAGCCGGAGCGCGCTCTCGCCGACGCGGCGCAGGTCGCCGTAGGACTCCGTGGAGAACAGGCGGACGCCGCGCGTCATCGCCTCCGTCAGTTCCTCGGTGGTCTTGCCGGGTCCGGTGTAGAGGATCCGGTCGCCGGGGAAGCCGGCCCGCAGCGCGGCGTCGAGTTCGCCCACGGAGCTGATCTCGGCGCGGCAGCCGCGGGTGCCGCCGGTGCGCAGTTCGCGCAGCAGTTCGGGGTGCGGGTTGGCCTTGGCGGCGTAGAAGACCTCGACCTCGTCGGGGAGCGCGGCGAACAGGTCGTCGCGGGCCGCGGCCACCCGGTCCAGGTCGTAGACGTAGGACGGGGTGCCGAAGCGCTCGGCCAGTTCGGTGGGGCCGGTCACGGGGTGGTTCCTTCCAGGAGGCGGGCGAGCTGCTTGCGGTCGTGCTTGCCGTGCGGGGTCAGCGGCAGCTCGGCCACGACGCGGCTCACGCCGGGCACCTTGGCGGGTTCCAGCCGCAGTGACAGCTCCTTCAGCAGGGCGTGCGGGTCGATGTCGCCCTCGGCGAACACCGCGAGGTCGCGGCCGGGCGCGGGCGGCAGGACGGCGGCGGCGCGGACGCCGGGCACGTCGGTGGCGGCGCTCTCGATCTCGGTGGTGCTCATGCGGACGCCCTTGTGCTTGAACATGTCGTCGCGGCGGCCCTCGTAGTACAGGAAGCCGTCCTCGTCCACGTGGCCGTAGTCGCCGGTGTGCAGCCGGAGTCCGCCGCCGGGGGCGGGGCGGAAGGCGCGTGCGGTCTGCTCGGGCGCGCGCCAGTAGCCGGGCATGACGTGCGGTCCCTCGACCACGATCTCGCCGGTCTGCCAGGGCGGCAGCGCCGTGCCCTCGTCGTCCACGACGAAGGCGCGGGTGCCGGGCAGCGGGCGGCCGACCGAGTCGGGTTTGGCGTCCTGGAAGGCGGGCGGCAGCACCGACACCCGCTTGCACTCGGTCTGCCCGAACTGGATGACCACCTCCGCACCGGGGAAGGCCGTGCGCAGTCCGTCGGCGGTGGCCTTGGCCAGCGCGGCACCGGTGTTGGTGAACATGCGCACCCGGGACTCCCGGCCGGGTTCGCGTTCGGCGAGCGCGACGATCATGGTGGCCAGGGACGGCACGATCGGGACGACGGTGGCGCCGGTCTCCCGGATGCGGCGCAGCAGCACCAGGTCCGACTCGCCGTCGGCGAGGACGAGTTCGCTGCGGCCGGCGGCGGTGAGCAGCACCTTGTACAGGCCGTAGTCCCAGGAGATGGGGAAGCGGCAGAACACCACGTCGTCGGGGCGGTAGCCGAGTTCCTGGTTGATGGCCTCGGTGGCGAAGACCATGCGGCCGTGCGGGCAGATCACCGCCTTGGGGGCGGCGGTCGAGCCGGAGGTGTAGACGAGGACGGCGAGGTCCTCGGGGCCGACCAGGGCGCCGCCGGAGCGTGCCTCCCGCTCGCGCAGCGCGGTGATCTCCCGCCACACCTCGCCGAGGCCGAGGACGGGGACGCCCTCGGCGAGGGCGGTGATCCGGCCGACGGCGGGGTCGGTGACGACGAGCAGCGAGGGTTCGGCGTTCGCGACGACCGCCCGCAGGTGGTAGTCCTTCATGCCGGTGTTGACGGGGACCAGGACGGCGCCGCGGCGCGCGGTGCCGTACATCAGCGCGACCAGTTCACGGGTGCTGGGCAGCTGGACGAGGACGCGGTCGCCGTGGCCGATGCCGCGTTCCTCCAGCCAGGCGTCGACGGCGTGGCTGTGGGCGGTGAGTTCCCGGTAGGTCCAGCGGCCCGCGCCGTCGGCGACCGCGGGAGCGTCCGGGCGCTCGGCGGTGGCCTCGTCGAGCAGGTCGTGCACCCGGGCGTCGGTACGGGCGTCACGCACCGGAGTGTCTGTGCGGGCCTGCTCTGTGGGGTGACCGTTCACTGCGACTCCTGCCGCCTCTCGTGTGTGCCTCCCGCTCCGGCGGTCTGCCGCATGGCCGTGGCCCGGGAGGCGAGCTTCCTGCGATCGGTCTTGCGGTTGGAGTTGAGCGGGAGCGCGTCCAGGTGGTGGTAGGCGCGCGGGACGACCGCGGCCGGCAGCAGCTCCCGCAGATGGCGGGCGAGCCGGGCCGGCGGCACGGGCTCGCCGGTGTGGAACACGGCCAGCTCCACCGTGCCGTCCACGGGCACCGCCACGGTCACGGCGTCCTCGACGCCCGGGCAGGTGCGTGCGGCGGCGTCCACCTCGGCCAGTTCCACCCGTATCCCGTGCACCTGGACCTGCGCGTCCTGGCGGCCCAGGTAGTGCCAGCCGCCGCCGTCGGCGCGCCGGACGCGGTCGCCGGTGCGGTAGAAGCGCCGGCCGTCGTGCTCCAGGAACCGTCCGGTGTCGTCGGCCGGGTCGAGATAGCCGGGCGTCAACTGGGGCCCCGCGACGCAGAGTTCTCCCTCGTCGGCGGCAGTGGGCGCGCCGGAGGGGTCCAGCAGCAGGGTCGCGTGGCCGGGGTGCACGGTGCCGATGGGCACCATGCCGTTCGGGTGCGGTCCCGGAGTCCATCGCTGCGCGGTGACGGTGATGGTCAGTTCGGTGGGGCCGTACAGGTTCTCCAGCGTCGCGCCCGGCGCGGCCGCGGCCCAGTCCTCGGCGTCCTTGCAGCTGAGCGCCTCCCCCGCGAAGAAGCTCCACCGCAGTGACGGCAGGGCGCCCGGCACGAGCCCGCCGGTGCGGCGCACCAGGGTGATCGCGCTGGGCGTGGAGAACCACACGGTCATGCGCTGCTCGGCCGCGAACTCCGGGAGGTGCGCGTACGCCCGTGCCGGAACGGGGACGACGGCGGCGCCCGCGCCCCAGGCGCAGAACAGGTCGAACATCGCGCAGTCGAAGTTGAGGTCGAAGGTCTGCGAGAAGACGTCGTGCGGACCGAAGTCGTAGCGCTCGTCCAGCAGGTGGAAGTAGTGCGCGGTGTTGGCGTGGGTGACCGGCACGCCCTTGGGCCGGCCGGTGGAGCCGGAGGTGAACAGCACGTAGGCGATGTCGGACGGCCGGGCGGGCATGGGGGCCTTGAGGGCGCTGTCCGCGTCGACGGCGAGTGCCGGGGTCGGCTGGCCGCCCGGTGCGAACAGCGTCGGCAGCGTGACACCGTCCGCGTGCAGCTCGGTCAGGGCGGGCAGGGCGTCGTCGGCGGCGAGCAGCGCGCCGACGCCTGCGGCCTCGATCATCTGCCGGGTGCGGGTGGCGGGGAAGGCCGGCTGCAGGGGGACGACGGGGACACCGCTGTACAGGCCGGCCAGCAGGGCGGCGTACGCCGTGGGTCCCTTGCCGGCCAGCACGCCCACGGCGGGCGGCCGGCCGGGGAGCCCGGCCAGCAGGGAGCCGGCCAGGACCAGGGCGCGTTCGTGCAGTTCGCGGTAGGTGGTGTCGACGCCGTCGGCGCGCAGCGCGGGCCGGTCCGGGGCGAGGGCCAGGCCGCGCAGGAACCGGCCCGACAGCGTGCCCTCCAGGGTGGGATCCACGGTGGCCGCCCGTCAGCTCGCGGTGCTCTGGAGCATGCTCTGCACGGTGTCCCACAGCACGCCGGCGGTGCGGAAGGTGTCCATGGTCAGCGCGCTGTCGCGGAAGCGGAGCTGGTAGGCCTCCTCCAGCGTGCCGAGGAGCTGGACCGTGCCGAGCGAGTCCAGGCCGAGGTCCTTCAGGTCGGTCTCCGGCGTCAGCTCCTCCTGCGGCGGAAGGAACGGCAGGAAGGGGCGGAGTATCTGTTCGAACCGGTCGTCCCACATGAGGGCCTCCAACGAGTCGGGCGGGGTCAGGCGGCGCGCGAGCGGCGCCGGGGGGTCATCGCCAGCCGCGGCTGCGCGGCGACGACGTCGAAGTTGCGGGTCGCGCAGGGCACCCGGCCGAAGAGGCTGTCGGGCCCGGCGACGCACAGGCGGCGGGCGCCGGCGTCCTTCAGCGCCGTGGTGACGCTCGGCCAGTTCATCGGATGGTCGAAGCCGTCGAGCAGCATGGTGCGCAGTTCCTCGCCGGTGTGCAGCAGCCTGCCGTCCTGGTCGGCGACGACGGGCAGCTCGGGATCGGCGAAGGAGTAGCGGGACACCACCTCGCGTTCGGCCTTGTCGCGCAGCGGCCGGAACGCCGAGGCGTGCATGGGCGGGCGCATGGTGTACAGCGGGAGGCTGCCGAGGGCGCGCAGCCGCTCCTCCATCCACTCCACGCGGCGCTCGGGCAGGGAGACCATGTGGAAGCCGTCGTCGATGTGGCAGGAGATCTCGTGCCACTCCCCCGCCTCGGCCAGCTCGGCGAGGATCGCGTCGAGGCCGTCCCGCGGGGCACGGACGAAGGACAGGGTGACGATGTCCTGGTGCTCCTCGGCGAAGTACTCCTCCAGGCAGCGGGCGATGCCGGCGGTCAGGCGGATCGCGTCGGGCAGCTCCAGGGCGCCGGTGTAGGCGATGGCCGCCTTCTCGCCGAAGCTGGGCCCGGCGACGATGTCCGGTGTCACGCCGAGGTGGTCGCGGGCCCAGTACGCGCAGGCCAGGCAGTTGACGAAGAAGGCGACCTGGGCGGCCTCCGAGTAGTCGCCCGGGGAGGTCCGGAAGGCGTCCACGAGGGAGTAGCCGAGAGTCTCGTCGGCGACGGCGACCAGGTCCCGGGCGAAGGGGTTGGCCACCATGAACCTGCCGACCTCGGCGAACGGGACGGGTCCCATGCCGGGGAAGACGAGAGCGGTGTCGTGTGCCATGGCGGGATCCCTTTCACAGGCCGTCGCGCGTCACAGGCTCTTGAGGAAGTCGGTCAGCACCTCGAAGAACCGCTCCGGCTCCTCCAGGTGCGGGAGGTGGCTGGACTCCTCGAAGATCTCCCAGCGCGCGCCCGCTATCCCGTCCTGGTAGGGCTGCACGACGGCCGGGGTGGCCTCGTCGTGGCGGCCGCTGATCAGCAGGGTCGGGGTGCGGATCCGGTGCAGTTCGCCGACGATCGACCAGTCCTTCAGCGAACCGATGACGTGGAACTCGTTGGGCCCGTTCATCGCGTAGTAGACGGTCGGGTCGTTGTAGATCTCCATGAAGGAGGACAGGAAGTCGCGGGGCCAAGGTGTCACACGGCACACATGACGGTCGTAGAAGACCCGCATCGCGGCCAGGTACTCCTCGGTGTCGTAGGTGCCGGCCGCCTCGTGCCGCAGCAGGGTCTCCTGCACGTCCGGCGGCAGTTCGGCGCGCAGCCGAGCCATCTCCCGGAGCCAGAGGGGGTACGAGGCCGGCGCGTTGGCGACGACCAGTCCGCGCAGACCGGCCGGGCCGGTCATGGCGTGCCGGGCGCACAGGGGGCCGCCCCAGGACTGGCCGAACAGCACGTAGTCGTCGGCTATCCCCAACTGCTGCACCAGGTTGTCGAGTTCGCGCTCGAACAGCTCGACGGTCCAGAATTCCGGGTCCTTGTCCGGCAGATGCGTCGAGCCGCCGTTGCCGAGCTGGTCGTAGTGGACGACGGGCCAGCCGTCGTCGGCGAGGCGGGCCAGCGGCAGCAGGTAGTCGTGGGTGCTGCCGGGCCCGCCGTGCACGGCGACGACCGCCGGCCGTCCCGCTCCGAGCTCACCGGTCACCCGGTACCAGGTCCGGTACTCCCCGAAGGGGACGGTGCCCTTGGCGCTGGCTTCCGGGGACACGCTGATCACCTCTGCTCGGCTGCGGGACGCGGCGGCGGCCGGGGGAAGGAAGGACGTCGGCCGGGACCGGAGAGCCGGGGCTGAGAGCACTCCGCGCATCTGTCGTGGTCCGCAGCCGACGCTAACCGGCCCCGCGCCGCCGCCAGACCCCTAGCCGCCCCTAGGCGGTCCGCGGGCGACTGGGGGGTGCGGGTGTCCACGACCGGCCCCGGTGCCCTCCCGGTCCCGGCGCCGTCGCCGCGTGCGTTCCCCTCACCCGACCGGTCCCGGGAGCACGGCCCGGCTCGTCCACGACCGGCCCTCGCGTCCTCCTCGGCCGGGCCCCGGCCGCACGCGCGACGGCTCTTCCCTGCCCCGGACACCCATCGCCCGCGCCCCCGATCGCTTAGGGGCGCCTAGGGGTTGGGAGTCCCCGCCGGAGCTGCCTAGCGTGCGAGGCACGGCCGATCGCGCCGCCCCGGCGCCGAGTCCGGACCCGTTCCGCTGCCGGCGCTCCGTTCCCTCCGTGCGAAGAGGACATGATGACTGCACCTGCCGAACCGGCCGACCGGGCCGCGCTGCCGGAGTTTCCGATGCGGCGGGCCTGTCCCTTCAGCCCGCCGGCCGAATACGCCGAGCTGCGCGAGACCGAGCCGGTCTCCCGGGCGCAGCTGAGGGTCAACGGCAAGCCCGCCTGGCTGATCACCCGGCACGACCTGTACAAGAAGCTGCTGGGCGACGCGCGGGTCAGCGCGAACCTGAAGCTGCCCGGGTACCCCCTGCAGGTGCCGGTGCCGGAGGAGACGCTCCAGTCGGTCCCGCTGACCTTCCTCTCCATGGACCCGCCGGATCACACGGTCCAACGCCGGATGCTGGCACCGGAGTTCAGTGTCCGGCGGATGCGCGAGCTGCGCGACAGGGTGCAGCAGATCGTGGACCAGCAGATCGACCAGATGCTCGCCAAGGGCACGGAGAGCCCGGTCGACCTGGTCACCGCGTTCGCGCTGCCGGTGCCGTCCTTCGTCATCTGCGAGCTGCTCGGTGTCCCCTACGAGGACCACGGCCGGTTCGAGGAGTGGGCGTGGGCCATCATGAACCACGACATCAGCGACGAGGACCGGGGCCGGGCACACTACGAGCTGGACCGGTACGTGGACGGGCTGGTCACCGCCAAGGAGAGCGAGCCGGGCGACGACATGATCAGCCGGCTGATCGAGTTCAACCGGCGGACGCCGGCGGTGGAACACTCCGACATCGTCAGCATGTCCAAGCTGATGCTGGTCACCGGGCACGAGACCACCGCCAACATGATCGCACTGGGTGTGCTGGCCCTGCTGGAGCACCCCGAGCAGCTCGCCGCGCTGCGCGAGGAGCCGGAGCTGATGCCCAAGGCGGTGGAGGAGCTGCTGCGCTTCTTCTCCATCTCCGACGCGGGCACCGCGCGCGTCGCGCTGGAGGACGTCGAGCTGGAGGGGGTCACCATCCGGGCCGGCGAAGGCATCCTGCCGCTGAACAACGCGGCCAACCACGACGAGCGCGTCTTCCCCGACCCCGACCGCCTGGACGTGCGCCGCGAGGCCCGCAGCCACCTGGCGTTCGGCTACGGCGTCCACCAGTGCATCGGCCAGAACCTGGCGCGCATGGAACTGGACGTCGTCTACTCGACGCTGCTGCGGCGCGTCCCGACCCTGCGTCTGGCCACTCCGGTCGAGGAACTGCGGTTCAAGGACGACGCCATCGTCTACGGCCTGTACGAGCTGCCCGTCACCTGGTGACGGCGGACACCGCACCGCACCGCCGCCCGCTTTCCGACGACACCGTCGCCGTCGACACCGTACGAAAGGCAGCCATGACCCAGTCCGCCGACGCCGCGCCCGAGACCGGGACGCCGCTACCGCAGTTCCCGATGCGGCGCACCTGTCCGTTCAGCGAGCCGGGCGAGTACGCCGAGATGCGCACCGACCGTCCCGTCTCGCGCGCCGCGCTGAAGGTGAACGGCAAGCCGACCTGGCTGGTCACCCGGCACGAGCACGTCCGTCAGGTGCTGGGCGACAGCCGGGCCAGTTCGAACCTGAAACTGCCGGGCTACCCGCACCAGTTCCACATCCCCGAGGAGATGCTGGCGCAGGTCCGGCTGATGCTGCTGAACATGGACCCGCCGGAGCACACCGCGCAGCGGCGCATGCTCATACCGGAGTTCACCGCGCGGCGGGTGAAGGAGATGCGCCCGCGCATCCAGCAGATCGTGGACGAGCACATCGACGCGATGCTGGCCGCGGGCGGCCCGGTGGACCTGGTCACCGCCCTCGCGCTGCCGGTGCCCTCGCTGGTGATCTGCGAGCTGCTCGGCGTGCCGTACGAGGACCACGCCCAGTTCGAGGAGTGGTCGGCGGCGATGATGAACCACGATCTGAGCCCCGCGGAGTACGGGGCCGCGGTGCAGGCCCTGGACATGTACCTGGACAAGCTCGTCACCCTCAAGGAGAGCGAGCCGGGCGACGACCTGATCAGCCGCTTCCTGGAGAAGAACCGCGCCGAGGAAATCGCCGACCATGTCGACGTGGTGACGATGGCGCGGCTGATGCTGGTCGGCGGCCACGAGACGACCGCCAACATGATCGCTCTCGGTGTACTGGCCCTGCTGCGGCACCCCGAGCAGCTGGCGGAGCTGCGGGCCGAGCCCGCTCTCCTCCCGAACGCCGTGGAGGAGCTGCTGCGGGTCTTCTCCATCTCCGACTCCGGGACGGCGCGGGTCGCGGTGGAGGACATGGAGGTCGGTGACGTCACCATCCGTGCCGGCGAGGGCATTCTCGCCCTGAACAACGCCGCCGATCACGACGAGTCCGTCTTCCCCGACCCGGGCACCTTCGACATCCACCGCAAGGAGGCCCGCAGCCACCTCGCCTTCGGCTACGGCATCCACCAGTGCATCGGCGCCAACCTCGCCCGGGTGGAGCTGGAGGTCGTCTACGGCACGCTGCTGCGCCGGATCCCCGGCCTCCGGCTGGCGGCCGAGCCGGAGGAGCTGCGGTTCAAGGACGACGCCATGGTGTACGGCGTCTACGAACTCCCCGTCACCTGGTGACGGCCGACCCGATCGGAGTCCCTTTCATGCGTGTCAGCGCCGAACGCGACCGGTGCGTGGGCTCCGGCCAGTGCGCGCTCCTCAGCCCCGAGGTGTTCGACCAGGACGACGAGGGTCTGGTCGTCGTCCTGGTCGAGGAGCCGGCCGACGGCCACCGCGCGGGGGTGTTGCAGGCCGTCGACCTGTGCCCGTCGCGCTCCTTGCGCGTGCAGGACTGAGGAGCGACGGCCGGCCGGCTATCCCTTCCGCGTGAAGGAGCAGGTGCGGTCCTCCTCCTCGAACCGCATCGCGGTGAGGGTGCCGTCGGGCGACCGGGTGAAGAGGAGCGAGAGCAGGGTCTTGTCGTACTTCAGGTCGAGGGACGGGGGCGGGGCCCCCTTCCCTCCGCGGTACAGGTACCACGTGCCGCTCCCGTCGAGGCGCCGCCCGTCGTGCGCTCCCTCTCCCGAGGGGAAGTCGGCGAAGGTGAAGCGACCGCCCTCCGCGATGTCGAGGGTGGCACCGCAGGTGCCCCTCCAGTGGCCGATCACGGCCGCGGACGAGACAGGTGCCGGAGGGTTCTCCTGGTCCGCGCATCCGGTGAGCGATGCGAGAAGGGCAGCGCACATCACCGTCACGGCGGTCCAGCTGGTCGACACCTGTCTCATCCGCACTTCACTCGTTCCTGTCGATCTTTCGCCGGCTAGAAGATGAGGCTGAGCAGCCAGAGGAGGAACGCGACCACCGAGGCCACGGAGCCGCCGCCTCCTCCACCGCCGCCACCGCCGTAGCCGCCGCCCCCGCCGGAGCCGGACGAGCCGTAGTGGACGGTCTCCGTCCAGGTGACCGTCTGGCTCCTCTTGGACATCACTCCCTTTTTGAACAGCTCGTTGTTGAGCGGTTCGGCGATGTTCTTGTCCCACCAGTCGCCGTAGCCGACACCGCCGAGGTGGGTGGCGGAGTTGATCGTACTGTCGTTCTTGACGGTGAACTGGATCCGGGCCGTGCCTTCCGCCTTGTTGATGGACTTGACCTTGTAGTTGAGGGTGTACGAGCCCAGGAAGGCGGCCGAGAGGTTACCGGTGAAGTCGCTGTAGAGCTTGCCGATGCTCTCCGAGACGGGTCCGCCCAGGCTGTAGTTGCTGTGTCCCGTGTCCCCGGCGTCCAGCTTGCCGGAGCGCAGGTCCTGAGCGATCTTGGTCCGTGTCTCCTTCACGTGCGCGTGCGACTTGAGCGTCTTGGTGAAGCGGTTGTTGCCCGTCAGATCACGGTGGCGCGGTCCGGAGTCGGTGGCCCACTCCCAGCCGATGCGGAAGGCGTTGGGGTCGTCCGGGGGCCCCGCGATGTAGTCGGCGATCGGGTCGGGCACGTCGACGAGAGTGTCGACGGCCTTCAGGCTGTTGCCCACGCCGTGCCCCACGGTGTCCACCGTCTGCACCCACACACTGGCGAAGACGGCCTTGCCAGTGCTCTTGACGTCGTCCGTGAAGTCGTCCCAGGAGTACAGGCCGGTCGAGTCGGTGAGGTTGACCGGGTTGTTCCGGGCGTAGCTGTACAGGTTGAGGGTCTGGGGCTGCTCCGGTGTGGTGACCGGGTCGGTGCTGAGGAACCGGCCGAGGCTCGGGTCGTAGACGCGTGCCCCCATCAGCGACAGTCCCGTGCTGTCGTCCTCCGCCTTGCCGACGAACCCGCGGTCCGTCTCCGCCGGCAGGTTCGCCGTGGTCCCGCGCTGCTTCCCGAAGGGGGTGGTGCGCCGTCGGACCAGGACGCCGCCGACCGCTGTGATCATCAGCTGCGTGGAGGCCTGTCCGTCGGAGAGCAGCCAGGTGAGCTTGCCGTTCGCGTCGCCGTCGACTGCGGTGCGCATGGCGACGCTGCTGCCGTCCACGGCGTAGTAGCGCGTCGCGCGGGTCTTGTCGGTGCGGTGGAGTTCGTGGCCCTCCAGGTAGAGGACCTTCTCCTTCGGTGTGTTGCGGACGACGGGGTTGCCGTCGGCGTCGTAGACGTAGGTGGAGACCTGGTCCCCGTCCGTCTTGTGCTGCGTCACCTTGGCGAGATGCCCCAGCGCGTCCCAGTCCAGGACGGAGGAGACGGAGCCGACGGTGCGACCGGTCATCTGCCCGGCGTCGTTGTAGCTGTAGGTGTCGGTGCCGCCGTTGCTGCGCGTCACCCCGGTGACGGCGTGCGGGCGGGCCTGGTCAGGGGTGTAGGTGGATTCGTCGGCACTGTAGCCGGGGTACTTGTAGTCGCTCGTGACGGCGGCCGCCGAGGCGGACGTCTTGTCGGTGACCGATTGGATGTTGCCCATCCGGTCGTAGGTGTAGCTGCTCTGGTAGGGGTCGGGACCGGCGAAGTCCGACGCCGGCGTGCCGGTGCAGGTGGTCGAGGCGGTGGTCCAGGCCCCGGTGGTCCTGCGCAGTTCGTCGTAGGTGAAGCACTGCTGCTGGTTGTCGGTCCCTTCCCGCAGGGCGGTGACCTGTCCGCCGTTGTTGCGGGTGTAGGTGTCGTTCTGAACCGTCTTCGTGGTGCCGCCGGTGGTGGTCTCGGTGGTGATGTTCTTCAGCCAGCCGGAGCCGTTGGTGTCCTCGTAGCCGAAGCGGCGCACGACGGTGGTGCCGGTCCCCGCGGTGCCCAGGCTTCGTGAGGTCAGGCGGCCCGTGGTGCCGTAGCCGACGTCGGCGACGTACGTGGCGAGCGGGCTGGCGACCTTGGTGGCCCGTCCGTCCTTGTAGGTCGTGGTGACGGTCTCGGCGGGCAGGCCGCCGAGCGCCGGGTAGTCCACCGCCGTGACGTGGTCGGCCAGGTCGTAGTGGTACTTCGTCTGGTAGGAGTCGGCGAGCCCGGACCCGTCGTCGGGCATCACGAACGTCTTGGCGGTCGCCCGTCCGCGCACGTCGTACCCGTCGACCCTGGACGTGTACGCCTTGCCCCCGCTGTAGCTCGTCGCGGTGGCCAGCAGGCCCTTGCCCTGGGTGGCGCTGTCGTAGGTCTTCTCCGTCAGCACGCTCGCGCCCTGCTTGACGGCGGTGGGACGGTTCAGGGTGTCGTAGTCGTAGGTGAGGGTGATGCCGCGCTTGTCGGTGACGGTCTGGATCTGCCCGTTGCCGTCGAAGCCGGTGGTGGTCCTGCCGGTGTCCGGCTCCTCGCTCAGGACCCGCTCGCCGGCCCAGTCGTAGGCGTAGTGGCTGGTGTTGCCCGACGCGTCGTGGACGTACTTCAGCTGGCCCTTGCGGGTGTACTCGTACGTGGTGGTGAACTGCTGGGTGCCGAGGTTCTCCACCACCTTGCTGGTGAGACCGAAGGCGTCCCGGACCGTCTTGGTCGGGCTGCCGACCGGCGGGAACACGGTCACCTCGTCGGCACCCTGGTACTGCGTGACCGTCTTGCCGGAAGCCTGGACCACACCCTTGGCCTGCACCTGGGAGAGGATCGTGCGTCCCGCCCAGTCGGTCTTGAGGTCGGTGTAGGAGGGGATGGCGGCGACGGTGGGGTTGACGAGACCGGAGCCGGCGGACCCGCTGTTGTAGAACACGGCGGAGGTGCCGGCCACGTTGCCCGAGGAGTCGTAGCGGGTGACCTGGACGTCCCGTCCGGTTCCGTCGGGGGCGACGGTCTGCTTCTCGCGCTCGCGGCCGAGTCCGTCACTGTAGGCGTAGGACGCCAGGTAGGTCGTGCCCGACTGCAGCACCCGGGTCGTGGTGCGCACGGGGTCGCCGGTGGCCACCCGCGGCACACCGGTCTCCGACGATGCCACCGGAACCTGGTAGTCGAAGGTCATCGAGGCGGTTCCGTCGGGGTAGTTCGCCGCTTCGCTGGGCTTGAAGACCTTCGACAGCCGTCCCACGGCGTCGTAGACGAGCTGGGTGGTGTTGCCGTTGGCGTCCACGGTCTTCCACGCCTGGCCCCAGAACCGCGACAGGTACCGGGTCGTGGTGAGGGGGACGCCGGGGCCGGTGCCGTCGGGGTCGGGGGTCGTGGTGGTGATCCCGTCCACCGGCCAGGAGGTCTGCGGCTTGTAGGCGATCGTGGTGGCCTGGTTCCTGCCGTCCCACGTCCTGGTCTGCCGGCCCACCGCGTCGTACTGGGCCCTCATGGTGTGCCAGGCGGTCTCGGAGGTGTACGTGCGCACCTCGGTCGCGTTGCCGTCGACCAGCGCCTTGTCGTTCTCGGCGAAGGACAGGGCCCCGTCGTAGAACGTGGTCACCCGCTTGTCCATGTGGGCGGCGGGAGTGCCGGCGGTCTCGTCGTCCGCCACGGCGCTGCAGGAAACGCTGTAGTGGCGCTCGTCGTCCTGGTACACCATCCAGCGCTTGGCGCCGTCGTCGGCGTCGGTCAGGTCATCGGTGTTGTAGGCGCGGCCGTACTCGGTACAGCTGTTGTCCGAGACGTTGGTCTCGCCCCAGTCGTCGACGCGCATCGGCAGGCCGAAGGTGGTGGACGCCTTCTCGGCGTCGTCGAACTCGGTCTCGACGATGTGCTCACGCCAGCCGGAGCCGTCGGTGGAGTTGGCCACCTTCTCCAGGGTGCGGACCTTGTCCTCCCGCACCATGCGGGCGTCGGGCATACCCGTGTACTGGGCGGTGTCATGGGCCCAGTACTCGTGCCACTCCCGCTCCTGGGAGTCGTCGTTGTGGTCGCGGCTGGAGGTCTCCAGCGTCTGTCCGGCCAGCCAGGGGCTGTCGGTCCACTCCTTGGCGTCGGAGTCGGCGACCTTGACACTCGCGGTCTTGGAGGCGTCGCTCTTGGACGTCCGGCCGCCGTCCAGACCGCGGTAGAGCCAGTGGTAGGTGGAGTGCCTGTTCTCGTTGGCGCCCGTCGTCACGAGCACCTTGCCGTAGCCGCGCCAGTCCGACCACGTCTCGTCGTCGTCATCGACCAGGGGGTCGTCGGTGTAGCGCCAGCCGGGGGCGCCGTCGTACTCGTAGTCGGTGATCAGGGGCGGAGCGCCGTCGTCGGCCTTGCCCGGGTCCACCTGGACGCGCTTGGTGACGAACTTCTTGAACCAGCCGGTGCGTTCGGCGTCGGCGCCTTCCGGGACCCACTTCTGCCAGAAGCACTCGAAGTGGTTGTCCGACTCGGAGGGCGCACCGCTCTCGGGGCAGGTCCGGTCGAGGGTGCCGCCTTCGTCGGTGGCGTGGCCGTACGTGGCGGTCACGGTGGAACCGGCGTCGGTGAAGATCTTGTTGACGCGCCGGAAGTTCAGCTCCCCGCTGCCGACCTTGTTGTCCTGCCACTCACCGTTGAAGTTGATGGTCGGCATGTCGATGTCGTCCCCGGCGTAGCCCCGGCGCTGGATGTAGTCCAGCCAGAGCTGGTCGCCCACCGAGCCCGACGGGTTCATCAGGGCGTACTTGAACTGGTACTGCTTGACCAGGTCCCAGCCGGAGGTGTTGGTGTCGCGGGCGTGGATGGTGATGTCCCACAGCATGTCGCGCTGGAAGAACGTGGGGTAGTACGTCTTGCCGGCGCAGGTCTCGCCGTCCTCCGGACCGTCACAGATCAGGTCGACGGGCACGTCCGGGTAGGACGCGGGCTTGGCGTCGACGGAGGGACAGTCGGGTGCGACGTTGTTGAGCGGGTCCTTCTCCGTCATGCGTTCGACACAGCGGTTCACATGCTGGAAGTCGATCATGGCGGGCAGCTGCGCGCCGGGGATCTGGGAGGACCAGCCGTAGTCGATCCGGGAGAGGTAGGAACCGGCGTCGTAGCCGCGCGCCTTGTCCGCCGCGGCGACCGAACGGTAGTAGTTCGTCTCCTTGTTGTAGAAGTACGAGTTCTCCACCTCGTTGGAGGTGACGACGCGATCGAGGCTCCAGCGCCAGGCCTGCTTGCAGGGCTCGGGGTAGGAGGCGTGGCAGGGCTCGCCCTCGTCGTCGCCGATGACCGGGACGGTGAGGACGGAATTGGTCTTCTCCCGCTCGTTGTCCAGGTTCAGTCGCTCGGTACGCCCCCAGCCGAAGTAGTAGCGGGTCCCGTCCTGCTTGGTGACGACCCAGTACTCGTCGGTGTTGTCCGACCCGTAGCCGCCGTTGAGCTTCTGCACCCGCCAGCCGGGGTCGTCCTTGATCCGGAAGGACCCGGTGCCGGTACCGTCCTGGATGAGGTCCGAGGTGACGCCGTCCAACTGGATCGTGTACACGGCTCCGTTGGGGTCCGACGTGGAGTTGGGCGAGTCCCAGCACAGGTCGCCGAAGGTCTTGTGGCCGTCGTCGGCACAGTTGATGTACCGGCGCTCGATGGCGCCCACGTTGAGGTCCCAGCCCATGCCGACCCACGAGGCCTGGTTGTTGGAGGCCGAGGTGCGGCCGTCCACGCTCTGGGAGTTGTACGACAGGGACAGGTCCGGAGCCATGCCCATGGGAGGCTGCGGTACCTCGATGGGCACGGAGTAGGTGAACGCGCCGGAGGACAGGGCGACGTCCCACTTGCCCGACGGCTTGACCGCTGTGGCGCGATAGTCACCCGCGTCCGACGACGAACCCGAAGCGAGCGCGTAGACCGCGGGGGCCGCCGCCAGGGAGCGGCCGGTGACCGCGTCCGGGACCGGCAGGGAGCGGGCCGTGGCCGCGTCCGGGGCCGCCTCGACCGGCGCGGTCAGTCTGCCGGACCGCACATCGTTGTGCTGCCCCGCGACCGTCCGGGCCTTGGCGCACGCCTTCTTGTGCGGGGTGGTCAGGGCACAGGCCGGATACCGGACCAGGCGCAGGCGCGAGGCGAAGTCGCCGCCGTAGGCGTGTGCGAAACCCGAGTAGTCCAGGGTCGCGTTGACGGTTCCGGTGGACGGCACACCGTCCTTGCGCGTCACCTTCAGCCCCATGCCGACGCCGCCCACGGGCGCCACGGACTTGCGGTCCAGGACCTCCACCCGGACCGAGGCCGGGGAGGTCGCGATGGGACCGACGATCTTCTTCGGCACGGCCGTGGCCGCGGCGCCGATGGACACCACGGAGGAATCGGCTGCCGATCCGGCTCCTGACGATCCGTCGGCGGTCAACGCCCGGGGCGCCGCGCCGACCGCGGGGACGTCGACCGTGGCCGACTGTGCCCGCGGCCACGCCACCTTCGGTGCCTTGGCCATGCCCGGCTCCGCGGGCTGCGACAGTGCCTTCCCCGTCGAACGGCCCGGAACGCTGGGCTGGCGATCCGCGGCCATGGCCACGGCGGGTGCCAGCACGACGGACGAGATCATCCCCGCCAGCATCACCTTGACCGTCGTCAGAGCGACGGCTCTCTGTCTCAAGCTCACGAGCCCCCCACATGTCGGCGTAAGTGCGCCCAGGAAACCTTCTGTTCACCCAGAGATGACATGAACTTGGCACACCGGCGGCAGACAGTACACGGGTGATCGCGTGCGGTCGAGACCAAAACCCCAGTTCAGCTGTGACGTACGAAGGATGCGGCACCGGCTGTCGCGCAGCCGCGGCGTCTGTCATGATCCACCCGTCGTGAGGCCGTCCCGAGGGGAGTGGGCGGCCCGCTCATCACACGGGAGGGGACCCATGCGTCCTGGTGCACGCGGGAGAATCGCAGCAGGAGCCGTTGCCGCGGCGGCGTCGCTCCTGACGGTCGGTCTGGCACCGACGACGGCCGCGGGAGCCGAGACCGCCACGGCGACGGCAGCCACCGAACAGTCCGGCCCCATCTTCAACAACCCACTCGGCACGACGGCCGAGCAGAACGCCATCCGCACCAAGATCCTGACCTACGTCGGCTCGGCCCCGGCGGATTCGTCGATCAAGGTCGCGCTGTACCACCTGTGGGACCGCGAGGTGGCGCAGGCTCTCGCCGACGCGCGACTGCGAGGCGTCCACGTGCAGATGGTGCTGGACGAGTCCACCGTCAGTTCCCGTCCCAGCGACCCCAGTTACGGCGTCCTGCGCGACGCCCTCGGCACCGACACCACGCAGGGATCGTTCGTCACCCTGTGCCCGGAGGGCAAGTCCTGCCTGGGCCGCCCGGAGTTCGGCACCTCCATCAACCACAACAAGTTCTGGCTGTTCTCGCAGGTCGACGGGGCGGCGGACGTCGTGCTGCAGACCTCCTCCAACATGTCGCCGTCGGCGTACAGCGCGTTCTGGAACGACGCCTACGTCGTCGCCTACAACACCGGGATCTACAACGCCTACAGCGGATACTTCTCCGCCCTCGTCGGCAAGGACTGGGAGAACTGGCGCTACACCTCCAGCGCCTGGAGCCCGTACAAGGCCTACTTCTTCCCGTACTACCCGGGCACCGGCAACACCACCGACACCATCTGGAACACCCTCGACAACGTCACCTGCACCTACACCCAGGACGGCGCGACCAAGCACACCAAGGTCAGGGTCGCCATGTTCAAGTTCACCCGGCAGGGTGTGGCCGACAAGCTGATCGAGCTGAAGAAGGCCGGATGCTCGGTCGAACTCGTGTACACCTCCACGGACAGCAAGGACAGCAGCGGATCGGCCGGCACCTGGGAGACGCTGCACTCGGTCTCGGGCTTCTCGCCCGTCTGCTACTACGACGACCACGACAACGACCCCGCCACCGCCGCCCGCATCGTGCACAGCAAGTACCTGCTGATCGACGGCAAGTACGACGGCGCGGTGAACAAGGTCCTCTGGACGGGCAGCCACAACTACAGCGGTCCGGCGCTCCGGGAGAACGACGAAGCGCTGCTCAAGGTCGACGACTCGGCCGCGCACGATGCCTACCTGGCCAACTTCACCACCGTCAAGGCAGCGGCCAAGCCGGGCGTCAACGACAACACTCCGGCCTGCAAGGGCGTCGTCAGCCAGCCGGAATAGGCCGGCGGAGGCCCGCAGGCGGTCAGGCGGGAAGGGCGGGACGCGGGCCCGCCATGGACTCGGCCTGCTCCAGGAAGCGGGGCAGCCACTGCTCGTAGGAGACGCCCGCCAGGAACTCCAGGGCCGCTTCCGCGTCCTTGCCGACCACCGTGTGCAGGGGGGTGTCCCGGTCGTCGACGGCGGCGACGACCGCCGCGGCCGCCTCGCCGCAGTCGGCGGCACCCTCCGCCACCCGGGCGAGGAACCGTGCCAGCCAGGCGTGGTCCGCGGTGTACGGGCCGGTCTCCGACGGCGGCCCGGCGGCCTCGGCCCGGACGGAACCGCGCCGGACGGCGGAGGCGAAGCTGCCCGGTTCGAGGCACACCACCCGGATGCCGAACGGCTGGACCTCCGCGTACAGGGCCTCGCTGAGCGCGCCGAGGGCGGCCTTGCTCGCCGCGTAGAAGCCGCCGTGCGGCACGGCGAACGTCCGGCCCGCGAGGGAGGAGACGTTGACGACGACGCCGCCGCCGCGAGCGCGCATCCCGGGCAGTACCGCGCGGGCCATGCGCAGGGGGCCCCAGAAGTTGGTCTCCAGCAGGGTGCGCGCCCGGTCGAGAGGCATGGTCTCGGCGGGACCGGTGTGGTCGACCCCGGCGTTGTTGACCAGGACGTCGATCGGTCCGTGCAGGTCCTGCACCGAGGTGACGGCGGCGGTGACGGAGGCGTCGTCGGTGACGTCCAGCCGGGGCACGTCGAGGGTGAGGTCCTCGGCGCGGGCGCGCCGCAGCAGTTCCTCCGCGCCGGCCGGGTTGCGTACGCAGGCGTGCACGCGGTCTCCGCGCCGGGCGAAGGCGAGCGCCGTCTCCAGGCCGATGCCGCTGCTGCAACCGGTGATGAGGACCGACGTCATACCGAAGCGCCTGCTTTCCGGGGGGCGGGGCGGGGAAGCACTCGGCAGCCTAGGCAGGCGGTGCCGGGGCATCGAGCCCCTAGGGCCCCCTACCGCGCCGGGGCGTGCCCGGCCAGCAGTGCCAGGACGTCCTTCTGGTGGTCCGTCAGGTAGAAGTGGCCGCCCCGGAAGACGTGGAGCTCGCACGAGGCGTCCGTGTGGCGCGACCAGGCGCGTGCCTCGTCCACGGTGACCTTGGGGTCGTCGTCGCCGACCAGGCTGACGACGGGGCAGCGCAGGTTCGGGCCCGGTGCGCAGACGTAGGTCTCGGCGGCCCGGTAGTCGGCGCGGATCGCGGGCAGGGCCATGCGGATCAGCTCGTCGTCGTCCAGGATCGCCGCGTCCGTCCCGCTCAGCCTCCGCACCTCCTCGACGAGTCCGTCGTCGTCGCGCAGGTGGACGGTTTCGTCGCGCGGGCAGGAGGGGGCCCGGCGGGCGGAGACGAACAGTGCGCGCAGGACGACACCGTGGTCGCGCTCCAGCCGGCGGGCGACCTCGAAGCCGAGGGTGGCGCCCATGCTGTGCCCGAAGACGAGCAGGGGCCGGTCCGTCCACGGCAGCAGTACGGAGGTGACCCGGTCGGCCAGTTCCTCGATGCTGGTCACGCACGGCTCGTCGCGGCGGTCCTGGCGTCCCGGGTACTGCACGGCGAGCACATCCACGGAAGCGGGCATGCCCGCCGACACCGGACGGTAGAAGGGCGCGGAGCCGCCCGCGTGCGGCAGGCACACCAGCCTGGCCGCCGCGTCCGGACGGGGGTGGTAACGGCGGATCCAGAGACGGTCCTGCTCGGTGAGCGTCGTCATGGGGGCGGGCGGTCCCTTCCTGGCGGGCATGCGTCGCGGGGCGCGGGCGGGCCCCAGCAGTCTCACGCGCCCGGATGCTGGCGGCCACCCCTAGCCGCCCCACCCCCTGCTCAGGCGTTGAGATACGCCAGCACCGCGAGCACCCGGCGGTTGCTGTCGCTCGACGGAGGCAGCATCAGCTTCGTGAAGATGTTGGAGATGTGCTTGGCGGCGGCGCCCTCGGTGACGGTGAGCCGCTGGGCGATCGCCGTGTTCGAGCAGCCCTCGGCCATCAGCTCCAGCACCTCCCGTTCGCGCCCGGTGAGCGCGGCCAGCGGCTCGTCCCGGGAGTGACTGGTCATCAACTGGGCGACCACGGCGGGGTCCATCGCGGTGCCGCCGGCCGCGACCCGGCGTACGGCGTCGATGAACTGCTCGTCGTCCAGCACGCTGTCCTTGAGCAGATAGCCGATCCCTCCGGTGCCGTCGGCCAGCAGTTCGCGGGCGTACATCTGCTCGACGTGCTGGGAGAGGACGAGGATCGGCAGGCCGGGCTGCTCGCGGCGGGCGCGCAGGGCGGCCTGGAGGCCCTCGGTGGTGAAGGTGGGCGGCAGCCGTACGTCCACGATGGCGACGTCCGGCCGGTGTTCGGCGAGGGCCGCGGCGAGGTCCGTGCCGTTGTCGACGGCGGCGGCCACCTCGCATCCGTACGCCTCCAGCAGTTGGATGATCCCCTGCCTCAGGAGGAAGAGGTCTTCGGCGAGGACAACGCGCACGGCAGCTCCATGTTCATCACGGTCGGACCACCCGGAGGGCTGTAGATCTCCAGGACCCCGTCAAAGGATGCCAGCCGCCGCCGGATGCCCTCCAGACCGCTCCCGGCCGACACGTCCGCGCCACCGTGGCCGTCGTCGGTGACGCGGGCGTGCAGGGTGCCGTCCTCGCACCAGGCGACGACCTCCACGTGCTGGGCGTCGGCGTGCTTGAGGGCGTTGGCGAGCAGCTCCGACACGGCGAAGTAGACGGCGGACTCGACCGGGTCGGGCAGCCTGTCGGGGAGGTCGACGACCACGGTGACCTGCAAGGGGCTGGCCAGGCCCAGGGCACGCAGGCCGTCGGCCAGGCCGCGCTCCGCGAGGACCGGGGGGTGGATGCCGTGGACCAGGTCGCGCAGTTCGCGCAGGGCCTGCACGGACGAGGTACGGGCCTGCCTGAGCAGCCGCCGCGCCTCCTCGGGGTCCTGGCTCATCTTGCGGTCGACGGCGCCGAGCTGGAGGCCGAGGCTGACGAGCCGGGCCTGTGCGCCGTCGTGCAGGTCGCGTTCGATGCGGCGCAGTTCGGCCGCCTGGATGTCGAGGGCGCCGGAGCGGGTCTCGGACAGTTGCTGCACGCGGGAGGCCAGTTGGGACCGGCGGGTGGGGCCGAGCAGGAAGCGGACGAAGTAGGCGTACCCCTTGAGCACCAGCGGGCCGAGGAACAGCCAGCCGGTGAGCACCACCAGGGCCAGCAGGGCCGCGGCCAGCGCGGCCGGCCAGCTGTCGACCGTGACGAACGCGTACCAGCGGCCCTGTCCGCCCTCGGCGAGGGGCCGCCACAGGCCGCAGGCCAGGAAGAGCCCCTCCCCCGCGTAGTAGAGCAGGGCGGCCGGCGTGAAACCCACCAGTCCCACCACGCAGTTGAGGAGGAGCCAGAGCAGGTCCCGCCAGGTCGCGGGGTCGGCGAGGATCCACTTGCAGCGGCGCATCCAGCCGACGATGTCCTTCTCGATCTCCTCCGGTTCGGGCCGGTAGGGCCGCTCGACCGGGACGCCGGAGCGCGCGGCCGCGCGCCGGTTGAGGTCGCACAGCCACCGCACCGCCCGGGTCAGATAGGGCAGTGCGAGAAAGCCGATGCCGATGAGGCACAGGATGATGAAGTAGGCGGTGGTGACGAACAGGACGATCGACAGCAGGGCTCCGGTGGCGACGGCCACGCCGAGCAGGGTGTCCAGGGCGGCGCGGCCGGCTCGGCCGCGCCACGTGACCGGCACAGGCTTCATGTCCTCATGCTCCCATCCCCGGCCGCCGGTCGTGGAAGGGCCGTCCCCGCCCGGGGGAAGCGGGGACGGCCCGGCCGGGGGGAGGCTCACGCGGCCTTCACCGTGTCGACGGCGGGGCTGCGCATGCCGCGCCAGGAGGGCAGCAGCGTGGCACCGAACACCAGCAGCAGCGACCCGCCGACAATCGCGAGGTAGATGCCGATGGAGCCGGAGGGCAGGTACGAGTCGCTCTTGACGAGGCTGTAGGGGACGATGGTCGTCGCCGAGGCGATCGTGCCGAGGACGGTGGCGACGACTCCGATCAGCACGCCTTCGACGGTCAGCATGGCGAGCACCTGGGCGCGGGTCGCGCCGGTGAGCCGCTGGAGGCCGAACTCCGCGCGCCGTTTCCGGGTGACCGACACCAGGGTGTTGACGACGGTGATCGCGGCATAGCCCACGATCATGGCGACGATGGTGTAGTTCGCGGACACCAGGATCTGCTGGATCTGGTTGTTCCGGCCGGCCAGCGAGGAGCTGTCGTCCAGTTCGGTGCCGGGCACCCGGGCGGCCAGTGCGGCCAGGCGGTCGTGGACCCCGGCGCCACCGCCGGGCGCGGCGCGGACCAGGATCTGGTGCGGCAGCCCGTCACCGGTGTGCGGGGCGAGGGCCGCTGCGGGCAGCGTCAGGTACTGCTGCTTGGGGTTGTCGGTGTAGAGGGCCACGACGGTGGGACGGACGGCGGTGCCGTCGCCGAGGTGCATCGGCAGCCGGTCGCCGACCTTCACCCCGTACTCCCGGGCCTTCTTGTCGGAGAGGGCCACGGTGTCGCCGCGCAGGTCGGTGAGGGAGCCGGAGACGAGGGGCAGGTCCAGGCTCTGCCGCACGCCGTCGGCGGAGACACCCCGCAGATCGGCGTCGGCCGGGCCGTCCGGCCGGTCCACGAAGCCGCGGCTGGTGACGAACTCCGAGGCCGCGGCCACACCGGGCGTCGCGCGCACCTGGTCGACGACGCCGGGGGCGAAGCCGCCCGTCGTGGAGTCGAGGACGTAGTCGGCGAGGATGTTCCGGTCGTAGGAACTGCGGGAGACGTGGTCCTCGGTGGACTGCATGTACAGGGTGCCGGTGGCGATGCCGATGAGCAGGACGATCGGGGCGACGGCGCCCGCCATGCGGACGCTGGCGGTGGCGGCGTTGCGCAGCGCGAGCCGGCCGGCGAGTCCGGACACGGCGCGCACCGGCAGCCGCAGCAGCACCACCATGGCCTTGGTGATGCCGGGGGCGAGCAGGGCGAGACCGATGCAGAACAGCACGGAGGCGGGCCCGGCGGTGCTGGCGAGGGTGGGGCCGTCGTCCATCACGGTGGCGGTGGCGATCGCCAGGCCGATGCCGTTGGCGAGGAAGAACAGCGCCAGGAGCAGCCGGGGCACGCTGAACCAGCGGGTGCCCGCGGTGGCTTCGGCGAGAGCGGCGACCGGTTCGGTGCGGGCGGCCCGCCGTCCGGCGAAGCGGGTGGCGCCGGCCGCGGCGAGCACGGTGACGACCGCTCCGACGGCCATCGGGATCCAGCCGGCGTGGTAGACGATCGACGACGACACCACCCCGCTGGCGGTGAGCACCCCGAACAGCAGCCGGCCGATGGCGTATCCGGGCAGCAGGGCGAGCAGTACGGATCCCGCCGACAGCACGGCCGTCTCGGTGAGGATCATGCGGCGCAGCTGCTGGGGGGTGGAGCCGACGGCACGCAGCAGGGCCATCTCGCGGGCGCGCTGCTGGAGGGAGAGGCCCAGGGTGGAGGCGACGCCGAACATGACGATCAGGACGACCGACGAGCCGAAGACCGCCGCCAGGATGACGACCGTACGCCGGCTGGAGAGGGTGCCGGGCAGTTCGGCCAGCCCCCGGCGCTCACCGGTGAGCACCTCGGCGCGGTCGCCGACGGCGGCGCGCACCGCGTCCGCGACGGTGGCGACGTCGGTGCCTCGTGCGGGCAGGACGCCGATGGAGTCGATGCGGCCGCCGGCGAGGGCACGCGCCTCGTCGTCCGTGAAGAACACCGCGGCGTCGGGATTGCGGTCACCGTGCTGCTCGGCGATGCCGGTGACCCGGAACCGCCGGGTGGTGCCCTGGACGACGATGTCGACCGAGGAGCCCGGGCGGGCGCCGACGCGCTCGGCGAGGTCCGCGTCGAGAACGGCCTCGCCGCCGGCGACGGGGGAGGTACCGGCGGCGAGGGTATAGGGGGTGAGCCGGGCGGCGGCCCAGCCGTGGCCGAACGAGTCGGCCTTGCCGGTCACCGGCTCGCCGTCCTTGAGGACGGTGGCCGGCACCGACACGTCGCCGACGGCCGTGCGTACGCCGTCGGTCTCGGCGACCTTGCGGACGAGGCCGGCGTCGATGCGGTGTCGTTCCGTCAGGGCGACGGACCTGTAGGTCTGTTCACCGGTGACGACGACCGGGGCGCCCTGCAGGCGCTGCGGGTCGGCCGCCATGCGGACGCCCGTCTCCATCAGGCCGCCGCAGCCGATGACGATCGCGGCGCCGAGGAACATGGCGAGGAAGGTCGCGACGAAACTCGTCCTGCGGAACTTCAGGGTGCGCAGTGCCAGGCGCCACATCAGTGCCGACCTCCCGAGTGCTGCGGCATGCCCTGCCGGTGGGTGTCGTCCTCCCAGGCGCCGAGCCTGGTCATCCGGGCGGCGACCGCGTCGGCGGTGGGCCGGGGCAGTTCGCCGGCGAAGGCGCCGTCGGCGAGGAAGACGACGCGGTCGGCGTAGGAGGCGGCGACCGGGTCGTGGGTGACCATGACCAGTGTCTGGCCCGCGGTGTCGACGGACTCGCGCAGCAGGGCGAGCACGGACGCGGCGGTGCGGGTGTCGAGGGCGCCGGTGGGCTCGTCGGCGAAGACCACGGCGGGCCGGGTCACCAGGGCGCGGGCGATGGCGACGCGCTGCTGCTGGCCGCCGGACAGCTGGGACGGCAGGTGGCCGAGTCGCTCGGCCAGGCCCACGCGCTGCACGACGTTGCGGATGAGGCTCTTGTCGGGCCGCTGTCCGGCCAGTTGCAGGGGGAGCGTGATGTTCTGCATGACGGTCAGCGCGGGCAGCAGGTTGAAGGACTGGAAGATGAAGCCGATCCGGTCGCGGCGCAGCTTGGTGAGCCGGGTGTCGTCGAGGCCCGCGAGGTCGGTGCCGCCGACGGTGACCGTGCCGGAGGTGGGCTGGACCAGTCCCGCCGCGCAGTGCAGGAAGGTGCTCTTGCCCGATCCGGACGGGCCCATCACGGCGGTGAAGGTGGCGTCGGCGAAGCTCATGGTGAGCCCTCGGAGCGCAGCCACCTGGCTGTCTCCCCGGCCATAGGTCTTCGACACGGCGTCCAGCCGTACCGCCTCCGCCCGGCGGAGGTCCTGTGAAGTGTGCACTGGGGGCTCCCCTATGAGATGACGCGCTTCTCACGCGGTGTCTGGTGACCACATTAGGAACGACGGGCTCGCGGCACATTGGCATTCTCCGGCCGGTTCGAGGTAGAGGTTTCTCTACCTCGGCACGGCAGGTTTCGACAGATGGCCCGCGAACTCCGTGGTCGTGCTGTCAAGGGCGAGAAAACTTCCCCCGCCCGGATATCTCTTCCCACCTCTGTCCGAATACCTGACTCCCCGTCGGAAAGTTCGGTTAGCACCCGTGCCGTCCGGCGGGACTGCGGGTAACGTCGGAACCGTCGGATCAATCCTCGAAAGATGGGAAGTCCCATGGCCAGGAGGCCTGACCACGAACTGACCGCTCAGGTCCGGCCCGACGGATATCTGGAGCTGTTCTCCCGGCGCACGGGGAAGCGGCATCGGTGCGGCCCGCGTGGCACGACGATGTGGCTGGCGCTGCAGCGGAGCGGCTGGCAACCGGAATTGGCAGCGGATGAAATCGCCCTGCAATTGGGCGTGGATCCGGACAGTATCCGCTGCGATATCGACGCATGGCTGGCGCATTTTCATGAGGCCGGAAAGTGAGGAAGCCGCGGGGCGCGGTCGGCCTTTCGACCACCGCGCCCCGCGGCCCGTTCGGCCTCGGCCGTGCCACCGTGGAACAACTCCGGTTTCCCGATGCCGTCGTATCTATTCGGCTTCTTCGCGCCGGCCGGCCGGCAGGTCGTCGAGCCACGCGTCGACCGCCGCCGCGGTGGCCTGCGCGCACTCCTCCAGAATCGTGAAGTGCGTGCCCGGCACGTCCACCGGTTCGTGCTCGCCGGGCCAGGTCGCCCGCCAGTCGTCGGCACCGGTCCCGATGGCGAAGGACTCCTCGGGCCGCACGAACAGCACGGGTGCCGTGAGGGCGCCCGGCAGACAGTGCTGGATCAGGTCGCTGTAGCGGCTCATCGCGGCCAGACGGGCGGTCCCGAAGCCGCCCAGGGCGGACTCACGGTCCAGCATCCCGTCGAACATCTGCCGCCACAGGTCGTCCTTTCCGTCGTCCCCGGGCAGATAGGTGTCCAGCAGCACCACACCCTCGGCCGGCTGTCCGGCCTTCTCCATGATCTCGGCGGCGGCGTGGGCGAACTGGCCGCCGGAGGAGTAGCCGACGAGCACGTACGGCCGCTCGTCCGGGCAGGCGCGGCGGATGCCCTCGACCAGCACCTCCAGCACGGCGTCCACGGAGCGCGGCAGCGCCTCGCCGGGTCCGAAGCCGGGCACCGCGGGCACCAGGACGTCCCGGTGGCCCGTGAAGTGCCGGGCGAACCGGGCGTACTGGTGCGCGCCGCCGAGTGCCATCGGCGACGGCAGGCAGACGAGCCGCGGGGCGGCGTCGCCGGTGGACAGCCGCACGGGATCGGGGACGTCGCCGAGTTCGGTCAGGGAGGAGAAGCCGGGGAGGATCTCGGCGACGGTGCGCAGCAGTTCGATGGCCTGTGCCATCCGTCCGTCGGCCGCCGCGCGCCGCACCAGTGCGCTGACCGACTCCGAGTCACCGGCGCTTTCCGGGTCCGGCGCGCCGCCGGTCAGGTGCCCGCGCAGCGCGGCGGCGAGGGCGGCCGGGGTGCGATGGTCGAAGACGGCACCGGCCGGCAGGGGGACGCCCAGGGCGGCGCCGAGGGAGGTGCGGAGTTCGGCCGCGGAGACGGAGTCCATGCCGATCTCCAGGAACACGGCGTCGGGTTCGACGGCCTCCGGTCCCGGATGGCCGAGGATCGCTGCGGCCTGGGCCCGGACCACGTCGGTCAGCAGTGCCTCCTGCTCGGCCGGCGGGGCATCGGCCAGCCGCTGCCGCAGCGGCTCGGCGTCCACGGGACCGGTGGCGGCGGCAGGCGCCGAGGGTTCGCCCAGGGGGCCCGCGGTGAGGGGTACGTCCGCGTCGATCCAGTACCGCCGGCGCCGGAAGGCGTAGGTGGGCAGTTCGGCACGGGCCGTACCGGGGAACAGTGCCGCCCAGTCGGGGGCGAGGCCGTCGGTGTACAGGCGGGCGAGGCCGGACACGAGGGCGGCGGGCTCGCTGCCGTGGCGTCGGCCGAGGGCGACGAGGACGGCACCGTCGGCTTCCGGGCACTCGCGGGCGAGGCCGGTCAGCACGGCGTCGGGGCCGAGTTCCACGAATCGTCCGGCGCCCGAGGCCGTGAGGGCGGCGACGGCGTCGGCGAACCGGACCGTCTCCCGCACGTGCCGCACCCAGTAGCCCGGGTCGCACAGGTGCTCACCCTCGGCGGGGCGGCCGGTGAGGGTGGACACCAGCGGGACGCGCGGGGGGTGGAACGTCAGCTTCTCGGCCACGGCACGGAATTCGTCGAGCATGCCGTCCATCAGCGGGGAGTGGAAGGCGTGCGAGACGGCGAGCCGCCTGGTCTTCGCGAAGCCTGCGGTGGCGGCGAGCACCGCCCGCTCCTCGCCCGAAAGGACCACGGAGCTGGGGCCGTTGACCGCGGCGAGGCCGACGCGGTCGTCCAGCAGCGGCCGTACCTCGTCCTCGGTGGCCTGTACGGCGACCATCGCGCCGCCTTCCGGCAGCGCCTGCATGAGCCGGCCGCGGGCGGCGACCAGGGCGCAGGCGTCGTCCAGATCGAGGACGCCCGCGACATGGGCGGCGGCGAGTTCCCCGACGGAGTGCCCGGCCAGGAGGTCCGGCCGTAGGCCGAAGGACTCCACGAGCCGGAAGAGGGCCACCTCGAAGGCGAACAGCGCCGTCTGGGCGTACTGGGTGCGGTGGACCGCGTCGGCGTCGTCGCCCGCCAGCACTCCGGCCAGGTCCAGACCGAGACGGGCGTCGATCGCGTCGAAGGCGTCGGCGAACACCGGGTAGTGGGCGCGCAGTTCGAGGCCCATGCCCAGGCGCTGGGCGCCCTGGCCGGTGAACAGGAACGCCGTACGGGTCCCGGTCCGGGCCCTGCCGGTGGCGGCCTCGGGGGCGGGCGCGCCGGTGGCGAGGGCGTGCAGAGCGGCCAGCAGCCGGTCGCGGTCCGTACCGGTGACCGCCGCCCGGTGGTCGAACGCGGTGCGCCGGGTGCCGAGAGCACGGGCGACGGCCGCGGGGGGCAGCTCGGGCCGGTCCGCCAGGTACGTGTACAGACGTTCGGCCTGCGCGGGCAGGGCCTGGGCGGAGCGGGCGGACAGGGGCCACACGACGGCCGGGGCATCCGGTTCGGTGTCCGGCCGGTCCTCCGGGGGCGCCTCTTCGATGACGGTGTGGGCGTTGGTGCCGCTGATACCGAAGGAGGACACCCCGGCCCGGCGCGGACGGCCCTGCCGCGGCCACTCCCGCCGCTCGGTCAGCAGCCGCACCTTCCCGGCCCCCCAGTCGACCTTCGTGGACGGCCGGTCCACGTGCAGCGTCCTCGGCAGCACCCCGTTGCGCATCGCCATCACCATCTTGATGACACCCGCCACA